>CAYSPT010000096.1:0-15940 GCA_964432985.1 uncultured bacterium
GATGATCGTCGAAAACAGCTATCATTGTTCGACTCTTAACCGGACACTAGTGACCTGATATACGTTATTTCTCTTTTGCATCAAACCTATTTTCCCCTGATTTAACCAGCATTTCCACCCCTGTTTCAAACGTTCTTTTTTATTATTCTAATTATGAAGCCGGCTACCGCCTTTTTCCCTTGACTGCTGTTCAATAGTGTATTCGGCTTTTGGGAGTCAAAACGGTTTAATCCGGAAACTGCACTTGGCTTCGTCGTGAGGCGATGAAACACGATTTGGAGGACGGTTTTGAAGTCAAGCCGAAACGGCAGTGCGCAGGTGACTGTGCCTTTTTATTGACTACTGTAATTGACACTCGTCACCAGCCCTGATATATATCGGTGCACACAAAAGAAAGGAAGCAAACAAATAGTGAAAAAGAAAAAACAGGTTACCGCTGCCCTCATCAAGAAAGGCGACCGCATACTGCTGGCCCAGCGCAAGGCAGGAGACCGGCTCGGAGGAAAATGGGAGTTTCCCGGAGGCACCATTGAGCCAGGAGAGACCCCCGAAGAATGTCTTGCCCGGGAACTGTTGGAAGAGTTCGAGATTACGGTGGAGGTAGGCGTTTTCGTGGCCGGAAACACTTTCGACTACGGCGATATCATCATCGAGCTTTTAGGATATGAGACGGAATACTTAAGAGGTGAGTTCAAACTGCTCGAGCACGATCAGATCCACTGGGTACCGGTAGAAAATATTCTCACCTACGATCTGGCAGAAGCCGATATCCCCATCGCCAAGGAGATGATTCGCCGTTCACAATGAGAAATTTTTCTCATAGTAGTAAAAATATCCATTGATTAATAGAGGCAACAGTGGTAATAAGGAAATCCGGTAAGAATTTTAACCGAAACCGGGCCCATGGTTGCCGTACCCCCATTGGCACGGATATGCACCGGAGCATACACCGGTAGGTGAGGAGGATTATCCATGGAATTGATGGACATGAACCATAAAGAGAAAGTTGCTTGTCTCGCCCTGGTTCACGCGGTTGTTGCCGCAGACAACGACACCTCCCCTGAAGAGGCTGAGCACATTGCATCTCTGGCCGACGAGTTTGGTGAAGATAAGTACATCGCACTGGTTGACGAAGCAAACGAACTCGTTCAGACCGAAGATGACCTGAAAGCGGTGGTGAGCGACATCATCGACCAGGACACCCGGGATATGGTTTTCGAAACCATCCTGGAGTGCGCTATCGAAAACGGCGTGGTCACAGCGGAATCGGAACTGCTCGAGTGGCTGGCCGAAGAGTGGGACATAGAGATAGTATTCCAGGACGACGAAACCGAGGTCTGGGACGACTTTGTTGAACCGGACGACGGCGATGACACTGCGGAAGAAGACGACTGACCTGACAAGGCTAATTTGGATTCAGAATCACGATGATTTCAGGTGATGCCACAATTAAGGAGTGAGCCGGATGGCCCTCCCCCGGCGGGACCAGTACGGTGGCTGTTTGATAGGACAGTGCCTTGGCGACGCCCTGGGATTTCCGGTTGAAGGATATCCTCCCGAAATCTGCCGGCAGTACATAGACGAGGTGCTGCAGGTACCCGATTCCCTACCCGGCCGGGATCCTTTTGGTTTTGGCCAGTACACCGACGACTCTCAACTAGCCCGGGAACTGATCCAGAGTTATGTAGAGTGCCGCCGGTTTGATCCTGCCGACTATGCGCAGCGTATCGCCTCCATTTTCAGAGAAAACCGCATCGTCGGCAGGGGACGAGCCACCGAAGCGGCTGCAAACCGCTTAATCAAAGGTTTAGCCTGGGACAGGGCGGGAACACCACCGCCGTCTGCCGGTAACGGAAGCGCCATGCGCGCCGCGCCAATCGGCCTGATGTTTTTCGATGATACTGACGCCCTGTGCCAGGCGGCACACGACCAGGGACGTATCACCCACATCGACCGGCGTTGTTCCGCCGGAGCGGTAGCCATTGCCGGAGCGGTGGCATTAGCGCTTAATGGCGAACCGATTGATCCCGAAACGTTCCTCCTCTGGTTGAGCCAGTGGGTAGCGTCAGTGGAGCTTTCTCTCACGCCGAAAAAGCCCGATTTCGACATGGGAGCCTTGAAACGAAACGAAATTCCCCCGGCGGTGTACCGGCAGAAACTGATGGAAATAATCGGTGGTGACTATCAGGCACCCGGACCTGTCGATGCGAAACAGGACCACGACGAATCGTTCATGCCACAGTCAGGAGACAATCTCCCTGATCAGGCAGACAATACTCCCCGCACCCTTGCGTCCTACATACTGAACCTGACGGAGTGGCTGCCCCTCGGAGAAGAGGACGCTGCCTGGCAGATAAGCAAGGCCGGACTCGGAGATGCAGACACAGGAGGATGGCAGGGTATTTCGCCGTTCGTTATCAGCAGCGTTCTATGGAGCCTCTACTCATTTTTGAAAACACCTACCGATTACGTGGCCACTATCCGCTGCGCCATTGCCGTGGGAGGTGACGTGGACACGACAGCCGCCATGGCTGGCGCCATAAGCGGCGCCTACCTGGGACTGGACGCTATCCCGGTGCAGTTTGCCCGTCACCTGAACGATCAGGGAACCTGGCAGTACAACGAACTGGTAGAATTGGCGTGGCAGTGCTACGACGTTACCTTCAGTCAATATTGAGGTACACGTTTACAACGGATGTTAGTAACGTCGTTACCGGCGGTTGGCAGAGGGATTTTCCCAGGCTTTGTTCAAGGACCCAGATTTCTCAACAAATAGCGCGGCGGTCCAGACGGCCACCAGAAACACGATCAACACTACACCCGAAACTCCCGGATTGATCCCCAGTACACCGTAGGTAAAAAGGATAATCCCAATGAAGGTCAGTATAGCCACCTTGAAAGGATGGTGCTTCCTGGCGGAATCCCATGTCTTTTTCATAGAGCGGCCGAGCTTGTCTTTGGGACGGCGCTCTGTCCACACCCTGCGTTCCCCGGCCAGTTGATGCTTGCGAAGGTGACCCGAAGAACGCTTTTTCTCATCGGCCCGTTTAGAGGTCCATTTCTTCCAGAGGGCGGTCAAAAAAGTTTTCGTCTTTTTACCACCGGCAATTTGTTTGCCGCGGGCAATTCGCTTGCCGCGGGCGACCCGCGCCGTTTTCTTGCGATCGGACGTGCTCCCGGCACCCGGACTGCGGTACTTCGGTTTCATAAATGTCTTTTCCCAACAGTCCTGTTTGAAGGGCAATACAACGGCGAACTCATCGGCTGAAACAGCACTTTCCGCGACCTGGTTTTCCCCGGCATCAGCCGGTGGTTCCTGCTCCAGGTACATGACCGCCATCTCTTCCGTTTCGCTACTGTCTACGTCCAGAAGGCCATCGTCATCCTGTTCAAGGATTTCTCCGCGTTCAAGCTCTTTAAAAAGGTTATCCAGGCTGTCCGACTCCATGAAGACCTCATCCAGTATATCGGCGCGTTCGAAAACAGTATCATCATCGACGTCCACCTGGGAAACACCATTCTCGTTTAGTTCTTCTAGTAAAGCACCGTCATTATCTAACTCCTCCTGGAATACGCCTTCGTCATCGAACTCGACCACCCAGTCCCCGCAGTCGATCATCTCCCCGGCACTTGAGTCCAGTTCATCACCACCGTCCTCCACCAGATCTTCATCCCAGACATAGGTATCCAGCGTTTCGAGTTTCTGCGACACAGCCTGGGTACACC
This sequence comes from uncultured bacterium, assembly GCA_964432985.1. Taxonomy (GTDB): domain Bacteria; phylum Muiribacteriota; class CAYSPT01; order CAYSPT01; family CAYSPT01; genus CAYSPT01. Next base: position 3,727 of record CAYSPT010000096.1, read on the forward strand.
ATTCCAGCCGGTCCATGATCCATCCGGCCGGATTCTTGAAAGACGGTATCCATTCGCCCGACGGTACCCATTCACCTGAAACCAGGGATGAGCAGAAATGCTGTAGAGCTGCCCGGCCCGGGAAATCGTACCATTCCTTGCCATCGAACCGGTCATCAAAAATCTCATCCTGAGTCTCTTCCCGGGAGAGTTCGACTGATTCTTTAACCTGATCAGCGACAGCCGTGGTGACGGTTTTCCGCGGTGGTTCGGCCAACTCGGTGTCGTCCTGTTTATCAACCCTGAATGACATGACATTGACCAGCGGCTGTGAAACCCGAGCAGAACAGTCATTCTGAACAAGCTGTTTTTGGGGAGACGGTTGTTTCTTTTTGGGAGAAGTCAGCTCCAGTTCTTCCCGAGTGTAAAGCGGAACTCGGTCAGCGTTACTGCTGCACACATCAACGTAGAACGAAACGATGACTGTCCAGTTTTCTTCCAGCGTTGTGCTGTGGGGCAGGAGCGAAACCCGGTCATACAGCACTCCGAGACAGTCTTCCAGTTGGGCCGGCAGCAGCTTCCGCTTGCTGGTAGCAACACGGCAGAGGTCTGCCAGCAGGATAATGGAGTTGAGAAGCAGATCGCCCGATTCGGTAACAGCCAGGTCCACCGCCTGCGGAATAAACCAGTCGGCGTGCCCCTGGGGAAGTACGGTCATAAGGTCGGCAAACATGTTAGGTCTGAACTCGGAGCGGTCTCCGAAATTCTTCTCGAACCACGTCGTTCTAAGGCGGTAGAACTTCCGGAAACAAGCATCGTCCAGGTCGTCAAGGATGGCACCGAATAAAGTGGTGCCGGGAACGCTATCGGAAGAAGACCGGCCGGGACTGCGGTTATTCTTGCCTCGTCGGCGGGCAGCGTGGCGGCTGGTTGATGAAGTTTTTTTTCCGTCCATTGGTAGCACATCCTCCGTGATCGGCGGCGTCTTGTTATTCTCCCGCCAGAATTCGCATTTAAAGTAAAAGCTACGCACACCATCCCCAACATGCGGGGATATACGTGTCCCTTCCCTTCCCTTTTCGGCGCAGGTCCCGATTATCCGAAGAGGAAAGATGAAAAGCCCCAAAGGATAAGGCGAAAAGCCCCAAAGGATAAGGCGACAAACCCCAAAGGATAAGGCGACAAACCCCAAAGGATAAGGCGACAAACCCCAAAGGAAAGATGAAAAGCTCCCAGGGCGTCTAAGATATAAAAAGTGTGAAAAATGGCTGGTAATCATGCAAATATCTGGTAGTATTGAAGCCATGAAAAAGATCGTTACCACCCGGGGGATCACCGTTCCCGATTTACTGATAGCATCGTTCGTCATACTCCTGGTGGTGGGGCTTGTCGCCCACTCATACACCGTGATGGTCAACAAAAACAGGCAGATCCGAGCCCGCAACGAACTGGACGACATCTCCAAGATGCTCATCCAGTACAACTCCGGTAAGCGGCGAAATGCCGAGTCACTCTACGACCTGGAGGGCACCTATTTCACCACTGTTCCCCTGGATCCGTGGGAACTGGAATACTCCCTGGATTACCTGGCAGGAAAACTGATATCCAGCGGAGCCGACTCCCTTATCGGGACCAGTGACGACATTATCGTGTCCTACCTGCCTGAGCCTGCGGTAACCGGCATAAGGTTTCTGGATGTAGGGACGACTCCCGTGTGTATTCCCGACCGTTACGGTATCATCAGCTTCACCAACCGATACGAGCCCCAGGTGGCTAAAAATGAGGGTCGGGCCGGCCCCGGAGATATTATCGAAATCACGTTCTCACGACCGGTGACCGCGCACGGATGTTCACCGATTCCACACCTGGAGAGAACTATGAGAAACAGCGTGGGAGACATCGTGGGCCGTGCCTGGATAAACCTCACCGGGCACGTGTCGGAATCAGATTTCGTGTTCACCGACGCAGCCGTCAAAGAGTCCGACAGCGAATTCAACCGTCACATGGTGTCCAACGCCGCTTTCCACGTCAACTGGGGAGAATACGCCAGCGTCATCTACGTTCCCGAAAACGAGTACAATACCGTAAGGATCATCCTGGGCGACTGCTCAGCCAACGATCCAGATACCGGCTTCTACACCACCATCACCCCCGGATCGATATACATGAACCTGAGTGTGCAGAACCGTTTCACCGACTTCAACGGTGAGCAGTTTCTACCGGCCCAACGCCCCATCCTCCTGGGAAAGTAGACTATTACAGCCGCCGCACATCAGCTTGATTTATGGCGCTTCGTGAAGCTCGTCGAACATGATTTTTTCCCGCACAGTTTTCTCCTTTAGTGGTTCTGTCACCACCCGGGGTGCCCGGGGAAGCGACGCCGTGTCGGGACTGATATAGATCCGCTGCCGTTTCTTGTCATATCCCCAGTTCATCAGAAACGATGGGCTGAAGCGAAGTTCGTAGTGCTCCTTGAAAGGGACGACTTCAAACAACACATATCCCACCACGTAACACACCGGTCCCTGCCGCAGCAGAAGCGCAGTGCGGTAGACATGTGGAAGCGGCCCCCGGTGAAACAGGGCGCTGGGAAAACACTTTTCTTTCGGGATCACCTTCTCTTCAATCCGGGGATTCCCCTCGGCGTCCTCGCCTTCGATAAGCAGGCACAGACCCGTCTCCATGTGGTAGCTGACATCTTTGTGCAGCACCCGGACCATCGGCCGGGCATGCACCCGGGAGCATAAGAGCAGTACCAGCACTCCAAGCGCAACGACCACCCAACTGCTACGAACCTTCATCACCGACCATCTCCTTTCCTTGACATAACCGTATTGCCAGGAACGTGCCAGGAGATGACCCAGGAGCGAAAATGCACTGGTGCCAGCGGCAAACCACACAAACGAGTGATAGGAAATGAAGTAATGTGTATCAAAACGAACATCAGGCGGGCAGCTGAATGTCTCACATTGATACAAATATGGTCTTTGAAGAGGACCGGGGTTTTACCGGCCGGGTCAGTCTTCTGTGCCGGACTCCATGATGAATTCCAGGGTTTCATTCAAGGACTGGCCACCTCGGTCTAAAATTTCTCTAGCCAGATCGCTGACGGATATGTTCAGGTCCGCGGATGCCTTTTCGACCACAGCGGCGGCCCGGTCATCATTGATGTTACCCAGCGCCATCACCGTGCCGAACCGGGTGCGCATATCGCCGTCTTCATACGCCTTCACCAGGGCGTCTACCGCCTCAGTTCCAATCATCCCCAGGACGGTGGAAGCCGCCCCGGCAACACTGGAATTCTCATGCCCCAGCGATTCGATCAGCGGCGGGATTGCAGCATCCCTCAGATCCACCAGAATGAACATCGACTGGACAACCAGCATTTTCTCTTCGGTGGCGAACAGTCGAAGCAGATAGTCCACTGCGTCGTCACCCATCTTTTTAATTGTCCACCGGGTCCACTCCCTGAATGGAGCTTTTTCGGCGTTGTAAAAAAGCACCAGCTCTTTCATGGCCGGGTAACCGATCTCCACCAGCGCTTCGGCTGCCACCCGGCGAAGTTCCATCGGCTGGTCATCAAAGGTGCAGATGAGAAAGGTCACCGCCCAAGGGTCCCGGTGACGGCCCAGTGCCCGGGCCGCCGCCACCCGGACCCGGGGGGCCTCATCGGTCAGCGCCTGGGTAAGCCAGATGACCGCGTCGCGGTGCTCGATGATCCCCAGCGAAACAGCGCAGTGCTGCCGCACGAAAGAGTTAGGGTCAGTTTGAAGCAATCCGATCAGGGGCTCTAACGCCGGGACATTACCGTACACTCCCAGCGTCTGGGCGGCCAGAGCTCTCACGGTAGGGTTGGTATCTTCTAGTGTCTGGATCAGCCGCTGACGGATCAGGGTGTCTTTCATCACCGCGTCCGGCTCGGCGCCGATGGTGACGGCGGCCCGCCGGCGGATAGCGGGATCGGGATGACCGAGGTTGCGAAACGCCGATTTAACCTGCCAGGGGACCTGGTACGACTCGGTGCTTCCCAGGAGAACGGACAGCGCAATCAATAACAAAAACAGCTGCGTGATCACGATGACTCGCCGATCCATGGTGTCCCCTCCACGTTGCTCCCTGACGCCAGGGTTCCGGATAAAACCTTGCTTTAGTAATTATACTCCTACTTGAGGTAAAATGTGTATTCTTAACCTGTGTATTTCATACGCACGCCTACGTCATCCGGTTCACTCTGAATTTCACGCCTCAGACCGTCCATCTGGCCGGCGTATATTTTTTCGATTACGTGCCTCCTGGGTTTCATGGTGGAAGTGAGCTCGCGGCCCGGTTGAAAGGGACCGGGGAGAAGCCGGAAACGCTGTAGTTTCTCAAACGGCTTGATACCGCTTTTGCCGTTTACCAGCCGGTCGATCTCAGCCTTGAAGAGCCGCCTTACCACCGGGTCCGAGAAGAGCGGCACCAGGTCATCGGCATCATACTGCAGCCGGGCTTCAAGACAAAGCTCCCTGAACATTTCAGGATCGGGTACGATCAGGACCCCCAGCGCTTTCCAATCCTGCCCCACCACGATAGCGTCGATTATGCAGTCGCTTTCTTTCAGCGCTTCTTCCAGGGGAAGCGGGTTGACGTTCTCGCCGTTTGAAAGCACGATGACTTCTTTGGCACGGCCGGTGATGACCAGGTTACCGCCGGGATTAAAACAGGCCAGGTCGCCGGTATCGAACCACCCGTCCTTCGTGAGTACCGCGCGGCTTTCATCGTCGAGCCGGTAGTATCCCTGCATGATGTTGGGCCCCCTGACAGCCAGCACGCCTTCAGCGCCCTCGGGAAGCTCCTCTTTCGTTTCGGGATGGATGATCCGGCCCTCTACGTTTTCCAGAAGCGGTCCCACAGTATGCGGGGCGGGTGTTCCCGGGACCCTGACCGCCACCACCGGGCTCGTTTCGGTCAGCCCGTATCCTTCCACGATCTCCACCCCGGCAGCGGTGAAAAAGTTCTCGACGTGAGCCGGAAGCGCCCCACCGCCGCTGATGGCAAACCGAAACCGCCCCCCCAGGTCTGCTTTAAGAGCTGCGTATGCCCGGGGTCCGATTTCCACCCCCAGCTGCCGCGCCTGCTTCACCACAGCATGGTGCATCATTTCCCAGATACGAGGCACGGAGGCCATGACCGTCGGGCGGTGGGTTTTCAAGTCTGCTTTAAACGTGCGCCAGGTGGAATAAAAAGTCTCGGATCCCATGGCCAGAGCCAGGTATTTGACCATCCGCTCGAAGGTGTGCCAGGCGGGCAGGATAGACAGCAGGCGGTCGGTGGGTGAAAACGGTATCCGTTTGATCAGTGCCCGGAGGTTGCCGGCGAAGTTGCCGTGGGTGAGAACCACACCCTTGGGCCGGGCAGTGGTACCCGAGGTGTACACCAGGCTGGCCATAGTAGCGGGAGCCACCGGCGGCAGAGAGACATCACTTCGGCCCGCTTCGCGTATATCGCACACGTTGGGCACGCCGTCCATGGGCTCGATGGAGAATACCGGAGGTACGCATACCAGCGGTACGGTGCCGGACCGGGAGCTGCTGAAAACACTGCTTTTTCTGACCGCTTCCAGGAACCACTGGTTCTCCACCACCACGAACCGGGGACTGCTGTGCTCAATAATGTAATCGATTTCTTCTTCCGTAGAGTTTTCACCCCGGGGTACGTCTACCCCGGCGGCGCAGGAAATCCCCAGGCTGAGCCCGATCCATTCGGGACGGTTGTTACAAAAAAGAGCCACCCGGTCACCCGCTTCCAGCCCCAGTTTGGAAAACCCGCGGGCGTACTGCAACACCTGGTGGTGCAATTCGCCATACGAGAGCGTGTGCACAGAAGTGTGCACAGAAGTGGGCACAGAAGTGGGCACAGAAGTCCCATTGGCACACCATGACAAAGCCGGCTTGTCGGAACGGGAGGTAAACGAGGCGACGAGATCGTGCAGTGTTTTCATTCCGTGATCAACACCCTTCTTCATACTTCGCTGCATCGTGCGGCCGCAACCATGGTAGAAGGGGGGCAAAGGCGCTGTCAAGAACATGAGCACGAAGTGGAGAAGGTGAGGTATAATGGTCTTATGACTACCGATGAGAAACCGTCCGATGACGGCCTGACTACCGGTGAGACTCCGTCCGGTGATGATATGACTACCGGTGAGACTCCGTCCGAGGGTGTACCAGGGATCCCCATTAATGACTTTGCCAAAGGTATCAAAGGATTCTCCTACGCACTCGACGAACTTCAGAACATGGCACAGACCCTGACCACCGCCCAATCATTCCTGCGACTGTTGGTGGAAAAGAACGTCCGGGCCAATCCTCAAAAGTACGGACTTGAAGAGATCACCGACGAAACCGTCAAAGCGGCGGTAAACGCCGACGGTAAGATCCGTCAAAGCGAGGAGAACCTGGCAGAAATTTGCCATGACATCAAGGCGATAGGCAAAGACATAGACACCACTACCAGTATATTGAGCAAGCTTGGAGATGCCTTGAATCCTGTTGAGCCTGACACCATAGCGCCAGAAGAACCGCCAGACCCCGCCTAGGGCTTCACCTTGGGCTTCGCTTTGGGCTTCGTTAGAACTCCACTTTGGGCACATCTTAGGGCTTCGCTTTGGGCACATCTTAGCCTGTGATGGGTACGCCACCGGCCACGGAATGACGCACCTTGAACCTCTGCACTATCTCACTTTGAGACAATACCCGTATCAAAATGAGACACTTCTCCATTCCTAATATGCATAGCCGGGCGCTGAAACTGCGATAAAAAAAGGGTTTGCACCCTCCAGAACATTGTTGGCCCCATTCGTGCGTCTGCAGGCTTTCATCTGCTTTTGTAGGCTCTCCTGCGTTAGCAGACCATCACCTGCGTTAGCAGGCCATCACCTGCGTTAGCAGGCCATCACCTGCTTTAGCAGACCATCACCTGAAAGGAGCGTGGTATCGTGTTACGTTGTCGCATCCTGCTGATTGTCAGCGCCATCGTGTTACTGCTGGTCCCGTGGTACGCCGCTGTGAGTTCTGAACACACCGGGGCCAGACCAGCCCTATCCGGGAGCGTTCTATCCAATCATGTCATTTCCGGAACTTCCGGTACCGGAAAAGCTATCGCTGATTCACTCGGTGGGCACGACTATGGTGTCCCGTCCACTGGCCCCCTGCGGGTGGTCCTGTTAAAGGAAGTCAGGTTCGATCCGGACACCCGTCATCTCACCCTCCACACCTGCGGAATTACGGCTACCGGAAGCCTCACCTACCGGAACCAGTACCTGCCGCCACAGCACTATTTCGTCACCAGTCGGCACTACTGGTTCGAACCCGAAGGACGGTATCGCAGGGACTATTTCTACATCTGCTACCAGGACAGCCGCGGTAACCAGTTCATTCTGGGTGAGCTTCTCCGAATCGAGTTCTACTCGCTGTTCGTGCAGCCCTGCTACGCGGCCCGTCTCGACATCCCCTGGCGGTTCAACCTTGAGACCCAGGAGTTCGAACTGGACTTCCAGCCCGAGGAGCTCGACTTGCTGCCGCCCCCTTATCAGGGAAACACGCCGCCGCCGGTAAGCTCCATGCGCAAGCGGCAGCGTACCGAAGAACTGCTTTACCGGGCAGTGCACGGAGACGAAGAAGCCCGGATGATCCTGGAAGAAAACGGAAGCGATGATCGGTGGTGAAACCAGCCCCTAAGCGGGTCCTAATAGCCGCGATTTTCCTGCTCCCGTTCGAGCTGCTCTATGTACTCCTCGATCTTCCGGCTGTAGGAGCTGTCGGGGTTGAGAATCAGGTAGCACTGGAAGCACTCGATGGCCCGCTCCAGGTCTTTTTTCTTCTTCCAGTAGAGCCACCCCAGGCTGTGGAAGGCAGGTGAACAGTTAGGATCTGATTCGACGGCCCGTTCGAACTGCTCGATAGCGTCATCGATACGTCCCTTGTCCTGCAGAAGCAGTCCGTAATCGTTGAGCGCCTTAGCGTACCAGGGATCCTGAGCAAGTGCCTGCTTCAGAGATTCGATATACTTGCGCTCATTTCCCTGGTCATCATAAGCGATGGCCAGAAGATAATAGGCTTCAGCGGACGGTGAGGACTCAACGATTCGGGTCAACCGTTTACTGCGCTCTGCGGGGCTGGATATCCGGGAGATCTTCTCCAGATCAGGATGAGCAGAGCCGGTTCCGCCTGCGGTTCCGCCTGCGGTGGATGAACCCGGGACGCTGGCTGCGGACGCTCCTGATTCGCACGTAATAGTGAGATCGTCATCAGTGCCCGGCATATGATCGGGTCCGTTACAGCGGATGATTCCGGATTCAGGCAGATACTTGTAGGCGCTACTCCAGGGATCGGACGGGACCCGGGTCATATACTTTCCCTCTAGAGAAGACAAATCGTTCAACCTGGCAGGTTCCATCGAGTTGGCCCGGTCCACGGCACGCTTTATCGCCCGGAGATCTTTTTCAGCTCGCTTGAAGCGGTAAGTACGGAGCGTGGCCGGGCTGGTGGCTTCCTCCTCGGAAGCAGGAGTGCTGTCGGCCACGGTGTTGTGTACGCTGCACATCACCACCCGGGCAGCGCAGTTAAAACGGTACTCGCCACCGTCGCGGCACAGCGGAAGATCGGAGATAAACCCGCTGGTAACCAGCGGCTCCAGGGAGATGATCCCCTCCTGCCCAGCGGCCAAGGGCTCATCGGCGTTAATCTCGTGCATCTCAATGGTGTCCTGCAGGTACCGCATGTTGTCGACACACTCGTACATGTGATCCTTGGCCTGCTCTCCCACGTAGAAACCGCGGATTTCTGCCAGCTGCTCCTCGCACTCTTTTACTTTATCCTCCTGCCCCATGGCCTGGTAGGTACGGATCTGGTTCTCGATCATGATGAGCGCGTCCTTATGATCCTTGCCGAAGTTCTTCTCCAGGATTTTCTGGGCGCGTTTGTACAGGGGGAGCGCGCGGCTGAAAGCCGTCTGGGTAAAATACAGATCACCCAGGATGCTGTAGACGTACGCCACTTCAGGACAGTCTTTCCCCTTGGCCGAGATGAGTATCTGAATAGACTGCTTGAAAAGAAACTCGGCCTTTGCGTACATACCCTGCTGCTTATACAACTGTGCCAGGATCGCCATGGGCATACACAGGTCGGGACTGTTGGAGCCCAGGTCCTGCTCAAGCCGGTACAACTGCCACTTGGCATAGGGAATAGCGTGCATGCTGCGTCCCTTGGACATATAGGAACCGATTACCCCGTTGAATTTCTTCATGTTTTCCTTTATGGCGGTACCGGCGATTTTGTCAAACAGGCGAAGCGAAGCGCTCGACAGCCTTTCCCCTCTCTTGACCTTCATCCCCAGGTAGAAGTAAAGCTCGGCCAGAATACCCGACACTACCGCCACATCGATATGGTTTTTACCCAGCTCCCGCAAGGCAACCGACAGCGTCTTTTCCGCCACCGCCATGGCTTCCAGGTACTCCTGCATCTTGCACGCCATGACGAGATCGGTTTCAAGCTTTATCAGGTTCATCGATTTTTCTTTGGCCAGGACGGGCTCCCACGGGCAAAAAACACAGGTGCCTGCCAGGGCTGTCACGACCATAAGTGTAATAAAGGTTTTCATACAGCGATCCTTCCTCCCGAACAAACGATGACGCTTGTTCATATCAATTATATGCGAATTGTGGCGAGTCTGCAAATTACACCCGGAACGTGCGCTCCAGATTGGTCAGAAAGGCGGATATATCCTCGCTTGTGGGGTTGTATCAGATTTGATACAATTGTATCAAATCTGATACAACCCCTGGACAGGCATACCGTTCCCGTAAGGAGTAGTATTTTGAATTGAAAAACATCTTCACCAAAATGATGGTCCCCTGTGATGAGGGATCCGACACCGGGAATCACAAGTAAAAAGGGAAGTATTTCAGCAACCTCCATGATAGCTAACCAATTTCCAGCGCACGCTGCAAATTACACCCGGAGCGGCAACGTCAACTTGGACAATGGTTTCGTTGTGCTGTTTGCGCCGTATTGGGTTTGCCATTCTGTGATACGGACATTATAATGGAGTCACTTTCTACTAAAAGGAGGGCCATTATCTTGTTTTCTCATGAAGTGATAGACAGCAAAGCCATTGTCACCCTCGGATGCGATCTAGGGGAAGACACCTCCCCCAGGCTGCGAAGGTACATGAAAGCTTTGATCGACGAAGGCTTTCGGAATTTCGTCCTGGACATGAAAGACGTTGCCTATATCGCCAGCTGTGGTCTGGGAGTGCTCTGCGATTTGCTGGACAACCTGGAAGACGAAGGCGGAGGATCTATCAGGCTCGTCCACGTCAACGACAATCTAAAAAACGTATTGAATTTCGTTCAATTGGATGCATTGTTCCCGGTATTTCCCAGTGTAAACAGGGCCCTTTACGCTTCATGATAGAAGGCAAAACTATGACAGATACACCATTGAAGGATACACAAACGACTGAAACACCGGCGGCAGATGCGCCACGGCCTGACATGCAAACGGCAAAACCACCTGCCGCCGCTCAACCGACAATCAAGCGATTTCCGTTCACCCCTAAACTGGGATGGTCGGCGAGTCGTTTCGACAAGTTCAGCACCTGCAAACGGCAGTACTACTACGAGTACTACGGTAAACACGACACGGAGTTTACATCCAGGAAAATCTACGATTTAAAAGACCTGACCTCCATCCCCATCGAGATCGGATCCATCGTTCATCACGTCATCAAGATCCTGCTTCAAAGGCTGAAAAAAACCGCCAAAGCCATTGACCGGACACGTTTTTTCGACTACGCCAAACGGACCACGGAACGGTTCTGCCGCACGAAGAAATTCGCCGAGATGCACTATGGGGAGAAAGAAACAGTGGATGCCGATACGGTGTATAAAACCGTGGAAACCTGCCTGCGCAATTTCCTCGACACCGACCGATACAACTGGATTTTCACCGACGCCCTGGGCGGAATCGATCGCTGGATCATCGAACCTCCGGGTTTCGGTGAAGCCCGAATCAACGATTTCAAGGTCTACTGTAAAGTAGATTTTCTCTTCCCGGTAGGTGATACGATTTACATCATCGATTGGAAAACGGGTAAAGCCCATCCGGAAAAACACCGCAACCAGATTCTGGGATACGCTTCATGGGCTTCTTATCACTTCGAAAAGGACCCGGAGACCATCGTCCCGGTCATCGCCTACCTGAACCCAACGTACAGCGAGATGATTACGGAATTCAACGAGTTTGACATCCAGGATTTCACCACGCAGGTAGAAGAACAGACAGAGGAAATGCACCTCTATTGCAAAGACGTGGCGGAAAACATCCCCCTTGACAAAGAAGAGTTTCAAAAAACCAAAATCACGAGAATCTGCGATTTCTGCAACTACCGTGAGCTTTGTCAAACAGTGGAAGAAAACGTATCATGAACTGCCCAAACAACTACCGTGAGCTTTGTCAAACAGTGGAAGAAAACGTATCATGAACTACCCAAACAACTACCGTAAGTTGTGCCAAACCGGAGAAGGAGACTGATCATGAACTGCCCAAACTGCGCTGAAGAACTGACGAAAAAGAAACTCGAAACCGTGGAGGTGGACGAATGCGTTTCGTGCAAGGGTTTGTGGTTCGAAGACGATGAACTGCGCCAGGTCAAGGACGCCGCTGATGCCGACCTGAACTGGATGGACTTCGAGATCTGGAAACACCAGGACAAGTTCAAGGTGTCGCCGAAAAATCGTCCCTGCCCGAAGTGTCAAAAACCCATGCCTGTGGTGAAATACGGCGCCACCGGCGTGAACATCGACTGCTGTCCGCAGTGCAAAGGTGTGTGGCTGGACAAAGGCGAACTCACGAAAATCGTTAAGGCGCTGCAAAAAGAGCTTCTCACAAAATCGTTCACCAACTATGTCATAGCCAGTCTCGGAGAAGCAGCGGACCTCGTCGCCGGGCCCGAATCGTTCGTGTCGGAATGGAAAGATCTCTGCACGGTCCTCAGGATGATGCAGTACCGCGTGCTGGCACAACATCCGGACGTTGCCGACATCATAACCAGCGTCCAGCAGTCGAATATCGCCATGACACGGTAACCTTTGGGGTCTTGACTAATATCCAGCTATTGAATTGAAGAAGGATGGCACGGTAACCTTAGGGTTCTAGACCATATTACATCAAGTGTAATGATGAAGGATGGGACGGTA
>CAYSPT010000097.1:0-3100 GCA_964432985.1 uncultured bacterium
GGACCGATCCAGGAGTTTTCGTGGGGGAGGTTTGTCGTTGACGGTGAGGAGCATGGACGTAGGTGCGGGGTTGGTAAGGACATTCGTGTTATCGGTACGGAAGTTACCGCCTGGGACGAGCGCAAAGGGCACACGCTCAGGGCTAACATGATCACCGGGGTCCTGGACCGGGGACTCGACGCTCTGGTAATCGGGGTGGGAGTCTGGGGTAGGATATCATGTCCCGATCCGGTGAAACAGTTCATCAGGGACAAAGGAATCGATGAGGTTTTCGTGCAGAACACGCCTGAAGCCTGCGAAACTTATAACCGGCTGTTTCGGGAAGGAAAGCGTGCGGCTCTGCTGGCTCATGGGACCTGTTAGTCGGTATCGGGCAGAGATGAAAAAAAAGGGTTAATCAACTCCGAAGGGGGCGGAAAACTGAGGATGAGAAACAAGTTTTCCAATAACAAGGACCGGGAGGAAACGTATCCATGAAAACGGTAGCGATAATGGATATAGGGACCAATTCCATCAAGTTTTACCTGGCCGCTGTTGAGGGCGGACAGGTGGACGTCATTGCAGACACCAATAACATTGTCCGGCTGGGAGAAGGACTCCAGCAGACGGGGACAATTTCTCCGGCAGCCATGGACCGCAACCTCCAGGCCATGTCGGAATTTAAAAGCATTGCGCTGGAAAACAGGGCGGAAGAAATCATTGCCGTAGGCACCATGTGCCTCAGAAAAGCCGCCAACGCTATCGAGTTTATCAATCGGGCCAGGGACGAACTCGGTCTGGTCATACAGGTAATCCCCGGTGAAGAGGAGGCCCGACTCTCGTATATGGCGGTGCTCTCCACTGTGGGTAGTGGCGTCGGTAACGTAGTGGTGTTCGACACCGGCGGCGGCAGCACAGAGTTCATTTTCGGGCAGGGCAAGGATATAGAAAAACGGTTCAGTCTGGATATCGGAGCGGTGGAACCCACGGAACGGTTCCTGAAGTCGGACCCGGTCACCGACCGGGAGCTAAACAACATGCTTTCATTTATCAAGGAGTATCTGGTTGATCACGGGGTGGAAGGATCTCCCGAGCACCTGATCGGAATCGGCGGGACCGTTACCACCATGGGGGCGGTCAAGCACGAAATGGTTCACTATGATCCGGAGATTATCCAGGGTTCTCGGCTCGACCGCGGGGAGATAGCCCGCCAAATCGAATTGTATAGCGGCAAGACGATCCAGGAGCGCACGAAGATCACCGGGCTGCAGCCCAAGAGGGCGGACGTGATTCTGGCCGGAGCCGGGATACTCAAGTCAATCCTGGAAATCTTCGGGCGGGAATACCTGACCGTCAGCGACCGGGGTTTGAGACACGGCCTGCTGTTCGACCGTTGCCTGAGTTGAATCTGTCAGCGGGCTTAATTGGCGGGCGCTTGCTGGGCCGCCTGCGCCAGGAGTTTTTCGTAGACCAGCAGGTTCGGTTTTTCCCAGTTGATGATGTCGCTGGAGAAGATGGTCATCTTGATCCCAAGCCCAGCTTCCACACCGCCGTAAAGGATCCACCAGGGTTTCTGAAACAGGTCTGCTATGATTCTGCTGTAGCCGTGAACCTCGATATGAGGGCCCAGAACACCGTACAATTTGAAGTTGACCCGGGGGCCTATATAAGCTTTTCCTTTTCCATTGGCGGTGATGTGCGGAGCCAGAAATCCGAACTGATTTGAGAAATCCTCTACCGAGGAACTCCAGTCGCCATGATCGTACAGCACGATGGCGGTCACATCGGCGGTTTGGGTTATTCCGGTGCTGATCGAGGCTCTGGTTTCGGCCCGGGCTCCGGCAATGATGGTGATGTCCGGAGTAATGATAATGGGTACCGCCGTGGGTATGATGATTGGATTCAGGTAGAATTGGCAAATTTCTTTGCGGGGTTCAAAGGTGGCGCTCACCCGGTAGTTGGCCGTGAGTGCAAGATCTTCCTGTACGTCTACCTGAACCTGTAATTTCTGCAGGCTGGAATGCTCGATTTCCATGTCGAAATCGAACTCCGGTTTCACGTTAATGGTCCCGCTAATGGTGATCTGGTCATAGGTGGTAGCCGGATTTCCGTCGTGATCGTAGACAACCACGTCATTCAAGGATAGCCGATACCCCTGACCGGATTTGAATCCTTCGAACGAGACACCATCCGCCAGGCGGGTGTCCCTCACTCCGCCAGCCCCCAGTTCCCCTCCAAAGGAAATGTCGCACTCTTCTATGGCTTCTTCCAGCGTAGCTTGCTCGGTGATGAGCTCAAACTTGTCTCCATGGTCGATCACAGCAATAACTTTTAGCAGGAATCCTTCACCTTCGGTACCGACCAGGATGTCTCCTACAGCCACATCAGAGTTGCTGTCCCTGCGAATTACCATGGATGTTCCTTCACTGGAAATCGAGATTATCGATGACGGTTCCAGTTCCCGGACTCCCGGAGCGAATCTGGCATCCAAATGGCATTCATGATTTCCTGTTTCCCGATCGGATAACGAGGCCTTCAGCTTGCTCAATGAGTCTATATTACCCAGAAGAATGTTCCGTTCGCATTCCAGGCGCAGTTGGGGATCATCAATCCTGGATAGCAGTTCTTTGATCTCCGGAGTTTTCAGCAGGCCGGCCGAAGTCAGGGAAGTTCGGTTGCCGCCGTCGGTGGAGTGGAAAACCGCTCCTTGTTCGGCGGTTACAGCCATGGGAGTGAGCAGGGTGATCAGCAGAAATACCAGTGAGAAAAGGACAAGCCGTCCTGGTCTTTCACCATATGTCATTATTGATTTCATAAGGGGATGTCTCCTCTCAGCGTCCCGGAGGAAGTAATTTCTTCGAATTTGTTGAATGTTATTGCCTTCATTGTTTTATTGTCATACCTTTCCTGATTTTTACTCTGTAACCATTATAAAAGTGAATAAGGAAGAACACTACTTACAATGCTCTTACAAGTCTTATTCAGCGAATCTAGACCTACAGGTAGAATTTCCAGGCTGGTTATTTGCGCTATGGGTCTGGTATGATTTCGGGTGTGACTTCGTATCGTTGCATTAGAGGGATGGCATGATGAAAACGTACGACCGGATCATCGTCATAGC
>CAYSPT010000097.1:3200-6061 GCA_964432985.1 uncultured bacterium
CCTCCGACGGGTATACCCTGTTCGCCTGCACCAAATCGAATATCGCCAAGATCGTTGCCAGCCGCTCCGAGCCCTGCCTGGCGGCGATCAACTGGTGTGCTATGCTCATGGCCGATCCGGAATGTGTCATCACCAACAGGAATCTTCAAATCAGCACCTGGGAGCAGGTGGTGGAAGACGCCCGGAAAAACGAAGGCAACCAGATCTGGGTAGGACCGGCCATGGGCGGGCTGGACCATGTGATGGCGTTGAAGGTCTGGGAGAAATACAGCCTGACCGCACGCTGGATTCCCTTTAAAAGCGGGGGCAAAGCCAAGGCGGCGCTATTGGGAGGGCAGGGTGTGGCTTATGTGGGGAATCCGGGAGACGTCCAGGGTATTACCGATTTGAAGGTCGCAGCGGTTTCGTCAAGGGAACGTCTGGTGCAGTTTCCCGATACACCGACATTCGATGAACTGGGCATGAAGGGGCTTGATGGCGAATTCATGTGGCGCGGTTTCGCTTTGAAGGCAGGGACGCCGCCGGGAGTACTCACCTGGTATGATGATCTGTTCAAGAAGGTCACTGCAGACGAGGATTGGCGGGAGTTCTGGGGGAAAAGCGGTATCCGGGTGCTCTACTACGGTACGGACAGATTCACGGAGATAGTGCAGGGTGACCGGGAGGAGTTTGCCTATTACCTGGGGAAGATCGGGATACTGCAGACGGCGGAGGAAATGGGTGTACTGGCTTATCTGGCCGGGGGCTGGGGTGTAACGGTCCTGGGAAGTGTTCTGGTCCTGATTAACCTGACGGCAGCTTTTTTCCTGGCCAGGTCACGGCACCGGAAGCAGATAGGTGAAATAATGATACCCTTTTTTCTTATCTCACTATGCCTGCTGTTCTTGCTGGTTACCTTCGTGTTTCCCCCCAGCTCGAATGTCGGTCCTGCGGTGGTGCCCCGGCTGTGGGTAGCGGTTCTGGTTCCCCTTAACCTGTTCCTGGTGATACAGGCCCTGGTTCGGAAACCTGCAGTCGAGGTATTGGGTGATGTAATTGTTGGCAGTTGTGATGCCTCAGCAGGTGGCGAACCGCACGAAACGGTTCGGTCAGGTAGCACTCCGGAGCAGGAAGATAAAGCCGTGACAATACCCGGCACCAGGATGGTGTTCGTTTTTACCGCTCTCCTGCTGGTTTACCTGCTGGTAATGAGCTGGCTGGGATATTTCATCAGTTCATTTTTCTTCGTTTTTTTAGGGATGTACCTTCTCGGATACCGCCGCTACGTGGTGAGTGTCCCGATCTCTCTGGGCTGGATACTTTTTTCGTACCTGGTGTTTTACCGGCTGCTGTACGTACCGCTGCCGACGGGTAAATTGTTTGAGATTTTCTTCTAGCCTTAAGCAAGACCGGCTTATGTCAGCAGGTGAGAGTGGGAAGTAAGATAGGAGTGACAGACTTGTGGAAATGGTGAAACAGCTGCTGGACGGACTGGGTTATGTAATGGGCTGGCAGCCGCTGCTGTTCATCACCATGGGAGTGGTTATGGGGATAATGGCCGGCGCCATGCCCGGGCTTTCACCTTCCATGGGTGTGGCGCTGCTGGTACCTTTCACCTATGCCATGTCACCTACGCTGGCGCTGATCCTGCTGGTATCCATCTACATCGCCGCCAACTACGGCGGCTCCATCACCGCAGTCACCATCAATGCGCCGGGCACCCCGTCTGCGGTAGTGACCTCCTTTGACGGGTATCCGCTCACCCGGCAGGGCAAACCAGGAATGGGACTGGGAGTTTCTCTGGTAGCATCAACCATCGGCGGTGCGGTGGGCACCTTGATTCTGATATTTTTCTCTATTCCCCTGGCCAAGGTGGCCATTAAGTGCCATCCGGCGGAATATTTTGCCCTGGCCCTGTTCGGGCTCACCACCGTGGCGTCCCTGGGAGGAAAGAACTGGGCCAAAGCGTTTGTGGCTGCCGTACTGGGACTGCTCATCAACACCATCGGTATCGATCCCATCTCCGGGGTCAGCCGTTTCACCTTCGGGATCCCCAATCTGTACGACGGTTTTTCGCTGATACCCGCCTTGATCGGTCTGTTTGCATTAAGCGAGATATTCAAGCAGTTGGAGGAATTACAGTTTTCCAGTACCAGCGTGGAGATAGGCGATTCGGTGTGGCCGTCACTCCGGGATTATTGGAAGCTGAAGTTCACTGTTCTGCGCTCGTCGGTATTGGGGACCCTGATAGGTATCTTTCCCGGGGCTGGCGCCACCATCGCTGCGTTTATTTCCTATGATGTCGCCAAACGGTTCAGCGATAAACCCGATGAATTCGGTCACGGCAGCCTGGAGGGAGTCGGTGCTGCTGAAGCCGCCAATAGCGGTTCCGTGGGCGGCGCCCTGGTGCCACTGTTGACCCTGGGTATTCCGGGGAGCGCTTCCACCGCCGTTTTGATCGGCGCCTTGATGATCCATGACCTGACACCTGGCCCACGGCTGTTCGAAAGTAATCCGGAAATTATCTACGGCCTGTTCGCAGCGCTGCTGGTGGCTAACGTGGTCATGCTCGTTCTGGGGCTTTTCGGAAGCCGCCTGTGGGTTAAGGTGACCGTTGTGCCCAAGAGGATACTGTACCCGCTGATATTCGCTATTTCCATCGTCGGCAGCTTCGCCGTGAGAAATTCCTTCTTCGACATCTTTTCATGTCTGATCTTCGGGATTCTGGGCTGGGTTCTCAGACGGTACGACTACCCGGTGGCTCCCATCGTGCTGGGCATGGTCCTGGGTAACATCGCCGAAACGAACTTCCGCCGTGCCGTCATGATGGGTGGGTACTCGATTTTCTTTACGCGTCCCGCCTGCCTGGCGCTTCTGCTGGT
>CAYSPT010000097.1:6161-14287 GCA_964432985.1 uncultured bacterium
ATAAAGACTCAAAAGGTATCTTGATAAAGACTCAAAAGGTATCTTGATAAAGACTCAAAAGGTATATCGATAAGGACTCAAAAGGTGTATTGAGAAGGGCTCAAAAGGCATATTGAGGAGGGCTCAAAAGTGGCTCGAAAAGAAGTGGTCGTTCAAGGAGAAAACCTGGAAGAAGCTCTGAAACGAGGCGCCATCAAGCTGGGTGTCACTCCAGAAGATCTCTCCCATGAAATCCTGGTTGAAGGCCGCAAAGGGCTGTTTGGCGCTAAAGGCCGCCCTTTTGAAGTCAAGGTTTATGTCAGTTCGGGACACAAAGAGGAATCCTCCGACCTAAAGTACGATAAGCTCCTGGAAGAAATTGCCGATCACGATCACGACCTGGCCGATGCCGGTGTTGGCGCTGACGGGTACTGCACGGTGGAGATCAACGACGACGGAGTATTTCTCACCGTCTCCGATCCCGTCGGAACCGGCCAAAAACTGTCCCTTGAGCAAGCTTCCACTTCCATAGAGAGCCAGGGAATTCAAAATGTTGACTGGGAAGAGGTCGAGCGCGCCTGTGAACTGGCCCATGGCGTTCCGGTCAAGATTGCCGAGTACGACCCGATTCTCTACCGGGAAGCCCAGATTCTCATCGACCTGTCCCCCGACGATATGAAGGCATACCTGACACTGTCCGCACCCCAGGGTGGCAGAGTGCCTGATTATGATCGGGTGGTACAGGCCCTTCATGAAGCGGGGGTCGTTGTCGGTATCGACGAAGAAGCATTGCGGCTCATGCTCAGTACGAGCACATTAAATGAAAAGACCACCGTGGCGGAAGGTATCCAGCCCACCACGGGAAAGGACGCCGAGATCAAACAGCGGTTTCGGAATATCCGTGGCCGGCAGACTCCGGATGAAGATGAGGAGGAGGGCGGCCGGGTCGATTTCAAAAGCCTGCATATAGTCCAGAATGTTACCAAAGGAGAGCCCCTGGCGGAGAAAATCCCTGCTGTCCTGGGGGAAAAAGGAAGAACAGTCACCGGGAGAGAGATCAAAGCCGTGATGGGGCGGGATATTGAGTTGACGGGCGGCCAAAACACCAGGGTCTCGGAAGACGGACTGCTTCTCACCTCCACCATAGACGGCCACGTGGCGTTTACCGGCAAGGTTCCCCTGGTCTTAGCGGTGTTTGACGTCAAGGGGGACGTTGATTATTCGGTGGGAAATATAGATTTCATCGGTGATATCAGGATCAAGGGGAGTGTTTTTGACGATTTCACGGTCAAAGCCAAAGGCTCAATTTACGTCGGGGGAAGTGTCCAGTCGGCGATTCTGGAAGCCACTGGCAGCGTGGTTGTCAAAGGCGGCGTAATCGGCAAGGGCAGGGGACTGGTTAAAGCCGACGAGGATATCGTGGCCCATTTCGCAGACGATGCCATATTGGATGCCCGAAGGGATGTGATCGTCCACAATGAGATCATGCACTCCCAGGTAATGGCCGGGGAAAAGGTGGAAGTCACCGGCAAGAAAGCGGTAATCGTCGGGGGAAAAGTAATGGCCGGTACCAGTATCGAATCGAAGTCTATCGGTTCCATTGCCGATGTGAAGACTGAGGTGCACGTGGGAGTCGATCCCCGGTTGATTCAGGAATACAACAAGTTGGATTCTGATCTGGGCAAATACGAAAAATCCATCGTCGAAATCGAGCATTCCATCAATATCATGACGGAAAAACAGGAAGTCGGTAAACTCCCGCCCGAAAAAATTCAGCTTCTCCAGGAGTGGCTCACCAAACGAAAGCAGATCAAGGAGCTCATCGAGGATCTCATCCAGCGGCTTGGTGACCTGGAGCACCGGGCCACCTTGAGCCGGGGTGGGCTGGTAAAAGTGTCCAAGGTCCTGTTCCCGGGAACGGTTGTGCATATCAGGACGGCGTACAAGAAAATTACGGAAGAGATACGGTTCACCACGCTTTCCTATGACCAGGGTGAGATCAGAATCGGACCGTATGCGTAAAACCGTTAATTCTGGCTGAATCTCTGTTTTTGTTGACAACTCACCGGGTAATGGTACACAATGAATTACCATGCAGGAACTACTGACTACAAAGGAATTGGCCGAGTTTTTACGTCTGAATGAGAAGAAGGTGTATCAACTCATACGTGATGTGGGCATCCCCCACGTCAAGATTACCGGCAAGTGGCTGTTTCCCCGGAGTCATATAGAACGATGGATTGACGAACAGGTTCAGCGGGAGAACGATTTCAGTATCGCCGGCAGTGACGATATTCTAATGGCGCGTTTGCTGGCTCATTACTCCCGTGAGATGTTCCCGCAGTCCCTGACATGCTATTCACCCATCGGCAGCCTCAAGGGTATCCAGGCCCTGGCAATGCGCAAATGCCAGGCATGCTGCGTGCACCTGCTGGATCTGGAAACGGGTACCTACAATCTTCCTTTTCTGAGGCGCCATCTTTCTAAACAAGACTATATCGTCGTCAACCTGTGGTACCGAAACCAGGGGCTCATTGTAAAAAGAAATAACCCGCTGGGAATCAAAGTAATCAGTCACCTGGCGACAAAGAACATTCGTTTTGTAAACCGCAACGAAGGATCGGGAACACGGGTGCTGCTCGAGTTTCTCTTGCAGGAAGAGAGTCTGGATTCCGCTGAAATCAACGGATTTGACTCCGTTGTAGACAGCCATACGGAGGTAGTACAGAAGATCCTTTATGACGAAGCAGACGCAGGTATGGGAATCGAGTACACAACTCACCACCTGCCCGTGGATTTTATCCCCCTGCAGGAAGAACAGTTCGATCTGGTGATTCCCAGCGAAATCTGGCCGACAAAGGTCATCCAGGATTTCATCGGGCACATCAATCCGGCGGAGATTCACGGGCTTTTCCCGCATCTTCCGGGTTATGACCTTCGTGACACTGGAAAGGTGATTTTCGAGAGTTGACAGACGACAAGAATTTTTCCAGCACTTCGTCTCCGGGAAATTCCGGAAACCCGCTTGCCCGTTTCAGCACCATGCTGCTCGGCTCATCCGAAATGAGAAAACAACTTGAAGCCCTGTCTTTTTTTACCGGGAGAAAAGATTCTACAAGTATTGCCACCCTGGTTTCTGCTCTTCAGTCACCGGTGGTAGCCGTCAAACCTCAGATAATTACTCACCTTAGCATGATAGGCAGCGACTCTATATTTGACGCTTTGAATGATAGTCTCGACAAAGGAGATGCACAGTTCCGGTCTTCTTTGTACGCGGCGTTTTCAGAAGCCAACCTGGGAGATTATTACCTTTCGAAGATCGAAATAATGCGGCGTCAGCCTGCTTGTTACTCTCATCTGAAAAAGATCATCAATTTCTTAGGCAAACTCGGTGCCCAGGAAATGATGGAACCCGTCGGGCATCTTGTCTTCATGGAAGACGAGATCATCGGTCTGGCCCTGATCGAGGCTCTCGAAGCCCTGGATAACGCCAGGTGTCTGACGTTTCTACTGGCCGCTGTCAGGCTCTACAGTTCCATCGTAGCAGAACGCGCCCTGGACCTTATCCAGCGTTTCAACGACAAAAATGCGATCCTACCGCTTGTTACCATGCTCGATGAACTTTCAGAAACCACTGCCGCCCGGGTAGTGGATGTTCTTATGGGATTCGACCAGGATGAGGTGTACACCATAATCTGCTCTAACCTGGATGTTGAAAATGAAAAGTTGATTGGGAACGCTTTAATGTACCTGGAAACGGTGGGTAACATACCGAAAGCCAGGAGACTCCGGGAGCAGGTCGCCGCCGAATCGGAGCGTACCGGGGTAGAAATCAAAGCAGTGGTGGAGGCTGTGCCGTTATCTGTGGATGTAAAGAACATCGGCGATATCGTTATAATGACCTTGAAGGGAATGCTGGACCGGGAGAACCTGCCGCGGCTCAAACGCGTTCTGGAGGTAATATGCACTCACGGAGAGACCAAGGTAGTGCTCGTGTGCACGAGCCTGCAAACGCTTGACAGCTGGGGTATCGCCTACTTGCACGACCACGATACCAAGCTGCGCAAAATGATGGGCGGTATCAAATATGTCGACCTAACGTGTATTCAGGACTCGATGATTCAGTCACACATGCCCGACGCCGAGATCTACGAGCGTCTTCCGGCGGCGGTAAGCTCCTTTTCGGTGGAGCGTTCCACCAGCTATGTCATGGTGGGTGAAGATCTGTTCAGGGATGGGACCCAGATCGAAGTGACCTGCTGGTTCGAGGGAGAGGAAAAGACCAGAACAACTGCCATAGAGGATATAGAATCCGGCCGGATGCGTCTCTCGTGGCAGGTTTTCGATCAGCTTGACCTGTTTCGTACCCACGTAAACGACAAGGTTAAGCTGGTGTATGTGAAAGACAACAACGTGCTGTCCGCCCAGAGCAAAGTTGCCAGTCAGGAACGCTCGCCTATCCCCTTTATAAACGTGCTGTGTCCACGGGTTATGCATATCGTCGAACGACGAAAAGAAGTACGGATTAAAACTCATTTCAAAGTGGATTTCCACGGTCTCGACGCCCAGGGAACAGTGTCTAAAACTCCTTGCCCGGGATTCTGCCTGGACATCAACGCCGGCGGAATCCTCTTTCTGGCACCGGTCATGCTCTCCGTTTCCTCCTTTGGTATTCTCAGGTTTCCATCCTCGGAGATCAACCTGGGACCGGTTCTGGGGCAGATCGTACGAAGAAACGAAAGGATCGAGCGGGACCGTATGTTTTACGAACACGGGATAAACTTTGCCAAGATACTGGACGCTGACCGCTCAAAGATCAAGCAGTATGTTTTCGAGAAGATTTCCGCCGGGATATGATCGTTTAAACAATGAATGGAGGCTCACGCGGTTTTAATGGATAATGCATCTGCCGGAATCACGATAGCTACCCTTGGACCCCGTGGTACTTTCAGCCATGAAGCGGCACTTATCTATAACCAGGAGTCGTCCATAGTATTTAAGCGGACGATATTCGACTGCTTTGAAGCCGTTGTCAACGGTTCCGTGGATCTAACGGTGGTGCCGATTGAAAACTCGGTCTCTGGTGGACTGGGAGAAACATATGACTGCCTGCTTCGATTCGAGTCCTGCATAATCGGTGAGCTGCTGATTGCCATTTCGCATAACCTGGTCGCACAGAAAGAAATTCCCCTGGACGCTGTTACAAAGGTATTTGCCCATCCTCAAACGTATGCCCAGTGCGAAAACACCATCCGCTCGAAGCTGAACGGTCCCGAGATCATCAACACCAGCAGCAACGCCGCTTCTGCCCACCAGGTTAAAAAGGCCGGGGCCTCAACGGCGGCCATTGTATCGGCGCTGGCCGTGCGCCTGTACGACCTGTACGTCCTGGAGACAGACATACAGGACAATGAGTTCAATACCACCAGGTTCGTGGCGGTAGCCGGATCCGCAGCCATGGCGGGATTACACGATGACTGTCACCAAAGAGGCGACTATCACCAAAGAGGCGACTGTCACCAAAGAGGCGACTATCACCAAAGTGGCGACTGTCACCAAGGTGATAACGATCACTGCAGTGATAATGATCACAACAATGTTGAAGATCACTACAATGACAATGAATCGTTTCGAACCAGTATCATCGTCGTGCCCCCTCCGGAGGACAAGCCCGGCATTCTCCACTCGCTGACGGCTTCCCTGGCAGCCTGGGACATCAACATGTCCAAGATCGTGTCACGGCCCGCCAAGGGAAAGCTCGGGGACTACGTGTTCTATGTCGATTTCCACGGTCACCGGGACCACGCCAAGGTCCAAAAAGCCCTGAAGGATATCGAAAAATGTTTCGGCCTGAAGGTGCTGGGATCATACAGGAGAGTTTTTTAGGAGTTCATAGACCGCGTGCACATGGGATATTGCGTCTGAAACAGTCAGTGCAGTATAGTAGTGCCGTCAACTATACACTTTGGGAGGAACACACACAATGCAAAACGTTATTGCCATTCTGGGTCTTCTAATGATGATGGGAATTGCCTGGCTGTTGTCCGTCAAAAGAAAAGCCGTCAGCTTGAGGATCATCCTTTGGGGGACGGGCCTGCAGTTTCTGTTTGCTTTTATCATCTTGCCAAACAGCCCTTTCAATAAGATCATAAAGAGCATATACAAGACGGACAAGGCGCCGGGGGAGATCGCTTTTGCGGCCATCAACGATGTGATCGTGAAGCTGTTGAGTTTCACCGAGGAAGGGGCCAGTTTCGTGTTCGGCAACCTGGTACGGCAGCAGGTGCCGGTAGGAAGTATCGATCCCGCCACCAACCAGTTCGTCCAGTCCGGGAATATGCTGGCCAATACCGGGTCCTACTTCGCCTTCAACGTGCTGCCCACCATCATCTTCTTTTCCGGTTTCATGGCTGTCCTTTACTATATGGGAGTCATGCAGAAGATCGTTCTGGTCATGGCCAAGTTTATGACCTGGACCATGAAGACCAGCGGTGCCGAAAGTCTCTCGGCCGCGGCCAACATCTTCGTGGGGCAGACCGAGGCCCCACTGGTGGTGAAGCCTTATGTGGAGAAAATGACCTTGTCCGAGCTCATGGCCGTAATGACCGGCGGAATGGCCACCGTGGCCGGCGGTGTCATGGCGGCCTACGTGGGGATGTTACACCTGCATTTTCCTTCCATTGCCGGCCACCTCATGGCGGCCAGCATCATGTCGGCCCCGGCAGCCCTGGTCATGGCCAAGATCCTGGTGCCTGAGACAGAGAAGCCGCTCACCGCCGGTAAGGTAGAGCTCAAGGTGGAGAAGATGGACACGAATATTATCGACGCTCTGGCCCGGGGGGCCAGCGAAGGGCTGTTTCTGGCACTCAATGTGGGGGCCATGCTCATCGCCTTCCTGGCTATCATCGCGCTTTTGAACTTTATTGTGTTTACGGTTTCCGGGATCACCGTGCAGGAGCTTTTCGGCTACGTGTGCGCTCCTCTGGCATTCATGATGGGAGTCCCCTGGAAAGACTGCACCATAATTGGCACCCTGCTGGGAGAAAAGGTTGTGCTTAACGAGTTCGTGGCTTACCTGCACCTGGCCAACATCCTGAACGCCAAGGAGGTCATCCTCTCGGAGCGCTCCATCGTCATCGCCACGTATGCCCTGTGCGGTTTCGCAAACTTCGGGTCTATAGGCATCCAGCTCGGCGGTATCGGCGGTATCGCGCCCAGCCGGCGCGGTGATCTGGCCAAGCTGGGCCTGCGCTCGGTACTGGCTGGCTCCTTCGCCGCTTTCATGACGGGCATCATCGCAGGAATCTTCATGTAGCGGGGCAGGTCCCTTACTTTGCGGAGGTCTCTCTTTTGTCCCCCGTATCGTTGAACTTCCGGGACAGGAGATTGAAATAGATCGGGTCGCTGAAGCCTTCCACCCGTACTTCCAGGTGAGGGCAGAGCACCATGCCGGACTTCATGTAGACGAGGTCCTGGACGACAGCCGCCTCCGGTTGCCTCGCATCTGAAACACTCACTATTCCCGGTGGCAGCATAGTGAGTTTGTCATCTTTACGGCAGATGGCTTCCGACAGTGCCCTGGCGGCGTCATCGGGAAATGTAAACGGTTTGATCCCGCTGCGGTAGTAATATGGCCGGGACCAGTCGATGGTTTCCAGCCTGACCATGTCCCCCAGAAAAACGAGCTTGATCCCCTCGGATTCTCCCCGTGAATTGAGCACTGGTAATCCGAATAGGGTGTGTTTTACCGTGACTGAATGTCTGGAGTGGCTTGAGATGTAATCACCAAGTGTTGAAGTAAGCCCGCTAAGGTCGAGTTCATCGTCGGGTATGAAAGGAAACAGTTCCAGGAGCCACCTCTGAATTTTCTCCAGGAGTGCATCCCCGGTTTTCCCGGGTGATAACGGCAGCATCTGTGTTTCTTCCTTTTCCCAGCGGATGGGAAACATGAGGATGTGTGGGAAGCGAACGGTCAGTGACTTAACCGGTTTCGCAAAGGTAATCGTGACCGGTACTTCCTTGCCCGGGACAGAAATAACAAACTGCTGGTACTCATCCGGATCATCCGTTTCCTCCGGTTTCTTATCGGCTGTTTTACCAGATGACACCGAATGCGGTTTGCCGAGGTTTGCAGCCACATCTCGTAT
>CAYSPT010000098.1:0-12981 GCA_964432985.1 uncultured bacterium
CTGTTGCCACCGCCGCTGTCGAAATCGAGCAGCTCAAGACCACCGCTTCCGCTTTACGGGATGAGCTGGAAAACGAGCGTAATGAAAAAAAACGCGCTGTGCAGAAAGCTGTTGCCACCGCCGCTGTCGAAATCGAGCAGCTCAAGACCACCGCTTCCGCTTTACGGGATGAGCTGGAAAACGAGCGTAATGAAAAAAAACGCGCTGTGCAGAAAGCTGTTGCCACCGCCGCTGTCGAAATCGAGCAGCTCAAGACCACCGCTTCCGCTTTGCGGGATGAACTGGAACACGAGCGCCTCGACAAGAACCGTGCCGTGCAAAAGGCGCTCGCCAACGCCACCAACGAGAGCAAACAGCTCGAATCAACCATCGCCAGTATTCGGGACGAACTGGAACGCGAGCGGAACACAAAAGACCAGGCTGTTCGGGGGGCCGTAACCGCTTCCAGGGGTGAAATCGAATTATTAAAAGAGACCGTAGTCGTACTGAGAGATAAACTTGAAATCAGCAGGGGGAAAGGGATGGAGGGTGCAGAGAGTGCAGAAATCCAGGCAGAAAAAACCGGCTAAGAAAAAGATAGTCAAACAGGTGAACAGTGAAAGTCTGGTAAAACCGGGGCAGGCTGAAATGCTGCTCAACGTGGTCAAGACCCTGGCTTCCTTCGACAGCCTCAAAGAGGTGTTCGATGAGTTTGTGGATATGCTCTCCGAAGCGGCCCAGGCCGATCGGGTGACCATCTTTCTGCACGACAAGGAAACCGGTGAGCTCTACTCCCGGATCGCCCAGGGGGACCTGGAACGGGAAATCCGTATCCTGACCACAGTGGGGGTGGCCGGCCACGTCTTCACCACAGCCGAGAGCATGCTCGTGCATGATGTCTCGAAGAATCGCTATTTTGATCCCAGTGTCGACAAAGGTACCGGGTACACCACCAGAAACATTCTCTGCGTGCCTATTATGACGAGCAAAGGTGACACCATTGGTGTGGCTCAGCTTCTGAACAAGAAGAAGGGCAAGTTCACCCGCAACGACCTGGGCCTGG
This sequence comes from uncultured bacterium, assembly GCA_964432985.1. Lineage (GTDB taxonomy): Bacteria > Muiribacteriota > CAYSPT01 > CAYSPT01 > CAYSPT01 > CAYSPT01. The sequence goes on from CAYSPT010000098.1 coordinate 1,043, forward strand.
TGGAAGCCCTGACCACCCAGGCCGCGGTGGTCATACAGAGTATCCTGCTGGTGGAGCAAATGGAAAAATCGCATGAGAAAGAGATGGAATTTTTCAACGTCGTCTCCGACGTCATGTCCGAGATCGATCTGGGAGCGGTATTGAACAAGGTCATGGCCGAGGCTACCAGGATGCTCAACGCCGACCGCGGCACGCTGTTTCTGAACGATGAAAAGGGAAACGAACTGTTCTCGATCATAGGGGCGGAACTGGGTAAGCAGGAAATACGGTTTCCCAACCATCTTGGTATTGCCGGGACCGTTTTCCAGTCGGGCCGGACGGTGAATATCCCCCACGCCTACGCCGATCTCAGGTTCAACCCTTCCTTTGACAAGAAGACCGGTTTCTTCACCCGTTCCATCCTCTGCGCCCCGGTGGTCAACAAGAAGGGCAAAACCATCGGTGTCACCCAGGTGCTCAACAAGCACGGCGGACCTTTTACCGATGAGGACGCCGCCCGGCTGAAAGCCTTCACCGCCCAGGTGGCCATCGCCATGGAAAACGCCAAGCTCTTCGATGACATTCAGAACATGCGCAACTACAGTGAGGGTATCCTCAAGAGCATGGCCAGCGGGGTGATTACTCTCAACGGGGAGGAAATGGTCATCACCTGCAACGACGCCGGTTTGAAGATCATGAAGATATATTCCGACGCCATTGTCGATAAGAAGGCGGAGCAGTTCTTCGCGGGCAGCAACGAGTGGGTCATGGATCGGATCAGGAAAGTGGCCGAGACCAAGACGTCGGACATAACCATGGATGCCGAGCTGGAGTTCAACGGGGAGACCGTGTCGGTAAACCTGACGGTCCTTCCCCTGACCAGCGTGGAAGACAAGACCCTGGGAACCATGATCATGATGGAGGACATCAGCAACGAAAAGCGTATGAAGTCCACCATGTCCCGCTACATGGACGCCGGGCTGGCTGAGCAGCTCATGGACAGCAAGGAGGAGATCCTGGGCGGTAAAAGCACCGTGGCTACCGTTTTGTTCTCGGATATAAGGGGATTTACCCCGCTCACCGAGGAGCTCGGCGCCCAGGGGACGGTGTCGCTCCTCAACGAGTACTTCACCATCATGGTGGACTGCATTCAGCAGGAGGGGGGCATGCTGGACAAGTTCATCGGCGACGCCATCATGGCTGCCTTCGGAATCCCCCTGGCCCACGGAGACGACGAGGACCGGGCCATGCGGGCCGCCATCAGTATGCTGACGCAGCTGAACGCCTGGAACGTGGAGCGTATTGCCCACGGGAGGAAACCGGTCAAGATGGGAATCGGGCTGAACACCGACAAGATCGTCTCGGGCAATATCGGGTCCCCGAAGAGGATGGACTACACCCTGATCGGAGACGGCGTCAACCTGGCCTCCCGCCTGGAAAGCGCCTGCAAGCAGTACAGCGCGCAGATACTGATCAGCGAGAACACCTTCGCCAAGCTGCGCGGAACCTACAGCATCCGCGAGATAGACCGCGTCGTGGTCAAGGGCAAGACCGAGCCCGTAGCGGTTTACGAGGTGCTCGATTACCACTCCGACGAGACCTTCCCCAACATGATGGAAGTGGTGGGATACTTCAAAAGCGGCGTGAAAAAGTACCGCCAGCAGAAATGGGAAAGTGCCATGGACACGTTCAAGGAGTGCTTATCGCTCAATCCGGACGACAGGCTGTCGGAGATCTACATCGACCGGTGCAAGATCCTGAAAAAGAAATCCCCGGGTGACGACTGGGACGGTGTCTGGGTGATGAAGTCAAAATAAGGTTCGGACAGAACACGGGGAAAACGTAGTGGTGGGGGAAATGCAGTGCATCTGAAAATCCGGAAATCATTTCTGTTGTCCGCAGTACTTTTCCTGGCCGTTTTCTACGTCGGGCTGTCCGCCTACGCCGCCTCGCGGCTTACCAGGGTGGAACGTCTGCCTCTCCAGGTCACCCCGGCGGATTTCGGTCTTTCCTTCGAAGATGTGACCTTCCCCAGTGATGTGGATTCGCTTCAGATCAAGGGCTGGTATATGCCGGCCAAGGGAAGCGGCCGTATCCTTCTCCTGGTACATGGTGAAAGGTGTCACCGGGCACACCCGGGTATCGGCATAATCGAGGTCGCTCAAGCCATGGTGGGGAAGGGGTTCAACGTGCTGGCTTTCGATCTGCGGGGAAGAGGCGAATCACCACCCGGCCGCAACACCCTGGGAGTCCTGGAACAGCGCGACCTTAAGGGCGCGGTCCGGTACGCGGTCTCCCGGGGTTTTGACCAAAGCAGCATCGGTGTCATCGGCTGGTCCATGGGGGCCGCCACCACGTTGATGACTGCGGTTTCAACACCGGGATTAAACGCTGTGGTGGCCGACAGCAGTTTTGCTGATCTTCCGGGCATCCTCAAGATCCAGGTACCGAAACGCTCTGTTTTACCCGGCTTTTTCGTCCCTTCAATCATTACCATGATCAACCTCATTTATGGCGTGGATCTCAACTCGATCCGCCCGATTAAAGCAGCTGTCAATATTAACGAAACTCGTGTCTTCATCATTCACGGGATGGAAGACAAGCTGATTCCCGTCGAGCACGCCAGGCGCATTTTTGAAGCCCTGAAACAGCATCCCGGCAACGAGTTGTGGATGGTCCCGGAAGCCGAGCACGCCAGGTCTTTCAGGGCGGCACCGGAGGAGTACGTTAACCGGGTGTCGGCCTTCTTCGACCGGGAACTTCAATAACCTTAATGTGATAAAGTACCGGCAGGTGCTTGAATACAATTAGATGCTGAGAATAATAACCGGATGAAATGAGGGAGAAGAATGAAGAAAATCGCGGTCATGCTGATACTCATGTGCGCCGGGTCGTTAACCTGGGCGGGAACGTACACCGATGACGTTTACGGTTTTTCTGTCGAATCACCAGCCTTCAAAAAACTAACGGCCGCTGAAGGGGGTGTCACGGTGGTCCAGTTCCTGGCCCCGGCGGAACGGAACTTCTCCTCGAACCTCAACGTCCAGGTGCAGAACACGAAGATGACCAAAGAGGAATATATCGATACAACCAGGGAGCAGATGGCAACCCTCGGTTTCGAGGTACTGAGCCAAACGGAAGGCGTCAAGGACGGGTTCCCTTTCATCATGTGGGAGCACAGGGGAAAGATGCAGGGGTTCGATCTGCACTGGCTGGCGGTGGCGGTGTTCAGGACGGGAAACGTGCTGCTGGTGACGGGCACCTCCTTAGAGAGTGATTTTGCAAAAAACAAGCAGTTATTTTTTGATACCTTCGAAACGCTGCGGCTGCACAAGACTTCCGGTACAAAGAAGCGGCCGGGTGAGAAGTTGAAACTGGAGTAGCAGGTCACGCCGGTGCTTGATGATCAATGATCCTGATTATGTTTGATCATGGGACCCGGGAGCGGGCTGGTCGCCTGGTGCGGGACCAGGCACAGTATCATCCATCAGCGGGCTGGTTGTTCGCTCCATGCAGGATTATACGCAGTATCTCTCCGGGCGCCCAGAGCCGCATCCGCGGGCCCCAGGTACCGGTACCGCGGCTTACGATGACGGTCATTGCATCCACTTCGTAGCGGCCCTCCAGCAACGGGTGAACCCGCCTGACCAGGTAGTCGAAGGGCCATATCTGCCCTCCGTGAGTGTGGCCGCAGAGCATCAAGCCCACCCCCATCCGGGCTGCTTCTTCAGCTTGTTCGGGCCGGTGTGAAAGCAGGATGGTGCCCCCGACTGGCCTGCCGGCCAGGGCTTTATCGAGCCGGTCGCCTGTCTGCCTGGAGCGGCGCCAGGCACGGGGATCATCGACCCCCGCCAGGACGAGGCCGGGGCTGATCTCGGTCCAGCGGTTGCGCAGGAAGGTGATGCCCTCCGGCACATTTGTGCCGGCGTTGTCCGGCGGCTGGTTTGCGTCAGAAGCGTTCCGGTGCCGGCGGCGGTGGTACTCGTGGTTCCCGTACACCCCCCACACCCCCAGTGGCGCGGAAAGACCGCCGAAGGTCTGCATCAGGGCGTCCTGGTCTCCGCCGTGCCCTTCGGCCAGATCACCGACCAGGAGTATCAAATCGGGCTTCTGGTCCCGGACCTGCGCGATGCGTTTTTCCATCCACCGCTTGCCGATGAGCGAGCCCAGGTGCAGATCGGACAGCGCGACGATGACGGTGTTCTCCATCGTCGCCGGAAGTGAGGGCAGGTGGACGTGGTAGGTCGATATTACCGGCGCCCGCATCCCCTGGCCGACGGCCACGATTGAAAGCGCTGCTCCGGCTGCCAGAGCCCATCCGCGAAGTGAGGGAGCCAGGCGGGGCAGGATGAATCCGAAGGCGGTCAGACAGTCCATTAAAAGAAGTGTGATGAAGATAAGAAACAGGGAACCCATCCAGTTCATGCCGGCTAGCTCCACCGCCGCGGCCATGGGCCCCGTGCTGTGGTGCTCGATGGTCCGTCCCAGGAAGAAACCCGCCCAGAGGACCGCTCCCGCGCCGAGGATGACCTTTGCCGAAAAACGGCGTTTCAGCCACGGCACCGAGGTCGCACGCCAGAAGACATAGACGTGCAGCGCGGTGATGGTAGAGATAAGAATGGTCCCGAACATGGTTCCTCCAAAGTGGTCAATTGTAACCTATTTATTGAATTAATGCTACAATTGTGTAAATCGCAAGTTGCACTTCTGATTTTCACATTCTGGCACTATTATTCTCAATGTGTGTATACTTTAATAAACCCGAAAAATGCAGTAGCCCTTCTTTTTCTCGAAGCCAACCGCAATTTCCGGGTTAACCGGAAATCTACTGCTGAAAACAGGGAGATGATCGTATGAATTGGGAAAAAGCGAAATTCTTTATCGTGGGGATGGTTGTTGCTTTTGGTTTGATTGTTCTTATGGGTTCCGGGGACCTCAAGGAGGAATCAGCACCGGAAAAACCGGTGGGTAGTGATGTTGTCGGCCGTTACCAGGTAGCAGTTGGCGGCGACGGGTACGGTACGGCCTATGTCGTCGATACCATGACAGGGCGGGTCAAGGCTGTCGGTGGTGATAAGCGGCGCGAGCAGTTCGACGTGCCCTTTGAGCAGATGAACAATCGGCCGTAGGATAGTTTTCACGACAAAAAAAAACAGAATAGCCTGCTGTTAGCTGAAGGATAAAAGAATGATTATCCGAGAGATAGCCGAAACCGAGTTAGAAGAATGGTTGAAGATGCGAGGCAGCTTATGGCCTGGTCATAATCACCTTCCTGATATTTCCCGGTACTTTCAGGGCGAATGTTCAGAACCAGCGCTAGTCATGGTCGGTATATCGGATAACGGTGTTGTTATGGGACATATAGAGCTTTCAGTACGACTGGATCCCGAGAAGAACACGCACGGTTTTATCGAGGGATTGTATATAAAATCGGAGTTCAGGGAGGGTGACACGTTAAGAGAATTCATACGAGCCGCTCTGTCCTGGTCAACCAACAATGGCTTTGCATCTGTTCTTGCAGACAGAGGTTCTCGTTTGTACGAGATCCCGCATTCAGGTCCGCCAAGAATAGTGTCACGAAACATCACAGACGAAGAACTCCACAGGCACTATCCATTGGAGATCCGATCCCGTAATGAATAGTAAATGCACACGCGATATCAGTGTCGTATCAGTTGAGGCGCTCCTGGAATGGTGGCTGCCTCGTATCCGCCCAATCCTGAACTCAAAGATTGAGTCCGTCATGCTGTTCGGCAGTGTTACCTTGGGGGATTTTATGCCTGGTTGGAGCGATGTGGATGTGTGCGTTGTTTTAGATAAACCAATTTCTGATAGTGAAGCCGTGCAGATCGGCGGAGTTCACGATGACATGCGAGAACGTTTCATTCGCGGGAGGAAAAATAATTGGAAATCCGGGCAGGTAATCGAAGGCCCGTATATCCCTGTTGATCTGGCGACAAATCCTGGTAAAACAGACTTTTGTTACATCGCCGGAGGAACGACACGAAAGCTGGCCAACTGTAACCCCATTTCGCCATTTGACCGTTATATGCTTTCCCATTACGGTTGCTGCTATTTCGGCCGCTCGATCTCATTTCCACCACCGAAAAGGGAGAGTTTGATTTGTCAACTCCATAAGGATCTTTCACAACTTGATGAACCGGGTGAATATCATCTGAATTCATCAATTTGGCTCGCGGGTATAACACATTGGATCGCCCGGTCCATTGTCTTCTGGAGGGACGGGATGATGTTATCCAAGACCGCGGCTCTTGAACATGAAATTGAGGCCGGCAGCCCATTCGCTGAATCATATCGTCTATCACTTCGCCTTCGAAAAGAAGGAAGTGCATCCACAGGCCATTATCTGCATGAGCTGCGAGAATGTTTTCTAAACATCGTTGAACCCGCCGCAGCTTTATTGAAACAGTTTGTTGACGGGTAGCCAGTCCCACTGACATAATAATAAGGTGGACTTGAGGGGGCATGAAATCATGAACGCAAAACGTACAATTTTGTTTTTTACATCTGTTGTGGTGTTTTTAGTAATCTGCACTTTTAGTCAGGCCGCAACGCCGGCTGATAGTGAAATTAAAACCTACAGTGCAGGGTTAAGGATAATCGATTTTGAATATATACATCCCCACGGGGAAAAGGAAGTGCTAACTACCGCTATCTGGTATCCTGCGCTGGAAGAAGAGGAGCAAATATCTTATAAGTCAAGCAAAAGGCAGTCTAATGAGAGTAAAGTAGCCCGTGATGCCAAGCCCGCTCCCACAGCCAATGCTTTCCCGGTGGTCCTCTATGCATCCGGTCTCTATGCCAGCGGTTACAGCTCTGCTTTTTTTTGTGAATACATAGCGCGTCACGGCTATGTAGTGGTGGCGCCTGACTACAACGATACATTGCCCCCTGAGTATGAAAAGCAGATGGCCTGGAGTCGGATAAGGGGAGGTAATACGTTCAATAGAGTTGTGCTGGCTGGCATGAAATGTAAGCAATTTGCTGATGATATGGGAACCGACCGCAGCAAATGCATTGCTTATTTGGAAGAACGCCGGTTGAAGCAGACCAGGTTTATGATTGAGAAGATTGGAGAACTGAACAGCTCGAAGGATTCATTCCTGAATGGGATGTTGAACGAGAACGAAATAGGTATTTGCGGTCATTCACTGGGAGGGCTTACTTCTTTAGGGGTAATTGGTGCTTGTCCAGGCACCGAATATGAAGATCGCAGGATCAAGGCAGCGCTCTTACTTTCACCAACGGTGTATCCTTTTGAATTTACCCTGCGATATATCAAGACTCCTTTCATGCTTATATTTGGGGAAAATGATCCGCCAAGCTTAGGGCCGGAAGATGTCTCGAGGCAGTTAATCTATGACCGGGCAAGGGTTCCCAGATTTCTTTGCATCTTGAAAGACGGAGAGCATCTTGATTTTACAAACAAGGTGTGCGGCAGGGTCCCTCTTTACCGCGGCGTAGAAACCAAAACAAAGGCAGAAGCGATATGCCGCTACGGGCTGGCTTTTTTGCAAAAGTATCTCAGGGACGATACTTCCGCGGACAGAGTCTTGAGCCGGACACATCCGGGCTGGATTAAGTACATGAGTGATGAAGAATCGCCTGTGCTCACCCAGGAGGGTGTTTCGGAAAGACCGGAGGAAAAGGACGATCCCTCGACTGAGTTTATCGAGGAAGAGGTGGTGCCGCCGCCGGGAAGCCGGTTTATGGGCAAGACCAGAGCTGCAGGCGGGGACCTGGGAATGTTCACTCCGTACAGGGGAGACTCAGAAGAAACTGCTCCGGCTACGAATGACCTGCCGACACGCTTTTCGGATGACCAGTCGGCACGCTCTTCAGAAGAGGATCTGGCCGTGGAAAGGGATATCCTCTATTTGACTGATAGAGGGACAAACAGGCATCGTCTTGACATTTATCTCCCCCGTCAGCCAAACGACGCCCCGGTTTTGATGTTTGTTCATGGGGGAGGATGGAGGAATGGCAGCAAGGATGGAAAATTATTTCCCGACTTTGCGAAAAACTTTGCCCGCAATGGTTATGTTACCGTCTTGCCAAATTATCGACTCTCAGACGTCGCCCAACACCCCACTCAAATCAATGATGTGGCCGCCGCCTTTGCATGGACTTACAACAATATCAACAGATACGGCGGTGACAACAGGAAGATCTATATCAGCGGTCATTCCGCGGGAGGACATCTTGTTTCTCTTCTTGCTCTCGACACACGTTATCTCAACCGGGTAAATGTGCCTGCTGGAGCGATAAAGGGGGTCCTGGCGCTGTCAGGCGTCTTCGATATACCGAAGATGAATCCAAGATCATTGAAGAAGATGGTTGAACCAGCGTTTGGAAGTAACCCTGAGGTTTGGCAGGCGGCATCGCCCATCACCCACGTTAGAGGCGGGGCGCCGCCTTTTCTGGTTCTATACGCTCAAATGGATCCTAAAACTCTTAGACAGCAGGCCGTAGCATTCGCCAAAGCGCTCCGGGAAAAAAATAACAGGGTTGAAACCGTCCTGCTTAAACGTCAGGGGCACGTGAGTGAACTTTTTGGCAGTCGCCTCGGTAAAAATCCCATGGCCGGTCCCATGCTCGAGTTTCTCAAAAGTTTTCGTTAGCCGATCGCCGGGGGGTGGTCGAGCCAGTTCTTGAGATCGCGGAGCGCGGCCTTCGTCCGCCCGCGGTGGACCTTGGCCGCACCCTTCTCCAAACGCCGGCCGATGGTGGCTAGATCGGCCATCCGGAAGAGACCGCCAGCCCCCCTGACCTTGTGGCCGATGGCCCGGACGGCCTCGAAGTCCCCGTCGCGCAGGGCCTCCTCGGCCGAGCAGTGCTGCGCAGCCAGGTCGACTATCAACTCATGCAGCAGGGCGGAGAGGCTGTCGTGGGAGACTGGCGTCGGTGCCGGTATGCCAGCCTCCGGTTTCCCCTTCTCGGCGGACGACCGCTCCTGCGCCAGGATCTTACGGATGGTCCTGATCAGTCCCCGCTTGGTGAAGACCTTGTCGAGAAAGCCGGTGAACATGGAGTAGCCGGGGCTGCTCGAGTCGGGCGAGGGGGAGGCCGTCAGGGCGATGATCGGGACCGGCCGCCGGTCCCGCTCCCGTTCCCACTCCCGCAGGGCGGCGGCGGTGGCGGTCCCGTCCATCACCGGCATGCGGATGTCCATCAGGACCAGGTCGTAGGGATTGGCGGCGAACATCTCCAGACCTGACCGACCGTCCTCCGCCTCGTCGATCTGGTACGGGGTGTTCTTGAGGAAGGCCTTGATGACGTGTCGGCTCAACTGGTAGTCGTCCACCAGAAGGATCCGCACCGGCCGCCCCGTGGCCTCCTCATCGGAGAGTCCGTCTTCCCGGCTCGCGGCGAGAGGCATCGTCCCGTCCGTGGCTGGCACGGGCTCGAGCGGCAGGGTGAACCGGAAGGTGCTGCCTGCGCCCTCCGTGTCCTCCAGCCAGATCTGCCCCCCCAGGAGCTCGACGAAGTTCTTGCAGATAGCCAGCCCGAGGCCGCTGCCGCTGTGCTCCCGGTCCCGGACCGGGTCGACCTGGGAGAAGGGCTCGAATAGGCTCGCCTGCTTCGCCTCCGGGATCCCGCACCCGGTGTCAGCGACGGAGAAGAGGAGCATGCCGACCGGGTCGGCGGAGTGCCGGGAAGCCTTGACCGAGACGGCGCCCCGGGCGGTGAACTTGTGGGCATTCGCCACCAGGTTTATCAGGATCCGCTTGAGGAGGACCTGGTCGGTAAACACCCACCGCGGAACGTCCTGCTGAAGCCGATGGGAGAAGTCGAGCCCCTTGGCCCTCATTTGCGGGCCGAACATGGCGGCCAGCTCGTCGAGCACATCCTGGAGCTGGAAGACCTCCTTCTCCGCCTTGAGGCGCCCAGCATCAATCTTGGCCTGGTCTAGCAGGTCGTTGATCAGGTTAACCAGCCGCTGCCCTTCGCTCTGAAAGATGGCCAGGTACTCGGCGATCTCGCCGTCGGACCTCGCCTCCTCCATCAAACCTGCAATGGCCAGCAGGGCGGTAAGCGGTGTACGGATGTCGTGGCCGATGGCGGCCAGGAAATCCGACTGGGCCCTGGCGGCCGTCACCGCGGCGTCCCTGGCCTGGTTAGCGGTGATGAGGGCCACCCTCAGGCGGGCCAGCAAGATGGTGGTGACGAGGAAAATAGCCCCCCGCACGAAGGCGTTCCAGTAATCGATGGCCGGGTGGGAGTGGGTGAGCCCGCCGAGCCGCTCCAGGAAGTACCACAGAACAGCACACAGGAGCGACAGGACCAAGCCCGGCCATACCCCCCGGCGCCAGCTCAGGAGGCCGATGGGGATCAGGTAGAAGACGGAAAACGACACATCGATCCCGGTCACATAGTCCAACCCTCCTACCACGGCCACCATCGCCAGCGTGGCGGCCAGGTCGGCGAGCAGAGCCAGACCGTAATTTCTCGATGTGTCCCCCATGTCCCTTTCCCGAGCACCGGTGCGCTCCCTGGAGATCATAGCAAAAAAGGTGCCAGTTTTATTTTCCCCTGGGCCGGTTCCTCGGGGATATTGACAAAACCTCTTCCAGTAAAGTTTTTATATTATAATTTTTCAGCGTTGGTCCAATGGTTTCATCGTCATCCCGCCACCCCTCATCGTGCGAAATTAGTCAGATCAGAAGAAAGAATGTAGAAAAAATAGCACGTGGGAATAGTCTTCACTGCATCAGCCCATTGGGTTTTCGTGGCTTGTTGCTCACCGGTCATTCCTGTAAAAAACGATAATTGCAGTAGCCAGAGAACTTGTCGGATTTATCTGGGCCATTGCCATGGAATCCGGTGACATTAATCCTACAGATGAGGAAGCAGGTTCACAGGCACGTTCGTAGGATCCTCATGACTTCCTATTAGGAAAGAAGAGGAAGGGAAAAAGTAGCCGTGAGGCAAAGGAATTTCTGAGATTGGGTGTCAACTTGGATGTCACAAAGAGTGCGTGAAAAAGCTTGTTTTTTCGCTCAGTTGCCCGTGAAAAATGCGCCGATTTTGGGATCGAGCCATTCTATCACGTACAGTCCGAAATAAAACGAAAATGCTCCTGCTGTCCACTCTTGACTATGCTCACCGAGCATCAACCAGAAGAACACGCCTATAACTGCATGAACACCCAGGACTACAAGACGGTGCAGGTGTCTGCGATTGTGTATCATTCTGTCACCTCCATATCCGGAGTAGAAAAAACAGAAGGCAGTGTGGGGTTAGTTTACAGGTCATCAGGGGTAAGACCGGTTCTCTTCGCGATGCGGGCCAGCATACGAGGACCGATCTCTTCCCGGTCATGAAAGGAAAAAACGAAATTGGGCCAGCCCGGGCGGCTGAGGACCTTGTGGGACGTACCGGACTGCCGCTTGATGGACCAACCGATACGCAGTAGCGCGGAGAGGACCTGCCGGGCCTTGGTTGACGGCCACCTGCTCATGCCGCCTGTACCAGGAACACTTCCCGCAATTCAGGGATTTCCTCCCCGTGCTCCAGCCTGTCGGCCATTGCCCGTAGGGCCAGGGCTTTAACCTTGTCTATCGCTTCCTGGCGACTCTGCCCGTAGACCATAACACCGGGTAGTTCCGTTATCTCGGCTATCCAGCGGCCATCCTCTTCTTGTTCGATCTCTATGACCATGGTTCGAATTGCCTCGTTTCCTCTTACAATATACCAGCAATGGCCTATTTGGGCAATTGTGGAATTTGGGGCACTGTCACTAAAGGCATATGGTAGATGTTTTGCTGTAGTAAATATAATCTGAGGCCGTTTATCCCAAACAATTCCGACAAATGAAAAAGTGGAGCTGAGGGGATCGCAGGGTGCGGCGGGGGACCTGTGGTTGTTTGCTGGAGAGCTTTGCGGACAAATGAAAAAGTGGAGCTGAGGGGATTCGAACCCCTGACCTTCTGAATGCC
>CAYSPT010000099.1:0-12707 GCA_964432985.1 uncultured bacterium
TCCCTGTCTGACGAGCAAACATGTAATAGTAATCATGCAATGATAGTAATCATGCAATGATAGTAATCATGCAATGATAAGAATCATGTAATGATAGTAATCATGTAATGATAGTAATCATAACATTGATCGCGGCTTCCGGTCAAAATTGCGGTTTGCACCGTACTGCAATAGTGGTGCAAACCGCAAATGTAAAAAAGTCAAGCCTGACTCCTCATTTTCTCAGGAGGTCGCGGGGCGATTTTACTGCCGGCCGTGGTTGGTCCGGAGCGACGGGGGTTGATCCGTGCTTTTCTTCCAGCCACTGGCTTTCGGTTTCCGTCAGACCCTGTGCCGGGTTTTCACCGAATGAGAATCCCAGGAACGAAAACCCCCGGATGATGAAGTCCCGTACCTGTCCCAGGAACGATACGTCGGGTTTATCGGGCGGAGTGTCGTCGTAAACCATAGGCGGCGGTGGTGGAATGATGTCGGGAATCCGCTCTCTCGGTTCGTCCAAAACCGGAGGTTCAACCGGAGGTTCAACCGGAGGTTTAACGACGTCGGGAGGCTTCACGGGAGGTTCGTCTAAAACCGGCGGTTTGTCCGGCTGTTCGATGGGAGGATTGTACTTGGCCTGTTCGATCATCAACTGGTCTGATTTCTTACCGTAGTCACGTTCGAACTCGTCCTGGTCCATGGTCAGGAAGGCCTTGCGGTTCACGTAGCCGGTCTTGCCTTTGCAGTTGAAGCGGAAGGTGTTGACGTACACGTATGCGAAGGCGAGGATTCTGCGTTTCATCTCCTGCCGTTCGATCCCGTATTGGGCCGCGAGCTCGTCTATCTTGGAGCTTCCCATGGAGACTGACCCGTACCGGCCCTTAAGGTAGATTTCAGATCCTTTTTTGTACTTGATCTGCGGCCCGGCGGCGGGTTGCTCGGGAATGTAGACGATGACTTTTTCCGGTTCACCGCCCGCTGCAGGTCCGGGGGTGTCTTCAGGGTCCGCTTTCGTTTCAGGCAATTGACCCCCGGTGAGCCCGGCGAGGCGCTGGCCGTATTTTCTGTCAAAACTCTCCTGGTCCATGGTCAGGAAGATTTTACGGTTCACGATACCCGCTTCGCCCCGGCAATGATTGCGGTAGGTGTTCACGTAGCGGTCGGCATAGGCCAGGAGCCGCCGTTTGGCCTCGCTGCGTTCAAGACCGTAGGACTCGGCAATTCCGTCGATGAAACTTTTGCCGAATGATACTGACCCATAGGGGCCTTGTATGCTGATCTCGCCGCGGGTGTAGCGGATGTCCCGGGGGATGCTGCGGTCGTCCACGGCGTACCAGTACCCGTCGGAGCCCTTGAAAAGCTGCCGCAGTTTGCCGGAAATGTCTTTCACACAGGGCAGTCCCAGGGGATCAAGGTAGATTCCGGGTACGTCTTCCAAACCCTGTTTGGCTCCGAAGGCGTAGGCGGTTGAGACCGGTGCCACCGCGCCTTTCGGCACCTCGAAGTTGTAGCCCGTTTCCCGCTGCCAGCCGGGTGAGTAGGTGCTGGCTTTCGGGGGTTTTGTGACCGGATCCGGTTTCTTTTCGGTCTTTGGAGGCTTTTGATGGCGGGTTTTCGGGTCCGGTTTGCCTCCGTACTGCTCTCCGGCATAACTGGTGTCGCTGGTCAGGTCATAGATGAGGTTGCCGTGAGGATCCCAGGCCTTCACCGGTATGTGGTATCCCCGGTCCACCAGGTCTTTCATGTTCACCGGGTCCTGGAGCTCTTTCCACAGGTAGCCCGAGCTGCTTTGGCGGACCTTTTCGTTGTGGGCTTCCCGCTCGGCGCGCCGGCTTTCGTTGTAGAGTCTGACTGCCCGGCTGATGGCTTTTGCCTTCTCGGAACCGGGATGTTCCACCAGCCATGTTTCAAAGGACCTGATCCGTTCCCCTTCCGGGGAGTAACAACGTCCGGACGCCAGGGCTTCCCCCGTGCCGGCAAGCAGCAGCACCGCTGCCAGCACCGCTAGAATTATCGTGTGTAGATGTCTCATGGTATCACCACTTTCATTGGTTGAATGGATTGAGGAGGTCCCTGGGGCTCTCGATAGCCTTCGGGGGCTCCGTGGGCGCCTTGATCAGGACGTCGTCCGACACGCCCTGGTGTTCCGGCCGCGGTTTCAGGGCTTCCATGTACTGGATGTCACTTACAGTAAGGTTTGCCGGGGTGGTGCTCATCATCTCCGGGGGTGCCGGTGCGAAGTTGAGCCCGAAGATCCCCAGAAAATTGATGATGATCTGCCTGATGCCGCCGGTGGTCGTACTCGTGGACGATGACGACGAGGTGTTTGTTGTTGTGGTCGTGGTAGTCGTCGTTGAAGTAGACGTGGAAGTTGATGTGGATTTTGGGGGCGACAGGGCGTAGGCCCGGTCGAACGCCTCCTGGGGCATCCGCATGATACCTTTTATGTTTCTCACGTAAGGGTGCGCCTTGTAGTACTCCCAGCGGCGCCGGGTTTCCTCTTGCGTAAAGCCGTACTCCGCGGCGTACCGGTCGATGGCTACCTGGTCCGGGGTCCGGGAGAGCCTGGCGATCTTGTCGGGGAGGAAGGTTTCGGGGAGGAAGTTAGAACCGTCGCCGGGGTTCCTGTCCGTCCCGGAGTCTTTTCCCGGTTTCCTGTCCAGATGGCCGGCAACCAGCGGGCCGTACTTCATGTCGAATTTTTCCTGGCCCATGGTCAGGAATCCTTTGCGGTCCACTATACCGGCTTCTCCCTGGCAGTGGTTGCGGTAGGTGTTGACGTACACGTCGGCGTAGGCCAGCAGACGGCGCTTGGCTTCATCCCGCTCCAAACCGTACGACTCGGCAATACCGTCGATGTAACTTTTGCCGAAGGAGACCGATCCGTAGGGTCCTTTCAAGCTTATCTCACCTTTGGTGTACCTGATGTCTCTCGGGATGCTTTTGTCATTTACCGCGTACCAGTAACCGTCGGAGCCCTTGAAAAGCTGCCGTAATTTACCATCGCTGTCTTTCACGCAGGGCATGCCGATCTTGTCCGTGTAGATGCCCGGTATGTCCTTGAGCCCCGCTTTGTCGCCGTAGGCGTAGGCGGTGGACACCGGAGGCGCTGCACCCTGAGGCACCTCGAAATTGTAACCCACTTCGCGCTGCCAGCCGGCGGAGTACTTGTTGGCTTTCGGTGGTGTGACGGCTTTCGGTTTCGCAGCCGGCTTCTTCGTTGTGACAGGTGCTTTGGACGGGGATTTGGCGTCGGCCTTGCCGCCGCAAGCGTCGGCTCTGCCGCCGTACTTCGCACCGGTGTAGTTGCTGTCACTGGTCAGATCGTAGATGAGGTTCCCCTGGGGGTCCCAGGCCTTGGTCGGGATGTGGTACCCCTGCTTGACTTCGTTTTTCATGGCCACCGGGTCCTGAAGTTCCTTCCATAGGTAGCCTTTTCCGGTTCGGCGGACCTCGGCATTGTGGGCTTCACGCTCCACCCGGCGGCTTTCGTTGTAGAGCCTGACCGCCTGGCTGACGGCCCGTGATTTGGCCGATTGGGGGTTGTCCACCGCTGACTTTTCGTACGACCTGATACGTTCTCCTTCCGGGGAGTAACAGCGTCCCCCGGCTGAGACGTTTATTGTGCCGGCCAGCACGATTACTGCTCCCAGCACCACGACGGTGCCGATAGTTGCTTTTCTCATGTTGCCACCACATCCTTCCATTATTTTTTACACTACTGTGATTACCTGTTCAACTGTTTTCTACAACTTTATCTGTTTCATGGTTTGAGTATGTCTCGCGGCGACTCGATCTCGTCGGGAGAATCGATGTGATCGCTTCCGGGCGGATCTGTTCCGTCAGGCTCGATTCCGGTATGACTGCCTCCGGCGGGGCCGGGCCCGGTGTCACTGCTGTCCCCGGTTCTGATGTGCTCATCACCGGTAGAGTCGCTCTGTTCCGGCGCCCGGGTGCTGCCGGTAGGTGAATCCTGCGAAGCTGTCGGCTCGGGTTTGCGGGCCGGAGAGCTGGTTTGTCCGGGCGCTATGCTCAGTGTCCCCTCTGCCACGGCGGTCACGACGGCTGGAGCAGCCACCGGTCGGGCAGGGACTCCTGCTGCGCTTACCAATATTTTTCCGGACAGAAGTTTGAGTTCGGTCATGTCCGGCCGCACCGTGATATCTATCTCGGTGCCGACAATCCCGGCGGTCAGGTGAGGGGTGCTCACACGAAACAGCTCCTGAAGTGGTAAAAATCGCATGTGCGCCCGCCCGTGCAAAAGAGAGGCAAAGACGGGTGAAAGTTCAACCGCCGTTTCAGGCGATAGGTCTATGTTTACTGTCCCGGGCATTTCTACCAGCACCAGGCTGGCTTCATGAGCGACTATCCGGTCCCCGGGACGCAGGTTAAGATCACAGCGGTTCGGTATATCCACGCTTTGGATAGACCGGCTGCTGATAACCGCTCCCTTATGCTCAATGCTGAAAGACCCCTGTTTAAGGGTGACCGCCGCGTGGAACTTCCGTGTTGCGTGGCGGTCTTGCAGAAGGGATGGGACCAGCAATAACACGGCGCAGGCCAGGGCTGCCGAAGTCAGAACCAGCCTTTTGGGCCGGGTCCGTAAAAAGCTCCAAAAACTGCTCCACGTTGATGCTGTTTCGGTACGAGGCACCCGGGCAGGGGCTTCTTGTTCGCGGACCGCCTGCATGATTTTCCCGGCCAGGCCGGAAGAGGGAACCTTTTTTTCAATAGCTGCTGCTGCTTCGTCGAAAGCCTGAATCTCGCGGACTTCCAGCGCGCAGACGGGGCAGTGCTCGAGATGCGCTTTTATTTCATCGGCCTGCTCCTGTAGGAGACATTCGTCCAGGTAGTGGTCGATCAGTTCCCGTATCCTGCTGCAGTTCCGGCCGCCGTCGGTGGTCATGTTCGCCGCTCCAAACCGTTCTTTTTTTCCTTCTCACCGGGATTGTAGTCCGCGCAATTGAGAAAACTCTCACTTTTTTTCGCTGAAGAAAAAAAAGGTTTGGGAATTGTACACAGATCGCGGTGAACGTTCATGTTTTAATCGGGTTAAGTTTGGCGCGGATTTTTTTTCGGGCCCGGTAGAGCCGCATGCGGATCTGCGGTTCGGTCAACTGCAAAACCTCTGAAATTTCCTGATAGGAAAGCTCCTCGATGTAATGAAGCACCATGATCTCCCTCTCCACGGGGGGGAGGCGCTCGATGGCCCTATCTATAAGATCAGACAGGGTATCCATACCCCTGGGAAGGTTGGATTCTCCTCCAGGTCTGCGGCTGACTGGTGCCCCGGCGGTACCCTGCGTTGCTGCAGTGCCGGCGGTCCCGAACCGGTCCAGCCGGCCGGGTTCCACCGGGATACCTGCGGCGGATTTTTTCCTCAGGTACCGGGCGACGGCGTTGTGCGCGATGGTGAACAGCCAGGTGGATAGCTTTAATTCCCGTTTGAAGGTGTGCAGGTACCGGTACGCCGCCAGGAAGGTTTCCTGGCAAATGTCTTCGGTGTCTTCGCTACTGCCAGTCATCCGGTAAATATAGTTGAACACCGGCACGTTGAAGTGCTCCACGATGGGCCCGAAACCGTGGACGGAACCGCTCAGGCATTCGTCAACGCACTCCTTGAGGTGCTGCTCTGTGCCGTCTGTTTCCATAGGTCAAATTATACCGTAACTACCGGTGCCGTGTCAGGGGGCCGGCGGGTTACCCGGCGGGTCATTTGTCACCCCTGGGTCGCTGGTTACGGGGTATTCGCCTGAACAGGTCCAGGACCTGTCTGAGTTGGTCCGGCAGCGAGGTTTGCATGATTTTCCGAAGCTCGTCAGGTGACAGGGGAGGCTCATCGAGCACGGGTGCCGGCGGCAGCGGTGGCTGCACCTCCGGTGGAGTGTCCGCTGTGTCGCCGGGAGGATTACTGCCGGGTGGCGGGTCATCGGGGGGCGTGACCGGCGGTGGGTCATCTGCAGGGGGCTCTTCCGGCGGTGTCTCGGGCGGGTTGCCCCGGTAAAGCTCTCCCACGTAATTGGTGCTGCTGGTCAGATCGTAGATCAGGTTCCCGTCCGGGTCCCAGGCCTTGTTGCTCCGGCGCGGGTCCCCCGGTGATACCGAGGTAGGGTCGAACAACGTTTTCCAGATGACTCCCTGGCCGGTGCGTCTGACTTCTTCGTTGTGGGCTTCCCGTTCCGCGCGGCGGTTTTCATTGTAGATCTTCACGGCGTTACTGATAGCTTCCATTTTTTCATCGTAGGTAATAGCGTGGGTGATGGCTGTCCAGGATACCAGGAGCAGTACCACGGCCAGCATCCGAAGGATGTTTGGTCCGCACACGCGTTTGCCGGTTACCATGCCTGCCAGGCCTTTCTATTTATCTGAAGTGGAAACATCATGGTTTCCACCAAACGTCCGGTTTCATTATCATCCTTCCTCGCCTCTTTGACAAGTTCTATCCTGAACCGTACGAACACCCTGTCGTAGGAGCCGGTACCATCCGCCAGGGACACCGTGTCTTTACCCACCAGCGGCACTTCGGGCGGCGGGCCGAAGGCTTTTAGCCCCGGTACAGTGATCTGGTGCTTCTTGACCACAGCGCCTGTAGAAGCATCGATCACCGTGCGGGTAACGGCGTCGCCGTCGGGCAGGTACTTCACCGTCCGCTCTTTACCGTCGATGAGGGTCGTAAACTGCATACTGGACGAGGAGGCTTCCCACTTTACAAACTGCTCCAGTGGAGTGCCTGCAGGCGGTGGAAGCGCCTGGGCCAGGTCCTCCCGCAATGAGGTGGAAAGCAGTACGGCTTCCTTGATACCCGTGGTCCGCTCTTCCCCCACGCCGCGCTGCTTGAAGCCCGCCATCATCATCCTGACCAGGGTAGCCAAAAGCAGGATGGCTGCGGCGGCGGCCACCAGCAGTTCGATGGTGGTCAACCCGCTGGTGCTGCGGTCACGCCGGGTGTTGCGGTCACGCCGGTTACGGAACCACGAGCCCATAAAAGGCCACCTCCCGGTCCACGGCTTCCTTGCCGGCCCATTTCACAGAGACCCGGACCAGCCTCATGTACTCCTCTTCTTCGGGCCCCGGGGAGATGATCTCCATCTCCCGTGTATATCCTTTTTTCAAGGCGCTGAGTCTCAGCGGCGTGGTCTGCCCGCGGTACAGGATGCTGGCCTCGGTATCATCGAAGGTCTCTGGTTCGAGCTCCGGGGGAAGATGCCCAAACGGTATCCCGCACACCTGCTCCATGAGCTCGTCGGCGTACAGGGTGGCTATCAGCTCTTTTTCCGTGGCCACGTTCCCCTTGTGTCCGGAGGCCAGAACGTCGAAGAGCGGGATGATGAACACCGCCAGAATGGCCACGGCCACCAGTACTTCCACCAGCGAAAGGCCACCAGGCATCGAAAGGCCACCAGGCATCGAAAGGCCACCAGGCATCGACATGCCACCAGGCATCGACATGCCACCAGGCATCGACACGCCACCAGGCATCGACATGCCGTCCTGTTTCGTCACTACCGATTTCGTCACTGCTGATTTCGCATCCGTTGCCATTGCCATTATTTTCTTCATTGTATGAACATCCTGTAGAAATTGTTGTACCCGTTGCCGGAAGGGTCGGTGGCTGATCGGTAGTTGATCTTGAACCCGCCTTTGAAATATTTGTTTTCGGGATCGATTGAACGGGAGGCGACGGTCCCGTAGAGGCGCATGGGCCGGCCTTCCTCCCCGGTAATCCTTATTTCTCCTCCGAAGGCAGCCAGGTTGGCGCAGATGAATCCGTTCTGCTGGAACTGATTATCCAGGTAGATATGGTTTGTTTTGCCGCTGGCGGTGAGCGTGCACAGCGTCAGACTTTCCTGCGGCAGGTCCGGTTCGGCGGTTTCGGCGTCCTCCACCTTGATTCCCCGCACGATGACGTGGCCGTTGGTAAGGATGATGCCTCCCTTTCGGACCTTCAGGTACCGGGGCAGGCGCAGGTCCCCCGATTCGATCAGTACCACTCCGTCAAGCTCCAGCACGTTACCGTCTTTGATGTACTTGCGGGCGAACTCCGCCGGGCTGTTCACGGTGTCTGTAACCTTCGCTTTCAGGTTGGCTTCCACCCGTGTAAACTGCCCGTCCAGGTCGCCTTCAAGGTGCACCGGTTGTTCCCGTTCTTCTTCAGGAGAAAAGGAGATAGCGGCCCTGGTCGAACTCTCGTAGTGCCTCTCGTCGAGTATCTTCGGCGGCGGGTGCAGTCCGGTGTACTGCATGTAGTCGTAGGTGCGGTTGAAGGGCATTACCTTGATCTCGTTCATGTAGTGGTAGTACTTGTCGTAGGTCTGAAACACGGTGTCGTATCCCGGCAGCCCCCAGTGCTCGGGGGCCTCTTCCAGGTGCCGGTCCGGCCAATCGTTTTCGCTTACAGCGTTGAGGATAATTAGCTCGTCGTCGTCGCCGTCGCCGTCGGTGTCGCAGTACATATACCCGTACACAGGAAACGATGATTTGACGTCGCCGAAGACCAGGGTGCGGGAGTAGCCTTTGAACTTGTCGAACAGGTCCGGGCGCCACCCGCCGCCGTACAACCTGAGGGCACTGGAAACGGTCGTCAGTCCGATGGTCTGGGTGTAGAGCCTGAACCAGTCGGGCTCCATGTTCATGGCGTTGAAGTAGCCGAAGTAGGCGAAACAGGTCTGGAAGGGCCCGGTGTCCAGGTTGGCCGGCTGGTCCTCGAACGCTATCCCCCCGGGTTGACAGTCCGGGCTGAACGGGTTGTAAAAATGGAAATATTCCCCTGTCTCGAACAGCCCGCTGGCCTTGTTCAGCACCACCGGCTGCCCGATGTAGATCCATCCCCGGTGCCGGTACTCTTCTTTCCTGGATGCAGCGGGAACGGTCTTATGATCATGGTTGACACAGGTCACGGGCTGCCGCACCGACTGGCCGTGGATGTCGCACTGAAGCGTGTTGAACTGCTGTGGACCGTCAACTTCTTGCAGCCAAAAGGTGAAACGTGAAACCAACGGCGCCACCAGGTTGACCAGCCTGAACTCGCGGCGTTCCTCCACGGTGCGGGTGATGCCGTCGAAGGTGGCACTCGAGCGTATCAGCAGCTCCCCCGTTCCCTGCAGAGTGTCGAAGCTGTCCTGGTACGGTGAAGTACTGCCCACGGTAATAGTCACATCAATGAAGTCGGAAAACTGGTATTTTTCTCCCTCCGGCTGGTCGTCGAGCATCCATATGGCCGACTTCTCGTCTATGGCAAGCTCAGTTCCGGGAGCGGGCAGGCAGCTGGGGTCGTCGGAGTCGGTGCGCAGGTTCAGAAGCTGCTTGACCAGTTCGGACAGGCCCTCTTCCTCGCGCCGGTTCAGGTACTTGAGGTAGACGGTTGCCTGGGCGGCACCCATTTGGGCCAGGTGAAACGCCTTGCGGGTCAGCAGTATCCGGCGGGCCTGGCGCAGCCCGGTGTTGGCTATGTACTGGTACGACATGACGACGATGAAGAGCACCACCAGTACGCACAGAGCTACGTAAAGGATTATTCCGCGCCGGGCGTCGGGTCCCCTGCTGAGCAGCGTGTTCGGCTCGTGCAGTGTCTTTGGCATATCCAGCCTCATTCTGAAAAAGAGTATAGCAACCGGCCTGATAACTGTCAAATTAGCTGTAAATAGAGGCGCTTCTGGGTGAGGAAACCACCGGCGGCGCCCGGTGAGGGAAGGACATCACCCCTATACAGAAAACGTTGTAAAATTTACAACGTTTTGACACCGCAAACAGGTCACCCATAGCCTGAACACGCGTTCTGTTCAAACTATTACTTTTTGGCTTCCACCGGTGAAAAATGCTATACTACCGGTACCATGCTCGTTTCCGTGATCGTCCCCGCCTTCAACGAAGAAAAACTGATCGTGCGCTCCCTTAACTGCATAAAGAGCGCTCTTAAGGTGTTCGGCGCTGAAGGGTGGGAGCACGAGCTCATCGTGGTGGACAATAACTCAAACGACCGCACCCGCGAACTGGCGGAAGCCGAAGGGGCCCGGGTGGTGTTCGAAGAGCATAACCAGATATCCAGGGCCCGCAACCGCGGGGCCGAAGCAGCCCGGGGTGACTGGCTGATCTTCGTCGATGCCGACTCCTATCCCGTCCCGGGACTTTTCCGCGACACGGCGGAGAGAATACGAAGCGGTTTGTATATCGGCGGCGGCTGCGAAGTGGTGTTCGATGGTAACCATGTAATCAACCGTTTTGCATTTGTCTGGAACCACCTCACCCGGTTTACCCTATGGGCGGCCGGTTCGTTTCTTTTCTGCCAGCGGGAAGCATTTTGCGCTGTAGGCGGTTTCCGGGAAGACATCTACGTGTCGGAGGAGATACACCTGAGCAACGCCCTGCAAAGATTCGGACGGAGCAAAGGAAGAGATTTCTGTATCATCAGGCGGCATTATCTGCTGTCGTCAGGGCGTAAGCCGGCTTTATACAGTTCTCGGGAACTGCTGCCCTATTTCTGGAAATTGTTTAGAGACCCCCTCATAAGCCCGCGGGACCGCGACAACTGCAAACCCTGGTACGACGGCCGGCGGTGAGAGATCGCGAGCGATGGTAACGAAGCGATGGTAACGAACTGGTAGATACAATCTGATCGGATTAAACCGGTAGTGGATCTAAACTGCCCGACTCAGTTAAGTTTTTCAGGTGGCGGTGTGTCCATTTTTACCGGTTTTTCGGGTTTGGTTTCCTGGTTCTGTATATCTCTGCCGTGCTTCAGGCGGGCGGCGGAAAGCCCGTTGTGGGCTTCCTTAAATCCGGGGTTAATTATCAGCGCGTGCTCGTATTGTTTGATAGCTTCCCCGGTTCTTCCGCTGAGATAGAAAATGTCCGCTATCCTGGTGTGCGCTTTGAAATCCATGGGATTGAGCTCGATGGTGTTGATGTAGCACATCAGGGCTGGCTCGTACCTGCCCAGTGCGGCCAGCGCCATCCCGAGATTGAAGTAAAAGACCGACACGGTCGGTTTGAGCTCGATGGCTTTGCTTATCAACTGGACCGCGGTCTCATGCTTTCCCATCTGGCTGGCCAGCACTCCCAGCAGATGCAGCGCATCGACGTTCTCCGGATCTTGCTGCAGAATCTGGCGGTACAGGGTTTCCGCCTCCTGAAAGCGCTGGGCCTGGTGGTGCTCCATCGCTTCAGCCAGGGGCTTTGAAATCTGCGATTTTACTTCAGAAACAGCGTCGTCCGCCGGTTTATCCTGCCGGGGGATCTCCGCTCCCGGTTTTTCGTCGGTATCGGTCATTAATACTTCTCCGTTCGTGTTTTCCTGGGGTGGGATCAAGCAACCTGATAAATCACTGGGCGATAATGAGGAACCGGTATGGGCTTGCCATTACTTCGAGCACTTTCCAACCAGGCTTCCCTGGCTTGCAATACTTCTAGAAGTGCTTTTTCCGGCGTTTCTCCAAAGGCTGAGCAATGATCCAGGTCGGGAATGTCGGCTATATAGCCGCCATCTTCCTCACTATAAAAAATGTTTATGTGGTAATCTTTCATTACTATTAGTCCTCCATCCGGAGATTGTGCTTTTCAATTATTTTCATAAGCTGTTTAAGTTGATAAGGTTTTACTTGACCTCCAACTTCTTGCAGGTTGATCAACTCAGGAATTTCAGGATGCGCCATGATGTGATGGCTTCCACTTACCCGGTCAAGACTGAACCCGAAGGCTTTCGCAATCGCAAGTGCTTCTGAAAAACTGATGTTCTTTGATCCGGACAAGGTTTTCCGCAACAATTTGCGTTTGTTCATAAATATTCATTACTCCTATCAGTATATCGTGATTTATCTGGTCAGACAATAAGCGGTCATGACTCCGACTTCCCGAAACAGGCGCACTTGAGGTTAAACACCCTCCCGGGTATTCTTTCCCGGTTGACTTACATCACTGCCGGCCTGTAACTGGAATCCTGGCGTTATCCGTGCCATGTTTTATTGCGTAAACACTATTGCGCTGGTATGTGGTGACTCCACCACGATGAAACAAGGCGTATGCCAGATATCAGGTAATATATGTATGACAGGAAAGATTTAAATATGCTGTGTCCGGTAAGGTGTCTCCGGTTTCAGATTGAGGCAGGTCCATAAATATTGTGTTTCACAATGAGACACTTCACGACGATCTTCTGCACAATATAATTTACACTCAAGGATGGATTTATCTGTCACCGGTGGTGACCAGGTCCTTGATTTCCTTGAGAATGGCCGGGGTGAAACCAGGCACGTTGAGCAACTCGTCAGCAGACAAAAACCGGCCGTTTATAGTGCGGTACTCTATTATTTTACCGGCTGCCCCGGAGCCTATCCAGGGCAGCTGCATAAGCTCTTTCTTTGTAGCGGTGTTAAGGTTTACCGGGCGGGTGAGTACCGGCGCTGTGGATTTTCGGACGGGCTTGCGGACGGGTCTGCGCTGCAGCGATCCCACGGTGATGCGGTCTTTGAACCCGTTGAACGTGCCCTTGCCGATCCTGGGCACTTTCGTGATCTCGCCGATGCTCTTGAATCCGCCGTGGGCGTTTCTGTACTTGATGATGTTTTTCGCCGTTGTCTTCCCGATCCGCGGAAGCATCATCAGCTCCTTGACTGAAGCGTTGTTGATGTCGATCTTGCCGGAGTCGTCTTTACCCGGAGAACCTGACCGGTCCTCCTTACGCAGGGGGGTGCGGTCGGTGTAATCGGGTGCGATGCGGGGCAGCCCGGTTATCC
>CAYSPT010000100.1:0-5456 GCA_964432985.1 uncultured bacterium
CTTTCAAATCTAACTTTCCACACTTCCTGCTCCAAAGAAACAAGGTGCCTTCTCCGTAGTTGCAAAGTGAAATTATTTCTGGTATAATACTCCCGATTTGCGGGTGTAACTCAGTGGTAGAGTGCAACCTTGCCAAGGTTGACGTCGTCGGTTCAAATCCGATCACCCGCTTTTTATTTTTGCCTTACTTTCTACACCTACTAACCAGCCTGTAGAATTTCCTTCAGCAATAGTGTCTGTCAATCCTTGCTTTCTACGCTTACTCATCAGAGGGTAGGAAGTCTTCGCAAGGAGTGTTAAAAGTAGAGGCAAAATTTGTCTTATTCTATAAAAAGATGTATAGTTGCGTAGATGCATTGTAGATATAATAAAAAGCATCGAAGGCCGACTGCTTTAAATGAAGGGAAGTACCGGTATGAAAGTTGAATCGAACCGGATTGATGACACTAAATATGAACTTACTGTAGAAGTGGGAGCAGAACGGGTTGAAAAGGAGCTTAACCGTGTGTACCAGGGTCTTGTCGGAAAGGTTGCGGTACCTGGTTTTCGGCAGGGTAAAGTTCCCAGAAAGGTTCTGGAAATGCGTTTCGGGCTTGATTACTTCTTTGATGAAGTCAAGAAAAAACTTATACCCGAGGCGTTTACCGAAGCACTCAAGCAGGAGAACCTCGAACCGGTAAGGGAAAATATCGGTGATATTTCAATTGCCAAAGGGGAACCGCTGATATTTACGGTAACGGTTGAGGTAATCCCGCCGGTGGAGCTGCCGGAGTACAAGGGTTTGAAGGTCCAGCGGGATATCGAGCAGGTGGATGCCGACAGGGTGGAACGCGAGTTACAGAATCTTCGTGAAAGCCAGGCCCGGCTGATTCCCGTGGAAGACCGCCCGGCCAAGTCCGGTGATTACGTCATTATCGACTACGCCGGATGTAAAAATGGCGAGCAATGCGATGAAGCTACCGCAGAGAATTTCTTTCTCGAACTGGGCTCGGGAATGTTTCCTGATGAATTCGAAAATACCCTGATCGGTGTTTCGGCAGGAGAAAAAAAGGAATTCCCTATCTCGTTCCCCGACGATTACCGCAGCGATGTACTGGCTGGAGAAACCATTGATTTTACGGTGGATATCAAGGAGCTGAAATCAAAAGAACTACCCGAACTAGATGATGAGTTTGCCGGGGAAGTATCGAGGTTCGAGACCATTGCCACCCTGCGGGAAGACATTACCAAAAAGCTGGAAGCGTTTGCCAAGGCCAGGGCGGATATGGGAGTGAAGGAAAAGATGCTGGACCAGTTGGTGGAAGGCAGCACCATGACCGTTCCTGAAGTGCTGGTCGAACGCAAAATCGATCGTATGATTGACAGTCTCGGTCGGACTCTGCAGTCCGAGAGCGTCACTATGAACGAGTATCTGGAGCAAACGGGCAGTACGATGGATTCGCTGCGTGAACAGTATAACGAATCGGCCCAGGCAGATGTCAGGCGGGACCTGGTTTTACGTGAAATCGTCAAGCGGGAAACCATCAAGGTTGCCTACAGCGAAGTCGATCAGCGTATCGTGGAAATGGCTGAAAGCACGAACCAGGATGTGGAGCGGCTGAGAAGCGTGTTTGCCAACTCAGTTAGTTTCTCTGTATTGGAAGAGGAGATAGCTCGAGAAAAAGCGATGGATTTTCTGCTCGATCATGCCGACATTAATGACGTAGAAGTTAAACAAGAAATGGAATGAGGATTAACGTATGAATCTCATACCTATTGTCATCGAGCAGACGGTACGCGGAGAACGATCTTACGATATCTATTCCCGGTTGCTGAAAGACCGGATCGTGTTTATCGGTGGGGGAATCAATGACCATATGGCCAACCTGGTGGTTGCCCAGTTGCTGTTTCTCGAAGCCGAGGACCCGGACAAGGACATTAATCTGTACATCAACAGTCCGGGGGGAGCGGTGACCGCCGGTCTGGCGATATATGACACCATGCAATATGTAAGGTGCAATGTTTCTACCATTTGCGTGGGCCAGGCCGCCAGCATGGGAGCGCTGCTTCTCACTGCCGGCACAACCGGGAAACGGTTTTCTCTACCCCATTCAAGGATCATGATCCACCAGCCCCTCGGAGGCGCTCAGGGACAGGCTGTAGATATTGATATCCAGGCCAGGGAAATAATGAGAATCAAAAGTCGGCTCAACGACATTCTCGTGACTCACACCGGACAGGCTGTCGAGAAGATCGAGAAAGACAGTGATCGGGACTTTTATATGGAAGCGGACGAAGCCAAGGAATATGGTCTTATAGACCATGTCATCCAGGAATCGAAACGTGAGAAGACGAAAGAGAGGGTCTGATGTTTTCTTCAACGTCCAAAACCACCACCCGGCTTCGCTGCTCTTTTTGCAGTAAAAACCAGGACCAGGTGCGGAAATTGATTGCCGGACCGGATGTGTACATCTGCGACGAGTGCGTGGAACTATGCAACGAAATCATCATCGAGGAACTCGGTCCCGACAAACCAAAAAACATAACTGAAGTATTAAAACCAAAAGAAATTTACAAGTTCCTGTCGGAATATGTGGTGGGGCAGGAAAAGGCCAAGAAGGTTCTTTCCGTAGCGGTCTACAACCACTACAAACGGCTCAAGTCGAATATCCAGCGGGACGATGTGGAATTTCAGAAGTCCAATGTACTGCTTATCGGTCCCACCGGTTGCGGTAAAACCCTGCTGGCCAGAACGCTGGCCAGAATGCTCGATGTACCGTTTGCCATCGCTGACGCTACCACGCTTACCGAGGCCGGTTATGTTGGTGAAGACGTGGAGAACATCGTGCTCAGGCTCATCCAGGATGCCGATTACGATGTAGAACGGGCCGAGCAGGGCATCATTTATATCGATGAGATTGATAAAATCGCCCGGAAGACGGAGAACGTTTCCATCACCAGGGATGTCTCCGGTGAGGGTGTCCAGCAGGCATTGCTCAAACTGCTCGAAGGCTGTCTGGCCAGTGTTCCTCCTCAGGGCGGCCGCAAGCATCCCCATCAGGACCTGATCCAGATCGATACCGCCAACATCCTGTTTATTGGGGGCGGGTCTTTCGAAGGTCTGGACAAGATCATCGAATCCCGTGTGGAACAAAAGGTCATGGGATTCGGTGCCGATATCAAGAGCAAGAAAGAGAAAGACCTGGGGACCATATTCAGCCAGGTGCTCCCCGAGGACCTGCTCAAGTTCGGTTTCATCCCGGAGTTCGTGGGACGTATGCCCGTAGTTGCCACTCTGCATCAACTGGGCAAGGAAGTCCTGATAAATATTCTCACCGGGCCTAAAAACGCTCTGGTCAAGCAATACAAGAAGTTCTTCAGTCTGGAAGGGGTCGAACTCACCTTTACCGATGAGGCCCTGGATTCCATTGCTGAACTGGCCTTGGAGAGAAAGACCGGGGCCCGCGGCCTGGCGTCCATCCTGGAAGAGGTCATGCTTGACCTGATGTACGAGGTTCCCTCCCAGAATGACATAGAGAAGGTAATCATCAATCGGAAGGTCATCGAAACCAGATCCAACTACATCATGTTTAAGAAACAGCCGAAAACAGGTGAGTCAGCCTAAGGTCTGGCTGGGACGGCGCTTAATGCATCCGGAGTAAACGTGGTCTCCTTCATCTTCTTTTCGCTCACAATTTTTTGTTGTGCCAGGTCTTTCAATTTCTCAAAGACATAGGTGTATAAGTGGGCGTCTTTTTTTATTTCCCGAAAATCAATTTGCATGAGTGATCTGAGTATAGACGTGGAAATAATCGAACGAAGCTCGATCAGCGCCTGGTCATGCCGTTTCATAGAATCGTAAATCAGGGCCAGGTTGTACCGGGCCACCTGGTCATCGGGATCGAGAAACAGCACTGTCTTGAGCCGCTCCACTGCCAGGGAAAGACGTTTCATCTTGGAAAACACCAGCCCCAGGGCAAAATGTGCCTCTTTCAGGTTGGGTTGAAGAACAATGGCTCGTTGCAGTAGTTTGGCAGCGCGGTCGAGTTTGTTGGTGTGGTAGAGTTTAACTGCTTTTCTCAGCAGCCGATACGGTTCATCCGCACTGAGCGGCATGATAAATATGGCTATAAAAAATCCGAGTAAAGCGATAGTGACCAGTTCGAGCAGAATCAGCAGGTAAACGAACCAGTAGAGTTTCAGGTAACATATTCTGTATTTGTCCTTCAGCGTATGTTCAAACAGGCCGGGATCGAGCTTTTTTATCGTAAACATCATCCGGATGGCTTTCCTGGTTTCTCCTCCGTGAAAGTAAATCAAAGCCAGGTTTTTCCTGCAATCTACATGACCGGGAGTCTTCTGTAAATAACGCAGGTAGTACTTGATCGCCTGCCGCCTGTCTCCCAGCTCGTCAAGACATATGCCCATGAGAAATGTAATGTCGAGAAAATCAGGTTCGAGTTTTTCAACTTCTTTAAAGTGTACCAGAGCGCTTTCGTAGTGATGCTTTTTAAGCTCCTCCCGGCCCCTGGTGTAAGGGTCCCGCTTTTCCGAGGTAACCTGCAGCTCAAGCAGCATCATTCGAGCTTTCATGTGAGATGAGTCCAGTTGCAGTACCTCGTCGAATTTCTTCATGGCCCTGAACCAGTCCTTCATCTCGTAATATTTCATTCCTTGCTTGAATTTGTCATGGATGAGCGCCTGGCTGGGGGCCACTCTTCTTGTTGCCGAAATGGTGGGAACCCCTCCCGATCCGGTTGATCCTTCTGTCACAGACTCTGTCTGCTCAACCTGCCCTGGTAGCGTGGAGGGCAGACCTTCCCGTATCCGTTTGAGCTTTCCCTCTGTCAGGGCTACTTGAAGCTGTTCCTGGAGCCTGGGGTCGTCCGGTATCAGGTGCTGGGCTTTCTTGTAGAGACGTAAAGCTGCTTTGTATTCGCCCAGGTCAAGGAGACGCTCTCCTTCGAGCAGGTGGCGCTCTCCCTCTTTACGGGCCGCCTGACGG
Organism: uncultured bacterium; assembly: GCA_964432985.1. Classification (GTDB taxonomy): domain Bacteria; phylum Muiribacteriota; class CAYSPT01; order CAYSPT01; family CAYSPT01; genus CAYSPT01. Next base: position 4,985 of record CAYSPT010000100.1, read on the forward strand.
ACAAGCTCGAAAAGCTCGCTGACACGGCTGTCGTCGGGAGCTATCCCGTTGGCCTGGTTTATATACAGGAGCGCCTTTTGCACATCACCGCGCTGATAGGCTTCGTGCGCGATGTTTAGATAGGCTATGGCCTGGCTTTGATCGATTGCGGAATCCTGGCTATTTACCGGAAACGGACATAAAGCCGTGAACCAGATCAGGCATGCGGTCCATATCAGGTATATGGCAATCGCGAAGTTCGGGTACCGTGCGTTTTTCATCACCAGCGCTCCCCCTGTATATTAATTATACCAGAGTGACCTGAAATGCACATTGTGAAAACCAGTCGCCAGCGGACGCTGTAAAACACCTCGCTTTAGCTATGATGAGTTACCGAGAGTTGACATCATCCCTGTTTTACCTTAGGATTAAACTAGGTGAAACAATGGCTATTATCAGGTATATGCCTATCTATTCAAGCTTTTTGAACCGT
>CAYSPT010000100.1:5556-12676 GCA_964432985.1 uncultured bacterium
GCGTTTGTCAACCTTCTGGTAGACTGGATGGCGGCGTACACGAAGTACGATCACTGGATTACCGCGAATGTTGACGGACGGAGGAAGATCGGGTCTTCCATAGAAGCGCTTCACTGGCTCGAATCCATGCGGAGCATAGGGCAGGCGGTCAGGGACATGAACTGGCTGCTGGACGGGGATAATTATGAGGAGCTTGGGCAGAGGCTTACGGAGGTGCGCAGTTTATTTGATCCGCTGCTGGTCCAGGCCCAAAAGTCACTCGGGTTCGATCCTGATGGCACTTCGCCGCCCGAGGAAAGCGGTCTTGAGGAATAACCATGGACTATGTTGTTGAAATAATCAGGAAGATATCCGGCAGTGAGCGTGAACAGCGGAAAGCCGCCTTGCTGATGTCACAGGACCTGGTGGATCATCGCCTCGTTGAACCCTGTCTGAGGTTACTCAGCGATGAAGATCGGGACATTCGTAATCTCGCCCGGACCTTATTGGAAACTCTGGTTGAGGAACTGAATATTTCCGAACAGGAACTTCTTCACTATCGCCACCGTATCGATCTGGGCCGGGCGCGGATGATGCTTCGCAGTGAGGATTCCGCTGAACGGTTCAGAGGGATCAGCATTTTCGGTTCATCTGGTGCGTCAGAGCACATAATGCTGTTTCTTGAGCATCTGAAAAATGAAGAAGACGAAGAGATAATCATGTACATACTGAGGATACTGGGTGGTACGGGGAAGAAAATAGTTATAAAGGTTCTGAAAAAGTATTTGAATGCGAAATCCGAGAATGTGAGACTGGCCGCAGTGGACGGCCTGGCCGTTGCGCACGACCAGGGAGCATACCGGGTGCTGGCTTCATACATTACCCGTCAACCGGAGCATCTGCAGGCGAAAATGGCCCGCAGTTTGTGCGCTCAGCCTTTATTTATCGGAGAACTCGGTCTTCCGCTGGTGCCCCGGGGATTGGTCAAAGGACTGTATGCTCTTGATGAAGAAGCGAGGATCAGGGCCTGTGACAGCCTGGGAGAATCGAATCACCCCGCCGCCGCCATACCACTCATGGCTGCCAGCATCGATTCCAGTCGGAAAGTGCAGTACCGTGCGCGCCGGGCGATGTCGGAACTTCTGGAAGGAGAATGTCTTCCGGTAAGCAAGCAGCGTGCCCGCGGTGGGACGGGCACCGGCCGGCGGAAAAAGCGTGCGGAATCAAATTCCTCGTTTAGGGAGGCGGATTGGATCCCGGCCATACGATTGCTGGTTATTCTCATGTGTGCTGCATTGGGATATGGTATAACAGTGCTGCACTGGGATGATGGATTATTTTCACCTCCCGTATATCGATCCACCGCATCTTCTGAAGAGTGGCTGGGCAAATACATGGCTCCGGTGGGTGTTCCCCATCCCGAGACGAAAGCCTTGACGCTGGCGGGAGTTTTAGAGCGCAGTGCTTCCTCGGCGGGGCCGGTTACGATCCGCAGCAGCGGCTACCGGGTGGTACTTGACGGTCATGGGCAGTGTTTTGACAATGTGCGCCTGGGTGACCAGGTCGTCGCCCGGGGAACCGTAAAAGGGATCAGTGATTTCGGAGCGATCGTGCTGGGCAAATGGAGTGTTTCCCGAAACGAAAACCGTGGGAAGGACTAAGCATCAATGAAAAATATCCGCACGGCCTTCGGTTACACCCCCGGAGTATCCGGGGCCAACCGCGGACGGGTCCTGGAACTGGTTCTTCTGGCAGGTCTGCTCGTCCTGACGGGGAGTGCCGTGCTCTTTCACATCTATCTGGTCAAGAATGTCGCGGTGGAACGTAAAGAGCATCTGTTTGCCCTGGAGATAGCTGATAATCTGTTGAGTGAAATGGAAATCAGGCTCAGGGAAGAACCTGAGCTGCTTGAAACTATGTCAGAAGAAGAGCCTCTCCCGGTGGGAGGACTATTGAGGAAGAGCAGATACCTTAGCGCCTGGGAAAAAAGGCCGTTGGCCGAGCAGGACCCGCTGGTCAAGGAACCCCTGGCCGGATTTACGTCCAGATTTTTCGTGACTGCGCTGGATACCGCGGATGGGATGGGCGGTTCACCCGGCCGTCTGGTGACTGTGGAGGTCTCCTGGCCTCGGGGCAGGGTAGTGATGCGCAGTACGGTCACCCCTCCATCGCTGGGAAACTGGATCGTGGGAGAACGTGAGGGTGAACACCAGTGAATAAACGTGGTATGACCCCCCTTTCGTTGCTGGCTTTTCTAGCGCTGGTGACATTCGTTGCCAGTTGGCTCGTTTTTTCCGCTGGTGGGAGTGAGGATTTTTTACCGAGCATTCGCACCGCCCCCCTGGGGATCGAATCGTCGGCCGGTCTGGACCGCCTGACTAGCGAGATCCGCAGTGCTCACCGGGTCCTGGTGCCTGAAACCGGGAAAAATTCTGGAAAACTCCTGCTCCTTGCCGGTTCGGGGCAGCATGTAGGCTATTACCTGGACACCACTGCGGGAACTCCCGGGGTGGTGAAACGGGCGGTATACAATCTCGAAACGGGTAAACTGGAGGATGAACCGGTGCTCGAAGGGGTCCAGCACCTGGTTTTTAAAGGAATTGACGAACGTGTATACGCCGGCGGTGCGGAAACGGTTACCATGAAAATTACACTGGAAGTCAAGGAAGGAGCCTCCTGGATAGCTCCCGTTACCTATGATCTCGATGTGAGGATCCCGTTGAAAACTCCCTGGTGGAGGCTGGTGACACGATGAAATTCGCTTTTTACCTCCTGCTTGTCATTCCGGTAGTGGTCTTGATCATCGTGTGCCTCTTCTTCTTCGGGCACGCTCCGGAAGGATTGTTTATCACCACCTGGGAACAGAAGGTCATTCTGAGGAACGTGGAGAACGCCGTTTTGGACCGTGTGCTGGCTGGGCTGGAAAGTACCGGTTGGAGCAGCAGGTGGTGGCACAAAGGACCTGCTTCGAAACACGGTGAAAAACAAGGAAGATCATTTGAGCGGGGAGCGTTTGAAGGAGTAGATTACGGGCTTTACATCGGGGACCGTAACGTCAGCGTCTGGCCGGCCGCCCGGGAAGCGCTGCTGGTTGTCGTGCTCGATCCCGACGGCGAGAAAGGCGGTCCTCTAACCGGTGCCCACCGCCTGATTTGTTTTGAACCGGGCTCTCCTCTCCCTACCCGGGTTTTTATCGCCGGTACCCTCAGTTTGCCGAACATGGGTTTCGAAGAATTGGAGGCGGTCGGTGTCCTGGGCGATATTTCACACCGGATCGACGCGGCGGTGGCGCGGTTGGATGAAATGGTCATGTGGTACGCCCTGCAGGACAGCAGGGTGAGACAGATACTGGTAGAGAAAAAATATGACTTTAAAAACGTCGCCGGTGCTCTGGAACGAGCGGTTGCCGAGACGAAGCAGCCCGCTGCACTTCTGTTCTCCGGGGCAGTGAGTATTTCCGACGGTGTTCCGGATAGTTTCGGGACCGCTAAAGATATTCTGTATGCACGTAAAGCCGCTGATTCACTGGCCGCCGCCTGGCGCGGTGGAGATGCACTCAAGGTAAACCAACTGGTCCAGTCTCTTCAGGTTCACTATCCGCGGATTTGGCGCGAGATGCTCGGGTTTGTTCCCGGTGAGACACCAGCCCTTCCCCTGGCCGAGGCAAGCTTCCCTGAAGCGGATGGTTCCGATACCGGTGGGAGCGAAGAAACTGTTCGGCAAACCGGAGAAGATCATGACGCGGCGGCAACTGATGAGGCGCTCGATGAGGCGCTCGATGAGCGAGAGCGTGAACAGGCTGAAAAAGCCGAGATCGCCGCCTTTTTGGGGTACGGAACCGCCGACGGTACGGGCTCCGACTCCAACGGGCCCGGTATCCGGGGTGGTGCGGCTTATTCGAGTACTGCCGGCCGGCCTCCTGCTAAAACAGTGATGAAAACGCCTGCTCTGCGCCCGGGTGACCCGGGAGACTTAAATGGTGACGGCACCGTCACCTATCTTGATTTTACCCTGATAAAGCGTCTTCAGAACCAGCCTGAATTCGGCAGTGAAGACGACCGGCGCCTGGCGGATCTCAACAGAGACGATCAGTTTGATGACCGCGATGTAATTTATATGTACTGGAAAGTCGAGTGCCGGGGAGACATGAACGGAGACGGCGAGATGGAAGCATATGATCTCACCCAGCTCTATCAGTTTATTACGGAGTATCTGGCCGCCGATAAGGAAGACCGGCCGGCGGTGATAATTCCGTGGGATGTGGACAAAAACGGTGAGCTAACCCATATGGATTACTTCATGCTGAAGCGAAAGTTTGATGTCATCCACCAGGGAGGAAGGTTCTAACGATGAGCAAATATTGGATCAGGGTTATGGTTTCCCGGCCGGCGTCGGCCGCAGTCGTAGTTTGTTTATGGTGCCTGATCTGCCTGTCCGCTGCTGTTAGAGTTGACGCGTGCAGCCTGCCGGTGGAACCCGACATGAAGCTGTTGGATGAAGGAAAAGCCAGTGAGCTGTATGAAGACGAACCGTTCACCTGGATGGTGGAGCCGACCCGGTTTCCCAGTATCGGATACAAGTTCTGGCTTTTTCCGGTGGATCAATCGGGGCGCCGCCAGGACGGCGCTCTGGGCCAGGCCCTATCCGCCAGTCTTCTCCTCCCTGACTACTACAAGACCTTCATCGTGGACCTGGGCGGGGACAGATCGGGCAACTGGACGGAAGATACCTTTGTTGAGCCCCGGGTGTTCGGAGCCATGTACAATAAGTTTCTCACCGGACCGGTCGCCGCCGGGCGGCGGACCTCGTTCAATACGTTCCCCTTCAACACCGGTTCGCTGCTGGACATCCCCGGCCGCTGGCCCGTGCCCCGTCACCACCCGAATTTCGAACGCAAGTTTGATCTGCATCAGGACAAGGTTGATGCGTTGAAGGATTTCGGTCCCCGGTGGCTGCGGACAAAGATTGACGAAGACGGAGATTATGCCCGCAACATCATCGTGTATTACTGCCCGTCCACCTTGCCGGAGAATGCTCTCGATGCGGATTCCGACGGAATAATCAAGGTGGTGGTGGTCAAGGATACCAAGTACATACCGCCTTCGGAGTGGGAGATCCAGGACTGGGCGGTAGACTGGAACATGGATATGGAGAATATTGGTTACAACGTCGGAGAGCGGTACCTGGGAACCCAGGCAACGGAGTTTCCATTTACCTACACGACTCCCTCGGGTGCCGCCGAGTACCAGCTCGAAATAAACGTGGCGGTAGACCTGGCACTGTTGGCCGACTGGACCTGGTACGAAGAGGAGATCGATGAAGACGGTGAGTCCCTGGGGCTTTTCGGGCCGTACAAGATGCGGATTACCGGCAATGCGGTAAAGAGTTCATCGGGACTCAACTCCTCCACCGCCACCCCCGAGTCGTGGAACGTTCGCGTTCACGATAAAACCCCGCCCATCGCCCACATCATGGAACCTAAATCTCTTTACGCCACTACTGGTGACCTTATTTCCGACTGGAACGGAACCCTGGGGGCAGTGGAGGGCAATCCGCAGAATCCGGAAAAAATCACCATAAAAGTTCTGGAGAACAACCCGCAGATCTTCAGCGGTGATAAGCTGGGCAACTATGATCCCGACAAGCGGATAATGCGGGCCCTGTACTCGGTGCAAATGTACGATTACGATTACGTGCGGGGGCATCTGTGCGGGCAGCCGGGACACGCTCACCCCGACCAGTGCGACTGCGCGGCGGTGAACCGGGACAAGTTCGTGTGGGTGGAGATACCCGTGGACGTGGCTGACGCCACGGTAACGGTCTACGACTCCCAGGGCAGGGTGGTAAACACCAGGCAGGCCATCAGCACGGGAATAACCGCTGCCGTCGGTTCCGGAGACGACACGGACCCGGCCTGCGCCGTGTTGTCGCTGGAAATTCCTGTCATTGAATTCGATGAGCCGGTAGGCTGGCATTTTGCCACGGGTTCCGGGGAGTATACGGACCCCTGGGGGCACACCCACCGGGGATGGGAAAACGGCGGCCGTCTCAAGTATTTCGTGGCCGCCGGGGACGGAAGCGGTAATTACAATCCCCCCGGTTGGATATGGCCGTCACCTACTATAAAAGTGCTTCAGAACACCATTGGCAGCAGTTGGGAGGACACCGGTTCCGCGGCGGTGGAAGAACCACTTGCCGCAGCCGATCTGAAGGGAGCAAGCAGCTACAGTGTCGCAGGCGAGACGCTGCTCAACTCCCGGTGGGATTCGTGGGAAAACGAGTCGGACCACCCGGCGGTCTGGCCATTTGAGCCAGACATCACGTTCCCGTCAGAGTTCGATGAGATTGAATCGTTCGGTACAGGTGGCAACATAGTAGTTATTGATGATGATCTGCCAACGGTGAAAATCAACATCAACGACGGCGCCACCCGCCGGATATTTTCCTTTGGCGACAGGACCTGGGGCGATTACAAGCGGGCGGCATACCACAAGTGTCTGCAGACGAAAGCGGCAGTGAAGACCAGGACCAACAAAGACACGTTCAACTCCGCGCCGTTTTTGCCGCTCCCGTCCGGTAAACCCTATTCTGCAACCGATAACACAGAGACTGATTGGGTATTTAATTCCTCCTCCGGACCTGAAGGATTCAGAGAGATGGGGACGATGATCAATGCCGATGAGTTCAACCCCTGGTACTTCAGGCTGCCGGTCACCCCGCCGCATCGGTTTGCTCTCTGGTCCACCGAAGACATCAGACTGCGGTTCGACCTGTACAGCGTGGGCCGGGAGATTTACGCCCGGGACAACATCAACGAGTACAAGACAGAGGAGCCTCGAAGCGGTATCGCCACTACGTTTTCACCCTCACTCGAGACCTATTCGAGCTTTACCCTGGTTGACGGTGCCGGGGAGATCGAATTGAACGATACCATGTCGTACGTTTTCAGGTCACCCAACGTGGAAAACCCTCCCCGGTCCTGCTATCTCGAAGTGGAAGTGAAAGACCAGGCCCCCGTTGAGTTCACGCTGGACGATCAGTTGATAAAGGTGGGCGGGCCGTTCTCACGGCGCCTGAAGGTGGATTTTTACATTACCAGAATGGGAATGTCCACCATAACACTGGAAAAGAAAGAAGAGCA
>CAYSPT010000101.1:0-12627 GCA_964432985.1 uncultured bacterium
TAGAGCGAAAAAAGGAGGAGAAGCAGGATGATGTAGACGAGATACGGCATGGGATTGGTGAAGATCGATTTGAAGCGCCCGATATGCTCAATACGCGCCTGCTGACCGGGCCTGGCGGGTTTGACCCGCAGGCACCGCTCGGGTTGGCCTGGAACCATGGGGATCCTCATGAAGTCAGCAATTTTCTGTGCTTCTCCCACACACAGGGAGTAGGCGTCGCGCTGCCAGTCGGACACCCGCATGATCTTTCCGCTGCGCAGGACGATAACCATGCAGTACGACCACCAGCCCGGTTTATACCGGCTGCCGGGGTGATACCGTCCGTTGACCGTGGCTGCGCTCATGGCGGCGAAGGGCTTGACCGGGGTTGATGACTGAAATCCCAGGATACTGCGGTGCACCAGTATCTGCCTTCGATAACCGTCCAGAACGTAATACACATCGGTTTTCAGCTTGAGAATGAGGCAGAACATGAAAAAAACCACCGCGGCGGGAAGCAGTACCTTGTTGCGCTCCCGCATGGTTTTACCCCTGTCCGCCGCCCGCTCTTCCTTCGTTCTCTCATCGCCCTCCATGCTGTCGAGCAGGTCGTCGGTAGATTTCGCGTAATCGGAGTACGCTCCAATACCCTCAGCTATTCTTTTTGCGCCTTCACCACGGCGATATCCCCCGGATGAGGACCCGGAGGACCCTATTTGACGTTCGCCAAGGCGGGACGGCTGTGCCAGAAAGAATGGAGCAGCCAGGATGATTACCAGCAGGATGCAGCTACTCGCCAGCAGGTAACGGGTGAACAATTCCAGAGGGGTAGTGGCGTCGACTTTCAGTTTGTTCGTGCCGGAAAACCGCAGGCAGTTGGCCTGGTTAGGCAGTGCGGAAAAATCGAGATCACCCGGCGCGGGTCCGGCTGTCGGAGGTGCCGACACCGGAGTGGATTTCGATGCCGATGGTTGATCCAACAAGGACAGATCGAGCGGCTCAAAATCGTCGTTTTTACTCATCGAGGCAGGTAGAGCTTCATTTTCCTGATATATATCTGGACGGCAGAAGGGACCAGGTAGCGGATGGAACGATTCAGGGCAACCCGTTCCCGTATCTGCGTTGAAGATATATCGATAGGCGGCATGGGAAGAAAGACCGTTTCCTTCAAAACCTCATCCGGGACATCATCCCTGATATACCGCAGACGGGGAGCCACGGCAAAGGTGACTTCACGGACCAGGTCACCGGGGCTTTTCCAGGTCTCGATTTCCACCAGGCTGTCCAGGCCTACCACCAGGAACAGGTCGTCTTCACCGGAAGAGGAACTGGCTGGCTCTTCTTTGAGCCTTTCGCGGATGGCCCGCACCGTATCGATAGTGAAAGAAAGACCCTTACGGTCGATTTCAACCCGGGAAACCTGAAAATTGTCATGGTCCATCGTCCCCAGGACCGTCATCATGTACCGGTCCTGGTGCGAGGTTACTTCACCGGCAGCCTTGTGGGGGGGAATGCGGTTGGGAACGAACAGCAAACGATCGAGTTTCAGGTGCTCGAGCGCTTCTTCGGCCATGAGGAGATGTCCTATGTGAATGGGATCGAACGTCCCGCCGAGAATACCGATACGAGCCATGTTACTCTCCTTTTTCTGACTCCTTTTTCAGCAGGAGCCAGACATGTTCAAGAATAGCATCTACGCCTTGCCCGGTCAACGCAGATATTTTGAAAATCTTATGTCCGGGCAGCTCTTTTTCCAGCACCTCGGCACGCTCAAGAGCTCCGGGCATATCTATTTTATTGACAGCCACCACCTGCGGTTTGTCCATAAAGGTTCTGTCATACTGCCTGAGCTCTTCGTTGATGGCGTGGAAATCGGTCACCGGGTCACGGCCGGAAAGAGGGGAAACATCCACCAGATGCACAAACACCCGGGTGTGCTCCACGTGACGCAGGAACCGGTCGCCCAGCCCGCTGCCCTCATGGGCGCCCTCTATAAGCCCCGGGACATCAGCCAAAACCATGGTCCGGCCGCCAGGCAGCGTTACCACTCCCAGCATGGGTTCCAGCGTGGTGAAATGGTACTCGGCCACTTTTGATTTTGCGGATGACACCCTGGATATCAAGGTGGATTTACCCGCGCTGGGAAATCCGATCAGACCGGCGTCTGAACGCAGACGAAGGGTAAGAACCAACCACCGTTCCTCACCGGGAACGCCTTCTTCGGCAATTTTCGGGGCCTGGCGGGTTGACGAGACAAACCTGGCGTTTCCACGCCCGCCGGCGCCCCCCACAGCCACTACCAGGGTCTCCTGCGGAGCAAGGAGTTCACCCAGGCGCTCTCCCGTATCCCGGTCTACCACTTCGGTGCCCACGGGCACCTCCACCATCCTGGCTTCACGGCTGCGGCCGGTTCTGTTGGAGCCCTGACCATGCTGCCCGCGTTCCCCTTTGAAATGACGCTTTCTCCGGAAATGAAAAAGGGAGCGCAACTCTGATGATGCGATAAGAACCACATCACCGCCGCGCCCACCATCTCCACCGTTCGGCCCGCCTCGGGGGACGTATTTTTCGCGCCTGAAACTGAGGCATCCATCTCCACCGGAGCCGGCCTTGACGAAAATTTTGGTTCGGTCGACAAGCATTGCTACCCGTTGGTTACTTCGCCCGGAACTTGTTCTGCGTACGGAACTTGTTCCGCAGTGACCGACACCGACCGCCTGCCGGAAGATTTTCCGCGAAATGAAACTATGCCGCTGATTTTGGCGAAGAGTGTATCATCGCCACCGCGGCCAACGTTTTCACCCGGGTGAATTTTCGTGCCTCTCTGTCTGACCAGGATACTCCCGGCCGGAACAAATTGACCACCAAAGCGTTTAACTCCTAAACGCTTTGATTCACTTTCCCGTCCATTTGAGGTGCTGCCTTTACCTTTTTTATGCGCCATTCGACCTCACCTCCCTAACTAACCCTGTTGGGTTTTGTCGTTAACTCGTAAATACCCTTGATATTCATTCTGCATCTGCTGAAGGGAATCCGCCATCGCTTCGAGCAGAAACTCTGCACGTTCCTTTTCCGATGGTGCCATTTCTTCGGGCAGGTAACACACCGTGTCACCCGGCCTTATCCGACAGTGGACATCCAGGCCGAGCCTGCTTTGCAGAGCGCCGATAGTGTGCAACACCAGCGCTGACACACCGGCACACACTCTGTTGGCTCTCAGTACCCGCTGCCAGCCTAGCCTGAGCGGAATCAAATTCCGCCACCCGAACTTCGGCTGCCGGCGCCGGCTGACGGAGTGTCCCGCGGCGGAAAAACCGTGGGGACAGCCATCCCGGTACCGGAAAATGGTCACCTCAACCATAAACGACTAACCTGCTTGGACTATCAACCTGCATAAACAATTAACCTGCAACCTCAGATCTTTAAGATCTCAATCTATCCAATTTCGATCTTGTCAATCTTTACTTCGGTGAACTGCTGGCGGTGTCCCTGCAGTCGGCGATAAGCCTTCTTGGGCTTGTATTTGAAGACCTTCACTTTCTTGCTTTTCCCGTGCCCGAGCACGGTGCCGGTCACTTTCGCGCCTTCAACATACGGCATGCCGATATGGTGCTTATCACCGTCGTTCACCAGTAAGACCCGCGAGGTCTCAAAGGTCGAAGAAGCCTCAAGGGGCAGTTTTTCAACCTGTACAGTCTCATTTTCTGAAACCCGGTACTGCTTGCCCCCTTCTTCAATTATCGCATACATTCCAGGGGCCTCCTCCCTCAACCGCTTATCTCATAAGCGGATCATTATCCCATGAAAGTTTACCACCACCTGCCGGACCATACGGAGGTGGTGGCATATTATTCAAGTGTATAGTATAGTTATCCAATGTCTATCTGTCAAGTACTGATATCAACACTCTCCAGGTGAAGAGTGCTGTCAGCGATAACCTGCACTCTTTTTTTCACCATGTCCTCGAGCAGAAAAAGCTTTTCGTCGTCGACACCGCGCAGCACGGCAGCCACTTCCGGATGCACCGTCACGGTGACAAACCGGCTGAGTGTTTCCTCGGACAGCTTGATCAACCGGCGGCGGATTTTTTCTGCCACGTATTCGGGGGAGAGCACCTTTCCCTGACCGCGGCAATAGGGGCAGCCCGTGCGGCAAAGCTGGTCCAGCCCTTTACCGACCCGTTTCCGGGTTATTTCGAGCAGGCCGAACTCGTTGATGGGGAGCAGGTTGCTCTTTGATTTGTCTTTCTCCAGCTCCCGTTGCAGATGCTCCACTACTTCTTCCCGGTGGGCCTGTTCCCTCATATCGATGAAATCTATTATCAGTATCCCTCCGATATCGCGCAGCCGGATCTGGCGGACGACTTCCGGAATCGCTTCCATATTTGCCTTGAAGACTGTTTCTTCCAGGTTGACCTTGCCGACGAACTTACCCGTGTTTATGTCTATGGTTGAGAGAGCTTCCGTCCGCTCAATGACGATATATCCTCCCGATTTTAACCACACCTTGCGCTTCAGTGCATGGTTGATATCCGCTTCCAGACCGAACTTTTCGAATATCGGAACATAACCTTCATACATCTCTACCCGGGAGGAAAGTTGGGAAGAGCCGGAAAACGATTCTATAAACTCTATCAATGCCCGATGCTTGATGGAACTGTTTACCACAAACCTATCAACATCGACGGTGAACAGATCGCGGGCCATTTTCTGCACCAGGTCCAATTCCCGGTACAGCAGCGACGGCGCAGAAGAGTTCTTCCCCCGGTTTTTTATCTTTTCCCATAATTTGAGAAGAAAATCCAGATCATCTTTGAGCTCGTCTTCCTGCCGGCCTTCAGCGACTGTCCGCAGAATGAGCCCCATGTCCGGCGGCTGTATGGCGTGTCCTACTTCCCTGAGCCGTTCCCGTTCCTCTTCTTCAATCCTCTTTGACACGCCTACGTGGTCGATCCCGGGCATGAGCACCAGGTACCGGCCTGGCAGGGTCAGATAGGTCGTTCCCCGCGCTCCCTTGGTTCCAATAGGCTCCTTGAGTATCTGGATTTCGATTTCCTGCCCCACCTGGAGCAGCTCGTTGATGCTGAACGGTTCCGCATCCGCCAGCGGCATATCATCGGATTCTTCAGGACGGAAACCCTCTATATCGCCGATATAGAGGAACACATCCTTCTCTATTCCGATGTTGACGAAGGCAGACTGCATTCCGGGCAGGACGTTTGTTACCCGTCCCTTGTAGATATTACCGACGATCTTACGGTTTTCCTCGCGCTCCACGTAGAGTTCCACCAGGTGACCGTCTTCGGTGATGCCGATTCTCACCTCAGTACCCGTGCAGTCAACAACAATGCACTTTTCCAATTAAACTATCCTCTACAATTATTCGAACGATTCTCTGGCGGCAAACCAGGTCACAGTCCCGGCACCGCCTGCCAGTGAACCAACGATATCTTCAAAATTCGACGAGGAAGAAATAGGCAGGAGAAACGTTGCCTGATACCAGCACCGCGCTGCTGCCGTCCCCGGTTCCTTCCAATCAAAACCGCACATTTCCCGCACGGTTTCCAATGAGGCGGGCCGAGGTCCATCGACGATCTTCCCACCCCCATGGATGACCGCCACTCCGCCGGTGAGTTTATCGCACCGTGAGACCGCATCACAATCCGCAGCCGGGTCGTCCTGAGAAAATACTACCATCATTCGGCTCGAAGTGAAAGCAGAACCGCATCCCGCATCATTTTCCCCGAGCCTGTCAAGGCGTATAACGCTCATGTGAGGCGGCAGCTGCCGGTTGAGACGCCGTGAAATTTCCTGCACGCCGATGTCTTCGTACAGATTAATATCCACCGGTTCTCCCTGACTGAGGTAACCCGTTCTGAGCGCCGGTCCGAATGACAGCCGCGGCAGGGGGTGGTATCCCCTGGTAAACATGATGGGAAGCTTGCTGCGGATCAACGCCCGTCTCAAAGCGACCACCATTCCGAGATGGGAGACGAACCGGTAACGGTCCTTTTTCTGCAACCAGGCCCTCACCCGAAAGCGGTGGACGGTGTTCCCTGTTTCACTCATTCGTAACCCCTGGCCAGCATTGTCCCCGAAACGAGAATTTTCGTCACTGGCTCACTCAATCGTAACCCCTGGCCAGCATTGTCCCCGAAACGAGAATTTTCGTCACTGGCTCACTCAATCGTAGTCCCTGGCCAGGATGGCCATCCTGAGCGGTACCCGCCCGGGGCAGTCGAATACGTGGAGTTGGGGGCCTGTGTATCCTATTCCACCGGGACAGATAATCTCGATATCCCCGTCGCCATCCAGGTCGGCCAGAGTCACCCGGCCAAACGTTTTACCCACCGATTTTGGGAATCCCTCTGCGGACCGCCCTTCCAGGTCGACAACTCCCAGGGTACCGGTTTCAAGCCCTTCCCCCCGTGAGTTCCACGAGGTGAAGATGATGTCCGATTTGCCGTCACCGTCAATGTCGGCGACCTGAGGCATACCATAGATGTGATCACCCACTTTTTTCGGCCACCCGGGAAAGGAAACTTTCTTACCGTCACTTCTGGCCATGGTTTTGCGTACATCGACCACATCGAGTTTACCGTCCGACCGACCGTACACCAGGTCGGGAAATCCATCGCCGTTAACGTCGGCAACCCTGACCTGGTCGTGAACATAACCCTTAATCTCGAAATTCTTGGATATCTTGCCGTTTTTAGACATGATGGCCAGGCTGTTGGTGGACGGGGCTCCCACAATGATCTCCTTTTCCCCATCGCTGTTAAGATCGTCGACCCGGGGCAGAAACGGATAGAAACCGCTCGGACCGCCTGCGGGGACCGGCCAGCCTTTTACTTTCGCCCCGGTGGGTCCCAGCACTTCTAGCCAGCCGGCGTCGGAGCGTACCACCACGTCTTTGCGGCCGTCACCATCCACGTCCCCCAGCACCGGCGTACCGCTGAGTGTGGAGGTGGCCCTGTGCTCCCACTTGAGAAATCCCTTGTTATCAAGAAGAGACAACTTCTTGGAGTGGGAGGCAACCGCAATTTCCTGTTTTCCGTCACCGTTGATGTCCTGCGCCACCGGTGCGGCCAGGGTAATGCTACCGCCGGTGTCATACTTCCACATCAACTTGCCCTGCTTGCTCAGAGCGTACACCTTGCCGTCGAACGACCCGGCCAGGATCTCGGGATCCCCGTTGTTGTCCAGGTCACTGACCGCCAACGGAGACATTATCGGGCCGCCGGTGTGACGGGGCCATACACCCATCATCCTGCGGGCGGTGCCGTTGTAGTTGAAAACGTGGATACAACCGTCGGTGGCTCCGAAAATAAGTTCTTTGCGCCTGTCGCCGTCCAGATCTGCGGATTGGACCTGCCCGTAGATATCACCGCTTATCTGCTTTGGAAATCCTTCCTGATAGTTCGATTCAGGATCGGCGGTCTCATCCTCGCACTGTACGACAGAGGGACAGAACACCACCAGGAGCAGTACTACCATTAAACAGGTAGCAGCCATAACTATTTTCGCATGCGCTTTAGCGCACCACAACACAGTGGCTGTAGTCATTTTCGAGCCGCAGCAGAATATTTGTGAATGATACGGTTTAGTAAAGAACATCCTGGCGCACCACCTTTACCAGTGTGGTCAGACGAATACTGACCCCTGTTCTGTTGATCTTACCTTCTGTCACAACCTTGAGTATGTCATACCGGCCAAACGGTATCCCATGGATCTTGTACGGCAGCGCCTGATATGGCCCCACCAGGGTGTCTTCTTTTTTCAGGTAATAGGACGACACTTCTACAATGCGGTATTTCCCGAAAGCAACCGGCTCCTTGTCATCGGTGCCGCTGGTGTAGATGGTGCCGGACAGCTCCTCTTGCGGGACAGCCAGGGCTCCCTGGGACGGATAACGCCAGGTGCTGTTGCCCTTGTGATGCTGATCGTGCAGGATGACCAGGGCTTTTTCACACCCGGCGGAGGCCAGTTCCGCTGCTCTCAGCCGGTCGGCTTCACGAAATGCCTCATCCCTGGATTGGGTGGATATAGCAAAGAAAATAGTCCCGAAGGCTGCCAGCATGGCGATGCCGAACAGCGCCAGAACGATTGATATTCCTCTCTGTGACACCCGTGTTACCATCATTGTTTCACCACGATAAAATCGCTCTTCAGCCTGAATACGGCCTCGAGCTTTTCCTGTTTTTCTTTGGTCAGTTCCGTTTCCGGAATCACAATATTAGCTGTTAAATAGACCTTCTTGAGATCTTCCTTGTCCCCCATGAACTTCAGCTCGGTCACATTGTCGCTGAACAGCTTCGGTTCCCCGTTTTCTTCCCTGATCATTCCCCCCAGGGTCTCGTCGAGATAGTATCTGACTACCCGCTCCTCACCCAGCGGATCCGCCCGGTAGTGCCGCACTATCAGCTCCTCGGTGCCGTTGGTGATATCATCATCGGCGTCGATGAGCTCCACCGGTGAAATCTCCAGTTCGGCCAGGTTTTCACCTCCCAGCCAGATATTGAACTTCTGGTCGATGATCACCGGAGAGTTGACCCGTCGGAAATCGTTGGATATCTGCTTCAGCACCCGCTGCACTTCGTGCTGAAGCTCTATGGCCCGCTTTCCTTCCTGCATCATGTTCACGTGGTGCCTCAGAAGCAGCACGATGACTCCGCCGATAATAACCATGATCACTGAAGTGACCAGGATCTCGATCAATGTGTAGGCCCGGTTACGGGTGCTTTTTACAGTCTGAACAGCTTGCAATCGTTTAGATTCCCTTCAAGGGTGTACAGGTCCAGCGACCGGTTTTTATTGTTTTCCTCCCACCACACAGTGACCCGAACTTCTCGGAGGCGGGAGTGATATTTTCCCGGTTCCACCTGGCGAATCTCCACCTGGGCTGTTCCTTTGAACTTCTGTCTGAAGTGGGACGGGATGGTGAGTTCCGGGAATTTATCGCTCGGTACCTCGATGGATTCTCCCATATTATCAAGCAAAAACGGCTGGCTCCGGACTTCGTCCAGGATGGACCGGGCGGCGATAGTGGCTTCAAGCAGCGCCCCACCCTGTTCGACATTGCGATTGGACTGCAGGAAAAGAGAGGTCGCCGGCACCAGAGCCACACCCAGAACGAAGAGGGCCACAAGAATCTGTATCAGGGTGAAGCCTCTGTTCGCATTCATCATGTTTTCACCGTTTACCTGGTTTATCCTCAAGAGGTGACACGTACTTCTTCTTGTGATCCTTGATGGTGGATATAAAGTTAATGGCCGCCTTGGCATTGTCGGTCATGGGAGACCGTGGATACTGCTTGATAAACTCCTCATACGCCGCCATGGCACTCCGCATGTTTTTTTGAAAAAACAGGCATTCGGCCGCCATATAATTAAGCAGTTCCTGCTCCTTTGAGCTGGCCGAATACTTTCGTATGAGATCGTCGATTTTCTGTAGGGCGTCCGCGTAACTGCCGTTGTCCATAAGACTGAGAATCTCGTTGTATTCAACGGAATCAATCTTTTCACCGGGCCGGACCGGGTATAGTTCCTCCCCGTCCTTCTTCTCTTTTTCCCCTTCGCCCCCCTTACCGGATGAACGGAAAACGAAAGGTTCTTGAGGTTCCGCGGCCCCTTCCGGCGCCACGACCTGCTCACTGGTAGAGTCCACCCCTATTTCTCCCGGCGGTTTCGACCTGCGGCAGGTGCAGCATCCCGGCAGCCAGAGCGGGACCAGGGCAACAACCAGCACAGCAGCCAGCAGACATCGTATTCTGTTCATCACGTTCCAGCTTTCCAGCGCGCTCACGCATACAACGCTCACGTTTTTCAAAGCGCGTCCGCTTTTCAAAGCGCGTCCGCTTTCCAAAGCGCGCTCACGGCGCTCTTCAGGTAGTACAGGCACCGCATCCCGTACACTTTGTCAAACGGCAGTCCGGTGTCGTTTCCCCGGCCAGCGAACGGCGGTATTCCTCCCACAAGTACTCCCGCGTTACCCCCGCATCTATATGATGCCACGGGAAAACCTCTTCTGGCAACTTTTCTCTGTTAATATAGAATGCGGGATCGATTCCTTCCTGGTCGAACGATTCCCGCCAGAGCCCGGGCTGGAAGCATTCCGACCAGTTGTCGAGACGGCATCCCTTGCGCCAGGCCCGCTCAATTGCTCTACCAATCCTGCGGTCACCCAGGGAGATGATCGATTCAAGCCAGGCGGCATCATAATCACCCACAGTCACTTTTACTCCCTTGATACCAAGCTGTTTTCTCAAATAAGCCAGTTTATTTTCCAGGGATTCCCGGTGGTCCTGGGCGGCCCATTGAAACGGTGTGTGCGGTTTGGGGCAGAAGGGAGAAACTGAAACACTGGTAAGGAACCCCCTTCTCGAGTGCTTGCGTCCCGCACGCCTCACCTCCTTGACCAGCCGCACGAGCTGAACCAGGTCTTCCTCTTCTTCCTGCGGCAGTCCGACCATGAAATACAGTTTGACCCGCTTCCACCCTTCGCCGGCAATCCTGGCCACCGTATCAATCAGATCTTCCTCGGTAACATTTTTATTGATGACATTACGAAGCCGCTGGCTTCCGGCTTCCGGAGCGAAGGTGAGCCCGGTCCTCCGTCCCCGCCCCATCTTCCTGGCCAGGTCGACGGAAAAGCTGCCGACCCTCAATGAAGGAAGGGAAAGGGAGGTGTGTGCCGAATCGAGGTTTTCGTTGAGCAAATCAATCATATTGACAAGACCGCTGTGGTCGGTGGTGCTCAAGGAGCACAGGGCTAGCTCTTCGTAACCGGTCCGCTCGAGTATGTCCATCGCCAGGGAGCAAACGGTTTCTGCTGACCGCTCCCGCGCCGGCCGGAACAGCGTCCCGGCGTTGCAGAACCGGCACCCCCGCGAGCATCCTCTCATAATCTCCACCACTGCCCGGTCGTGAACTGTACCCATGAACGGTACCAGGTCGGAACGGTTGTGAAAAGCGCATTCCAGGTCGGCAATTACACGGCGCTTGATAACGGACGGCACCCCGTCTTCCAGGGGGCGCAGCTGATCGATCTGCCCGCTATCCATGTACTGCGGCTCGTACAAGGAGGGAACATAAACACCTTCCATCCCGGCCAGACGCCTTAATGTCCCCGGGCGGGAAAGACCCTGCTTTTTCATATCAGCGAGCAGGTGGCAAAGTTCCGGAAGGCCTTCTTCACCCTCCCCAATGAAAAATACATCGAAGAAATCAGCCAGGGGTTCAGGATTGAAAGCGCCGTATCCCCCGGCCAGAACAACCGGGGCGTCCTCCCCCCGGTCTGCTGCTTTCAGCGGTATGCCCGCCAGGTCGAGCATAGTCAAAATATTGGTACAGGTGAGCTCGTGCGGAAGCGTGAAAGCAACGATATCACATTGCTTAAGCGGCGTACCGCTTTCGAGCGTGGCCAGGGGCAGGCCCGCTTCCCGAAGTTCCTGCTCCATATCGAGCCAGGGAGTGTACACCCGCTCTGCGGCTAGCCAGGATATGCCGTTGAGAAGCCAGTAAAACAATTTGAATCCCAGGTAGGACATTCCTACCTCGTAGATGTCGGGAAATGCCAGGGCTACCCTGAACGAAACCTCTTCAGGTTTTTTTTGGATTATGTTCCATTCGCCGCCCACGTACCGGGTCGGCCGGCGGACCCGGGGGAGGAGTTGGTCCAGGTTGAACAATTCACGGGCCTTCTGCTCCGACAGTTGATACACCTTTCTCTCCAGGCCTGCTGTTTTAAATGCAGTCAGTTCTTCTGCTGCTCGGCGCCCTCGCGGTTCAGAGCGTTACGGACTTTCGTCAACGAATTGATGCAATAACGGTTGTCCGGTGATATAGAGAGCGCTTTCTTGTAATAGGTGAGGGCCTCGTTGTAGTCAGCCTGGTCGAAAAAGAGATCACCCAGACCGATGTGAGCCTGGAGATGATGTCCATCTATTTCAATTACCTTGATATAGTTGGCCCGGGCTTCATCGTACTGCTTTTCCGCATGGTGAATGGTAGCCAACTGATAGTAGGCCTCGGTATATCTTCCCGGACTCAATTCCACCGTCTTCGCATATTCCTCCAGGGCCTGCTCTGTGAAGCCCTTCAACTGGTAGAGCGAAGCCAGGTGGTAGTGGAAAGCCGGTATCTCCGGCTGAAGATTGATCAGTTCGATAAACAACTCGATTGAACGGCTGGTTTCACCCAGCACCTTGCAGAGTTGGGCCAGGTTGAACCTGGCGTTGATGTTGCGGGGATTGATTTCCAGGGCCATTTCAAGGCACTTCATTGCCCGGCGGTAATCTTTTTTCTCCGCCAGTAGAACTCCCAGGTTCTCCAGAGCTATCTCATTCTTCGGGTCCAATCGCACAGCCTTCTCAAGATAGGTGCGGGCACGCTCCGTCTCTCCTACTTTCGCGTACACCAGTCCGAGATACGAATACGGCAGAGAGTTATCGGGCTTCATGGAAATGGACCGTCTGAATTCGGCTATAGCCCTGTCGTAGTGCCCGTTCTGCGCCGCAATGATACCCACTTCAACCGCCACATGCCAGGGTTCTTCTTCCGGGTTGAACTCTACCTTTTCCACCGGAATTGATGTTTTCTTTTTCCCTCTGCAGCCCTGAACTACCGGTAAAAGCGTCAGAAGCGACAGG
>CAYSPT010000102.1:0-7246 GCA_964432985.1 uncultured bacterium
CACTCCTTCTCTTCGCATCACACCAGGCTTTTTCCGTCTGATACAACCCGGTCCCTGATATCCATCAACCGCCGTTTCAGAAGGCTGTACCAGCACTATGTTCAAATGCGTGGTCTGCCGGGGTTTGACATCGTTCACTCCCACGTCGATCCCTGGTTTGTGGCCGCCTGCTCCCGGGCGCACACAGCCACGTGCAAATGGGTCCACACTTACCACACCCTGTATTTTGCCGAAGACTACCCCGGCGGCCTTAATTCCGGGCAGGAAGCGATAAATTCCACCCTGCTTCAGACGGTACCGGAGGCCGATGTGAAGATCTCCATCTCCAGGTGGCTGCACGACTACCTGCTCGAAAACCATTCAATAGAGACGGTGATTATTCCCAATGGCGTTGACTGCAATGAGTGCGATACGGCCCGGGGACAGCGGTTCGAAAATAAGTATGACTTGAAAGATTTCATCCTTTTTGTCGGTAGTTCGAATTCCGTCAAGAATCCCTGGTTGTTTGTAAAACTGGCGGGGATTTTTCCCGCCAGGAACTTTGTTATGATCGGGCCGGGTCTGACCGAGCAGCAATTTATCACCCGGTCCGGTTCTCTGCCCGGTAATCTCTCACTGCTGGGTGAACTTCCACGGGGATTCACCTTAGATGCCATGGCGGCCTGCAGCACATTGGTCACAACCAGCAAGCGGGAAGGTATCCCGACGGTCCTTCTGGAGGGGATGTCCCTGGGTAAACCGGTGGTGGCCCCCGGGCATACCGGATGCCGTGAAATAATTGCCCGTCCCGAACTTGGTTTTCTCTATGATCCGGGCGAGTTCGACAGCCTGGTGGAAACGGTGAAGACGGCCCTGGAGGCTGATTCGTCAACCGGGGAAATGGCTCAAGACCATGTGCGCAGCACCTATGACTGGAACGTAGTTGTGAAGCACATCGACCGGGTGTACAATTCATGTATGGTGTAACGAAATGAACATTGCATTTATCGTAGGATACTTTCCGAAGCTGTCCGAGACCTTTATCCTTAATCAGGTTACCGCCCTGATAGACCAGGGACACCGGGTGACTATCTTTGCCGCCTCCAACCCACGGGAGGCGAAAGTACACCGGGATATTGCCGACTATCACCTGATGAAAAACGTCGTCTACTGGGGTGTTCCACGCAACAAAATAGTACGCTTAATAAAAGCTCTGGGGCTTATTTTCTCCGGTTTGTGCCGTAATCCCAGCCTGATCCTCAAATCCCTCAATGTTCTGCGGTTCGGGAAGCTGGCACTGACACTGCGGCTCCTTTTCCTGGCCGTTCACTTCGCAGACACGGACTACGACATCATCCAGTGCCACTTCGGGACCGTCGGCGTATTCGGTGCGTGCCTCAAGGACCTGGGCGTCGGAGGAAAGCTGGTAACTACATTTCACGGCGCCGACATCCGCCGGGGAACAGAGAGCGGACCAGGGCTCTACACCAGGCTTTTCAAAACCGGCGACTGTTTCATCGCCATATCGGAATACAACTACTCTCACCTGCTTGAGTTCGGGGCGCCGAAGGAAAAGTTAGTACGGCTTCCCATGGGACTGGATATCAATAATCCGTCATTCGACCGGTCCCCCGATACATCAACCCCGCCGGACAATGGCCAAACGGAAGAAACCGGTGACCAGACTGATCTCATTGCCAACTCCCGGGAACCCTCGGGAATCAGAATCATCACCGTGGCCCGGCTAGCCCCGGAAAAAGGGTTGGAGTACGGCATCCGCGCCGTGGCCGGACTACTGGCACGCCATCCCGAAATTAAAATTGAATACGATATTATCGGGGGAGGCGAGCTGCAAGCAAGCCTCCAGCAACTGGTAACCGAACTCGGTATGGAAAACACCATTTGCCTGGCCGGCCCCATGGCGCATGACGAAGTGCTGCAGCACCTGGGCAGGTCACACATTTTCCTGCTTCCCAGCCTGGCGGAAGCACTGCCGGTGTCGCTTATGGAAGCCCAGGCGGCGGGGCTTCCCGTAGTGGCGACGGATGTGGGCAGCGTGTCTCAGGCGCTGGAGGACAGCCGGAGCGGTTTTCTCGTTCCTCCCGGAAACACGGAGGCCCTGACCGACCGGTTATCCTATCTCATCACGCACCGGGGCCAGTGGACGGAGATGGGAGAATGCGGCCGGGCATACATAAAAGAACACTACGACCGCACCATGCTGACGGATAAACTGATCGAGCTTTACAAGCAACTACTGTATTGACTCCAGCCGATCGAGGACCTTTTCCACCGCTTCCGTTATGAGTGCGAAGCAAGCGTAGTAAGCCTCATCGGGATGACCGAGAGGGTCCTGGATTTCCGGGTCTCCGCCAAGGCCGGCGAACTCTTTCAGAAGATGTACCCTATCGGCGGCAGCAGGCGCAAGCGCCACAATGCCGTCCCGGTGTTCGTACGTCATCACCAGTACGAGATCGGAACCTTCGATCATGTCTTCCGTTATCCTGGTGGCGGCATGAGCGGAAACATCAAATTCCACATCCCGCAAGATTGTTTCGAGAACGCCGTAAATACGGTACCAGGATTGTGCCCGGGTGCCGGCCGACCGAACGGTCATCCAGTCGAGTCCCCGTTTACGGGCTCCCAAGGCCATCAAGTGACAGGAGAGTACACTGCGGCAGATGTTACCGGTACACACCGTCAGGATATTCATATGGAAAACTCCTCGCTTACAAACATACCAGATTTTTTGTCCTGACGGCAACTTGACAGCTCCCCATAACTAACGTAAAGGGTTTGCGACGTTAGCCGGCAACCAATAGAATAAGGAGAGCAGAAGCTTGCCAGGACCGCGAAGAAGAAGGTAGGATAAAGGTATTACATACAGGATCGGCTGGAGTCACGATTACCATGACCGCCACGAGAACCATCATTTGCCTGGGAGTCAAGCGTTCGGGAACCACCGCGGTGCAGAAGGTGTTCGCCAAGCACCCCGACGTACACCTGTGCCACCCCGACCAGAAAGTGCCAATATGGGAAGCCAACTTCTGGAATTTCGGTGCTGAAGCGATTGCTGCACGGGAGCAGAACCTGCCGCTGAAGGAGCGGTTACGGTTGTTTCGCCGCTTCGAGGACAAAGTAGCAGTCATGCTGCCCGAAACCGACATTCCGGTCCCGCTTACCCATGAATCGCTCTGTGCTCTTTGGGACGCTGTACTGGACCGCTACGGACCGGTGGTGTTTGACAAAAGCCCCCGGTATTTGAACTCCCCGGAAGGCCTGAAGGCGTTGTTGGAATACATGAAAAGAGGTATCGATATCCGCCTCTTTTGCATCATACGCGACCCGAGGGACACCATCGACAGCCAGTTTACCCATTGGAAAGACAATTTTTTGAAAGGCACCCCCGAGTTCAGAGAGCGTCACTGGACAGAAGCCTACCGCAACCTGCAGGCATTCCGCCGTGAGGCAGGAGAAGAGAACTGCCCGGTATACAAATACGAAGATATGGCGCAGAATCCCGATGTCAGCCTGGGGGAGATCTTCAAACATTGCGGGCTCCGGCATGTTGCGAACACTTACGGGCACATCCGTCCGACTTCCGTGGGGCGGTACAAGCATTCCTCTCATGAGGAAATAAGACAATGGGTATACGGAGAGGATTTTACCGAAACCGCCGCCCTGTTCGACTATGACATTGCTCCGGTACCTCACGAAGCGCAGCATGAAAAGACGAAGCCGGATGAAAACCGGCAGGCAAAAAGGAAAAAGCGGTCTCCCATGGTCAAGCGTTTAGCTCTTGCCGCGATCATGCCGCTGTGTCGATCTGCGGTACGTTTACTCAAGCCATCATGGCAGGAAAAACTTATCAATCAGGCCCTAGATGTGATGGCTGTGGGTAATCCGCCGCACAAAGCGCTGCGGCACCTTCTCCGCATTGAGAATAATCTGAACCGTCTGCTTGGCAGCACTGCCGACAGATATGGAGAGCCAGACAGCGTACAGTACCGTTTGAGCAGACTGTATGATTATTTCATATCACGAATCACCGGCGACGACCACGTCCTGGTGATACAAAACGGTGCTAATCTCCTGGGGAGAGATATTGCCCGTTGGACAGGAGCCCGTATTACATGTCTGGTAGAAAAAGAAACCCTGACTGAGCAGAAGCTGGAATCTGTTTTCCACCCGCGCCTCACATGTATTGGTGGTTCCATGGAAGATCTCCCCCAGGAGGATTACAGTGTGGTGCTCCTCTCGAATGTTCTGGAAAGCCTTCCACGCCGGCTTGATTTCCTTAGAGCCATCACCGGTACGATACGACCCTCGCGCGTATTGATAAACGCCTATTTGCAGACCCGCAGCTGGCACGTTCCGCTGAAACGTGAACTGGGTGTCGAATGGCGTATTGACACCAGCCACAATATCGAATACACCCGGGACTCTTTCAAAGATGAAATGATGGAAGCCGGATTTACCATCACCGACAGCATAATCCGTTACGGACAGATATTCGCCGAAGTGGTCCCCGACACCACTACGTGATATACCACGCCTTTCTCCTCCGATCCTTACGCTCTCTTGCCTTTTATCCGGCAAGCAGTTAGGATAGGTAGAGAAATAGTAATAAAAACGGCAAGGAAACGGTACCATGGAAATCATAATAAGCCACCTGGGCACTGATTTTGACGGTCTGGCCTCCATGGTGGCCGCCCGCAAGATCCACCCCCGGGCACAACTGGTTTTTACCGGGTCTCAGGAGCGGAATGTGCGGGAGTTTATGATCCTGTACCGCCATCTTATCGAGACCACCCGGGAAAAGTATATCGACTTCGATCAGGTCCGCAAACTAATCATCGTCGACACTCAACATACCTCGCGCCTGGGTAACTTTTTTAAGCTGGTGGGCAAAGAAGGAGTCGAGGTGGTAGTGTACGATCACCATCCCGAATGCCTGCAGGAAATAAAACCGGCGGTATCCCACATCAGGGAGTACGGGGCAACGACAACCATTCTGGTGCAGGAAATAAAACGGAGGGCCATCCCCATTTCTCCTTTTGAAGCAACACTGTTTGCACTGGGCATCTACGAGGACACGTCGTCGCTCACCGCCACGTCGGTCACCACCACCGACCTGGAAACGGTGGCGTATCTCCTGAAGTGCGGCGCCAGCCTGGCTATGGTGACGGACTTCATCAGCCGTGAACTGACACACGACCAGATAAATCTTCTCAACCAGATTCTGACCAACACCGAGACCTACTTCGTCAACGGTACCGAAATAGTGATCGCCGCCGGCGAGACAAACGTGTTCGTGCAGGACCTGTCGCTGCTTACCCACAAGTTGAAAGACATCGAGAACCTGAGCGTGGTGTTCTCGGTGGTCCGGATGGGAAACCGTATCCACATGGTCGGCCGCAGCAAGAGCGAAGCGGTCAACGTCGGACAGGTACTGGACACCTTCGGCGGCGGCGGTCACCCCACCGCGGCATCCGCTATAATCAAGGACAGCCGCTACTCCGTAGAAAAGATAAAGGAGCAGCTTCTGGAAGTGCTCTACAACGAGGTCAAACCGATTCTCATCGCTTCTGAAATAATGACTTCTCCAGTCAAAACGGTGGATATAAAGACAACAATACGGGAGGCCAAGAAGATCACCGCCTGCTTCAATCTTCAGGGGCTTCCGGTCATGGAGGAAGGCCGTCTGGCGGGTATCATTACCAGCACCGACATGGACAAAGCCATGCACCACCGCCTTGGACACGCTCCAGTCAAAGGATTCATGTCTACGGAGGTGGTCTCCATCACTCCCGATACCAGCCTGTCCCGGATACAGAAGACCATGATCAAGCACAATATCGGCCGGCTGCCGGTACTGAAAGAGAGCAGGCTTATCGGAATAGTCACCCGCACCGACCTGCTGAGAGTGCTCCATGACGATCTGCTTAAAAAACCCTTTTCCAAGTACGACCTGGAACACGAAGAGCACCTGGTTTCCAGCCGGAACATCGGGGAACTCATGAAACTTAACCTGCCGCGCAAACTGTACCGCCTTCTCAAGCGAATCGGCACCATCGGCGAAAAAGAGGGCCTCTCCATCTATGTGGTGGGTGGATTCGTCCGTGACCTGTTGCTCAACGTGCGCAACTGGGACGTGGATATTGTGGTAGAAGGCAACGGCATCCGTTTCGCCCGGAAACTAGCCAGAGCCCTGGGAGGACGTGCCAGCATACACAAGGAGTTTAAGACCGGCGTCGTCATTCTGCCTGACGGCTTCAGAATTGATATCGCTTCCGCCCGCTTCGAGATATACGAGTTTCCGGCGGCGCTGCCCCAGGTGGAAACCGGCTCCATCCGCAACGACATCTACCGCAGGGATTTTACCATCAATGCACTGGCGGTCCAACTCAACAGCGAGCAGTTTGGGAAATTGTTTGACTTCTTCGGTGGACAGCAGGACCTCAAGGAACGAGTCATCCGCGTACTTCACAATCTCAGTTTTGTCGACGATCCAACCCGCATCTTCCGGGCGGTACGGTTCGAACAGCGGTTCAATTTCACTATCGGTGAGCACACGCTGCATTTCATAGAGAACTCGGTGAACCTCAACCTGCTCGATCGCTTGTCATACCCCCGTGTCTGGAACGAAATCTACCTTATTTTCGCTGAGCACAAACCTCTCAAGACCATCAAGCGCCTTAACCAGTTAGGGATTCTGAGGTACATCCATCCGGGGATCAAACTGGACCGCAACCTCACGGTCACTCTCAGGAATGTCCAGACCCTGATCAAGTGGTTTACCAACACGTTTCAGGAGGAAACCATACGCACCTACCTGGTGTACCTGGCAGCCCTGCTGGAGCAGTTGAAGATATCGGAGATCACCATGGTCTGTGAAAAATTCAGGTTTTCCAAAAAAGACATAGATGTGGTACGGATGGCTTGCCGCAACACCAGAACACTTCTCGACTCTTTACAAAAAGCCCATAAGCCCAGCGAGATACTGATGCTTCTCGACCGGATCCCCCTGGAAGCCCTGGTACTGGCAAAGGCCCGGGCCAAAGACGTGACATCAAAGCGGAAAATAACCCGCTATTTCAAAGAATTACGATTCATCAAACCAGTCATAGACGGACATGATCTCCTGGCTGCGGGTTTGGCGCAAGGTCCTTATTTCGCCACAATACTGAATGACATCAGGATTGCGCTGGCGGACGACCGGATTTCCACCCCGGAAGAACAGCAGGCCTACATGCTGGAACTGATA
>CAYSPT010000102.1:7346-12018 GCA_964432985.1 uncultured bacterium
AACCGTCAGATCTTCGTGACGTTTTTCGCGTGCTTACCCTTGGGGCCCTCTTCTATTTCGAATTCCACCAACTCGCCCTCATCGAGAGACTTGAATCCTCCCGCTTCGATAGCCGAATAATGCACGAATATGTCATCACCATCATCAGTGGAGATAAAACCATAGCCCTTCTGATCGCTGAACCACTTCACCCTGCCTTGAGGCACCGCTGCTGCCTCCCTTCCCTATACGTCCGCAGGACGTACCACGTCATCCGGACGTGTCACGTCCATTCAGACGTGATTCAAAATTAGCTGCTCTGCTGAATTTTATAACAAAAATAACCAATATCGTCAAGCTAAAAATTCTGCTGAATGGGAGGTAATAGCGCTCTTTTCATACAACGAGGCAACCTTGCGGGGCGGTATTGTCAATGGTATAATACTACAAGTTTTTCCGGACTATTACCTGAAAATTGGTGATAAAACAATGGAAATTGCGCATCAACCCACGTCAAATCTGACAATTACCGATCTTAGACGGAACGGCCGTTCCGTTATCCAGGGACTGATGGAGTGCCTTCCACTCCAGTTTCCCAGGCTGCTGGTGCCGGGAGCACGAGACAACCTGCTGGTGCGTGACGAGGATGACCCGGTGGAAGTCGAACCCGGTATTCCGGCGCTGCCGATAGACAGGGCGGTGCTGCTGCGGCAGATGGATTCGACCCAGATTTCAATTCCACTTGTTCTCGACGAAATCTATGTAGCCAGGCTGCTGGCGGACACTCCTGAAGACTTCACCTTGACCGAGCGTGAAAGCCATTTTCTGGCGGTATTCGGAAGTTACCTGCTTCATCGTATCCAGGACAGCAAACGCCTCGTCTGCGATAAAATGACCGGGCTCTACAACAAGGAGTTCCTCATGTCATTGCTTAAGGCCAGGTGCATGGAAGTGGTGGAATCCAACCAGCGGCAATGGAGAAGAGACTCCTTCTTTACCGGTGAAAAAGGCCGCCGCCAGGAAATTGCGGTCATTCTCCTGGACATCGACAACTTCAAGCGCTTCAACACCCTTCACGGCCACCTTATCGGTGATGCCGTACTGGTGGCGACCGCCAGGACTATATTCGATACGTGCAGCCACCGCCCCGGGCTCAAAGCCCGGGCAGCCAGGTTTGGCGGAGAAGAGTTCGTTGTCGTCCTGAGCGTTTTTGACAAGGGCGAAGCCGTTAAATTCGCCGAGGATCTCCGTAACGAGATCACCCGGACACGCGTCTCGGGTGACCGGGAACTGCACGCCATGTCAGTCGACAGCCACCCCGGGGGAATCACATGCAGTCTGGGCCTGTATCTATTCAAACCGGAAGAAGAGGATCTTTTCCGTGAGATCTACCTGGTGGAGGTGGTCCGAGAAGCACTCGCCAGGGCCGACGCAGCCCTGCACGTGGCTAAGGAAAACGGGAAAAATCAAACGGTTTCGTACGACGAGATACTGACCGTCGCCGGTAAAATTCTCCGCCTCATCGGAGAAGACGAGGTGCTGATCAATCTCGGTGAAATTCACGGGATACGGTCCGGCATGGTGTTCGATGTCTTCGATTCGGAGTTCAATGGAAAAGAACCCTATTTTCATGGTTCATCGAGCTCACACGGAGTGTATCCACGGAGAATCAAAGCGCAGGTCCGGATCAATGCCAACACTGCCGAATCAGATCACGAGCTTCAGGAAACCATCTCCGTGGGAAGGATAACCAGTCAGAATCCGGGATGGCACATGAATAAGGGAGATTACATTGCGCTGAATCTGCAGTCCAGCCGGCTGAGCACCGATCAACTAGAGGAAATAGTTGAGCAGCTGCCGCGGGAGGAAGTATCCGCCTGTGTACAGGCTCTCTCTTCCGCCGGCGCCCTGCTGTGCGAGCTGGCCCATCCGGAGCGGCTGGACCGTATCTACGGCTCCGATGCCCGGGTACGGTTCGTCTGTGAACTGGAGGTGGTCGTCAGGGAAAAAACGGACCAGGAAGGAAAGATTTTTTCTTTTGGACGGGACGGATTCTGCATCCTCCTGCCGGAGACATCCGAAGAGCGGACCTGTTACCTGGGAAACCTCATACTGGATGAAATAAGCAGCCGGATTACGCTCAGTTTCAGGGCCAATGTGGGATACGCTGTCTGGCCCGACACCTGTGAATCCACCGATCTGCTGGAATCCGCCGCCAGAGCCCTGCTGGTAGCCAGGCTGCACTCAAGCGGCGAACCGGTAGGATTTTGCGCCGACACCATCAATGAGGTGGGAAACTATTACTACGAGCTCGACCGGATCGAAGACGCCTTCAAGGAGTACCAGAAGGCCCTGGATCTTGTTCCCGGCTTGTCCCGAACCCACAACAATCTCGGGATCATTTACTGGGAACTGGGCTTGACCGACCAGGCAATTTCATCATACAAGCACTCTCTGGAGCTCGACGGGGAAAACGTCTGCGCCATGAACAACCTGGCGTACCTGTACAGTCTGGAGCAGGGCAAAATAGACGAGGCCATCCGGTACTACCAGGAGGCCACCCGGCGCGGCGTCGATTATCCCCCGGCGTACAACAACCTGGCCCACCTGTTCGTACTGGAAGGCCGCAACCTGAAAGAAGCGGAAGAACTGGCCAGAGTGGCAGTCAACCTGGAGCCTGCCTGCGGTTTTTTCTACGATACCTTGAGCCGGGCGTTGTACTCGCTTAATAAAATAGAAGAGGCCTATCAGGCCATCATCAGGGCTATCGAAATAGAAGGTGAAACCTGCGAAACGCTCTGCCACCTGAGCCGTATACTCAAGGACCGCAACCAGTTCAAAGATGCCGAGTACACCCTGGATAAAGCGCTGAGAATAAACCCGGGCTACCGGCCGGCCAAGCGGCTCAAGTTCGAACTGGCCGCACGCAAAGAATATCTGAAAAGCAAGCACACGAGCGGAGGCAGGAGAAGCGGTTTCCAGGGACAGCGCTCCGAGTAACAGAGATACGTGCAAGAAGCTTCCTTGAATTTATCTGGTTGGTACAGTCCCCTGTTTGGGCGAACACGCATTTCAGGCCATTCGTGTAACTATCTTGTAGGCACGGTACCCGTTTGGGCGAACACGCATTCAAGGCTTTAAGCGTAATTACCTGGTTGGTACGGTCCCTTCCTCGGCGAACACGCGTTCCAGGACATACCGGGTGATGCGGTTGCGATCCATATCGAAAATGGCGGTATATTTGATCCCCACTCTGTACAGAGTGACACTGTCCTTGATTATTTCCTTGACCCGCACCACGCGTCCGACGATCTCGTTGAGTTCCTGATCCCTGACCTGGAACCGCAGCAGGAGCATATCATCTTTCTCAACGGCCCGTTCCTGGAGGAGCAGCATACCCGACCCGCTCAGGTCCACGCAGTCACCGATTCTCTCCATGGGATCGAGTTTACCCGCCTCATAAAACAAACGGTACCCGACCCGGATGTCGGTACCGACACGTGGATAACTCCGGCGGCGGCGGTGCAGCACCTCGTGCGGTTTGGCAATATAGACGTTTGAATCGGGATCCACTGTCATCTGGGTCGTGGTGGACGTGAACGTGTAGATTCCCTGGGCAGTAAGAAAATTGACGATCACATTCCAGCCCTGGACCACCATGGAAAGACCGCTTTGTTCCTCTCCCCATGACCAGGCCAAACCCAATTTCCGGGGAAGCACTTCTTTGAGAACGCAGAAATGGACCGACTGCCACGAACCGTGATCGATGGTTAGTTCCATGACCTGTCCCTCCCTGAATTTCAACCCCTGGGACAGGCTGTCGTACTGGGGTGCGATTTCCTTGAGATCTTCCCGGGAAAAACTGTGAAGCGCTTCTTCTTCGCTCTCGTAAAGAGAAACCGTCTGGTCCACGTGGTATGTCAGCAGCGCGGCGTAGGCCTGGCTGTCTATTGGGGACGCCACCTTCACCCTGACACTGAAATCACGCTTGAAATGTGTCATCCCCCTGATAAAAAGGACTCCTTTGCCGTCAATGTCCCGCAGTTTTCCCAGAGACAGAAGCATCTTGTGATGCCCCTGGGAAATAACCAGTGAGATAGCAGCGTCACACTTGGTAAGCGTTTCGGCAACCAGGTCCCCTGAAAGCCGAAGTATTATGACATCGTCCTCCACTACAGCGGAAAACCTGATAGACGGAGTTCTTACATTAAAATCATCGCTCATGAGGCAACCGCGCCCTTCCTACCCGAAAATAATGCCATGGCGGATACCCGAGAAGGTTACTCACCCGCGAAGTGTATATACACGCGAACGATTTTACCTGCCTGGCAAACCTGGTGATATTGTCCTCCGCATGGAACAACGATCCCCAGTAGGTATTGTACGCTTTATCAATTAATTTTTCAATCACTCTGATTTCGGCAACCGTCCGGGAAAGCTCGCTGCGTATTTTGTTAAATGATGCTTTTTTGACAGCCCGTTTATCTTTCAGGTGGTTTAACCGGTCGGTGAACTCATCCCGCGTTCGGCGTAATTTTTCGAGTTTCTTCACAGCATCCCCGCACCTGGTATCACCTGCAATTTCCTCTTCAAGTTCGGGAACGACCATGGCTGTTCTCCAACCACACTTTTTTTTCGATTTAAGGATATCACCAAAGGTGTGGTCACCGAAATAGAGAATCCGTTCACCTTC
>CAYSPT010000103.1:0-9021 GCA_964432985.1 uncultured bacterium
CGGTAGGATATCCCCCAGTTTTTCCGCATGAATACGTTGAGCATAACGTTGGTGCTATCGAGATACTCGTGGCTTCCGAAGCGGCCCATGTACTTGATCTTCAGGTGGAGGAAGTGGTACATCCTGGCGGTCAGGTTAAGACCGGCCATCACGAACTCGTGATCGGTGTCGAAGTCTTCCCGAACCGGCGGCGCAAAAGGATTCGGGGTGCGGAAGGCCACGTGCCCCTCGGCTTCGTCTATCTCGTAGCCCACCCAGGGGAGGATCGAGCCTTTCACCGTTCCCCGCTCGAACAGGTAGTAGCGCCCTGCTCGCAGGTACCAGACCTTGATATCATTTTTCATCACGAACTGCGTCAGCGGAGCGTAGCTCGCCCCGGCGTCCATGTCCAGGGTGATGTACTCCAGGCCCGCCCCGATGACGTCCCGGGTGGATTCCGTACAGTTGAAGTAGCGGTCGTAGATGAAATGAGCCCCCCACAGGGAGCTGTGGTTGAGGTCTTCGGAGTTGTACAGGAAAAGGTTCCACTGGTATCGCTGAGGCTCTACGGTCTGGACATACACTCCTTTCAGAAGCGAGGAGTCGCGAAGGTCCAGGCCTCGGCCGGTATCCACGTAGTGGTTCTCGATCTCTCCCGCGTAGGGGGTGACAAAGGTCATCCTGGCTCCGGTGGCATCATGGGCCTTTTCGCCGGTGGCGGTTGTCCCGCCGGGGTGAGATCTATCGCCGGTATCAGCCGACCCGTGGGGATGGGACATCTCGCCGGGTCCGGTACTCTGGGCCATGACTCTGCACGGTATAAATACAACACAGGTAACAGAAAGGATTACGGCCAGACAGGCGTAGCTGTTATTTCTCATCCAGTTTACCTCAACTCACGGGTGGTATTGTACCAGCGAGGCGTGTCCTGGGGCAAATCTGTAAATAAGGAATCCGGTTGTCATTAATTCTTGTTGTTATATGCTATAGCAAAGTATCATTAGCCTGGTGACAAATGTGCCGGCAGTATCCCGTACCGTCATTTTGACGGTCGTCTTCGTTTAACGAACGTCTTCGCCGGCCTTATCATGCAGGAGGAGGAAGTATGAAAACGTTACGGTTAAGCATGGTTTCGGTGTTACTGCTGTTCATGGTCAATTGCACGGTAAATGCTTTGTCTGGCGGTGGTTTGATAACAGATGGACAACTGGGTACGCTGGTGCAAAAAAACGCTCAAGTTCATAACATCACCGGTGGCACTCTTGCCGGGAACAACTTGTTTCACAGTTTTAGCGAATTCAACGTGGAGACAGGCGAGACGGCCAATTCCATTGGGAACCAGACCCTGACCAATGTGATCGGCCGTGTCACCGGGAATAACAATTCCTGGATCGACGGTACACTGAAAACAACCGACACCAACGCGAATCTGTACCTGATGAACCCGAACGGGTTTTCTTTTGGACCTAACCTGGTTTTGGATATCAATGGTTCGTTTTCGGCGAGCACCGCGGATTATCTGGAATTCGGGAACGGCGATCGCTTCTACGCCGATCCGCTGGAAAACTCGGTGCTGAGCACGGCATCCCCGGTTGCTTACGGCTTCCTTGACGCCCCGATGGGTGCAGTGAGTATCGACGGGTCAACCCTGGTGCTGACGCAGGGTAAGGATTGCTCTATTACAGGGGGGGCGGTGGAGTTGTCCGGGAACTCCGTCATCTACTCCAGCACCGGCGATGACTTCGACGGCGGAGACATTACCATTCAGTCCACGGGCACCATAACATTGCAGGACGGCGCCAGTACGCTGATCTACACCGATACTACCGGTCCCGGCATCAACGCCGGGGACGCCGGGGACGTGTTGCTGACCGCGGTCGACATCGAGCTCCTGGACGGATCGCAGGTGTATTCTTCCACTACGGGGGACGGCTCAGCAGGATCGGTAACCCTGGAAGTCTCAAACAGTATCACAATCAGTTTTAATCAGGGTGACGAGTGGACATACACCGGGGTTCTGACGGGTACGGGCGGCCTCGTCAAGGAGGGCACCGGAACCCTGACCATCTCAGGCGTCAACACCTACAGCGGGGCCACGGATATCGACGGTGGTACATTGAAGATGTCGGGGGGAGCTGCTGTCCCGGATACCTCTGCGATGAACGTAGACGGGGGTGCCACCCTGGACCTGGACGGTACCAACGAAACTATCGGCTCCCTGGCCGGGGCGGGGAATGTTTCCCTGGGGGCGGGAATCCTGACCACCGGGGGCGATGACACCAGCACCACCTTCAGTGGTGTCATCAGCGGCACCGGGGGATTTACCAAGACCGGAACAGGGGCTCTGATCCTGACCGGCAACAGCACCGTAACAGGTCCCACCACGGTAGATGCGGGAGCCCTGATCGTGAATGGGACCTGGGCTGGGCCCACCACGGTGTCCACAGCCGGTCTCCTGGATGGAGACGGGAGTATCACCGGTAGCGTGACCGTGAACGGCACGGTGGCTCCCGGAAACTCAATCGGCACCATCACCATCACCGGCGATTATACCCAGAACGCCGGATCCACTTACGAGTGCGAAATCGACGAGAACGGTAACAGCGACCTGATCGACACCACCGGTAATATCATCATCAACGGGGGGAGCTTGCAGGTTATCGCCCTGGACCAGAACGCCAGCTTCGACCCGGCCACGGTGTACACGGTCATGTCCGCCGGCAACACCGTGACCGGTACCTTCGACACGGTGACGGATAACCTGCTTTTCTACGCTCCGACCGTGACATACGGGACCACCGACGTGACATTGAATATGTTTTTAAACGCTACCAACTACACCGCTCAAGCGCTCACCTACAACCAGCGCTCGGCGGCCCGCCGCCTGGATGCCGTCATCGCTCCGGGTACCGTCAGCGCCGACCTGGCCGCCGTGTCTAACGAGCTTTCGCGGCTGGCCGCCGCTGATCAGCCGGAGGCGCTCGACCACATAAGCGGCGAGCTGCACGCCAGCCTCGAAGGGGTGCTGTTCGGGCTGGCCGACACCTACCAGCAGATGCTGATCAAGCGGCTCCGCTTTGACAGCGTGCTTCCCGAAAACACCCCCGGTGGGGAGAAGGCTCCTTGCGAGGAAAAGGCTCCTTGCGGGGAGAAGACTCCCTGCGGGGAGAAGACTCCCTGCGGGGAGAAGACTCCCTGGGTGGGCTGGGGAGACGTGTCACGCACCGAGGGGGAGACGGACGGTGACGGTAACGCCATCGGTTACGAGTACGAGGCCACCATCCTGGCCTTCGGCAGGGAGCGCCGGTACGGCCCCGATGTCATCGTGGGCACAGCCAGCGGTTTCTCGGAGATAAAATACGACGGCATTGGCCGCCGGGACTGGGCCGATGTGGACTCCTCCCACATGGCCGCCTACGCCCGGAAGGTAAAGGGCAGCAAGCACTGTTTGGCTCTCCTTACCTACGACTACAGCCAGCTCGACACCGCCCGCCCGGTGACCTTCGGTGCCGTAAACAGGACGGCCGAAGCCGACTACCACGCTCACACCCTGTCGCTCTACCTGGAGAAGGGCTGCACGAAGGACCGGGGAAACTACGTCTTTCAACCTATAGCCTCGCTGGGATACAACCGCTTCGAGCGGGAAGAGTTCGCCGAGCGCGGGGCCGGTTCCCTGAGCCTGATGGTGGACCGAATCACCCTGGAGACTCTGGAAGCGGCCCTGGGAGCGCGGGCCACCTGGGAGCGCACCGGTAAAAACGGCCGGCGCACCGAGCACGAGTGCCGGGCCCGCTACGTCTACGATGTTCTGGACGAAACAATGGATATCCAGGCCCGCTTTACCGACGATCCATCGGCGTCGTTCAACATCCTCGGAGCCGAGCGGGGACAGGGCCGCCTGGAGGTCGGGTTCGGGCTGACCACCTTTTCCAGAAGCGGCAACACCTCCGTCTTTGCGGCTATCGACGCGGTGCTCTCCAGCGAGCATTCGGCCTACGGCGTCAGCGCCGGCATGAACCTCCGCTGGTAAAGTTAAGATGAGATTATGGTAAAAAAAACCGTTCTTAACACACTCATTCAGCAAGACTGTCTGCTTCTTTGAAAATGCACAGGGTTACCGTTACGTTATGAAAAAAATACTGACACAGGTATTTAATATCGAGATCGGAGAAATCAGGGCTGTCGGGCTCAGCCTGCTCCTGTCTTTTTTTATGGGAATTCCCCGTTTGTTTACCGTTACTGCCGCTACGTCCTTGTTCCTGGCCAACTATTCCGCTAACAATCTTCCTGTTGTATATATTGTGATAGCCATTGTTATCCCGGTCCTTGGATTTGCCCGTATTTACTATGAAAAGCGGGTTTCTTTCTTCTCTCTGACAGCAGGGACGATGATCGCTCTGGTACTCGCTCTGTGTTGCTTTTATCTCCTGCTGCTCTCTACCGGAGCCATCTGGGTAACGCCGGTTTTGTTGGTCTGGGCTATGGTGGAGTGGGTGTTTTCCGTGGTCGTTTTTTGGAACACCGCGGACCGCCTGTTCACGGTGCGGCAGGCCAAACGGGTGTACGGCCTGATCGGGAGTGGAGAAGTACTGGCCCTGATCGTTGGAGGATTCTTCGTTCCTTCCCTGGTCCGGTTTATCGGCACCACCAATCTGCTGTTGTTTTCTATCGCAGGCAATATCCTGACGCTGGTCAATCTGCTGTATATCAGACGCAGTTTCAAATCCAGACTCACCGTAGAAAAGAAAGAGGAAGTCGACGATAGGGGAACGGTTTCAGAGTCTACTCCGTTTTACAGGGATAAGTATATTCTTTTCACCTTTGCGATCATCTCGTTCATTTACTTAAGTTACTATTTTGCGGATAACGCTTTTTACGACCGTCTTCAGATCCGGTTTCCGGAACCAGCCCGGTTGGCAGGCTTCCTGGGCCAGTTCTTTGCCATATACGGTATCATCAATTTGATTTTCAAAATCCTGGTATCCGGACGGTTGCTGACCCGTTTCGGCGTTCGTGGTGGATTGTATACCGCGCCTCTCGTACTGGGAGTCTGTACGGCGTCCGTGGTAATTGTCTGGATGGTCTCCGGCTCCTTTACCGCAGTGTTCTGGCTCGTGGTGATGATAAAACTACTGGAGAGGGTCCTGGTGGAATCCGTCAGCCGGCCGGCTTACCAGACGCTCTATCAGCCGCTTCCACCGGCGGACAGCATCCGGTATCAAGCGATTGCCGAAACAATGGTAGCACAGATTGCCGGGGGCCTGAGCGGTCTCGTCCTTTTGGTCTTAAATAAAGTTTTTTCCTTCACCGCTATCGGTCATTGCGTCGTGTTTTTCTTTATCCTGGTTGCCTGGCTGATTGTTTCTCTTCTCGCTAGCCGCGAGTACAGACAGGCACTTGCCAGGGTTTTGAGACAACGCGGGCTCAAGGGAGTGCACCTGTCTTTGAACAATGCCTTCACGGTCAGAATTCTGGAAGAAGGTCTTAAAAGCCACCGGCCCAAAGAGATTATCTACTGCCTTGATTTGCTGGATGAACTGGGACATCCTGCAATGGAGAAGCTGTTGCTGGACCTGCTCGGGCATCCCGAGGATGACGTGCGTGAAGCAGTCTACAAGAAGCTTGAAAAGCTGGGGTCGGAAAGCTCGTTTGAATCCTTGAAACAACGCCTGGAAGTAGACGAACCGCCTGGTCTCCTGGGAGCTTTGCTGCGGGCGCTGGCTGCTTCGGGGGAGATGGAGGCCTTCGATCTTCTGGCCAAAGTCAACTATATCAAAGATGCCGGTCCTGAAGTCAAGCTCGGAGCCATGACCGGTCTTATCCGGTACTGCGGAATCGAAGGAGCTATCGCCGCCGGCACCAGGGTCTTGTGGATGGAGAAATCCGGTGATCCCCAGGACCGCGCCTTCGCCGCCAGGGTGCTCGGAGAAGTAGGTATTCCACAATTCTACCGGAGTTTGCTGACCTTGCTGAAAGATGACGATATCAATGTACGCAAGACCGCCATAGAAGCGGCCGGAAAATTAAAGAACCGTAAACTATGGCCGTATATAATCGAAAACCTCTCGGTGAATGCCGTAAGGGGGACGGCAATCAAAGCGCTTGCCAACGGGGGAGAAGCGGCCCTGCAAGAGCTTGAAACAGCGTATCGGAAAACCCTGGAAAGCAGGGCGAGAATAGTTAGTATCTACGGTCGCATAGGTGGGGAAAAAGCTAAGCATTTGCTCGTCGGAAAGCTCGATGACCCGGACCGCAACCTGCTCTTCGAAGTATACAAATCCCTCAGTTCATGCGGTTTCCAGGCAGTGTCCGGGAAACTCACTACGAAGATATGGAACCTGATAAAGAGTGATCTGGCCTATGGAACCAGAGTTCTCGCTGCTCTGAACGATGTCTCGGGTGAAGCCGGTACTGCTCTCCTGCCAACAGCCCTGGGCCGGGAACTGGCCGGATGCCATGAACGGATATTCCTGCTGCTTTCGTTTATCTACCCGCCCGAAACCATAAAAATGGTCCATGACAATTTTTCCACGGGTTCTCCCGAAAAGAGATCGTTCGCCCTGGAACTGTTCGAGAACACGGTGGACATGGAGCTCAATGATCTCATCCTTCCCTTCCTGGAGGATATTGACACGGAAGCCCGTCTGCAATCTCTTTTACGCTATTTCCCAGAGCCGGCACTGGGACTGGAAGACCGCCTGGATGAAATCGCCTCCCGAAACGAGTTGTGGCAAAGCCCATGGGTGAGGGCCTGTGCGGTGGAAGCCACCATGTTGTGCGATCCATCCCACTCCGAGGAGATCGCTTCTTCGCTGCTGACGGACTCCGCGAAGCTGGTCCGGGAAACGGCCCGGTACGTTCTCGATATTCCGGAATCGGACCGCCAGTACGGTCGGAAAGTGTTCGAGACGGACCGGTTGACGACAATGGAGCGGGTGAAAATTCTCAAGCAGGTCAAGCTTTTCAACAAGGTTCCGGGAGATATCCTGGTCCAGGTAGCGTGCATTCTTGAAGAAACAGATTTCGAACCGGGTGAAACCGTTGTTGAAAAGGGCAAGATGGGATACTCGGTATTCATCATTGCGGATGGTGAGGTCCGCGTTCACGACGGAGAGCGGACACTGTCGCGGCTGGGGAAAAGAAAGTCCTTCGGCGAATTGTCCGTCCTGAGCCCGGAGCCCATGGCCGCTTCCGTATCGGCCGTAAAGAAAAGTCGCCTTCTCCGTTTATCGCAGTTCAATCTTCGTGAACTGCTCGGTGACCAGATGGATTTCGTCAGGTGTATTTTTCAGGAACTGTGCCGGAGGTTACGGATTATCACTGCCCGTGCCGCCAGTAAATCCAACCGGGAGAAAGCACCGGCTGCTGCAAGCCGGGAAAGCTCTTCTGAAGCGGGACCCGATTCCATCCCGGTTGCGCAGTCGAAACAGCACAAAGAGCTGTCGTCTATCGAGAAGGTCATCGCCCTCAAGATATCCAGTATATTTTCCGGAACGCCTGACAGCATAATGGCTGAAATCGGGTACCTGACCAGGGAAATCAGGATCGAAGACGGCGTAACCATATTCGAGAAAGGCGAACCCGGGACCACCATGTACGTTATCGTTGACGGCAGGGTCAAAGTGCATGTGGGCGAGAAGACTATTGTCGAGCTGGGTGAACGGCAAATCATCGGCGAGATGGCGGTGCTGTCAATGGAACCCCGCTCGGCATCGGTCACGGCGGTGGCGGACGCCAGGCTGCTGGCCCTCGATCAGTCCGCTCTCTACGACATCATGTGGGTACAAAATGATGTGGTCTGGGGAATCATCAACGAGTTGATCCGGAGGATACGACGGCAGGCGCGCGGGTAATTTGGCGGGAAATTTTTCATTTCAGGAAATAGGCATTTCTCTATCGCAGCAACCTGTTCTTCACGATGTCATGCACGTTCCGAAAACATAGGTATCTTTAATCAATGTACCGTTTCCAAGTGTAATGATAATGAATAGCATTTCATAAATGTCATCCACCATTTCGGTCCGGTACTTGACAATATCGTCCGCACCGGGATCGATGACGACAAAGTCGGCTTCTCTACCCGGTTCGAAGCTGCCTATATACTCATCGAGGCCAAGCGCTTTTGCCGCCCCGAGCGTGGCCAGGAACCATCTTGTCATGGTGTAGACCCTGAAGTCCTGGATAATTGACGCCTTGTAGAATTCATCCATTACGGCCAGCATGGAAAGAGTAGTCCCGGCCGCCCAGTCTGTCCCCAGGGTAATTCTATCTGTGTAGTGCATCATTTTCTTGAAGTTGAACAGGCCGCTTCCAAGAAAACAGTTGCTGACAGGGCAGCTTGAAATGATTGCTTTTCTATCGCGGAAACACTCATATTCAGGTTCGGTTACATGAATGCAGTGACCGAATATGCTTGTATCGGTAACAAGTCCGAATTTGTCATATACATCAAGATAGTTTTTGCTCCAGGGGTACATTTCCTTGATTGCTTTGATTTCATTGAGGTTTTCATTTATGTGGGTTTGAATATAAAGGTCAGGGTACTGTTTTTTCATCTGGCCGGTAGTATCCAGAAGTTCCTCCGTGCACGAAAAAGCAAACCTGGGAGTCAAGGCATAGTGCAGCCTGCCTTTCCCCCTCCATTTCTTTATCATCTTTTCAGTTGCTTCGATATTATCTTTCGTGGACAGTTTGAGATATTCAGGTGAATTCATATCCTGCATGGTATTGCCTGCGATAAAGCGCATATTTCTGGTGCTCAACTCATCGAAAACAATATCAGTTGCCGCGAAAGTAAGCGGTCCGTAACCACAGGCTGTGGTAGTCCCGTTTTTAAGAAGCTGTTCGAGAAAGAAGGTTATGTCCTCTCGTGCTTCGTCTTCATTATGATATAGAGCTTCCCTCGGAAATACATAGCTTTCGAGCCATTTGAGAAGTTTTTCTCCATAGGCAGCCACGATCCCCGACTGTGTTATGTGCAGGTGGGTATCGATAAAACCCGGAGTAATAAGGCACCCGGAGTAGTCCTTAAGCTCAGAGCCT
>CAYSPT010000103.1:9121-11856 GCA_964432985.1 uncultured bacterium
CGGGGGCGCACTATCGATAGACATCCCCGCTCTCATCAAGGCACTGGACCGGTCAGGACGTACGTTCAGAATCAGCTTTACCGGCGGGGAGCCGTTTTTGGTTCCGAATCTTGTTGAAGCGTGCACGGAGATTACCAAAAGACATTGTATCTCGTTGCTTACCAATCTGGTTACCGGTGATATTCGCGACTTGCCCGGGTGTATCGATCCTGACCGGGTAATCAGCATTATTGCTTCTTTGCATATCAAAGAGCTGAAACATCGCGGCCTGCTTGAGCTGTATAGTGAGCATTACACTATTCTGAAATCCGCCAACTTCCCCATTGTGGCGGCGCAGGTCGCCTATCCGCCGCTGCTGTCTGAAATCGAAGACTATCTGGACTATTTCGATTCGAGGGACATTCAGGTAACGTTTGTCCCATTCGAAGGGCGTTATGATGGACGGCACTATCCCGAAGCGTATACGCCGCACGAGCTTCGGGTCTTCGGTCTCGATCAAGCGGATTTCGCCGTGTTCAAATCACGGGGAATCGCATGCAATGCCGGGTACAATGCGGGGGTTGTATCGCCAACCGGCCGCATCAAGCCCTGCTTTCAAAGCGGCGAAACTATGGGGAACATCTACGAGTCCGTCACATTCAAAGATACCATGACAGCGTGCACTCATGATCGGTGTACCTGCCCGCTCTATGCCTATGATCCGTATTTGTTCGAACAAACCCTATCTTGAAGGTGACGAGTTTACCGCCGTCATGAACTAGATTTTTGCCTTTGCCAGGAACTATGGGGATACAAACTTTGGGCATATCGGATATTGACAATGCTTTATACAGGGGATATTCTTAATAGTAGGTCTAAGTTGTTTCACCATCAAAATCATAGGGGATTTCACTAATGGCCGTGGTAGAAGCATTGAAGAATATTTCATTCTTTAATAATTTCGATGACGCTGTTCTTGAACCGATCTCCGAAGCATGCTCGACCGAATTGTACGACCGGGGAGCGAATGTATTTCGCAGAGGAGATGCTGGAAGTAAGATTTTTTTTGTTCAGAGCGGCCGAGTAGATGTAGTCGGAGATATTCCGCCCGATCTCCAGTTCGTCCTGTCCACGATCGAATCCGGTGATTTCTTCGGGGAGATGGGGATATTGAGTGATACCAGGCAATCCACCACCGGTGTGGTGCAGGAAGATCTGATATCACTCGTCTTGCATCGGGAGGACTTCAACAATCTGATCAGTGTCCTTCCCCGCACGGCCATGTTACTACTTAAGACCCTCGGTTGCCGTCTGAGCCGGCGGTACCGACAGTTCAACGAGCAGTTTCTATTTACGAGAAGCATAGCCGGCACTCTCGACGAGCCCGGTTCGGACAGGGAAACGATTCAGGGTGATCATCCTGACGCTATTCTGCGCCATCCACTGGACGGAGAGATATTCAAATTGCTCAGTAGTCTGGGAGAGCGCCTGACACTGGGAAAAGGCGAGGTCATTATTCCGGAGGGCGGCAAGAAGCGCGATTTTTACGTTCTCGTGGACGGAAAAGCAATTGTAAAAAAATACCTGCCGGGAGGATCGGCGCTGGTGCTGTCTTTTCTGGAGCCCGGTTGTCTCCTGGGAGAGATGAGCTTTCTCGATCACGGATTCCGCTCTGCCCAGGTAGAATCTCTAACACCCGTAACATTGGCTGCTTTCTGGCCTAAAAAACTGGACATCCTGGAGAAGACCGACATGCCCCGCCTCAACACGATACTTCTCGGGATTCTCCGCTACATGCTGGCAAACATTAATCAAACCAACGAGCAATACCTGGAAGCCAAGCACAAAATACACACACAACTCCACGCTGACTGATCGGCCAATTCGGGCTTAAATACCAGGAATATCTTGGTAACCATACCTGAGAAGATAGGTCTGTGGAATCCTAATCGTCAAAAGTCAGCTTGATGTCTGCCTTCCCGCTGATATTTGGAAAATCAATACCGTCCACTGGATACGATGTATCGTTAGGCCTGGAAATATCACCTGCATCAAGGTAATCTACGCGGCAAAACGTTATTTCCAGCACCGTTGGATTTGCCGAACGCTTGACGTCTGAGCAATTATTGCCATGAATGTGAATTACTTTATATTGGGGAGTACTTTGGATTAAATTTTCTAATTCCTTTAGATGAGAGGCCGTATCGTGAAATTCAATCACGAATCCGATTATCTGGTCGGGATACGATACGATCTCGTCAAGAATTTCGTATTCGGAGCCTTCTATATCACTCTTCAAAAAGACATTCTTTGAGGTAACATTTTGCATGATGGAGGAAAGGGATGTTTTTTGTGGTGAATGCTTTCCCACTTCTTTCAAATGATGGTGTACACGTCTCTTTCCGAAAAACGAAAAGAAATCAAATACTCCCCACTTGGCAAGTATTTTCCCGGGTTCAAGCAGATGCGGCAGACGAAACTTTAGTACCATCATTATGAGCCGGTAAAGCCAATACTTGAGACCGATAGTATGGTCGTACGCTTCAACAACACAATTAGTTAACCGGTGCAGGTGCTTTTCGAAATCATAGTTATCCCCGATCCCAAAGCTGATCAAAAAATCGATATTCTCGACCAGGTTCCTGCTCAGGACATATCCACCATCATGAGGGGGACCGATCCTTATAAGGGCTGATTTCTCCATGAATACCGGCTTGAATATTCCCGGAAGCATGATGAATATGAAGCACTCCTTT
>CAYSPT010000104.1:0-11669 GCA_964432985.1 uncultured bacterium
GAAGCGATCTTGGACCACTCGAAAGCCGGGGAGATGTTCCCCGCTTTGTCCTGGCAGGCTATATACAGAGTCTTCGTATCGCTTCTCACGGTTACGTTTCCTACATAGATTGCCCCCATGGGCGTGTTGCGCCGAAAATTGAATTTGTGGATCATGTCGTGGAAACTGGTGTTCTCGGTACATCCCCTGACCATCTTGATTCCCGTTCCGCTTTCGATGACCAGGAAAGAAACGTACTTGCTGCCGGTGGTGCCGTCGAACAGAACATCGGCGCCGGGAGAGCCTTCCCTGACAGAAGGAGCAATGGTGTCGGCGCTGCCGTAATAGAAATCCCAGGTGACCAGGACCTCTTTTCGCCGCTGTTCCTCCCAGGTCCCGTGAATTGGACGGCATCTAACATACAGCGTGTGTTTCACAAATCTTTTCAGGTACAGGTAAGAAGGGATTCTCCCCGTGTGGGTCTTGCCCCGGCTGAAGTCAATGTTCATTCCCGTCCAGCCCAGGTCGGCATCGATAGAACCGCGGACATCAGCCACTGTGCTGGTACGCAGATGGATGGTGTTGCCCGATGCCCCCCCGTGGGGAGAGACTGTAGAGTTGGATGGAAACGTGACAATAATGGTGGTGCCAGCAAGGATCCCGTTGGCATTAACTGCACCATCTGCACCAACGACGTCGACACATGAGAAGCACAACACCGCGATACCTAGTACCACAAGGAGACGACAACGCATAGCCGTACCACCAATCAAGCCCGTGCCACCATAGTATCAGCCGTGAAATGGCAAAGACAAGTATTTATCTGTTCCAGGAATGTATCGGTAGTTATGGTGGTTCATCCAAGCGTTCGACCAGGTGCTGGAAAGATAGGCGCCTCTGCGAGAGTTGTTCTCAAATTGAGAACAACCCATTTG
This sequence comes from uncultured bacterium, assembly GCA_964432985.1. GTDB lineage: Bacteria > Muiribacteriota > CAYSPT01 > CAYSPT01 > CAYSPT01 > CAYSPT01. Next base: position 915 of record CAYSPT010000104.1, read on the forward strand.
TCTTGGGGTACGTGCCAAAGATAACAATCTTATCCAGCTCAATGACCGTCCCGATGCATTTTTACCAGGGACTCCATCTGCGGTTTTCGGATCTGATACGACTGCCAGCCGGTGTAGTCGGGCCCGGTGGTGAACAGCGTCGCTCCCAGACACCGGCCGAAGTTCTCGGTGTTCCAGTGCCTGATCCGGTCCTGGAATCGCCGGATCTGGTCCAGGTGCCGGCTCCAGTTACCCCCCAGGCACTTGTCCGATCGCCATCCGTCATGCGGCAGCATGGGGACGGAGCCGTTTGCCTGCCGCCCCGGGGTACCGGTAGCCCCCACCTCACCCAGAATATAAAGAGGATAGAGGCCGTGACGGACGAATACGCGGTCCCACTGCTGCCAGCGGCCCGCGTACTGATCCCAGCCGTTTTCCAGGTAACATGTGCTCATGTTCGCCGGCCAGTAGGCATGGTACCCCAGGGCGCCGCCGTTCTCCACAGCCTTCCTGGCCGCCGGGAGAAGCAGTTCGATTTCGGCGTCCAGGGGGTTGCCCACCGGCACGGTGAGCAGCAGGGGAGCGATGGGCAGCCCGGTTTCCGCCAGGGCGTCGGCGAACTCGCAGTCGAACCGAACAGCGGCCTTGATCTCATCGGTTCTGCCACCGGCTATGGTCTCGTTGTAGCTCTCAAGAAAATCAACGTACGGCGCGTATTTTTTCAGGTCGGGAAGCATGGACTGCACGTAGCGCCGCGCGTTTCCAGGGCTCATGTCCTGGTGTCCCACGTAGCTTCGCATGACGGTCAACGTCGTCGGCGACACCTGCTTAACCAGCCTGGCGTCTTCCCAGTTGAACACTTTTATAAGGGTGGGCTTGGCGGAGCGGAGAAATTGCTCTACTCCGTCCATCATCCCCTGGACATGCAGGCTGATCAACAGGCGGCCTTTGCCGGCCGGCGGTTGATCCGGCGGCGGGGGTGGGGGATCCTGCGGCGGTTCCACATCCCCGTCTCCGTGCTTTGCCCTGTATTCATCGCTGTCAAGGAAACACCGGTAGACGTACTCCCTGCTCGTTCCTCTTTTCAGGTTCCTAAGGTGCAGGTCGTACCCGAAAGCGTCGGGTTGCCGCCCGAGCAGGCTCCGGTACAGCCACCGGACATATTCCTCATCGGTGAGTTGAGGTCCCTGGGGAAGTTTGTAACCTTCATCATCATCGCCCCTTTCTCTCTTTGCCAGGCGCTTGAGACCGATCTCCCGGCCGGCATCCATGTGGGGCCGCTCCCGACGAAAAGCGTCCAGACTGCCGGTGCCCATGAAGGTGAACCCGCCCCGTGCCATGGCTTCCTCTATTTCGTAGTAGCCCACGGCACAGTCGAAGGTGAATCCGGACTCGTCTCCCGGGTGAGGGCACACCTGCTTCATCTTCTTGATCAGGGCGCCGATCATGCTTTGCTCACCCATCCTGTCCAGGAACCGCTGACGCAGATCACCACCGTCGGGGAAACCACCCCGGGGAGGAAACCAGGTCTCCCCTTCCCGCGGAGAGAAGTTCAATTTCGGCTGCCGCCCAACGGGCGGCTTCTGTCCAGGCGGCCGTTCGCCGGTTTTTCCTGCCTGCAACGCTTTGTACTCATCGCTTCTTGTAAAATACAAATATACGTATTCTCTGCTCGTGCCCCTTTTCAGATTTCCCAGGTGCAGGTCGAATCCGGTCTGATCTGGTTTGCGCTCCAGCAGGTTCAGGTAGAGCCAGACTACGTATTGCTCGTCGGATAACTCCTGGGCTCCAACGGGTAACTCCTGGGCTCCAACGGATAACTCCTGGGCTCCAACGGATAACTCCTGGGCTCCAACGGGTAACTCCTGGGTTCCAACGGATAACTCTTGGGCCCCAACGGGCAGCTCCTGGGTCCCAACGGGCAGCCCTTCAGGAATGACAGGCGTTGCCGGCTCAACCGCCGTGGCTTCGGGTGAATATCCGTCACGCGGCTGCCGCCCGCCGGTGAGGCTGTCCAGCAAGTCTACAGCGCTGGCCGGAACGGCAAGCGTCACCAGGTTAAGTAAAATCAGACTGAACAGAGCAATGAAAACCAAAAAATATGCATGCGTCGAATTTTCATTTTTAAAAAACACCAACACCATCCCCCTTCAGTATTGTTCTATGCAAATAGTATTGATAAGTTGCAAAATAATTCAAATTCATAACAAATATAAGAAAAACATTTCTCGTTAAGTGGCGTATGCAGGGGGATATATGCCTCCTCAGAGGTTGTTTCAAATTTCGCTACAACCTGTGAACAGGTCCCCATACCTGTTTACCCGGTATACGAATTTTCGAATCGCGCCCCCTCTTACCTTCTTTAAAATATTACCAGTGCTGGCAAAACTGTGTCAGGCAGACTTGTGAACGTACCGGCGCTGGTGATAGTATGAGGGTAGGTAGGATAGAACCGATGAACACCATCAAACATGTAAAACCAGCTGGTTTTGTAGCCCTAAAAGTAATCTGCACGCTGCTTATTTGCCTGGCGGTTGTGCTCCCCTGCCGGGCGGCGGGGCCAGCGGGGCCGAGAATAGGTCTGACCGACACAGTGTACCACCAGTTCCGGGTGATACTGAAAGAACTGGACGCCACTCCGGTTGACCTCGTCACCGAAACCTCCATGCAAGCGTATTTCAACGATATCAGCGAATTTTACAGCTACACGATAAAATCGTATCAACCGTATGATATCAATGTATGGCGAATTTACCACTGGGTGGCCGACTTCGACGGTCCCATGGCCACCAGCGGCAAGCAGGACACCGATACCTGGGTGAAGACCACCCTGGACGGTGAACTCTGGCGCTGGCGCTGGGAGCGGCGTGACGCCCCGAAACCGCTGGTGCTGACTTCGGAAGATTTTCTGCGGGAGTTTATCAACCTGGAAGCGGTGGAAGCCGCCGTGCAGAACATCGACGGGCTGCTCATCGGGGGAGGAGAGGGAGTCAATCCCAGGCTGTACGGGAACGACAAGGGTATCCCTCCATTCAGGGGGTACAAGACCAGGGACATCATCGAGATAGCTTTCATCTGGGCAGCCCTGAAGCACCAGAAACCCATCCTGGGAATCTGCCGCGGCGCCCAGATACTGGCCGTGGCCCTGGGAAGCGAGCTCACCTTCGACCTCCCTGCGGTCTACGACTACGAGGGACTCAGCGACCGGCACTACCACGCCAACGAGGTGGAGGACGCCAAAGGGCACGATATCGTGGTCCTGCCGGGGAGCACAATGGCGGAGATACTGGGGCTTTCGGGACCGGGACCGCATGTGATCAATGTCAATAGCTACCACACGCACGCCGTGCTGAAACCATCGCCGTTGATCTCGGTGCAGGCTTACGACTACACCAACACAGAGAACATCGAGCGGAACATCATAGAAGGGTTCGTCCATCGTGATGCGGATCGTTTCGTGGCGGGAGTGCAGTGGCACCCGGAGCGGCCGATGTCGGAAACCGGCGAGCGGGCACGGCTGGTGTTCGATCCCAAACGGTTCTTTCCCCGCCCCCACGATAAAGCGATATTCGATAGCTTCCTGACGGCGGCGGGCAAGGAACCGCCGGCAAAAGAAAAAAAGAAAGATTACTTCGGTATCTGGTCCGTGCTGCCGGCGTTCGTCGCCCTTATCCTGGCCATAGCCACCCGTCACGTCATCCTCTCCCTGGTAATCGGCGTGTTCGGGGGGATGATCGTCTACAACGGAGGCAACGTGTTCAAAGGGCTGGTGGACTTCATCGAGCTGGGTCCCTTCGCCCAGCTGGCCAGGGAGTCAAATGCCCGGGTCATAATCATTATCAGCATCATCGGCGGTTTCGTGTACCTGGTGGAGCAGTCCGGTGGTATGAAGTCCTTTGCCAGGAAGATCACGTCGTTCGTAGACACGCCATTCAAAGCCCAGCTGTCAGTCTGGATGGCCGGGCTGGCCATATTCTTCACCGATTCGGGCAACAGCCTGATCCTGGGGCCGCTGTTCAGACCCATCTTCAAGAGCCTCAGGATATGCCGGGAGAAGCTCGCCTTCATCCTGGACTCCACCTCCTCGCCGGTGTGCGTGCTGATTCCCGTCATCAGCTGGGGGATCTACATCATGAGCCTGGTTGAGCAGTCGTTTAAACCGCTGGGACTCACCGAGAGCCCCCTGAGCGCTTTCGCCAACGTGCTTCCCTTCCAGTTCTACCCGCTGCTGGCCATCGTCACCGTGCCGCTCATGGCTTTCATCGGAAAAGAGTACGGCCCCATGGCCCGTTTCCAGCGCCAGGCCCTGGAAACGGAAGAGGAGGACGCAGCCGAGCCGGAGCTGGCCGAGGAACAAGAAGCCCAGGCCGGTGCGCGGGCGGTCTTTCTACCCCTGGGAACCATGCTCTTCGTGGCGTTTGCCCTGTTCGCCTACTTCTATGTCGCGCTTGGATCGCTGCCGGGGAAGAAGATCCAGACATCCCTGGTAATCGCCTACATGTCGGGAGCTATCGTGTGCGCGGCGATACTGAAACTACAGAAAGTTTATACTGTCAAGCAATCCTTCAAACTGTTTATCAAGGGGATCAGCCGGGTGGTGTTCATCATCATCGTCCTGCTGCTGGCCTGGTCCATGGGCGACGTGTGCAAGCTTCTTAAAACCGGTGATTTCATCGCCCGTTTCTTCGGCGACTTTCTCGCCCCCGCCCTGCTGCCGGCGGTGGTGTTCGTGCTGGGAGCGGTGATATCGCTTTCCACCGGCTCGTCCTGGGGCACCTTCGCCCTGCTCATGCCCATCGCCATCCCGGTGGCCCACGGTATCGGCGCCCCACTGTATGTGACCATCGCCTCGGTGTTAAGCGGGGGGATGTTCGGTGACCACGCCTCACCCATTTCGGACACCACCATCCTGTCGTCCATGTCCTCGGGGTGCGAGCACGCCGACCACGTGAACACCCAGCTGCCCTACGCCTGCGTCACCGGCCTGTCGGCCCTGATCACATTCCTTATCGCGGGATTCACGGGCAGTATCTGGTGCCTGTTGTCGGGGCTTGTCATCCATGGCGTGCTGTTGCTGTCGATCACCCGCCTCTTTGGTATTCCGGCACACAGTTCTTAAGCGCACGAATTCGTGTCCGCAGAAGGCAAGTTTGTGAAATATGCGGGTTAAGGCGTAAAAAATCTCTCGAAGAGCAGCATCATGGCCGGGATAGATATCAGGGAGAACAGGAAACCGGTTATCCTTTCTCCTTTTTCTTACTCTTGGGCTGAAGCCAGAACAACCATTTCCGCAACAACAGGCCCGTCACGATACCCGCAGGCAGCCCGATGGAAGGAAAGAACAGGAATGTTTCGTGCAGGCACCCGTCGATCAGGATAGCCACCATGACAGCGGTATTGCAGCTGATCTGCAGCGGCCAGCGGCGCGGTGTTCCGGCCACACGGGAAGCAAAAACGTCGGCTGCGTTGATCACAAACACCAATAGGAACGCCGCCTGGATGAACTTACCGTCAAGCACGGGTTCGTTTATCCGGTCACTGTGGCTTACCAGAAATGACGTCAAGCTGCCACCTGTCAGCTCGCACAGGAACAATACCACTCCCATGGCCAGGTACTCGGCGTGCCAAACCGATTTCACCCGGGACGGCTGCCCGGGTTCCTTTCTCAAGAACAATGAATGAAAGTAAAAGGCGAGGCTGAAGCCTATTGCCAGCACCGATGAAACACCATGCAGGAATTCTCCATCCTGGTTGGCGGGCCTCCAGGAGGGGACAGCCAGGACGAGCATAATAATCAACGCCCAGAAGAACTTCCGGGATGTCATGCATATTCGTGACCAGCATACGATGCTGGTAATAATCATCCCGGATACGGCTCCGATGATAAAAAGATTCTCAGCCGGGCTTCCGGACAGGCAGTCGGGGTAGAAGTTGAGTCCGATTCTCTGCCCGATCAGGGCTCCCAGGACAGCGCCCTTGATGATATCTGTCTTCAGGCTTACATAGGTACTGTTATTCATTGGACAGGTTGGGCCGCGGCTGCGGGTACTCCTCTCTCTTGTGAACCGAACAAGACACCTGCCTGGTGGTGGAATCGTAATAGTACGTACCATTATCCCGGCAATGTTCAAAATGATCGAGATATTCAGGATAGAGCTTTTTTCCAAGGGGGCCGGCGGCGCCGTCTCCATACACTATGATTCCGCTTTGCATGGGATCGCGATCCATATCCCACATCTGAAATGCACCCTCATAATAAACTCTGCGGGAGTGGCAGATCTTGATTTTTTTTATGTTGATGGGCCGGCGCGGGTTCCATTCCGGCTCGCTTACGAAGGCTAACAGCACCGCCACGGCCAGGACCTTGAGGATAACAGGAATCCATACTATCTTTTCATCGTCCTGTGCCCTGGTGCTGCCGGGGTCGTTGTTCTTGAGGTCCTGGCTGTCAGTCATTCGTTCGACTTTCATGTACATTAGTTTGATTTAAAGTACATCAAATCATCAGTACAATTCAAACTCTTACCATCAAATACCGTAAAGCATCTGGCTGTAGTCGCTTGGAGAGTTAGCAATCCCAGGGCAGGCTCACGAATTGAACAGGAAATTATTGGTAGATACTTACACCAGGGGGCGGAGAAACTTCAGCCTTTTCAAGAGATCAAGGATCATCTTAAGCCGTCCTTTGGCCACTTTTGAAGGGCCGAACAGCTCTACCGGTCTTTCTCCGTTTTGGGCCAGTGACAGCCGGTAGCGCATGGAGTTTTCCAGGTCGATCATGATTTTTTCTGTCATCTGCTCGGCGAAAGATTCAGACATGATACAGCTTATCACTTCGGAATTGATCTGTTCACTGAGAGAATCCATGTTGTAGCTGCCCACCACGGTCACCTGGCGGTCGAAAACAAACACCTTGGAGTGAAGCAACCTGTGCCCCCCGTAAGCCCAAACTTCCATGGCGGGCATGGCCAACTGCAGATTCTGCCACTCGTCCATAAAGAACGCCTGGGTCAGCAGGCTGTTGGCCCAGGTGTGGCTCACCGGGCTGTTGGTGTGGATGATGATCTTAACGCCCCGGTCGCTGGCCCGCTGAAAAGCCTCCCTGGCTTTGTCCGTAAGAACAATATACGGATTCTGGATGATAATCTCTTCCCGGCTGCTGTCGATTAGAGCAATGAGAGCATCACTGATGTCGTCACGGCTGCCGGCGATGGAGTGCTTGTCCAGGACTTTGACCAGGCAGGTCGGTGAATCGCGGAACAACTCGAAATCAGCGTACCGGGTCATAGCCGGATACCGCAACAACTCTTCGTTGTATTGTGAGGGGTTGTCACGATAATTACCGTCAAACAAATACAAACCACTATCGTTAAGCCACCGGTCCATGGCCTTTTTAGCCGACAGCAGCCTCCAACTGTGGTCCAGTATATTGCCCACGATGCCGCGGGTGATGGTGAAGTTGCGGGTCTGGTCGAACTCCTCCTCGAAAGCCAGGGTTAACGAATCGGCTACCGTCCGGTCCTGCACCAGGATGTCGGTGTCCCGGAAGACGTGCGGGTTGTCCACCGGATCGGCCAGATAATGGTGAGACAGGTTCCGGCCGCCCATGATGACCCACTCGCCGTCCACCACGATGATCTTATCGTGGTTAGAAGAAATGAAGTACTTCAGTTTCCCGGGCAATTGCGGCAAACCGGGTATGGTGGGGTTGTAAGTGTGTACTTCGGCCCCCGACTCAACCAGCTCCTGAAGCGAGTACTGGCCGCCGGTGAATTTGTTGGCCAAAAAGCCCGATCCCCGGGCGTCCACCATCAGCCTGACCCGGACGCCTGCCCTGGCTTTTTCCAGCAGGAGACCGAGAAAGGCGTAGCCGAACACGTCATTCTCAACAATAAAATAGGTGGTGTCTATAGATACCCGCGCGTTTGAAAGGATGTGCCACCGGGCGTACCAGGATTCCACATTGTCGATCAGCAGCCGGACACGGGTCCGGGCATAGGGGATGTCAAGTTGCTCGAAGGCTGCATCGGCACCGGCGGCAGGCACCTGTCCATCCTGTCCGATCAGTTCCGAGGCAAAGTTGGAGGAAACCCCAAAGGCAAAGTTGGAGGAAACCCCAAAGGCCAAGTTGGAGGAAGCTCCGAAGGACAGTATCGCCAGTGCTGCCATCAAAGCAAAAACTGTCCGGTTGAAGCTTCCGTTATCTCTACCGGTGGTCATCGGTTTCATTTGCAGCAACTCCCTCTATCCGGAAATGGCGGCAGCCTTCTCCGGGTTCTCGTTCTTTTCCTTCAAACTGTGTTATGCACTCGATCCGTCAAGGTTTCAAAATAATCTTATACGCAGTGGTTTTCGATCCTCCAAAACACCAGTTCGGGCTTGATGAGTTTGAGGTGAATGTGACTGTACCGGCAAAACCGACGTCAAACCAGGGCAAGAGGAGATAGCACGTGCAAAGAGCAGCACACAGAAAGGAGAGAGCACAATGAAGACAACCTCGATAAACGGGTGGGCTGTACCGACAGGAGTAATTCTCGTTCTTGCCCTGGTCATATCAGCGTATGTCGTCTCAGCAGATGCGGTACCTCGTTACACTATGAAGGATACCGGTGATCCCTGGCTTTCGCATTTTTTGGGAAATGAAGTCGTAGTGACATTCGCCGTGGCCCCGCTTGAAATGGATCGAAGTGTCATTGCCAGACTGATGGGCGCGGAAAACGCAGGGATAGTCCTGGAGTTCGGTACCAGCGAGATATTCTTCTCCTACGGTAATATCATTTCAGTGGAGCCCTTGGAGCAGTAAGTCATAAAATCAGACCTGGAGTATCCGGGCTTGATTAATCCAGGGCTGCTTAACCCGGGAAAACTTAATCCTCTTCCCGGTGAAATTCCACGTTGACCACCCGGCCCCCGATCCAGTTTTTGAACCGGCGTTTCAGGTAACGTTTAAAAACGAGGCGCGTGGGGGGAAACAGAATGAGCAGCCCGGCAAAATCGGTGATGAAACCGGGGGTGAGCAGTACGATGCCGGCTACGAATATGAGGAGAGCATCCACCAGTTCTTCGGCCGGCATCTGCCCCTCATGCAGTTTCGTCCTTACCTGGTGCATTGTATGAGCCCCCTGCATCCGTGCCAGCGAGGCGCCGGCGAAGGCCGTTACCACGACTACCGCAATGGTGGGCAAAGCACCGATGTGCGACCCGATTTCGAGGAGAAGGTATATCTCGGCCAGGGGGATGAGAGTGAATGCCAGGAATAATTTAATGAACATCGTGTGACCACCGTTTGGTTATCTATCCGAAATTTACAGCAGCTTGCTGCTGGTCTACATTATCTGAACCGCAGAAGATATGTCAATCACAGGAACCGCCAACACAGGAAGCCCCGCCCTGCTTATCCAGGTATTGCTGATGATACTCTTCGGCCCGCCAGAAGTCAGCGGCAGGGACTATTTCCGTCACCACAGGCTCGTGCAGACGGCCGGATTGCTCCAGGGTGTGAAGTGATGATTCGGCCTGCTTTTGTTGATCTTCAGTGTGGAAATAGATTGCGGAGCGATACTGCGTGCCGATGTCCGGGCCCTGGCGGTTCAACGACGTAGGGTCGTGTATTTTCCAGAAGGTTTCAAGCAGTTCCCGGTAGGCCACCTGGCGCGGATTGTATTCTACTCTGACTGCTTCAGCGTGCCCGGTAGTACCGGCGCACACATCGCGGTAGGAAGGGTTGTCCATCGTCCCCCCGGTATACCCAACCTCCGTTTTCACCACACCTTTTATGCGCCGGAACACTGCTTCCACTCCCCAGAAACATCCGGCGGCGAATGTCGCTACCGAAAAAGCTGGACCCTCGGCGGCTTTGAAGGCGAGTGAGGCCGAATTAATGCAGTATCTCTGCCCTGTAGGCGATGGACCGTCTCCAAACACGTGCCCCAGGTGAGCGTCACAGCAGCTGCACAGTACTTCGGTGCGCGCCATTTCGTGACTGGTATCGCTCTGCTCGGCAACGTGGGTATAGTCCACCGGCGCCCAAAAACTCGGCCAGCCGCATCCGGCATCGTATTTCGTATCGGAACTGAACAGGGACTGCCCGCAGCACACGCAGTGATACACGCCTTTTTGCCGGGAATTCCAGTACTCTCCGGTAAAAGGAGGTTCCGTTTCTTTCTGCCTGGCAATCCGGTATTGAAGCGGCGGCAGCAGTTGACGCCACTCGGAATCCGATTTGACGACTTTCTCTCTCATTGTGGCTAGCTCCATATCATCTCCTGATGACAAATACCCGGCTGAAAGAACCACTACCATACCGATCAGTGACAGTATCAGCATTCCTAATAATAATAATGATTTTTCCCGTTGTACCATGAGTATTTCTCCATTCGTACGGGGAGAAACCGGTTACTTCATAATCAAAATGTACGGCCCGCGCCTGATGTTTCAAACGTCGGAAAATACATAGATGTTCCATCAAATACAGATTCATCCAAAAACAGATTCATCTATTAAGTACTAGGTGAGATAGCGGTCAGGTACAGCGGCTTGTCAGTGATTTCATTGTAGTAAAGATAGTTTTATTGAAGTTTGAATGGATTACTAATGCATAAAAACCAGGTTTAGGATTTCCACGCACAATGTCTTCTTTCACAGCAATTTTTAGAAGTTTCCTGTACTCCTCAGTTTTTAAGTCTCGGAAATCTGTTTTTTTAGTCAACAGAGGATACGTAATAAACTGATAATGCAAGTTATTACAATTCTCTCCACCAATTTTGAAAAGTACTG
>CAYSPT010000105.1:0-11422 GCA_964432985.1 uncultured bacterium
ACCATCGCCATCGACCAGTTCGAGCTCTTCCTGGAAGTGCTGAAAAGCTCCCACAGGGTGAAGCTGCTCTCCAGCCCCTCCCTGATGGCCATGAACAACCAGAAGGCGTTTTTGAACCAGGGCGACACCCAGCCGGTGCCCAAGTACACCTATAATGACCAGGTGGGGAAGTACGAGGTTTCCGGTTACGAGGAAAAAAACTCCGGCATCCAGTTGGACGTCACGCCCACCATTTACGACGACTATATCATTCTCGATGTGCATCCCAAGGTCACCAACTTCACCGGGTCAAGCAAGACCCGGTTCGGCGACGAGATTCCCACCACCAACACCAGGGAAACCCAGACACGGGTCAAGATCTACGACGGGGAGACGCTCATCATATCGGGGATGATTCAGGAAAAGATGGAGACCAGCTCCCAGAAGATACCTATCCTGGGGGAACTGCCTTTCCTGAAGAGTATTTTTACCAACAATAAGACGAGCAAGCAGAAAACCGACACCATGGTGTTTTTAACGCCGCGCGTGGTCAAACCTCATAAAACGACGCTTGCCCGTGATAACGCGCTGAAGTCTGTAAAGAAGATCAGATGATAAACGAGGAGATGAATAAGCAAATCGCACCACCAGCAGATAAATGAGATCGGTAAGTTGAGGAGCAGTATGAGTAGAGAGCGAGGAGATTTAGATGAATCTCGATATCAATGAGAGGATGAATTACTACGGCCGCAAAGCCACCCGCATCATGGTTCTGCTCGCCATTTCTGTGATGGGAATGACGGTCTTTACCACCGGGTGCCAGAATATTCTGGAGCCGGCGGCCGAAGTGGGGATCTTATCCTTCGAGCCCAACCCGCTCCAGGCGGAGTCGGGTGGGACGGACGGCGGCGCCAAACTGCCGCTTACGGACTTGAAGGTCAAGGTGTTCAACGGGGTGCCGTTGACCATTGACGCATACCAGGTGTACTACATGGGACCCGACGGGAACCTGATTACCGATCCGCCGCTTTCTTCGTCCGGGAAGCTTTCGTTGTACATCAAACCGGCGGTCACTACGGCGGATTCAACGTTGACCGAAGATGTCACCGTGTCACTCCGGGTCCTCTCTGAGGATGTGTACAACTACATCATAAACGGTACCACTATCGAGACCGGTGACGACATATCGCCGGTCACGGCAACCGTCAAACTCTACGGGGTGGATGACAACCGCAACGTGTGCTTCGCTGCCTGCCACATCCCCATAGACTCACGGTTCAAGGAATGAGGATAGGACCATGAACAGGTACCTGGAATTGAAACAGGAAGGAAGGTTCGTCCCCCTGGCCGAGGTGACTGCAGTCGCGCTCATGTTCTGTCTGTTTGCCGCCTCGGTGGTGTTCATGGTTACGGGGTGCCAGTCCGGAGCGCGGTTCACCCGCTCGCTGGACATTGCCTATAACTGGGGAGCGGTGTCCGGCTCGGTGAAGTATTCATCGGGCCAGGTGGTACCGGAAACCGGTATCAAGATCACCAGCGGGAGCCGGACCGTCTACACCGGGTCCGACGGAACATTCACCATCGGTAACCTGGAGCCGGGAACCTACGTCCTGAGAGCCGTCTGGGACGGGACCCATACCGAGAACTGCGGTACCGTCGAAGTCACCGTTCAAGAGGGGCTTACAACCTCGCAGGATGTCGTGTTCGGCAATACCGGCCTGATCAGCGGTACAGTGGTAGCCGGGACTGCCAAAAGTCCTGTTTCGGGGGCCCTGGTAGAGGTTGGAGACGACCGGATGACTACCGGGGAGGACGGGACGTTTCTCTTCATGGTTGCTGCAGGGACCCACTCTCTTGATGTCACGAAGAGCGGTTACCAGGATGTGAGCCAGAGCGGGATCGCCGTGGCCAAGGGAGGCGATGTGGAGATCGAGGTAACACTGACGTCGACAGCTTCGACCTATAAAGTGTCCGGCGGTATCACCGACAGCGACAGTGCGGGAGTCGGCGGCGCCACGGTGGAGTTTACCTCCATTGCCGACAGCAGCGTGGCGGCCTCGGTCCTGACGGCCACCGACGGAACCTATCTCGTGGCAAGCATCGCCAGCGGTGATTACCTGGTCACGGTAATGAAGACAGGCTACGTTACGTCGTCCACCAATGTAACCATCGACGCTGTCAGGTCTGATTTGAATATTACCCTCGTTAAGGAGACCGAAGCAGCCACGGAAACCGGTACCATAACGGGTAAGGTAACCAGCACGGCCGACGATGCAGCCGTATCCGATGTCTATGTGAAAGCCACGCCAGGTTCCGGCTCGCCATCGTTCTATGAAGTCTACACGGGAAGTGACGGCACGTATTCGTTTTCGGTCACCTATCCCCGCAGTTACACCGTGGAAGTTACCAGGACCGGCTACCGGAGTCCCGGTTCCGAGGCGGTCACCCTGTCGAGCGCCACCACCGAGATCGTCAACTTCTCGCTGACGCCTCTCTACCGGGTGTCGGGCACCGTCAAGGACGCCACCACCAGTGAAGGTATCGGGGGTGTTACCGTGGAGCTGGTGCGGGAGTCGGACAGCGGCATCGAGGCAGCGGTTTTGACCACCACCGACGGCGCATTCAGCGTCCAGGTTCCCTTTGGCTATTACAGCCTGGTGGCCAAGCATACCAATTACTCGGACACTTCCGTGGTCGTCGATGTTTCCGCCGATGTCACCGGCCAGGAGGTGAGCATGGAGTACGGCCAGACGGGGCACACCGTCTCCGGCCTGGTGTACAATGTTCTTTCCACGGGAGAAACTGAAAAGGAAACGCTTTCATTTGCCGTGCTGACGCTGACACTCGACGGTGCTGAAGACTTCAGTTACACTGCCATGTCCAACGAGAATGGGACCTTCACCATGGAGGCGGTCTACCCCGGGCAGTATGATATCCTGGCCGAAAAGGGCGGTTTCAAGGACACCACGGTCACCCGCAGGGTAGCGGGAGATGTCCCCGGCCTGGAGATTCCCATGGCCCTGGATGTGGATCCGGTAAACGCGGCCATCGCCGGGACGGTTATAGACGAAACGACCCTGGAGCCGATTACCATTGGGGACACCGTTGAGATCGTGGAGATCTGGGGGATCTCAACCGAGGCTACCGAAGTGCTTACTGAGCGCTACGGGCGGTGTGTTGTGGATGCCGAATCGAACGGCAAGTACTACCTGCTCGACATTCCCACCAGCACCGACATGATCCTCGGGCTGTTGGGCGAGTCCGTTGAGGAAACCGTAACGGTGTATACCGTTGCCGGTACTACTCGTGAGGTCAGCCTGAGTTCCACCCGGGAGGTCAACCTGAGCTCCGCCGACAAAACCTACATATACGACATCCTGAATCCGTAATATACGTCATTCGCCGGCTGCTATAGTCATTTTCCGGCTGTCATAAGTCATTGTCCGACTGTCATAAGTCATTGCCCGGCTGTCATAAGTCATTGTCCGGCCAATGTTTCTCGTCATTGTCCGGCTTGACCGGACAATCCATCACAGGTCCGTGATGTTCTGCATTTGTATGAACAGGTGGATGTCCAGCGACGCCCGGGTCTCTTCCAGGTGCTTTGCCGATTCGTCCTGCTTGCCGTCGCCGTTGGCATCGTTGAAGTCGAAAAAGTTGAGGTCGATCTTCACGTAGCCGATCCCGTCGGGCGGCAGCGGTTTCCACCCGTCGTCCTCCATGGTGACTGGTTGCCCCGAGAGAGAGATGTAGGAAAACGTGCAGCCGGCCAGCTTGTCCGCCAGCAGGCATTCCTTCGGGGCGGTGCCGGTAACGGTTCCGTCGCCGGCAAGCGTACAACTCATATCGTAGTGATAGAGTTTTCCCAGTGTCGGAGGGCTGGTCGCCGAGAAATAGGCTTCCTGGGTGAAGTAGTACGCATCGCCGTTGAAATAGTGGGTATCGCCGTCAGTAGTGGAGCCGGTGTACGAATAGAAAACCAGCCCGTTTTGAGCGGCCACACCGAAATTGCTCCACTGAAATCCCGGTAACTTCGGGAAGTGTTGGTCCCAAACTTCAGTAGCCCAGAAGTTGTCCTCGAAGGCATCCTCACCGAACTGTTTCCAGGCGGAAAGCCCGTTGTCCCACCAGTTTTCCCAGGTGGTTTTACCTCCAAGCTGGATATCGTTTCCCCAGGACGCGAACGTGTACCACCCGGTATTTACCTCCTCTTCGGGCCAGATCCAGCTCCATCCCGATTCGAGGTTCCCGTTATCGTCCAGTTCTGGGTTCCATTTGTCAGTGACCCAGGTCTGCTTGAAGGCGTCACGGACCGCGTTTGAGTCTGTCCACATGGATTTCAGCGCTGACTGCTTGATGAGGCTGCCGTCGATCACGGTTCCGTCCGGAGCTTCGGTTTTCCACGTGTTTCCACCGGCAATGCAATTCAGCCCGTTGCTGCGCGCATACCAGCCGTAGAGATACGGTTCGGCCCGGTTGATGGTGCCTTTGAGATGGCTGATGGCTACCCGGGCGTTCTGGTTGATCTCCGCCACCGCCAGCCCCGAGGTAAAGGAGGCCTGACCCACGTGGTAGAGAGCGTAGGCGGCCGACACCACCAGGAACCCGGCCGTCATAAATACCAGCACCTCGGCCAGCGTGAATCCGGCGTTGTTCCATGTGGATCCCCCGGTCAAGCCGGAGGATGACTTATGGGTCAAGCCGGAGGATGACTTTTTCGTCAAGTCAATGTTTCTCGTCATTGTCCGACTTGATCGGACAATCCATTCTCTATAACTCATAATGGACAGGGACTCCCGTCACCGGGTTGATGGTTATAGCGTGTAGTTTGCTGGTCCGCTCGTCCTGTACGCAGATCACGGCATGTTTACCGAACGGCGTTTTCCCGTCGCCGGTGGGTACCCCGTCGTGGTTGAATATCAACTGCCAGTTTTCATTATCATTGTTCCAGGAAGCCCTGGCGTTTTCCCAGAGAATCTTCACTGTACCGGAACTCCCGATACCGGCCACGTTCTTGACTCCGGTGATAGTGTCATCCGTGGGATCGATGAGCTTGATGGTGTCCTTCTCGGATAACCGGTGCTCTTCGAAACCGCCCCCCGGGTCGGCTTCCCAGAGCTTTTTCTGCTTGTTATTCCTGTACATCCGGGTAATGATCCAGTTTCGGTTTTCGGGAAACTCGAACCCGAAAGCGATCTCTTCCACGGTCTCTCCTTGCAGATCGACCACTTCACACTCCGTCAGGGCGCGGGCCTGCATAGTCCGGATCAGCGAGCACAGGTTCTGGATATCGGTCCTGGTCTGGGCCAGGTGGTAGAAATCAAAGAGTTGAGGTGAGATGACGGTGATAAACACTCCGATTATCACGACGACGGTCAGGAGTTCGATCAGGGTAAAACCTCTCGCCTTTGACATGACCTTACAGGGCTTCCCAGGCCAGGCTGATATCACCGCATCTCTGGTAGCGGTCTTCTGGCTTGTCGTAGAGACAGTTAACGATGAGGTCCTTGATTGCGGGCGGTATGTCGGGGTGTTCAGGCAGATACTCAGACAGGAACTCGGAAACAGTTTCAATGTTGATCTCCGATAACCTCATTGATTCCTTACCGATGAGCATCTCGAAGAAGGTGACACCCAGGGCGTAGATATCGATACGGTGATCACAGGGTTTGCCCGCCTTCTGCTCGGGTGGCATGTACCGGAAAGTACCCATGACCGCTCCCGACTGGGTCTTGTAAGAAGCCGTTTCCACCTTGGCCAATCCGAAGTCGGTGATCTTTACATTGTTGAAGCTGTCGAGCATGATGTTGTCGGGCTTGATGTCACGGTGGACGATGTTCTGTTCGTGAGTGAAGTCCAGAGTGTCGCAGATTTGCTTGCCGTATTTTACCAATTCTAGAAGCGTAAACTGGTGGCCATCCACGATACAATCGCGCAGGCTCAGCCCCTCGATGAATTCCATGGCGATGAACGCCAGTTGCTTGTCTTCGAGGACGTCGTAGTCGTAAATACCCACTATATTGGGGTGTTTCAGGTTGGCAGCTGTCTGCGCCTCGGCTATGAAACGACGCAGGATCTCCTTGTTGGGTATCAGCTCGCGTGAGAGGTATTTTAGCGCCACGGTGACGTTGAGTTTCCTGTCCTTGGCTTTGTAGACAACCCCCATGCCGCCCTCACCCAGCTTTTCGATGATATCGTAGCGGTCGTCCTGCCGCTGGGGTGACTCCACAATGCTGGAAATCTGCATGAGTGATGTTGCCTTGACCAGTTCCTTGAGTTTTGCCAGGCGCTCGGTGATGTCCTTGTAATCGGGATCGTTGGCAAACACTTTGAGATAGAAAGACATGGTTTCACGGTACTGTTCGTATTCTTCCAGAAGCCGTCCCGTCTGGTAAAGGATGTCCATGTTTTTCGAAGACTGAAGCGTTTTGATTTTCGCCTTTGCCATCTCGGTGTTTTCATCCGCCAGGTAGATGGAACAAAGTTCCAGGAGCGCTTCTTCGGTGAGCGGATCGTCTGCCAGCGCGAGCTTGTTGAGTATCTTGACAGCCTTTTCCGGATCGTTTACCTTTACGTAAGAGCGGGCCAGCCTGAGCTCGAGCCCGGAGTCAGTTTCACCGGCGGCTTCTTTAATCTCCACTTTTTTCTCAAGAGCCCAGGTGTCATCCTTATCGAATGAAAGGATGGTGTCCAGTATTCCGTCAGCGGAATCATAGTTTTCTTTTCTTATGTAAAAATGTGCAACGCCTTTCAGGCGGGATTTGGCGGTCTCGTTCTCGGGCTGCAACCTGAGAATGGTTGAAAAGTAGCGGACCGCTTTATCCGGATAATTGAGACTGAGTGAAATACTGGCTGCTTTCTCCAGGTAGGGAAGTGACTCCGGGTGCAGCTTGCACAGACGCTCGAATGCGTCCAGGGCCGCTTCCTTGTTACCGGCTTCCAGGTATAGTGCTGACAACTGGTCGAAAGCTTCGGTCTGGGCGGGATTGATGGTGGTTATCCGAAGCAGGTAGTGGATAACCTGCTCCGTGTCTCCTGCCGCTTTGAAATGTGACAGCAGTGATTCGGGATAAATAAGGTTTACCGGATCCAGCAAAGCCTGCGATTGGCAGAACGATACGATTTCATCGGTGATATATTCCAGGAGCTCTTCGTCTATGGACTCAGTCTTTTTTTTTTCTTCGAGATCGAGCTTCCTGAGTTCCATGAGTTTGATCAGGGTTTCGTTATACTTCCGGGAATTTGCGAGGGCACAGGCGGTGGTGGTGACCAATGTGTTAAGCAGTATCTTCGTGTCCTCCGGAAAGGTGATCTCTTGGGATTCGAACGCTTCTATGTTCAAGACTCCCAGTGTTTTCTTGAGGGCAATAAGCGGTATGCACAGCACGCACGGGAACGGTTTCTCGGTTGAGATACCCTGGTAATTGGGGTTGTCCTTCATGTCGCTCAGGGCGAGAGGTGTCTCGTTGTTAGCGACCCAACCCGGCATAGACGGTGAACCGGCTTTTAACGGCTCTTCCGGGTACTCGGACTCATCCCGCCCGAAGCTGAATGCCCGTATCAGCTCTTCGGTGTGCGGATTCAAAAGGAAGATGGAAGCCGTGCTGACGCCGGCGTATTGTTTGAGGATGTCGGCGGCGCTGGAGTAGATCATATCGGTGTCGAGAGTCGAGGAAAGGTTTTTTAGCCTGTTAAAGAGGGAACTGATATTTAGAATTTTCTCTTTGTAGTTCTCTTCGATCTTTGCTAGCTTTTTGTCGAAATCGCCTTGCATCTTCTTTATGTTGAATTTCAAAATCTTGTCTGGTGAATCACCGGGGGTTTTCAGCTTAACTGCCATCAGAAGACTGATCAGGATGAAACCGACGCACAGTTCAAGAGCGATCAGGGGAAGGCGTCCCTTCAGGAGCCCGGGCAGGTTCTTAACCAGGGCCACGTTATCGAGCATCCCGCCAAAGAAAAAAGTCAGCACCGCCAGCAGTACTGTCAGCGCCAAAACGGCGATAACAAGTGCTTTCCCTCTTGCAGTGCGGCAGTTGTGCTGCCTGGTGGTGCGGTTGCACCGCCTTATGAATCCTGTCACCTGTCTCTGTCCTTTCGAATCACTGCTGTTTACGGGTGTTTTTCTTTCAAGCCGGTTACCAGGTATACGTCGATCGGGACGTTGATTCCCTTGACTTCACGGGACATGGGACCCTCGACTTCCACCTGGTTTATAACCTGGTCGTAGGTCGGCTGGGTGATAATTATCTCGTCTTTACCGGCCAGTCCCTGGGCCCGGCTGGCGACATTAACGGTATTGCCCATGACCGTGTATTCCATCACGTCCTCGGAGCCCAGGTTACCTGCTATAACTTCACCGGTATTGATGCCAATACCCATGTAGAGCTTGAATTTTCCGGCTTGCTCCCGTTCCCGGTTGAATTGCTCCAGTTCATTTTGCATGTCGATGGCGGCCTTGATTGCTTGAAGAGCGTCGTTGCCGCTTGAAAACGGAGCGCCGAACACGGCCATGACGCAGTCGCCGATGAGCTTGTCCAGGGTGCCCTTGTGTTTGAAAACCTGGGCGATCATCCTGGTGAAATATTCATTGAGCGTATCGACAAGTACTTCCGGATCCATGTCCTTAGAGAGGCTGGTGAACCCCCTGATGTCCGAGAACAACACGGTTGCCACCTGTCGCTGGCCTTTCATGGAGAGGATGTTTGGATCCTGCATGATCTTGTTGACGATGTCCGGCGAAAGAAACCGTTGCAGTGTCGTGCGCACCCGCTCCTGATCGGTGATTATCTTGTAAAGCCGGGCGTTTTCAATGGCGATGGCTGCGATGTTGGCAAAGTTTTCCATGAAGCTTACCTTGGCTTTGTCGAATATCCCCGCTGCTCCGGTGTGATCCAGGTAGATGGCTCCGATGGTCCGCTGCTTGCACTTGAGCGGCACGCAGATACACGATTTCACATTGTAGGAAAACTTGCTCTGCCCCCCGATAGCCGCGTCTTCCATCACGTTGGAGCTATGGTAGGATTTACCCTCTTCGATCACTTTCTTGATGGCACTGCTGGAAAAGCTTTGTTTTTCACTGCTATCGAGTTTGGCCTCCATTCCCCGGGCGATTACAACGTCGAGATTCCCGGATTTCTGGTGGTGCAGGACGATAAAACCGCGCTGGGCTCCCACGGTGTCGATGACCTGGTTCATGATCAGGTTCAGCAGCGTGTCAAGGTTCATTTCAGAGTTGACTATCTTGCCCATTCTTACCAGGGTTTGCAGATCATACATCATATCTTTTATTTTGTATCTAACACCGTCCCAGAACTCCTCGTATTTCGGGTCCAGGGTGCTTTTCTGGGTGATATCTTCCAGGATATCGTACGTTCCTTCCGGGACGGCGGTATCCATCAATTGCTCGGAAGTGATTTCTCTTTTGCGGGTGACGGCACCCAAAAAAGAATCGAACTGGCCCTCGGGCGATTTGAATTCATCACGCTTTTCCTCCGACTGAAAGATGAGCTTGTAGGTATCGATTGTGATTTCATCACCATCATTGAGTGTGACACTGTTTATGGGAGATCCATTGACAAATGTGCCTATCAGGGTATCCATGTCCTTGATGGTAAAGGTGTTGCCGTCTTTGATTATCTGCATGTGGGAATCCGCGACGTTGAACGAGTCCAGGGTGAGATCGCATCCGCTCGAGTTTCCAATGGAAAAAATGGCATCCTTCAACTCGATGATTTCATCGGATCTATCCAATGCCTTCAATATCAATTTTGCCATAATTAATCCTCTCTAATGGCTTTCCCCAGCAGGATTATATCACCCGGCATTCCAGACAGTCAATGTTGTACTTCAGATGCAGATTAATGGTAGTATTATTATATTGTATTCTCAGATGAGCGATTTGAGGTAGAGCAATGCATGAGTTGAGAATCTTGACCTCCGATGGGGCAGGTAAAAAATGTCAAATAGAGGGACCGGTGTTTACCATCGGGAGTTCCGGTGACTGCAGTCTGGTCATTGACTCATTGAATGTATCTGATATTCATGCAGAACTGGTAGTGGAGGATGCGACAGTTACCATCAAGGACATGGGAACACTCATAGGTACATTTGTCAACGGTGAACCGGTTACCGAAAAGAAGCTCGACAACAATGACGAGATACTCATAGATACGCTTCGGATTCTCTACAAAAAGTTGTACCAACAGGGTGACGTAGAGGTAGTGCTGGATCCCTCATCATCCGGTCTTGACTCCATTTTCGGATCGGTAATTGATAAACGTGCCGCTGAGAAGGAAGAGAAAGAAGCGTCTCCCTCACCGGGTGCTGAAAGCTCACTTATTGAGAATGATTTTTCGATTATCGACGAAATCACCACGAATAGTGAATGTGACCCGAAGTACGGTGAATTCTGGGATTCGATCCGTAACCAGGTGGAACAAATCCTTAACAATCTCCAGACGCTGGTACGCATTGGGAAAATGGTCAATTCCGAACTTGAGCTCGATCCGCTTTTAAACATAATTATTGAGAAGACTATAAACCTGATGAAAGCGGAGCGCGGATTCATCGTGCTGCATCACAAGAAGACCGGGAAGCTTGACGTTGTGGTAGCCAGGGGTATGGATGATAAACTTGAAGGAAACGAGAAGAAACTCTTTTCAAGCAATATCATCCGTAAGGTGATTGGCGACGGGCAGCCGTATGTGAGCTCCAATGTTCTTGCGGATAATTCAATTGATGGCCAGAGTAAATTTTTACACAAAATTCGATCATGTATCTGCGTACCACTCAAGTGCAGAGGGGATATAATCGGTGCTCTCTATATTGATCATACCGGGACCTCAAACCGATTCGATCAGGATCAGGTCAAGTTTCTCGATAGCTTTGCCAACCAGGCGGCGATTGCCATCGATAACGCCCGCCTGTACAATATGGCGGTTACAGACGCTTTAACCGGTTTGTTCACCAGACAGCATTTTGTGCATCGTCTCGACGCGGAAGTTGAAAAGGTCAGGGACAGCGGCACACAATTTTCCCTTCTCATCCTGGATATAGATAACTTTCAACGTATCAACGATAAGTACAGTCGGAAAACCGGCAATACGGTCATCAGGAAAGTTGCCGAAACGATTAAGGAAACTGTAGGACGAGCAGGAATTCCGGCACGATATGAAGGTCAGAAGTTTGCAGTGATTCTTCCCGGCAAAACTATTGCGGAAGCACGGGATACAGCCGAGCAAATCCGCCAGGGAATCAAGAACAGGTTGATAAACACGCAGCACGGGAATATCTATGTGACCATAAGTATTGGAATTGCTACTCACGATCCCGCAAAGACGCCCCTGACTGCTGATGGTGAGCGCGAAAAGGAAGCCGACATTGATTGTGGAGTACTATTCGAGCAGGCCAACCGGGCTCTTCGTACAGCAAAAGAAAATGG
>CAYSPT010000106.1:0-10049 GCA_964432985.1 uncultured bacterium
TTTTTCCGTGGAGCATCCTTGCTCCGGTTACATGAGTTGATAAACCTTGTTACTGTGATTCTCTGTCAGGAAGTCACATCCAGCACCTGTCCCAGGTAGAACCGGCCGCTTCGCAGTCCCGGGGGCAGTTGGCCAGCGGGGTTGTCGCTGTTGGTTTCCCCCGAGACGATGGCTCCCGCCAGCCGGGACGAAAGCTGGGTGAAACATTCCCGAAAGTCTGTCCGGGCCATTGAGAGGTTTCGAAAGGCGTCCGTCACGCTGATCTGCTGTGCAACTTTCATCTGAATCATCCTCCTTGATGATGAGCCTCTGTGAGGTTTAACCTCCACGAGGTTAGGCCTCATTTGAGGCTTGCTCTTTTCTGTGGAGCGTCCGTGCTCCCGGTTACACTTTTGACTTTTTATGTACTCATTTCAGGGATTAAACTGTGTGGTTACCCTTGCAACAACTGGAGTATACTTTGAGGTACCTGGTTCGCCTGGGCAAGCATGGCGGTCCCAGCCTGTAGCATGATCTGCTCCTTGGTGAAATCCATCATCTCTTCGGCCATGTCCGCATCCCGGATTCGGGATTCGGATCCTTGCAGGTTCTCCCGGGTAACACCGAGGTTTTTTACTGTGTGCTCCAGCCGGTTCTGAAAGGCCCCCAGGCGGGCACGCTGCTCGGATATCCGGGTGATGGCGCTGTCGATCAACAAGGAGTCCATCAGAGCCATGGCCCCACGCTGGGTGGCAATGTCCAGAGTCTCCGGCAGTCCGAGACCGCTGATTGACATGTCGTCCACACTGACCGTCATCCGGTGGTCAGAACCTTCATTGGGGCCGATTTGCAGCACCAGATTGCCGGCGTTAGCCAGGATGGAGAAGTAGCTTTCGCCCTGCGTCATCTGGACTTCTTCGAGGTTGAAAGACACTCCGGCGATTCCACCAGCCCCGGCGGCCAGATCACCGCTGAGATCGGGATCGACACCGCTGGAGAGAATCGGAGCTGTGGTGCTTTGGGAAGCAAACAAGCTGGAGCGGTCACCCAGGTTTGCCCGCAGGAAACCGATGTTCAGGTCCGGATCGGTGACTTTGAGAACATAGTCCGTAGTACGGGTGAGCCGGACGCCCTCGATCTGGTTTCCGTATTCGACCCGGTAGATCCCAAGCAGGTCGGCCAGTCCGTAATCCTCGTCGTTTCCGTTCAGAACCCGGAAGTTCTCGGTGCCGGTGGCGCTGTCTACAAGGGAGAAGCTACCGGTGGTCTCATCGTAGGTAGCACTTACATTGGCCACTGTGTTAAGCCTGTTGAGCAGATCCTCGATGGTGGCATCGGCGGTGGTGGCGATCATGGATGTCACGCTGATTTCAGTCCTGATACCATCGCGGGTGGTGACGCCGAAGGTCCCGGTGGAAACTGCTGCCAGAAGCCCAAGGTCGTCGACATTCCCGCCGGACAGTTGGGTGGTCTTGAGAAGCTTGTTGGTGGAGTTGGCGAGGTCGGAGCTGTATATGGCGAATGCGGTACCGGGGGTTGCGTTCCGGAGCGCTTCTGAGTATCCTCCTCCAGGAGGTTGTGAGGACACCTCGACCCGCACCTCATGCTTTGCGCCGAACTCGTCGGCGCTGACGATGATGGCAGCGTTGGTGTTATTATAGCTGGTAGAGCCCGTCTGGTCGTAGCTGGCGGTGGCGTTGATGCCCACTTCTTCAAGCTCTTCGTTGATCTTGCGGACGGCTTCATTCATGGAGTCTCCGGCAAGCTGCCGTGCGGACACGGTCGCCAGAGCCACTTTGCCTTCAACTTCGACCTTGAAGGTATAGTCGCCGGCTACGCTGGCCGAACCACCCATGAACGTATACAGTCCACCTGCGGCGTCACCGGCAGGCGCAGTGGGAGCTACTGCCACATTGCCGACGATGATCGCCTTGGCACGGGTGGCCGGTGTATAGACGGATACCTTATATTCACCGCCGAGTCGGACGATACCGTCAACCACCAGTCTGGCATCCTGATTCAGACCGTTGGAGTCAGCCTTTTCCTGGACACTGGCACCAATGTTGCCGTTAAGCAGTTTCTTGGTGTTGTACTCAGTAGTGGCGGCAATGCGGTCAATTTCCGTAACCAGCTGGTCCATCTCAGCCTGATACTGCTCGCGGTCGGCGTCGGTCTTGTCACCATTGGCCGCTTGTTCCGTGAGGTCACGGAGACGGCGCAGTATGGCGTGACACCGGTCGAGCGCACCTTCGGCTGTCTGGATCAACGATATGCCGTCCTGAGCATTACTCACGGCAACCTCGATACCACTGATCTGGGCACGGAGTTTCTCCGAGATAGCCAGACCACCAGCGTCGTCGGCGGCGCTATTGATCCTGAAACCGGAAGAGAGTCTCTCCAGGCTCTTTTTTAGCGAGAAATTCGTCATCGTTAAATTACGATGAGCGTTCATCGCTGTTATATTATGTGCAACCCTCATTGTTTTCATCCTCCTTGATTATTTCCACCCAGGCTTCCCTGGCTGAGTGGGCCCTCTTGTGGGGCGGGTGTTTCCTTCAAACCATGTATTGACCGATCCGATCAAGCACCGTTTCGCTTCTCTTTCATCACTTCCTTTCCCGGTACCGCAGATTTGAGGAAACGTTACAACTACCGTATCGGCAGATTGGCCAGATTTACTAACACTTTTGAATAAGAAAGTTAAAGTATCGCTTCAAGTTTGCCGATAGCGTCGGGCGCGGGTAGATGTCGGGCGCGGGCAGATGCCGTGCACGAGGGGAATAGTCCTGTTCGAAGCCTCAAGTAAATATATGAATTCTTTGACATTTTTAATATAGATAGAGTATATTTTTCTATTGTTAGAAAGTATTGTTATCTAATGTCTTACAGTATGATGCCATTTGGCTGGCGCAAATAGGTTCGCTGGCGCAAATAGGACATCAAAAACCTATACATGCACACTCCCGAGGGGGCAGTGCTGCGGGAAAGGTAAGTTGATCACCATGCCAGAAACCAGCGCTGATTACTCATCGATTCCGAATGCGGTAATCATGGAAGGACCTCCCAGGCTGATGGTGATAAAAGGAGACCTCACCGCCGAACAAGGTAAAGTTGATTTCGACGGTAATATCCGTGTCGAAGGCAACGTGGGGAAATCCGTCCTGCTGTCCGCAACGGGCGATATCGAGATTCGTGGACAGGTCAATGCAGCCGTACTGCATGCCAAAGAACGTCTTATCGCTCACACCGGTTTCTTCAATTGCGCCAATGAAGAATGCACGGCAGGAACAGCTATCATTGCCGGGGACATTATCAACAGTCATATCAGTTGCAGTGGTGACATCATGGTCAAAAACAGAATTCTGGAAAGTCAGATCAAAGCCCGGGGAAGGATCTATGTGGGTACCACCAACCAGAACGTTATAGTGGGTGAAGGTCTCATTCTGGGGGGGACTATCGAGTCTGACATAGAAATCTGGGCCCGGACCGTCGGGGGTGCCACGGGCAAGATAACCACGCTCAAGGTAAAGGAGCCTGACCAGACACCGATCTTTGAAAAGATCTTAAACATCGACAAAAAAATTCTTGAAACGAAGAAGGACCTGGCAAAAATTGAACGTACCGAGCAGATTCTTAAAGTTCTCGGGGACCGAATTTCCACTCTTCCAGCTGAACGTAAGAAAGAAATACTGAAAGAGGTCCGGCGAGGAACTGATATTAAAACAGAACTCATGCAACTGGAGCTCCAGAAGAATGAACTGGAGAAGCAAATGCGGAAATGGATGAGTGGAGACCGTCCCTCGGTAGTCGTCAGTGAGCTTGTTTACCCGGGTACCGAAGTTGTGCTCCAGGTACCCCGCATGGCGGCCAGAGCTCAGTTTTTCAAGAGAATGCAAGCGGTTAAGGAAGGTGACCTGAAGAAATGACGACATCACATGACAGCGGTGGACACCTGGTACAACGCAAGCTTAAAACCAAGTTTTTCCTGTTTATTACCCTGGCAATTATCCTGGTGATGGCCGCTTCGGTGTACCTGGTATCCCGGAACACTGAAGCCCAGTTGAAAGGCATGGTCCGTGAACGGCTTCAGCAACCTCTCCACGGGTTCAAAACCGAGTACAAGAAACTCATGGACGAGAGCCTCGAAAAAACAGCCAACTTCGTCAGCAACGAAAACCTGATTAAATCCGTAAAGACGCTGGTGGGAACCGCGCCGGATTCTTCCGCCCACCCGACTGTGACAGCACATACACAAGCGGTGCTGGACGAATGGATTAAAACTACGGGACTTGATTTCGGAGACCTTTACACCCCTGAAGGGAATCTCCTGGCGCACGACACCTCAGAGCGAGCTATTCGCGCCGGGTATCTCATGGAAAAAACACTGGGGTCCATGCCGGTTCCCGACAGGGAAGAGGTCGGCGCTTTCGGGGACGGGAAAAACCTGGCCATCGTGGCTTTCGTTCCTGTAAATGATGCCGAAGGCAATACGATCGCCGCGCTTACTGCCGGGTACATGTTGAACGGCAAGTTTATCGATCGTATGAAACAGCTGAGCGGACTGGAATTCGTGCTTTTTTCCACCAAAAACCGAGTGCGGTACTGCGTGGGCACTACGCTATGGTCCGACAACGAAGAGCTCAAAAGGATCAACAAGCCGCTGGTTCCATCGTTTTTTGACTCCATCTCAGGGGGATATGGCGAGCTGCAACTCGAGAAAAAAGACCTTTCCGTGGAAATGATCCCGCTTACCACCATCGATGAAACCTACGTAGGGGAAGTCTGGGGAGGACTCCCGGCGGGCAACCTCATGAACACCATTCAGAGCACCCGTCAGTTACTGCTCCTGACTGGTCTGGTGGCCGTCCTGGTTTTTTCAGTTGCCGGATATATTTTCACCGGAGTGATTACGTCTCCGCTTAAAGCGCTTCACGCAGGCATCGGTGACATCGTCAAGGGAGAGTATGGTAAACGGATAGACGTCGATTCCAACGATGAACTGGGCGCATTGGCTCACGCTTTCAATACCATGACAAAAGAACTGCAGCGTACCTCCACCGAACTTAATGAAAACATATCCAAGCTGACGGCCATCTATGACGTCGGCAAGATAATGAACACGTCGTCCGACCCGACCGAGGTAGCCGAAATGATTGTCCAGATATTGCAGCTCGGTTTCGGTGTAGGCTCGTGCGCGCTCCTGCTTCCCAAACATGGATCGGATGAACTGGTCATCGAGGCCAGTGCCGGACTTTCAACCGAAACTGCGGAGAAGTTTTCAGTGGTGCCCGGGCAGGGCAAAATCGGGGAAGCGGCGGTAACCCGGGAGTTGCTTGTTTTAAAGGAGAAAGACGAGTACGAGAACGACCTGGCTTCCTTCAGTGATGAAGACAAGAGCAAGACCGGGTTTGTCGTCTGTCAGCCCATGGTTTCCGGTGAAAACCTGGCCGGACTGCTGTGTGTATTCTCTCTTGATTACGGGGAAATGGATGACGAGAAGGCAAAATTCTTCGGCATGTTCGCCTCTCTCATGGGACCGACGTTCCTCTATGCAATGACTGTTAAGGAGCAGGAAACTTCGGCTGTCAACCTGTTTGAAGCCCTCAGAGAACGCGTTGAGGTCGAAATAGAGCGGGCCACCCAGTACGCGAAGCCCGTAACGCTGGCCCGCCTGGTGCTTTCCCCCGGTCCCTCAACGACCTCCTGGGCAAGCGACCTGGATACCATCATGTCAACAGTTATTACCACCACCCGTGGTGTGCTGTCTGAGAGCGCAGCGGTAATCAGAGGAAGCGCTGCTAGTCTTTACCTGCTGATGCCCGGCAAAGAGGTTTACGACGCCAAAGATATGGTGGAGCAGGTTGAGAGCAAAATCAAGGCTAACCCGGTTCTCAGTGACCTGGTGCTTGACGCAGTCCTGGCAGCCTATCCGGAAAATGCACCGAAAGCTTCCACCCTCATCGCCATGCTGGAAGAAAAGCAGGGGCAGAAGCCCGCCGAAAAAGAAGCCGAAGTTTAACCCCGCTTGAGGTGGCAGACGTATTGGTGGCTGGTGCCTTTACCCTGCAGGGGGGGAACTTCGTTTTCGCATATGCTGCCGATCTTTTCCGGGCAGCGCGGATGGAAATAGCAGCCTGACGGGGGATTTATCGGGGTAGGAACGTCACCTTCCAGCACGATTCGCCTGGCCTTGTGCTCCGGGTCGGCCACCGGCACAGCCGAAAGCAGCGCCCTGGTATAAGGATGCAACGGTTCGGCGAACAGGTCGTCTTTGTCAGCCACTTCCGCCATACGTCCCAGGTACATGACCACGATACGGTTTGATATGTGCTTCACCACCGAAAGATCGTGGGCAATGAAAAGATAGGCCAGGTTCATCTCATCACGCAGGCGGATAAGGAGATTGATTACCTGGGCTTGAATTGAAACATCCAGGGCAGAAACAGGTTCGTCACAGACAATAAATGAGGGTTTGAGAGCAATGGCCCGGGCAATTCCGATCCGCTGCCGCTGACCACCGGAGAACTCGTGAGGATACCGGTTCATGTACTCCGGGGCGAGTCCGACCTTTTTAAGCAGGTCGGCCACCAGGTCAAACCGTTCCTGTCCCCGACAGATCCCATGGACTTTGAGCGCTTCACCAACAATGGTAAGAACGGTTTTTCGAGGATTGAGCGATGAGTACGGATCCTGGAAAATGATCTGCATGTTGCGCCGCAACATTCTCAGGTCGCGGCCGGTCTTTTCAAGCACGTTTTCACCACGAAAATAGATTTCTCCCGAGGTCGGTTCGATCAACCTGAGAATGGACCGGCCGAAAGTAGTTTTTCCGCATCCGGACTCGCCGACCATGCCCACCGTTTCCCCCTCGCCCACGGTGATGGAAACATTGTCAACCGCTTTGACGTGCCCAACCACCCTGGAAATGAGTCCGGCGGTAACGGGAAAATATTTTTTGAGGTTCCTAACCTCAAGAAGTGCCGTCTTCTGGAGGTTATTGCCCTCAAGAAGTACCGCCTGCTCGTTTTTCAGCGTACCTGTCATAGCGGTTATCCGTCCTCCGTCACGTAGTGAGCCAGCAAGCCGACAGGTGCCCGGGGCTTACCTCCACCAGGGGAGGCTCCTGTTCCCGGCAACGCTCTATGGCCCGGGGGCACCGCGGATGAAAGTGACAGCCATCGGGAAAATCAAGAGGATTGGGAACCACGCCCCTTATCGGCTCCAGCTCCTTTTGCTCTTCCTCAAGTTTTGGAATCGATTTGAACAAACCCACCGTGTACGGGTGCAATGGGTTTTTGAAAAGTTCTACCACATCCGCCTGTTCCACGACTTTACTGGCGTACATTACCACCACCCGGTGGGCCATCTCCGCCACCACGCCCAAATCGTGGGTGATCAACAATATGGACATACCGTATTTCTCCTGGAGATATCGCAGGAGGTCGAGTATCTGGGCCTGAATGGTAACATCCAGCGCCGTGGTCGGCTCATCGGCAATCACCAGGTCCGGTTTGCACACCAACGACATGGCAATCATGACACGCTGCTTCATACCACCTGAGAGCTGGTGGGGATACTCATCAACCCGTTGCTCGGGAGATGGAATGCCTACTACCTTGAGTACATTGATCGCCAGTTCCCGAGCTTCGTCATACGTCTTTCCCAGATGAAGTGTTATTGCTTCGATTATCTGGTCTCCAACAGTGTAGACCGGGTTAAGACTGGTCATCGGCTCCTGAAACATCATGCCAATACGGTTCCCTCGGATCTTCCGCATTTCCTTGTTGCTCAGAGCGGTCAGGTCACGGCCGTCAAACAGAATCTGCCCATTGACTATCCGGCCCGGGGGGTCCGGTACCAACCGCATGATGGAAAGAGCGGTGACCGATTTTCCGCAGCCCGATTCGCCCACCAGCCCTAGAGTTTCTCCCCGGTAAATATCGTAACTTACCCCGTCCACCGACGTCACCACCCCCGCATCGGTGAAAAAGTGGGTCTTCAAATCCATTATTTCAACTAATTTTTTCTTCTCTTCCACTTACCTTACTTCCTTTTACAGTGATAGCAACCGCTGTTCGAATGATGCTTTCTGCAGAGCATGTTCAGACACTCTTCTTTGTATTGAATAATCAGAGCTATTTATCATTGTCGTAACCTTGGGTCCAGCGCATCACGCAGCGTCTCTCCCACCAGGTTGAATATGGAAACCACGAAAAAGATGGCCAGGCCGGGAACCAGGATGAGCCACAGCTTCTGCTCAACACGCCCCATACTCAATATCTCACCCCAACTCGGGGCTGAGGGATCTCCAAGACCGAGAAAAGCCAGACTCGACTCGGTAAGAATAGCAGCGGCAATACCAAAGGTGGCCGATACCAGCACCGGAGCCAGGGCGTTGGGCAGCACATGACTGAAAATAATTTTCATCCGGCTGATACCCAGCGCGATGGCGGCCTGGACATAATCCATTCCCTTCAACCGCAGAAACTCCCCCCTGACCAGGCGGGCCACGCCGGTCCACCGGGTAATCCCGATGACCAGCATCACATGAAATATGGTTCGCTTCTCTATGAACGCCACGATAGTCAGGATGAGGAAAAACACCGGAAAACACAGCATGACTTCCACAAAGCGAGATATAAACATATCCACTTTACCGCCGAAATATCCAGCCAGCGAACCCAGCACTACCCCGATGGTCACATAGATGGAAACAGCCACCACGCCAATCGTCAAGGAGATTCTGGTGCCGTAAACCATTCGGGCGAACACGTCACGCCCGGCCTTGTCCGTACCGAGCCAGTGGTTTTCGTCAGGGGGGCGCGGGTTGTTCATACCCACATCTATTTCCCGGTACGAATACTTGCGCAGCGGGTAAAAAGAGCGGACTTTGATCCCCTTGTCCGTCAGTTTTTCCTCCAGGTCCCGGTAGTCCACGGAAGGGTACCTGACGGGGAAGCACTGAAGCAGGATGAATCCGATCAATGTGCCCAGGAAAAACCCCCAGAGGTACCGGTCGCGCCGCCAACGCCACAGACGGCCGTGACACATTTTACCCACCAGCCACACCAGCAGGTACAACGGACTCAGCACCATGATCAGGTTGAAAAAGATATCGATCCCGTTTTCAAAGAATCCGCGGTCAAACAGGGAGGAAAAGAACGGGTACGCAGCGCCGGGTGTGTAAAAAAAGCGGCCGTCCATATCCCTGGACAGCTGTCCGGCATGTTTCCCCGCTTCCACACCAGCGGTCTCACCCGGTTGGAGCGTCACTACGGTTTTCCGTACTTCTCCCTTGAGGCGAAAAGTAACCGTAACCGTATCCGCTGCGTTGTCACCGGCCCCCTGAAGCGATGGAGAATCATTAAATGATACAGTGACCCGTTGTGGCTCGTATGTCAGCAGTTTCCCCACGGGAATCTCGTGCGGTTGAAAAAGAAACGGTTTGTTAAGAGACACGAGCGGGGCAAATACGGCCAGCAGGACCAGGCCGATAATGCACCAGATGCTGCACATCCCCAGCTTGTTCTTCTTCACCTGGCCCCAGACGATGGCCCAGTAGCTGATCCGCTCCACTTTGTTTGTATCTTCGTCCATAATTCCTGTCCATCGGCCGGCGTTTAAACGGCGGCAAAGCCGTCCGATTTCAAACGACGGAGTGTAACGACGCTCCAACCGGAGTCGTCGTTACACTATTTGAACGTTATCCTTGGATCGACAAATGCATAACTTATGTCAGATATCAATATTCCTATTAGCACCAGCACCGCCGATATAAGCTGAACTCCCATAATGACGTTATAATCCCTGTTAAGTATGGCTTTAAACGCCAGCAGCCCCATTCCGTCAATACCGAAAATGACCTCGATGATGACTGATCCGCCCAGAACCACCGGCAGAATGGTCCCCAGCAGCGTGAGAATGGGAATCAGTCCGTTTCGAACCGCGTGCTTGAAAATGACCACGAATTCCGAAAGTCCCTTGGCACGGGCTGTTCTGATGTAGTCCGACCTGATCACTTCCAGCAGCCCTGAGCGGGCGTACCGCGAAAGCGATGCAAACGACCCGTA
>CAYSPT010000106.1:10149-11208 GCA_964432985.1 uncultured bacterium
GTGAACCGGAAACTCCACTGCCGCATCATGACCCGTTCCTGGTCGATCTCCCGGTTGAGCTTCTTTTCTTCCGCGCTGAGCTGCGAAGCGTACTCATTTATCAGCTGGCGGGGCGCGTTCTGCCCCAGGGTGATGGCCGCCAGGTCCCGTATTCTGGTGTCCTGACTTTCATTCATTATGGCAACCAGGTGTGGAACCGCATAGTACCCGTAATCCTCCAGATCGTCCTGGGCTTTGATGAGCTCCCGGGTACTTACATTCTTATAGATTATCGCCTGGATGCATCGTTCTATCTCTGATTTTTCCAGGGCAAATCGGGTATTGAAGATAACCGGTTTATCAAGATTGAACTGGTGTTTGAAAATCCGGTAGGCTTCACGTTTGGACCCGCTGGTGTCGGCTGACTCTGCCTGGTCTGCTCCCAGGCTCGCTCCTCCCGGACGCCCCGGCGCCAGATTGAGTATGAGAAAGACGATGAGAGATATGGCGCAAAACGTCGGAATCATAAGCAGCAGACGCTTGATGATATAGGTTCTCATTGGACGGTTATTCAGCTCCCAGCGCCCGGGTTTTCTTCTCCATATCCACCCACCACGGGATGGAATCGTCGTGGGGACGGGTTTTCTTGAACTGGACCCGATTCACATAGTCCCACCATACCGCCACCCGTTTTGGGCAGTAGAAGTAGGTGTATGGTTGCTCCTCGTGGATGATTTCATGAAACCGGTGGAACAGGTCGAGCCGTTTTTGCTTGTCCAGGGTTACCCTGGCCTCTTCAATGATCTCGTCGGCTTCTTCATTTCTGAATCCGACCCGGTTCGATCCCTTGGGAATATCAGCCTGGGACGAGTGCCAAATCTGGTAAGGATCAGACTCCCATGCCAGAGCCCAGCCGCCGGTATATGCATCGAATTCCTTGTCTTCCATCTTCTTCTGCATGGTGGCCCACTCTACCGCCTGGATGTTCATCTGGACGCCAATTCGGCGAAGATCTTCCTTGAACACGGTAGCGGCGGTCTTCCACTCCTGGCTGGTACCGTAAATCACCAGGTTGAAATC
>CAYSPT010000107.1:0-7645 GCA_964432985.1 uncultured bacterium
AGCAGCTGCTGGAAGAAGCTGATCCGAAGGTCCGGTTATCTATCGCCAACTCTATCTGGTTACCGCTGGCAGTGACGATCAACTCCAGATTCAAGAAGATGGTGCAGGAGTTTTACCAGGCCGAGGTTACCAGCCTGGATTTCGACTCCGGCGCCGCTGCCGTTATCAATGAATGGGTGAAGAAAAACACCGAAGACAAGATATCTAAAGTTATTGATGTCCTCGACAGTTCCTGCCGCCTGGTGCTTGTCAACGCCATCTACTTCAAAGGATCCTGGACTGCGGAGTTCAACGAAGCGAGAACGAAAAAGCGCATGTTTACCAGGCTCGATGACAGTCAGAAAAAACATCCCATGATGTCCCAGTCAGGAAACTACCGGTACCTGGGCAGCCGTGATTTCCAGGCGGTCCGGCTCCCATACGGTAATGGGACGGTCAGCATGTACATTTTCCTGCCCGGCAAGAAGACCACGCTTGAAGAATTTATCAGTACCATAAACTATAAGAACTGGCAGAAATGGATGTCCCGGTTCGATTACATGAAAGGGGATATCACGCTGCCTCGTTTCAAAATCGAGTACGAAGTCACCCTGAACGAGGCGATGCAACGGCTGGGAATGAAGGACGCTTTCAGCCCGGTCAGGGCGAATTTCAAGCGTATTTTCAAGTTCGAACAACCTATCTATATCGATCAGATCAGACACAAGACGTTTGTAGAGGTAAATGAAGAAGGCACGGAAGCAGCCGCTGTCACAGTGGTGGAGATGGCCCCGGGTTCAGCTCCCGGAGCGGTAGAGGAGCGGTTCTCCATGGTGGTTGACCGGCCCTTCGTTTGCGCTATCCGCGACGACACCACCGGTACAATTCTGTTTATGGGCGCCATCGTCGATCCTCAATAATCGACCGCGGTAACCCTGCCGTCATTCTACGGTCAGAAGGGACTGAGGATAGGCATCATGAACGCAAAGCTTATGTCAGACGGCGTCCACCTTCTCGGGCAATTCGGACCGATGGGATGCGGCGCCTGGCTGTTTAGCAGCGGCGGTGAAGCGGCGCTGTTTGAAGCCCCCGAGTATACGGTGGTGAAAGAACTCTCTCCAGCCATCGCTGCGCAACGTGCACTTCGTGCCCGGTCGTTGGATTTGAAGTACGTGATGATCTCGCATCCGCACCACGACCATTTCATGTCTCTGTGGGAGTACCGGTCGTTGTTTCCCGACGCTGTTTTCATCGCCCATAAGACCACATCGTATGTCAGGCACCACGACTGCTGCGGAGATATCATATCTCAACCGGAGGTGTGGCAGACGCTTCCGGGGCATGACGAAACGTTCGATCTTCTTTTCGAGGAAAACGTGGTCGAGTTTCCGCTTGGAGAGACCTTCTTCACCATCCTGTACGCCCCGAAACATTCTCCCTCCGATACCTTGATTTATTTCAACGGGTGCCTGTTCCCCGGAGACTGGTGGCTGTTCGAAGGAGACCCCGTCAACTGCCATACGGCTGCCGGGGTTTCCTGTGAAGCGATCGACCGCCTGGTGGCCTACGTCTCCATGCGGAAACTGAAAGTTCACACCGTGTTTCCATCCCATGCCAACAACATTCTTCGCAACGTCGATTTCTTCGAGATGATGAGAAGGACGCGGGAAGGAATGGTACGGTGCTTGGCTCAAAATGACAGTTTAACGTGAGAGGTACAAAATACGATGGGATTTTTGGATGGCATCAAGGATTTGTTCAAAGCACCCGGCGGCGGGCAGGCGGAATGTCCCGACTGTGAAGAATTCGCCCAGCGGGACTATTGCTGGCAGGAGTACCTGGAGCAGGCTTCGCCTTTCCCTTTCGGACCACCGCCATACGGACCGGAAATTCCTCCTGATGAATTACCGGAAGCGCTGAAGGAGGAACTGGATTTCTGGCACCCGTATGCCGTTTTCAAGCTCCGGGACGGGTACCGTATAATCACTCCTGGTGCGCGCACCCCTTCCGGGCTGAAGACGATCATAAAGGATTGCGGTCAGGCGGTGCCCAACGTGGCCGGCGCGCGGTTCGACCAGGATAACCTCGGTTTCAAGAGCCGCTGGTTCGATATTGTTATCAAGGGGTGAGGACAGGTTACGTCTGCAGGTTACGCCTGCAGACTACGCTGCTTCCAGGACCATCGGGATGTTGCAGCATACCGGCTTGAAATCACCGTCACCCTGCAGGATGATGGCTGCTTCCGCTTTGCAAACCGGGCATATGTAGAAGTCCACCGGTTTTTCTTTTTTCACCATCTCCACGTTGCAGCAGCGGGGCTCGAATTTCCCTGTCTGGGGCGCCAGGACCGTTACCTCTACCAGGCACACCGGGCACACGTAGACGGTCCCCCGGGCGTTTTTGCGGTTCATGCTCTTCTGTCCCCTTTCCGCCGCCCGGAAGGAGCAATCGACTCCATCTTTTTCCCACAGCAGGTCATATCCAGAACACCCACACCGCCTTTGGTGACTATGACCAGGTTGCTGCACTCGCGGCAGGCGTAACTCGTCCCCACGTCGATGGTCAGGGCCTTCTCCCAGATCTCCAGGTCCCAGTCCTGGTAGCCTTTGTCAAATTCATCAAAATCGTCTCTCATGTCGGACCTCCTTTAGTGCGGCAGATGGTTATGGATGCTGTAATGGCGGGTGCACAAAATCCCTGCCTGCCCCGTGCCATAAGTGTATGATAATCATCCCATTGGTTCAATAGATAAAACGTGATAGGTCACCGAAAAATGTCAATTCACCTCTTGCTTTAGCCAATGGGGAGTTGTCGCACCCGTTACAGGTCCATGATCCTCCGGCCTTTACCGGTGGTGTAATCAAAGGTGGTGAGGCTGTGGCCGGTGTTCAGGATAAGCAGGCTGCCTTTGAAGTAGATGGGCTTCACATCCCTGATAACGCCTATGGCTAAGAATGTGCTGAGACTGATGATTTCGGTAATGGATTGTCCGGTGTCCGAGCGCGTGCCGGCCAGAACGGCTTTGCCTGCCTGGTCGTGAAGTGTGAACGAAAAATCGTGTCCGGGATAGGTTTTGATGGTTCTTTCGGTACCGGTTCCCACATCGGTGACGACCATTTCTAGACCGGGCCGCATATACAGAAGCTGGTTGCCATTCAGCCATACCGCCGAACCGCCCAGGTAGCCTTTCAATTCGCGTTTCCGCTCCAGGAGCCCGTCGGTGATCCACCAGGATGGCCCGGCAG
Source organism: uncultured bacterium (assembly GCA_964432985.1). Taxonomy (GTDB): domain Bacteria; phylum Muiribacteriota; class CAYSPT01; order CAYSPT01; family CAYSPT01; genus CAYSPT01. The sequence goes on from CAYSPT010000107.1 coordinate 3,225, forward strand.
CGGTTGCGCTGTTTTCAGCGGAGGTCCCGGCGGCGATAATGTCAGAGGACTGTTGCGCGCTGTGCAGATCGAACCTGGCGACAGCGGCGTTACCGTCGGGCGCAACCGAATCGATCGCCAGTACCCGTGATTCGGGATCTACTGTCACCCGCGGTTCTACCTGGTTCGCCGGATCTGTAATGTCCGCTTTGCCGGTCACCAAATCGGTCAAATCCACCACCACGGTCATATGACGGTCGTTGTCTCCGGGGGAAGATTCCCGAAGCAGCAGGTACATCCTCTGTCCTCCCGGGGAGAGCAGTCTACCGGTAATAACCATACTCTCGGGGCACGTAAACCGCCACAGATCCACGGCGTTCTCCGCGTTTCGCAGTAGCACGTGACCGGAATCCAGGTAGCTTAACAGGCTGCTGCCGGGAACAAAAAGAGGTGACGATCCCCGGAAACGTCCGGCCGAAGGTGCCGCTCCCCTTTGATCAAACGGCGGACCGATGATGATATAGCTGCACGGTCGCCCGGATTTATCTTCTTCGAGAAACGATACCGCCACCCTGTCGTTTGCAGTGGTGGCGGACACTTCCTGCACGTCGGGGACGGTAACGGTTCTGCCATGCCCGGCAAACGGAACCAGGTACAGGCATTTTTCTGTTTGGCCGGACACAAACGGTGCGTTTCGGACCCTGGCGGTACACGTCAGCGCCAGTGCCCGGGAGGTGAAATCCACATTGTCTATAGTTTCGATGGATGAGCCGGGGGTGCACGAACAAGCGAACAGAGAACAGAGCATCAGCAAGACCGACACGGCGGTTGAGGCTCTCGGTTTGGCCACGTCCATCATGTACGTTTACTCACAATCATTGAAAACTCCCCATGACTAAGGCAGGAGACTTTACGGCGTTCTTTAATAACATCAATAGCTGTAGGAGGGGATAGCAATAGCTAACAGAAACAGGATGATAAATCCGACGATGATGTACTCGATTATCCTCTGCTTAGTCCAAAACTTCTTTTGAACAGGACTGGTGCGGGGCGGCAGTTTCATTACCACCAGGTGTTCGGTCTCCAGATCCTGTGCTGCCACCGCCTGCCCACAATTGCGGCAGAACTGGTGGGATCCCTCCAGTGGAGCCTCGCAGCTTGAACATAACTTCTTTCCCGGCGTCATTTTCTGTGCCATGAGTTCAGTATACTGCCGAAGCGTGATTTGCGTCCACATTTAGCGTCCACATACGGGGAGTATTATGTCCGGATCTGACCGGTCCGGCCGACGGCCTGGTGTGCTGACCAGCCAGGTGCGGCGGGTGACCCGGTGTGATATAGTTGGAACAAATTTGTGCCGTCACGTGATCCTTGGTCGACGGTTGCCCGTATGAAGATGTCAGGGAAGGGGATGGGGGTAACAATGAGGAAGCACCCGGAAAGAACAAAACACAAAACAGTGAAGAGACTAACGGTAACACCGGTATCGATGAAAGCAATGGGTCTGTTTCTGGCGGTGTGCCTGTGCCTGCTGGCGGCGGCGCACGGTTTTTGCAAGGACCGGGATACAGAGTCAGACATCAAGCACAGATACTATGACGCCATCCAGAAAACGGCCAACATGGTCTCCGACGGAGAAGCACGCCGGCTGGTGCAAAAGGCCGGACTTAACATCCTCAACATAACCTGGGAAGATACCGGGCGGTACAAGAACTCATCGGTGGGACCCAATATCAGCGACATGACCATCCAGGTGATGTTCAGGCATGGAGAGCCTCGGTCCAGAATAAGTCTTAAACCGGCCCCGGGTCTGTACGCTTCGGTTCCCGGCGGACCTGCCGGACGTCTCGAGGCCAGGTGCATGCCGGTCATCCGCTACGACAACTTTTCGGACAGGACGGCGGACCTCGATCCGCGGGATTTCGTGCTGCTGGTGGGCAACGAAAAGGGTAAGGATCTGAAGCGCATTTCGCTGTATGATTTTCTCGTCGATCCTACCCGGTACCTGCACCATCCCCGTTCGTGGAAAGCCAGGGAAAAGACTCTGTTCTGCGACCGCGACGGCAAGGTGCTGGTCAGCGCCCAGGCCTGTTTCCTGCCGGTTCCCCGACAGGGAGAAGCCACCTTCAACCCGGTGCTGTTCAACTACCAGTCCACCCAGGGCGACCCGGCGGTACTCACCATCCTCGCTACCCGTGAAGGTACCAGCGTCACGGTGATTGACAATGTGCGTAACCAGTTCGAAGAAGGAGGCGCCTGGGGCCAGCGGTTGTTTTTCAACCAGGACGGCCAGCGGGCCAGCCTCACCGGGGAACGTGAAAGCGAGTTCAAGCAGCGCCGGCAGGCGCAGGATGAGCACCAGATCACACCCCAGGTGATAGTGGACGGAAAATCAGCCGCCGAAGGGCTCAACATGGTGCTTCTGATCCAGGTTCCACTGAAACAGAAGAACCCCCGGCCCATGATCCTGGGAGGCGGTTACGGGATCGACAGCATGGCGGTAGAGAGCGCATCGGTACCAAAGAGCTCAAGCGATGTGGAGAACGCCGTCATCGGGCATGGTGCCCTGGAGGGACCCTTTGTGGAGATTGACGATCTGGATATCGAGCGCGACGAGCGGTTCCCGGTGCGGGTGACGGTGCAGTTCTACAAGGCCACTTCAAACGGTGTGGTGAGCAGCGAGGACATACGTCAGATCAAGAAGCAGATCGATCACGTCTACGATCAAAGCGACTACGTGGGCAGCCTGGTTACCGCCGGGAACACCGGCCGGATTACCGAGTACGAGGGCGCCAAGGTGCAGCCGTCGGACTGGTGGGTGGTCTTCTGGGACCGGCACGAAAGGAACACCGGCGAGCCCCGGGCGCTGGCTGTGGCACGGCTGCGGCAGATACTGGGACGGGATTTTCAGAAGCAGGCGGTCACCGACCTGTACCTGAATCTGCTGCTGCGGTAGGAGCTGCGGCAGCTGCTCAAGAAGGCCGGCGAGGGGCCAACTGTGCTTGGCCTTGCATTTCTGCAAAAAAAGGCGTTACTCCCAGACACCGGGGATGGGATGACCGCAGAACCTACATTTACCGTCGGTGAGCTCGTTGGCCAGGATATTGAAGTGCACCCGGTGGATGATCCGTCTGCCGCACGCCGGGCAGAAGGTGGAGTTGCCAACATGCCCCGGTACGTTGCCCAGGGTAACGTAGTTGAGCCCTTCCTCCCGGGCGATATCATAGGCTGTTTCCAGTGTTCCCACCGGTGTGGGCGGCAGTTTGGCCAGGCGGTAGGTGGGACCGAAGCGCGAGAAGTGAAGCGGTACGTCGGGGCCCAGGTTGTCCCTGATCCAGGCGCACATCCTGCGGATGTCACCGGTATCATCGTTGTAGGTGGGGATGACCAGGTTGACGATTTCCAGCCACACTCCCGACTGCTTGATGGTTTTCAGGGTCTCAAGCACCGGCGCCAACTCCGCGGACGACACCTCGCGGTAGAACTTGTCGGTGAACCCCTTCAGATCGATGGTGACGGCATCGGTGTACTTTAACAGCTCTTTGAGCGGTTCGGGGTTGAGCGTTCCGTTTGAGTGCCACAGGATCCGCAGACCGTTCTCTTTTGCCAGCTTCGCGATGTCGTACACGTACTCGTAGAAGCTGATAGGATCGTTGTAGGTAAACGAGATGGTGGGGATGTTTTGTTCCTGCGCGGTGGCGATGACCTTCTCGGGAGTTAGATCGTAGTAGTAGTTGATCTCCTCGATGGAACGCTGCGACAGGTGCCAGTTTTGGCAATGCAGACAACGGAAGTTGCACCCCGCAGTGCCCAGGCAGAGGATCTGCGTCCCCGGTAGGAAGTGGTGCTGGGGCTCCTTTTCCACCGGGTCGACATGCACCGCGGACGGTTTGCCGTAGACCACCGAGTACAGCGTGCCGGCGCGGTTTTCACGGTTACGACAGAAGCCCCGTTTCCCGTCCGGGATCAGGCACTTGTGGAAACACAGGTCGCAACTGACGGTGTCGTCTTCCATCTTCTGATAGAACATCGCTTCCCCCTCGTTCGTTCTCGTGTCCTGGAAGGCTTCCGGTGTGGCTGCCTGCGCCGTTTCCTGATCCGCCGCAGCTGTTGCGGGTGCCGCTTCGGCGGTCATACTGTGTGAAATCGCTGTCGCCTCGCCGGGCGGCTTGGGTGACGAACCGCCGGGTTGCTGAGGTTTTGGTGGTGACGCCGCGGTCACCACGTCAGCCGGGGCCTGGGCTGTCTCGTGAAGTATGCGGACCTCCAGCTCCGAGAGGGTGTTTTTCCTCTGTGCTATCAGGAACTGGATGGCTACTACACATAACAGGGCGATGATGAGCATGGAAAGCGTAACCGATACCCGTCTCATGGATCATCCCTCGTTCCAAACGTTACATCCCGGGTAATTGTCCTCCGAATAGTAGGCGTACTACCCCTCG
>CAYSPT010000107.1:7745-8897 GCA_964432985.1 uncultured bacterium
CCAAACGTTACATCCCGGGTAATTGTCCTCCGAATAGTAGGCGTACTACCCCTCGTTCCAAACGTTACATCCCGGGTAATTGTCCTCCGAATAGTAGGCGTACTACCCCTCGCTCCAAACGTTACCTCCCAGGTAATTGCCTTCCGGATCGTAGGCGTAATACACCGTGGCCACCGAAGCGTCGGTAGCGCAGTGCATGCATTCCCGGGTCATGTAGCAGGCGGCGGTCACCGCTTCTTGCGCCGTCTCGTACTCTTCTTCCAGCCAATCGGTGCTGGTGAACTTGTCCACGCCGATTACCCGGTACATGCCGTCGGGGGAGATACGGAGGATCTTCGAGCGGGAGATATTCTTCTCCAGTGTCTCCTTAAGGCTCTCCAGCGTCACTCCGAGTTCGTCGGCCACTTCGTTAAGGGTGCGCTCCTCCTCTTCGGTCAAATCAAGGATCATGGCGCGTTCCTATCGTCCTTTCTATTCTCACTTACCAGAGGGTGGGCGGCACGTCAGTTGGCCCGGGCCACGTACAGGCCTCGTCCGGTCAAACCTGCCGGATCATAGTGTACACTGAGCCCTGCCTGGTTAAAAGCCTGTTTCATTTCGTCTACCGTGAACAAGCCAAGCTCGTGCCGTTCCGTGATGTACTTGACGCCGTCCCGGGTACCCACCAGGTAATGAAAATTCAGGACGGTTATACGACCTTGCGGTGGCAGGCTGACATTCATCCGGCAAATTTTTCCTTCGTCCGTCGTACCGGTGATCATGTGCACCCGCCCGTCCGGTATCCAGCCATCGGGTGTAAACCACGGCTCCACCACGATGATCCCGTCGCGGTTCAAATGGTTTTTGAAACATTTCAGCGCTTTCACCACGTTTTCAAGGGTTCTTACATAGCCGATGGAGCTGAACAAGCACAGCACGATGTCGTAGGTTCTGTCCAGGTTGAAATCGGTCATGTCCCCGGTGAAATACTGCCCGCGGGGATTCTTCTCGGCGGCGATAGCGATGAACTCCTGGTTGAGATCGAGTCCGTCCACCCGGTACCACTCCGACAGGTACCGTGCGTGTTCGGCGGTGCCGCAGGCAACATCCAGGACGGATGCAACATCCAGGACGGATACAACATCCAGGACGGATACAACATCCAGGACGGAT
>CAYSPT010000107.1:8997-11053 GCA_964432985.1 uncultured bacterium
CAACATCCAGGACGGATACAACATCCAGGACGGATACAACATCCAGGACGGATTTCGGCCCCGGGTGCTCCTGTTTGAGTACGGCGATAATGTCGTCCGATTCCTGACGATAATCTTTGAAGCTGTACAACGCGTCGTACCACTTCGCACTGTTATCAAACATGGCCAGCTCCCGGCTTCCGTTCAAACATGACCGGCTCCCGGTTTTCGTTCAAACATTGTTTCCCCCCGGTTTCCTCTCCATCACGAGGTCCGCTTTCGCTCTTCGTTCAATCATGAACTCATTGTACCGAGAGACGGTCTCGAATCCAAGTTTTTTATAACAGGAGATGGCGGCTTCGTTATCGGATTTCACGTTCAGACCGATGTGATCGGTGGTATCGAACAACGACCGGCACACCCGGGCGGTGACCGCGCTTCCGTACCCGCGTCCACGGTGCTGAGGGTGGGTGGTAATGTTACCCAGGGCGGCCACCCGGTACGTCTCGGAGCAGACATGCACCCCGGCGATACTGACCAGTTCGCCTTCCTGCCTGATGCCGAAATACTGCCCCGTTTCCAGCATACGCGCTTCGAACCAGTTGTCGGGATAACTCGCCCGGTAGAGCCGCCGGGCGTCATCCGCGTCGGAAACGGTCAGCCTTGTTACCCGGGAGCATCCGATCTTCATAGGGGCGCCCCGGTCACGCAGGGACATTTTGTCGTGCTGACCGAAGAATTCGATCTCGTGGGTGCGGGAAAATACCGATTCGAGACCAGGGCTGAAGTGGGTGTAAAACCGACGTGGAAGCACGGGGATGAGCGATGTCAGCAGTTCGCGCATGACGTCCGGCCGGTCATCCGTGAGCGCGAGAAGGGATGGCAAACGCTGACATGAGTACAGAAGCGCAATGACCTCCGGCATCCCGTCCCCAGCCGGGGCGTACCAGGTGGTGTCGGGCCAAAAAAAGTCGTCCAGGTCGCCCAGGCTGTAGATGTGCAAATCAGTGTTACCGTGGCAATACGCTTCGATTGTGGTCTTGTCGCGAAGCACTACTGGTTTCATTAAAGAATTTCAACTACCTTTCCTTACTGCGAATCTGACATCCGTCGGTCCTGCGGTTCTGACTGTTTCTTTTTAGCAATGAACGCCACGGTGCAGTAGTCTCTGGTTATCGTTCCCCCGAAGCGGTTCTCAATCATTTCACGTATTCCCACAAAAAGTCGTGTCCGTTTATCGTCTTTTAAGCTGAGATGATCGGAATAGGTTGAAAGAAGCGTGATGTACTGCTGAGCGGTGTACTTGGCCGTCCAGGGATACTGTATCACCCGGGCCGGTTCGAAGAGTCCCATCCCTTTTTCTTCGATAAATGACAGGGTTTTCTGGATTCTTTCTTCGGTGGTGGGACCGTCGCTGGGATCAGACCACTCCGGAACCACTTCCCGGTAGACTTCCTGGACCGTATTCAGAAAGCCTGTGAATGGGGTGGGCACTCCGTTGGTGATGATAGCCAGGCTTCCGGAGGGTTTCAGGACCTCCGCTGACTTTGGAAAACCGATTTCCGGCGGTATCCAGTGAAAGGCTGTGGCGGAAATGACCAGGTCAAACGCGTTTTCCTGAGTCTCCCACGCTTCAAAGGACACGTTCTCGACGTGCACGTTGGGGTAACGGCGGCATTTTCCCGCTGCTATGGCGGCCAGGTTCTTCCCGATATCCAGGCAGGTCAGGGTATACCCATGTTCGGCAAACGGCACGGTTGCCTGCCCGGTGCCGCACCCTATTTCCAGGATTCTCCCCCCCGGTTTGATCCCTGACAGCGCGATGATGTCACTGATCAGCTCTTCCGGATAGCCTGGGCGGACCCGGTCGTAATCCTTTGCTACCCGGTCAAAAATCGTGCGGCGGGACAGATCATTATTCATCGGTGTCACGATCTCGTTTCACCACCGTCCGGCGTTCAAGACCCCAAAGGTTACCGTGTCATCCTTCTTCAATTCAATAGCTGGATATTGGTCAAGACCCCAAAGGTTACCGTGTCATCCTTCTTCAATTCAATAGCTGGATGCTAGTCAAGAC
>CAYSPT010000108.1:0-7827 GCA_964432985.1 uncultured bacterium
CCCTGTGACTGGTTATTTACACTATGACCCTCGATAGTATAGAATTGTGCTTATCTGTCTGACAATATGCAGCCGGGCGGACGGGCTGAATACAAATAATAAGGAACTACTTCAATGGAGACAAATACACTGTTGTTTGCATTTGGTCTGACGTTGTTTGCCGGCTTGTCAACTGGTGTCGGCAGCGCATTGGCCTTTTTTACCAGGCGGACTAATACCAGGTTCCTGTCAGTGGCACTGGGATTTTCCGCTGGTGTCATGCTCTATGTATCCTTCGTGGAAATTATCGTTAAAGCGCGAGACGCCCTCGTGAGCGCCTTTGCCGTCAGTCATCCGGAAGAGGTAGCCGTACGGTATGCTTCGTGGTCGACAGCCGGAGCGTTTTTTGGTGGGATTTTCCTCATCGCGCTCATTGATAAACTCATTCCATCGTACGAAAACCCCCACGAGATTCACCGGGTTGAAGAGATGAGCGACGGGGATGAAACCATGGAATATGAGGTCACTCCCGAGCACGAACAGCGGGATATTCAAGCCAAAAAACTCTTCCGGATGGGCCTGTTTACCGCCCTGGCCATCGCCATCCACAATTTCCCTGAAGGCCTGGCCACCTTTACCGCCGCTTTAAGCGACCCGGCCCTGGGGATCCCCATCGCTATAGCCATCGCCATCCACAATGTACCGGAAGGCATTGCCGTCGCCATTCCCATCTATTTTGCCACAGGGGATAGGAAAAAAGCATTCTTCTACTCCTTTGCTTCCGGTCTGGCCGAGCCCCTGGGAGCCCTGATCGGGTACATCATTCTCTACCGGTTTTTCAACGACATCATCTTCGGGATCCTGTTTGCTTCGGTAGCGGGAATCATGGTGTTCATTTCCCTGGACGAACTGTTTCCGGTAGCCCGGGAGTACGGTGAGCATCACCTGGCCATCTACGGGTTGGTGGCGGGCATGGCGGTCATGGCCGTAAGCCTGCTTCTTTTCCTGTAATCTGTAAGCCGCAGTTGATGGCCCGCTGCGCACCGCAGAAGAATGTCAACTACAGCTTTCTTGTTTAAATCTCTCCCCATTGAAGTATCACTTTAAGTCTGCCGATAGAGTACGGGGAGGGTGAGTACGTGATGGTAAGAAAATTAATGGTTGCTGTCATTCTGCTGGCTGCCGTTGTGTGCAACTCAGGCTGCACGTTCCAGCTTTCTCCGACAGACGAATCAAACAACTCTTTTTCCGGTGTGATTATTGGCCGGGTGGAGATGGTTTCCACCGAAAAGGCAAACGAACCGCCTGTGCCTGTGGTGGTTCAGCTGGACTGTACCTCCATTTCCGCTCTGAGCAATGCCGACGGCAGTTTTGTTATCGAAAACGTTCCGGCCGGAACCTATGGTCTTACTGCTGTTTTAAACAGTGAAATGAAGGCGCGGGCGGCGATAGTTGAGGTGCACGAAGGGCAAAACACCTATCTCGACACCCTGCAGCTCTGTCCCGTCGGTTCGGTTACCGGCAGAGTAATTCTCAACGGGATCGGATTTCCCGGGGGGACAACGGTCGCCCTGTATGGCACGGAGATGATCGTTGAGACCGCGGCCGATGGGACCTTTATCATCACCGGTGTGCCCGCAGGAAGCTTTTCAGTTGCCGCCGGCCGTTCGGGCTACGCCTCTACTGCTTTGAACGGAGTAGTGGTGTCTAGCGGAACACAGTGTGAGGTTACCGAGATCGAACTTGTACAAATCGGCTCCCTCATAGATATCTGCTCTCTCCCAGACGGCTGGGAATACGCATATGACATGGCGGTATCTCCCAACGGAAAGTACCTGGCCTCCGTTCTTGATTCGGTGAACGGTGAAAAGGATATCTGGATTTGTGCCCTCGAAGACAGGATATGGGCAAGAGTAACCAGCACGTCACAGGCAGATGAGTACAGCCCTTCCTGGTCACCTTCGGGACTGCAAATGGTATGGCAGCGGGAAGAAGACCTCTATCTCTACGACTGTGCCTCCGGGGTGGCAGCCTTGCTTATTAAAGACGCCCACAGCCCATCGTGGTGCCGTGTCAGCAACAGCATTTATTTCGAGCAATTCGGCTCGCTGTATGTGCTGCCGTCTTCCGGCGGCTCGCCTCAATGGCTGATAGAAGGAGCTTTCTCACCGTCATGCTCCGTATCGGGCCTGATCGCCTGCGAGCGGTCCGATGGAACCTGGGTAATGCAGCACGATGGCAATAATCCTGTCCGGGTAGCCTTGTATGGCACCGCGCCCTTCTGGTCAGCCAAAAAGCAGGAAGTCCTGTATCACCAGGGGACGAATATCAGCATGGTCGATATTGTCACCGGGACTGCTCGGGTGCTTGTTTCAGGAGCGGGAGCAGCAGCTTATGGGAACCTGTATCGGCGCCTTTATTTTTTTGAACGGACCTCTGCTTCTATCAAAGCGTTACAGCAATAATCTTGACAGTCGGCCCGTTTCCGAACGGTTGACAAGCAACCGTTTCCGAACGGTTGACAAGCAACCGTTTCCGTAGTAGAATCCCTTCCGATGCAGCGCCGATTACAACAACCGCCGTGAGGCGGTCTTTAAGAGATACCGTAATTTGCTGTTCGGGATGTAGCGCAGTCTGGTAGCGCACTTGCTTCGGGAGCAAGGGGTCGCTGGTTCAAATCCAGTCATCCCGACTTTAATTGAGCGATTCAAATGCTTGGCGGGAGCGTCTGCGACTATGGACCCCGTTACCAGGGACCAGCTTCGATTCATGAAGGACCATCATGTCAGGGAACTCCGTCTCATCAAACAGATGTCCAACCGGCAATTCGAAGTGTATAAATCAAATTTTACCCTGGGAAAGCTCGATCCCGATATCAACCGGCCGGAAGCTATGGAGCTTCTTATTTCCATGATCGCTGTCAACTGGCGTTTGCAGAAGCGAACCGCTGAGAAGAGGTAGAATAGCGTGAATTTCGTGAGACGAATACTGATCATTCTGCTCATTACGTGCGTGGCCGGTTGCGGAAAACCGGCTGTAGACATTGAAAAAACGGGAAAACCTGACGGGCCCTCCTGGACCTATTTTACACGGGAAAACGGGCACCTTCTATCGAACAACGTACTCGCTGTCTGCTATCAGGCTACCGGGAGCGGAGATGGTTTTCTCTGGGTCGGTACTGATGCGGGCATAGCCCGCCTGCATGGAGATAAGTGGGAGCCGTTTACCACTGAAACCGGTGCCCTTTTACCCTCGAATGTAGTCAGGTGCATAGAGGTTGATCCCCGGGTGCCGTCTACCGTCTGGTTCGGCTGTGACGGAGGGCTGGCCCGTTTTGATGCGGGCAAAGACAGGTGGATGAAGATACCCGGACCTTCGGTTCGATCGATCGCATTTGAAAACCAGCTCCTATGGGTCGGTACCTTTGGCGGAATCCGGAAATTTGACGGAAGCACCTGGGTTGATATCTCCAAAGAGCGAAGCGGTTTGCTGGACAACAAGATAAATGTGCTGGCCACCCAGGAGAACGCGTTGTGGATCGGGACGAACCAGGGGTTGAACCGATATTACGACAGCCGCCGGCAGTGGGAGCAGTATACGGGGGGCCACAAGGTGGTTGACATGATATCCGGTAACATACGCGCCATGGCCGGCAACAGCGGCCTGGTGCAGAACCAGGTGTATGATATCGAAATAGATGACTCCACCATCTGGTTCGCAACCGCAGGCGGCGTTTCTACATTTTCCACCAGCGGCAAAATCTGGACATCCTACACTGCCGATCATACGGATTGGGAGACCCGAGGAGACAAGCGAATAGAACGTCCGGTCCCAGGAAATAGCGGGCTGGTCAATAACCGGGTGAAAGCCATTGAAAAATTGACAGACACCATGGCTATCGGCAGCATAGGAGGCCTGAATACCTTCGACGGTACCACCTGGAAACAATACACTACCGAGAATTCCGATCTGCCGTTCAATCGCATCACATGCCTGGAAGCGGCTCCCGATTGCCTGTGGATAGGCCTGGAAAACTACGGCCTCGCCAGGGTGGTCTTTAAATAAACATCGCTTTCTGTCCTAAACTCTGACCCAACCTTTACCGATACTGATCAAGAAATGCAGTTATTGTTGTGTCCTTGGACTATGTCCGGAGTGTTTGAATGCAATGCGTACTCAGTAGCGGAAGGGAGAAACGCACATGATGAAAGCCGCAAAACGCGGTCTATTGGTGGGTATACTCATGGTGGCGATCCTGTGCCCCATGGTCTTTGCCAGTGAATGGTTCGAAGATAACCTAAAAGTGGTGGGTAACGATTCTCAGGGAACCGCCCCGGATAATACCCAGCAGTTTGCCGATCTGACCCTGGACAACAGCGGTAACGTGCTGGCTGTCTGGGAAGATCAGCGTCACGCCGGAGAGGACGACAATATCTTTTTCTCGAAGTATTCCGGTAGTTCCTTCTCTACAAACCTGAGGGTTGATGACCAGTCCGGCGCCGATACCATCTCTGAGCAACCAAAAATCGCGGCTTCAGCAGACGGGCAGACGGTCTACGTTGTCTGGCAGGATGACCGGCAGGGAATAGGACAGTGGGATGTCTACCTGGCCCGGTCGCTTGACAGCGGCACTACCTTCTACAGCACGGGTAATCCTAACCGGGCGGTCGCATCGGGAGCCAACAACCAGAAGGAACCTGATATCGAGGTGAACTCCACCGCCTCGGTGATTCATCTGTGCTGGCTGGACACCTCTGACTGGAAGCTTGTCTACTGCCGCGAGACCAATATTGATGCGGACACTCCGTTCGGGAATACCGTGGAAGTAGACGATGTCTCCATCAATATCCAGGGAGACGAAGATTCCATGGCCGATCTCGCGGTGGACAACAACGGACTGGCCTATGTCGTCTGGAGAGATGACCGGAGCGACAGCGACGGGGACATTTACTTTGCCAAAAACTCCACCAGCGGGGGAGCTTTCAGCGCAGCGGCCAAGGTACACCCGGATAACGGTTTTACCCAGGAGCATGCCCAGATTTCCGTTTCTTCCGACGGAAGCAGGATTTACGTGGTTTGGGACGACAACCGTTCCGGAAATTGGGACGTGTACTTCTGCTATTCCATCGATGGCGGCACTACCTTCAGCGCCCCCAAAGCCGTTCATGAGGTTTCGACCAACAATCAGCAGTACCCCTCCCTGACACTGGATGATTCGGGCAACATACACGTCGCCTGGCAGGATGGGCGCAACGCCGCCGGTGATCCGGATATCTATTACACCCGCTCAGTTGACGGGGGAGAAAATTTTCTTATCTCCAAGCGGGTGGACCGGATATCTTCTTCCGACGTGGCCACATCGGGAGACCAGCTCAATCCGGCCATGGCCGTTTCAGGGCAGGGTGATGTCCACGTGGCCTGGACCGATGAGCGTAACACCGGATCAGGTGACCCGTGGGACATCTATTTCTCGCGTCTCCGTCCAGGGAAACCGACTACAGGGGATCTCGACAGCGCCCGGTATCTCTCCGTCATGGGGCTGCTCGACACAGACAGCAGTAATGCCGAATTGAACCCTGTACCCGTTACCTCCCAGCTCTACGCCTTCATGAATAGACCTCTCAATGATGATTATGTGAATGCCAGCACCGTTCAGGTCAAGAAACGTGGTAATTCAGGACTCTATGACATATCTGTTCCTGGTACTGTGCACTACCTGGAGGGATCGGCACTTGAACTGGAGCTCAATTCCTCATCAATCACGTCTCAATACGCCATTATTTTTGACCCTTCCGGCAACCTCAGCCCCGGGGCCGATTACCGAATGACACTCGTTTCCAAGAAGGCCGGCACCCTCGATGGACTACAGGACATGGAGGGTAACGGTTTTGCCGATGGAGGGGACAAGGTATTTGATTTTTCCATACGGATTCAGGACAGTTACACCATATCAAATGTTTTCAATTATCCCAACCCGAGCTCAGACGGGACCACCTACATTCGCTACACCCTCGGGTTCGATCTGGATAGCAGCGACAGGCAGTGGATCAAGATTTACAACGCCGACGGACGGCTTGTAAGAAAACTGGACAGCGGAACGGAAACTTCCGCCTCTTCCCATGTGTATGAAGCCGAGTGGGACGGCACTATGGATGACGGCCGGGAGGTCGTCAACGGCCTGTACCTGTACCGGGTAATCGTGCAGGATTCAGAAACAGGTAACAGTGTTGAACGTGTTGGTAAAGCGGTAATTGCTAGATAAGCTTATATCCTGTAAGGAGATGGGACTATGAGACGAATAGTTCGAATGGTACTCCCCGTAGTGGTTCTGCTTGCGTTTACCTGGGGCACCGGGACAGCGCACGCTTCATTTAAGCGGGGTATTGGTGCGCGGGCCATGGGTATGGGACAGGCCTTCACAGCGGTAGCCGATGATGCCTCAGCGGCCTACTGGAATCCAGCCGCGCTGGGAGATCTCGATGGCTACCACCTGCTCACCACGCACGATGATCTCAGTTTCGATCGGAATTTCGATTATGTGGGCCTGACGCTTCCCGACAGCCTTGGGGGAACTCTGGGTGTCGGTTGGCAGCGTTTTACCATCAGCGGCATTTCCCAGTATGACACCAACCGCAATTACCTGGGAACATTTGATGCTACTGAGGATATGCTGACTCTTTCGTTCGGGCGCCGCCTGACAAAATGGATGTCAATCGGCGCGAACATGAAATATTTCAGCCAAAAACTGCTCTCTTCTTACCGGGGGTCCGGGTTCGGATTCGACATGTCACTTATGTTCAACATGCACAAACAATTCGACATGGGTCTCGTACTCCAGGATGTGGGCGGTAACATGAAATGGAAAAACACGGCCAACGAGCCTGAATACGAAGTGCCGCTCAGCATACGACTGGGAACAGCCTGGCGTCCTCGGGACAATATCCTGTTCGCTCTCGACCTGGAGAAAGAAGAGAACCTGTCGGTCCGAACGAATTATGGCGTCGAAGCCTGGTTCAGAGAGCGGTTCGGTGTTCGGGCCGGTTCCAACAACGGCGATTTTAACATTGGAGCAAGCCTTGTCCTTGGACGATGGCAGTTTGATTATGCCTACATGTCACATGACCTGGGTGAGATAAACCGTATATCAGCCCGGGTAAGGATAGACGACATGCTGTCCAGAGAATCACCGCGGGCGCTGCAGACACCCGCTACGGAAAGCAGCCCTTACGGACCACCTGTCGGAACGGAAATTGACGGTGCCCGTGTAGTGGAAGTTCCACCGGTACTGGGTGAACCTGCCCCTGAGAAACCATTACCGGCCATAGGTGAAAAGTGGGTCGAGTACACTCCCGATACCGTTCCGGTAGAGAAAAAGACCCAGGAAACCGCTGAATCACTTTATGAAGAAGCTAACAAACTGCTGAACCTCAAGCAGTACGTCCGGGCCATCGAATGCTTCAAAAAAGCGCTGGCCGTGAATCCATATTTCACTGATTGCTACCGCAAACTCGGCGTCATCTACCAGAGGCGCAAGATGTACGAGGAATCTATCCGGGCCTATGAGCAGGCCCTGTATCTCGAACCCGATTCACCATATATCCACATCAGTCTTGGAGATATCTACGAGCGTGTCGGGATGCGCGACAAAGCTATTCTTCAGTATGAGAAGGCCATAGAACTCGAGCCAGTTGGCCGGGTCGCCGACATTGCCAGGAAAATGATTGAAATCCTCAAGTAGTTTACTCGTTTAGCCCAATAGGTTATTCGTTTGACCCAATAGGTTACTCGTTTGACCCAATAGGTTACTCGTTTAGCCCAATAGGTTACTCGTTTGGGACGGTACGAAAA
>CAYSPT010000108.1:7927-10803 GCA_964432985.1 uncultured bacterium
CCCAATAGGTTACTCGTTTAGCCCAATAGGTTACTCGTTTGGGACGGTACGAAAAAAACCGGCTTCGATACATGAAAAACGAAGCCGGTTTTAAATATCCTTCAACCCGAAAAAAACAGTAGTTTTTCGGGTTAGATTACCGTTTCACGCTTTTAAAAAAATGGGCGTTGTAACGCCAGTCGTACAGGTTTACGATGCCGTGCGAAATGTCGGTGATATGACTGAGCTTGTGGGAAACAGATCCCGGACGTAGACTGCAACCCGTGCCAAAAACCGGGATATGCATGACCGTTTTATCGTCCCAGGCTGCTATGCTGTGCCGGCCCTGGTCGGTCATCCCGTGGTCCGCTGAACAAAGAAGATTGTAAGGTACCCTGAGAGAGTCAAGCGCCCGTTTAATCTGCCCCACCCGTTCATCGCAGCGTTTGATGGCCCAGATATACGGGGAATCTTTCCGGTATATATGGCTCGGTTCGTCCCGCACGATGTGAGCGTATTCGTCCGGTTCGACCATGTAAACATACATGAAATCGTAATATGGCAGCATCCGGCAGGCAACATCAGCACGAGCTCCGTCGGAGGTGTAGTTTCCATACCGGTCGTACAGGTTGTCGATAACCGTAGTTGCTCCCCGCCCGGCATAATAATCGGTGCCGATGGAAGCGGTTCTCAAGCCCCGCCGGCCCAGACGCTGAAAAATGGTCGGATTGTTGCGGTAATCATTGTGCCCTGTCAGCAGCTTGGCGGTGCAGTCGGTAGTCAGCGTGGGCTGCAGGGTGTAGACATTGTTGAACCACGCGCCGTTTCTGATCATGTTGGTAAAAGTGGGTAGCCCGACCCATCGGTGGAGGAGCCTGATGGCATCGAAGCGGACACCGTCGATGAGGACCAGCACTGTCTTCATTCTCATTGTGTTAGTGTCTGTCCTTTCTGGAAAAACTCAGATTTGAGCTGTCACATCAGAAAAACGTCATAAACCCTAATTATTCGGGTTAAGTGGTGTAGCGTTGTATTTTACACCTAAAAACGTGTTTAGAGAAAAAAAAACCAAAAAACCAAAAAAAACCTCTTTATAGATGATAGTATACCGCAGGTATGATGAAAAAGGGCAGGGGACGAACAACGTTGACAAAAAAACCGTTGAAGCGCGAAGCTGTACGGGCAATTCTTCTTACTCCCGATGAACAGGTGCTTCTGATTCGGGTGCAGGAACCCGTGACCGGCCGGGAGTTCTGGTGTGCTCCGGGTGGTGGCCGCCAGGAAGAGGAAAGTCCTGAAATTTCTCTCCGCCGTGAAATTGCGGAGGAGACCGGACTGGAAGAAGTCGTAATCGGCCCTCCAATCTGGACACGCCGGCACACGTTCGACTGGGCCGGTATGACGATCAGCCAGGAAGAGACCTACTACCTGGTCCACTCCGAGTGGTTTCGTCCAACCATGAAAGGGAATCCCGAGCCTATAGAGATGGCTGCATTTCGGGAATTCCGCTGGTGGACAGTGGATGAAATCGCGGCTTCGGAAGAAAGGTTTGCACCACGCCGTCTGGCGGAACATCTGCGTTTCCTGATCCGGTGCGGCCCGCCGGAGATGCCTTTTGACAGCGGTCCATAATCTGCTGCTGCTTAGTCAAACGAAGAACCATATTTCACTCACCTGGCATCTCGATCCCTGTTTTATTGCTTCTGATAAACTCTACGGCACGGTCCGGAAAGTCGCTGAACACTCCATCGACTCCAACGTTGTAGCAAAAAATATCCAGCATGTTCTCGAAACTTGATGCGTAACCAGGGATTTTTCCAGGGTCCAGTCGGAAAGTATAGGGGTGCACTTCCAGTCCAGCCTCGTGGGCTTCGTTGACCATATTGGTAATGATCAGATGATCTTTTGTAGACTCATCGTCCACAATCATCGACTTGGAAGGACCAACACCGTCTGCGTATTTCGCTATCTTGTGCATCGCGCCGGATTCAAACATCCAACTATAATCGTAGGGAACAGGCTTTTCTCCATTATACACCATGGTTTCTTCCCAGTCGGTTTCAGCAATAAGCTGCACCAGTTTCACTTCCATGTCAAGTTCGGGGAACAGTTCGTCATGAATCCTCTGCGTCTCATTGGGATCGAAACACTGCACGTAGATAGAATCGGTTTTGGTCGTGTAACCGTATCGTTTCAAGATATGAAGAGCCTCTTTGCTGATGTCCTTTCCTTCATGACGATGGAACCAGGGGGATTTGATTTCTGGATAGATTCCGATATTTTTCCCCGTGCTCTTGTTCAGCCCCTGAATCATTTCAATTTCCTCTTCAAACGTGCTGACCCGGAAAGAAGATTTCCACAGGGGGAAGCGCTGGGGGTAGTTTGGAACCTGCTTTCCCTCCTTTATTTTAAATCCCTCGGTCATCTTGAGCCGCTTGATTTCATCCAGGGTAAAATCGATCACATAGTATCTGCCATCGTTCCGTTTCCTGTCGGGATATACGGCGGCAACATTGGTGACCCGGTCCAGGTAATGATCGTGGAGTACCACCAGACGGTTATCTTTTGTCATGGCCAGATCTTGTTCGATGTAATCCACACCCATTGCATATGCCATGGCTTTTGCAGCCAGGCTGTGCTCGGGTAGATACCCGCTTGCTCCACGGTGGGCAATGACGATAATTTTCCCGCCGGCACAGGCGGAATCAGTTGCGCAGACCATAACTAATAAGCATACAACAATTAGTGCTAAATTACATTTCATTTCAAGAACCTGCAATCTTTGATATTTGACTGATAGAATTTTATAAAGTCTACAAGATTATACTGTTTCCCCAAAGAGGAGTTTCCTGTCCATAACGTTCATTCCCGATGGTCTAAGTATGCCTACTCTGTAG
>CAYSPT010000109.1:0-3516 GCA_964432985.1 uncultured bacterium
ATACTTGATTACGAAACCAACGAGATGCGCAGGCCCACCACCAATGACTTCGTCCGCTATGTGAAGCTGACCAGCCGGTTGAAGCACATTGCCTCCCAGAGCACCGCATTCATTCCCGCAGACGTGCACGAGCGGATATCAGACAGCTACCGGTTGTTCCTCTGCCTGCTGTACGGCGAAAAACCGGTGGTCACCGGCACATTCACCATCGAGGCCTTCGAGGTAATGAAAGACATGCAGATAGCGGTCCGGGGATCCGCCGGGAACCTGCGTGAAAAACCGCTGACCATCTTCTCGTGCTGTCCGACAGCGCCGCTGAAGTGGAGCGATGTTACCTCTCAGAACGTAGTCGACTGCGCCCGTTGGGGAATCCCGGTAGAGTACATATCAATGCCACTGGCCGGTTTTATGGCCCCGGTCACCCTGGTGGGCACACTGGTCCAACACACCGCTGAAACCTTGAGCGGAGTGGTCATCAGCCAGCTTTCCAGCTCCGGTACACCGGTACTCTACGGAGGTTCGCCGGCCATCTTCGACATCCGCTACGAGACAACTCCCATGGGTGCCGTGGAGACCCAGATGATTGACTGCGCTTACAACGAGATAGGAAAGCATCTCGGATTACCCACACAGGCGTATATATCGTTGAGCGATGCCAAGCAGCTCGACGCCCAGGCAGGAAGTGAATCGGCCATGGGTGCCACCCTGGCTGCGCTGTCGGGAGTAAATAACATATCAGGCCCCGGGATGCTCGATTTTGAAAGTTGTCAGAGCCTGGAAAAACTGGTGATGGACAATGAGATATGCGGCCAGACACTCAGGCTGCTTAAAGGAATCGAACCGCGGGAAGATTTCCCCGCTCGGGCCCGCTTCCAGGAACTGCTCAAGGACCAGCACCTGCTCATCTCGAAGCACACCCGCAAATACCTGAGGCAGGAGCACTACTTCCCCGGACCCGTTATCGATCGGGCCAATCGCTCCAGGTGGAAGGCGGAAGGCAGTCTGACCCTTCGTGAGCGGGCACACAGCGAGGTGGAAAAACATATCAGCCAGTACGCGCCTTCTAGTATTTCCGACGACGTGAAGAAAGAATTAAACCGGCTTATGCACGCCGAAGCCGAGCGGCATGGAATGGACCGGTTACCCGCCGATAACCTGGAGTGATCCGTCGTGGCCGAGACTGAAGAATTCCAATTTGCAGGTTCAGATGTGCTGCCCGACCGTCTGTCGGTGTATCAGTTCATGGGAATCTGCCCCGGTGAACGTACCCAGCGTGCCCAGGCCCAGCGTGCCCAGGCCCGGCGGGCTCAGACGCTGCAACCCAGGATCGAAAAGTCTGTCGATGAAGCGTACCGGATCTTCAGGGACCTGGCCAGGCCAACCGGGAAACTGCGGGAAATTCCACGGGAGCACTTCAAGGGAATTTACCAGGGTGAAGGCTTGAACGATCCCCAAACGCCGGTAAATGATATAGCAGCCAACGCTGCCTCCCTGGCACTTTTTGCGGCAACTCTCGGAACGGAAGTGAGTGAGAAAATTACAGCGCTTTTCGGCCAGAATGAACTGCCTCTGGGATACGCATTGGACGCGGTATGCTCCGCCGGGGCCGAATTGACGGCGGACCGCCTGGAAACCGGATATCTGGAGCAGGTGCTTCTCAAAGAGATTTCCCTTTATGGAGAGAAGGCGTCATCTCCCTGCGTCATGCGTTACAGCCCCGGTTTCTGCGGATGGCACCTCAGCGGACAAAGGAAACTGTTCGAATCGCTGCAACCGGAAACCATAGGCATCACCCTGAACGAGAGTTTTTTGATGTCCCCGATGAAATCTGTCTCGGGCATCATTATTTCGGGTAAAGATAGCATCTTCCTTATAGATAGTATTTACTCCGCCTGCAGCCGTTGCCGGCACCGCTCGTGTGATACGAGAAACGGATCACGGCACAACAGCCAGGTGTAATAATCCAGCAATTTGACAATGTACGGGTGAAAGGAGAGCGGACACATGGAGATTCTTGACAGGATCGCGCAAAGTATCCAGATTGGTGATGACGAAGAGGTACCCGGCCTGACCAAACAGGCAATCGAGGAGCACATTTCTCCCCGGGACATCCTGGACCGGGGACTGATTGCCGGGATGAACGTGGTGGGTGAAAAATTCAAGGAGCACGAACTTTTTCTGCCGGACGTTTTGCTGGCAGCCAAGGCCATGCACGCCGGGCTCGATATTCTCAAACCCCTGATGATTGAGGAAGGTGTGCCGCACCGGGGTAAAGTAGTTCTGGGAACCGTTCAGGGAGACCTCCATGACATCGGTAAAAACCTGGTGGGAATCATGCTCAAAGGCGCCGGGTTCGAGGTAATCGATCTGGGTAACGACGTTCCTCCCGGGAAATTCGTGGAAACAGCCAGGGAGGAAGGAGCTTCCGTAATCGGCATGTCCGCTCTTCTCACCACTACCATGCCGGCCATGAAGCAGGTAGTCGAAATGGTCAGGGAACAGGGGCTCGCCGAGCAGGTACGGACCATTATCGGCGGCGCACCGGTTTCAGAGGAGTTCAAAGACGAGATCGGCGCCGACGCGTACGGGTACGACGGCGCCAGTGCCGTTGACATCGTTAAAACGATATTGGGGGAGCCCTGACATGAGCGGTCCTCTCACACGGATCTCAAACGGTGAAATCCTGGTGGCCGACGGGGCCATGGGAACCATGCTTTTCCAACGGGGACTCAAGCATGGGGAGTGCCCCGAGTCCCTGAATCTCTCCCGGCCCAAAGTACTTCAAGAGATAGCCTCCCTGTACTTCGAGGCGGGGGCGGACATCATTCAGACCAACACTTTCGGAGGATCCCCCCTGAAACTGGCCCAGTACGATCTTGAAAAGCAGGCGGAAGAGATCAACGCTTGCGCGGTGAAGGCCGTACGAATGGCAGTGACAGACCGGGCGTACGTATCGGCCTCAGTGGGGCCGTGTGGAAAAATACTGAAACCCTACGGAGACACCGAGCCCGAAGCGGTGTACGAAAGCTTCTCCCGACAGATCAAAGCGCTTATCGACGCCGGGGCCGACATCATCTGCGTGGAAACCATGACCGATCTGGCGGAAGCCACTCTGGCCATCAAAGCGGTGCGAGATATCTCCCCGACTATGCCATGTATGACTACCATGACTTTCGACCCAACCCCGAGAGGTTTTTTCACGATAATGGGAGTTACTATAGAAAAAGCGGCAGCCGGACTAGCGGAGGCCGGTGCCAACATCATCGGCTCCAACTGCGGAAACGGCATAGAGAACATGATCGAAATCGCGCGGGAGTACCGCCGGCACAGTAATCTGCCGCTGATCATCCAGTCAAACGCAGGACTTCCGCACATGCGGGATGGCCAGCTTGAATACCTGGAAACCCCTGAATTCATGGCAGAAAAATCACTCGAACTGGTGAAAGCCGGGGTCTCTATCATCGGCGGCTGCTGCGGGACCACACCCCGGCATATCCGGGCTATCCGCACCGCCCT
>CAYSPT010000109.1:3616-4858 GCA_964432985.1 uncultured bacterium
GTTCATTGTCGATTTCAAACTGGAACTGGTGCTGGGCTTAATCATGCTGGGGATGGTGATAAATATTATTTTTCAGCTTGCCTTCGTGGTGCCTTCCTTCAAAAACATTTTTGAAGGACAGGGAGAATTACCTCTTCCCACCAGGTTTCTGTTGTGGGCAAGCGAATGCTTGCAAAGCTATTTCATCCTGCTCTTGCCGGTAATGGGGGTTGCCGTGGCATTACCAGGATCGGTTTTCTGGATACGGAAACTTCCCGATGACCGGTACGAGTGGTGTAAGTGCCACTACTTCATGTATCAGTTCGCGCTGTTTGTAGTGCTTTACGCGATCAACAACCTGATCGGCAAGGCGGTTTTTCTGCCCATGCTCGCACTGGTCAACTAACGAGATTACCGTAATAGGTTTCCGGAAAAGACAGGCGAGGGAAGATACTGTCAGGCTATCTCATAACGGCCGCCGACACAGCGTATAAAACCTTCTTCTCCAAGGGCCGACAGATTGCGCCGCACCGCTTCGGGATCTTTCCCTAGTCTGTCGACCAGATCAGGGATATTCAGACCGGACTCGGCCACCAGCGTTTTAAGAATCATTCCCCTGATCTGCCGGTTGGATCCTCTGAAGGGGCTTTGGTGCGTATGATGGGCGCTGCGCCGGCCCGGGTTGGTGCCGCATGATTTCAGCATAGAGCCGTAATCCATCAGTGCGTTATACCAGGAACCGGGATTTTCACCATCCAGAGTCCTTTTGACAAGGGGCCGGATTTCACTATCCCTGACATCATCTCTGTCCTCGAAAAAAAAGAAAAGGAACACGCTGCGGATATTCGTTTCCACGAACACCACCGCGGCATTAAAAGCAAAAGCGGCGATAGAAGAAGCCGTGGCCGGGCCGATTCCGGGCAGAGCAGCCAGGTCCTCAACGGAACATGGGACAACCCCGCCGTGCCGGGTAATCACCAGTTCGGCACTTTTTTTCAATGCCCGGGCACGCCGGTTGTACCCCAGCCCCTGCCACACCGACAGTACATCTCTCAGCGGCGCGGCAGCCAGCGAAGCAGCATCGGGGAACACGTCAACGAACTGCTGATACTTCTCGATTACCCTGGACACCTGCGTCTGTTGCAGCATGACCTCCGACACCAGGACATGGTAGGGAGTTCTGAAATTTCTCCAGGGTAGATCACGTCCATGCTCTTTGAAGTAACGATAGATGATGTGCCGAAACAAGGTCACCGCTTGTTT
>CAYSPT010000109.1:4958-10780 GCA_964432985.1 uncultured bacterium
ACCAGTTTAACAGACATGGTAAATAACATAATCATCGTCCTGATGCGAAGGAACCATTCATCCAACCATGCGCGTTATCAACAAGGGAAAGGGCAGCCAATTGGCAGGCTGGTTGATGATGAAAAAGCAGATCCGGCAGATGATCACCTGCACCGTTCTTTCACTGATCGTGCTGTGCCTGTTTTGTTCGGGCGCTTCCGCGGGAGAACCAGGGAATCTACCCCTTGCTCCGAGACTGAGAATGGAGCTTTCCCAGCACGGTTTGGCGCCCGGGCAGACCGGTACTTCACCAGGTGGTACCCGTCCGAAATCTGCTCTGAAAACTATTTCCGTCCTCATACATCACACCTCTAAGGCAGATGGAACCCTTAAACGATGGATAGAAACCCGCGGCGGCACGGTCAGGGTCCATACCGATGTTACTTCCACAGCGCTGCTTACCATGGACCAGATTATTTCTCTAGCGACGCAGCCCTCGGTACGCTACCTGTCCCTCCCTTCCAAAGTGCACCCGCTACTGAATGCCAGCGTGCCTGAAATCCGGGCCGACCAGATAACAGCTCCCCCCTCCGGCAGCGTTTTACCCGGAGCGTACACCGGACAGGACGTGATCGTCGGCGTGGTCGATACCGGAATAGACTGGCGCCACGAGGACTTCGTCACGGATGACGGCACATCGCGCATTCTCTGTTTGTGGGACCAGACTGACAATCGGGGTCCCTCTCCCGGCTCTCCGTTCACCTACGGGACAGAGTACAGCCAGGAAACCATCAGCCGGGCGCTTTCCGGTTCGGGATCGGTGTACGAAAAAGACACCCACGGGCACGGGACCCACGTCACCGGTATCGCCGCCTCCAACGGCCTGGCCGAAGGAGGATACGCCGGGGTGGCGCCGGAGGCAGACCTGATAATCGTCAAATGCACCTTCTGGGTAGACGACGTGGAAACCGGCATTGACTATATCGCCCGAAAAGCACAGGCGCTGGGAAAACCCTGTGTAATCAACCTGAGCCTGGGAACCCACTACGGGCCCCATGACGGAAGCTCCCATTTCTGCCAGACCCTGGACCAGGTATCGGGGCAAGGAGTGGTCATCGTGGTGGCGGCCGGCAACGAGGGCAGCGCGGTCAACCACCTGGGCTATGCCGCTTCGAGCACCGAACGGGACTCGCCGTTTTATTTCAACAACGGGGTACGGGACGGATACGTAGATATCTGGTACGACCAGGGCAGCGAGGTCGATTTCAAAGTACAGGCCTTCAACCTGACAGGAACTAAACTGGCGGACACCGGTTGGGTACCGCCGGGCTCCACCATAACCAGGGACATCCAGAGCGCCGTCACCACGTTCGGTGACGTGGAAGTGGACGCTACCGAAACACAGAATCCCATGAACAACGCCCGCCACGTGGTCATTCATGCCAACCGGGCCCGCAAAGGAGACATTGACGAGAGCGCTATCCGGTTTCTGCTTCACACCCGGGGGAGCGGCTCTTTTGACGCCTGGATCGACGGCGGCTACTTCAGCACCTCCACCCACGGGACGGAATTCAGCGGCAACAGCGAAAAAACGGTGGGGCTCCCGGGGACCTCATCCCGTGCCATTACCGTGGCCAACTACGTAACCAAGAACAGCTGGACCAATTACAGCGGCGGCACCAGGACCCACTGGGAATCTCTAGGGGCCCTGACCACCTCTTCCAGCAAGGGGCCGTCGCGGCGTGAAGACCTGACCGGATTGAAACCCGAGCTGGCAGCCCCGGGGACCTACATTGCTTCGGCCCTGTCGGACAATTCTTCTACCAGCTCATCCAATAAGACCCCCGACGGAAAACACTTTCTCATACACGGAACCAGTATGGCCGCTCCCCATGTAACCGGGACGATAGCCCTGATGCTGCAGGCCCAACCAGAGCTCACTCCCGAAGAGGTGGAGACCTATCTCACCGGGCAGGCTCGGCAGGATGACCAGGTGGGAGACACGATACCAAACTACTCATGGGGCTATGGCAAGCTTGACTCCCTGGGATCCATGCTGGCGCTGCTGGGCTTGGAAGAACCCGAGGAACCGCCCGAACCACCGCCTCAAGCCCCGACACCCACCGGTGTCATTACGCTCCTGGCTGACCCGGACTCCCTGACCGCTGACGGGCAGAGTGAATCGGTGGTGACATCAAATGTTGTCAGGAACACCGCCGGCAGCACTGTGGAAGAGGGAACCCTCTTCACGGTCACTCTGACAGAAGGTCCCGGCCTCCTGCGGCTCACCGGTGATGACAATACCGACACCCGAATCCAGGCAGAAAGCCAGCAAGGTAGATTTTCGTTCGTCTACCGCTCGACGCTGATACCGGGACCGGCGGTCATTACTGCCGCCAGCTATCTGGGCGATGCTGCAGGAGGGATCACCATCGAGACCATCGGGTACCCGGAAATTGATATTCTGGGAAACGGCGTTTCCATAACCACTGGAGATTCCACCCCGGACACGGCCGATCACACCGACTTCGGTAATGTCTACATAGACGGTAACGCCGGTATCCGGACATTCACCATTGAAAACAGCGGCAACGCAAACCTCATCCTCACCGGTGATCCACTGATAGATATTTCGGGCCCCCACGCCGGCGATTATTCCCTGGACCTTTTCCCCGGCTCCCCGGTGGCTGCCGGCGGCCAGACCAGTTTCCGGATCAGCTTCGAGCCCACGGCACCGGACTCCCGCCAGGCAACGGTCACCATCTACAACAGCGACAGTGATGAAAGCACGTTCACTTTTTCTATCCAGGGAACGGGTGTTGTCAAAACCTATACCATTTCGGGAGACATTCTCCTGCAAAATGGATCCGGGGTTGAAGGAGTGCAGGTCAGTCTCGGCGAAGAGACCGAAGAGCCGGCCGGAACAGCTTCGGTGCAGTCCGCCACCACATCCACCGGCAGCGACGGAGCCTACTCGGCGGACGGATTTCCCGACGGCGTCTACCCGGTGACGCCCTCTAAGAACGGCTACGTGTTCGAGCCCGCCTCCGCCCAGGTAGTAGTTGACGGCGATCACGCCGTGCAGGACTTCACCGGTTTCGGCCTGCCCGCGGCCTCAGCTGACGCCTCCCCTTTAAGCGGGACCGTACCCTTGAAAGTCAGTTTTTCCGGTACCGGGACGGACCCGGAGAACACCCTGGCGATATACGAGTGGGACGTTGACGGAAACGGCATTTATGATTGGGAATCAGAAACACACGGAACCACTGCTCACACCTACACCCGACCCGGAACCTACGAAGCTGTCTTCCGGATTATCGACAGCGACAATTTTCTGGACACCGCCATGGTGACGATCCAGGCCAATCCCAGCCAGAATCCTACCGCCGAGATAACGGCCACGCCTGCAACCGGTACCGCCCCCCTGGAAGTGGAACTGTCCGGTTCGGGAAGCGATCCCGACGGCACCATCAGCAGTTACAGCTGGGATTTCGAAGGAGACGGTTGGTACGATTATCGCAGCATCTCGGTTACAAGATTGTCCCACGTGTACCGGGTGCCCGGGATCTATCAACCCACTCTCCAGGTCACCGATAACGCTGGTTTGACCGCTGTGGCCTTTGTCACTATCGCCATCGATCCCCCGGAAGACGGCCCCGGAGTCACGTTGACCTCCGACCTGGAAACTGCAGAAGAGTACGCTCCTCTGACCGTAGAGTTCACCGTGACCACAGAAGATTTTCGAGGAGCAATCACCCGTTTAACCTGGGATTTTAACGGAGACGGAGCCCTGGATCAGGTGAGTCTTTCCCCGGACCCTGTATCCCACACCTACGGCCAGGTGGGTACATTCATGGTACGAGTGGAAGTTACCGACAGCACCGGTGCTTCTGCTGCCGATCAGACTACCGTGGAGGTCAGGCCAAATGACACGCTATCTCCTCCCGATGTGCAGATCAGCAATGACTATCTGACCGGCAGCGTTCCCTTCGAAGCCAGTCTCTCAGCCGCTGTTTCAGATACCGACGGCCGGGTGGTATCCGTTACATGGGATTTTGACGGAGACGGTAAAAACGATTATTCGGTTGCCGACAGTCAGGGAGACCTGAGTGGCACGGTCAGCGCATCACATACGTACCGGGAGCCGGGCAATTACCGGGTGCGTTGTACCGCCGTGGACGATGAAGAGCTTATCGGGACGGGCTTGATCGAAGTGTTCGTCAGGGAGCCCGAAGCGTTTTCGGTCTGGATAACCCAACCCGGGGCGGGACGGAAGATATCGGGATCGGCCGTAACCCTGTCTGCACTGACTACTTCAGATGCAGATACCGTCTCCGTTGAATTCATGTACCGCCCTCTGGGCGAAGCAGACTGGGACTCCATCGAGATCGCCGCTGACGGTTCTCCTTACGCCGTCTCCTGGGACACGCTGCCGCTTTCGCCGGAAGTGTTCGAGCTCAGGGCACGGGCTCTGGATATCAACGACTCGCTTATCTGGTCGGACATCGTGGGATTTACCATCGACCACCTTACCCCGGAAAGCCGTGAAAGCACCGTTGGAGATGACGGGATAGTCAGGGAGGAAACCGTCTCGCCCGAAGAGCATACCGAGATTATATTGGCCGAAGGGACCGGGGTCTTCATACCCTTTGATCTCCTGGACGAATCCACCTCGATTATTATCGGCGTGCTGGGTGATTCCCCTCCCCAAAACGTGCGCGATGCGTCGAAAGTAACACTGGTCAGGACCGGCGCCTACCGGGAGTTTTCCCTGGAATCGGGGCAGGACTCGTTCACCAACGACGTCACCCTGACCTTCCCCTATGACGACAGGGATAACGACGGAGTAGTGGATGACACCGACGTAGAAGAGCATAACCTGGCTGTCTACTGGTACGATGAATCCGCCTCTCCCCCCGCCTGGAAAAAGGAGCAGTCAACCCTGGTATTTCCCGACGACAACTACGTTAAAGCCATGGTGAATCACTTCTCGGTCTTTATCCTGGGCGAGTCCGCCGAAACGTGGGGAAGCAGCACCGGTTCAGTGTCCAGCGGTGGCGGCGGATGCTTTATCGCCACGGCCGCCTGCGGTTCTCCCGATGACGGTACGATCGTCGAGTTCAGGGAGTTCAGAGACAGGCACCTGCTCACGGATCCCCTGGGAACTCTGGCGGTGGACCTTTATTACCAGCTCAGCCCTCCGCTGGCGGTTCTGGTCGCCAACCACCCGCCGCTGCGGTTGGCAGCCCGTCTCTTGCTTCACCGGCTGAGTGTCTATCTGGACGAGTGATTCTCTCAAGCAGCCGCGCTGTTCAGAGCCCAACCTGATATGAAAAAAAGGAACTACACCGGTTGAATCCAGCGTAGTTCCTTTTTTTTAACAGCGCGCTGAAAGATTATTCCTCAACGGCTTCTTCAGTTCCTTCTTCCACGGGAATATCCGCGGGAGCGGCAGGCTGAAGCTCCTCGAAAGCGGCTTTCTCTTCGTTGAACCGGTACAGGCCTGCCCGGAACTTGTTGATGTCCAGGTTGTACTGGTCGCAGAACACCGCCTGCATCTGCCTCAGGTCACTCAGTTCTTCATCGAGAAGCTGTTTGAGAATAGCCACCCGGGCCTGCTTGGCCCGCATAGCGGCGATATTGGTCTTGAGAATCTGGATCTGCTGCTTCAGCGCCTCCTGGGCGGCCTCGTCTTCCGTTACCGCAGCTTCCTGTGCATCCAGCACTGAGCCCGTCAGCATTCCAACTACTGCCAGAGCAGCCAGGCACCATATAAGTTTTTTCATGGTTAATGCGTTCCCCTTTCAGTAATTAACTCGTTTACACTCAATTATCCGGTTCCG
>CAYSPT010000110.1:0-1911 GCA_964432985.1 uncultured bacterium
CCCGGAGATCAAAGTCAAGGGCAAGGAAGAGCTGCTGACCCTGTACACGGTGGAGAATTGAAATATCATGCCCGAATCATTTATGATGGAGGGAAATTATTACCGCAAAGGAGCCTGACATGAAATCACTGACCGAGGAGCTCTGGTTCGACACGTCAACCCGGCGGGCGTATATCAATATTACACCGACCATAGCGGAACTGGTCCGCAAAAGCGGCGTGCAGGAGGGGCTGTGCCTGGTCAACGCCATGCACATTACCGCCAGCGTCTTCATCAACGACGACGATCAGGGACTGCACAACGACTTCGAGCGGTGGCTGGAAAAACTGGCCCCGGAGAAGCCTTACAATCAATATGATCACAACGGATTCGAGGACAACGCCGACGCCCACCTGAAACGGTCCGTCATGGGCCGCGAAGTAGTGGTGGCCATAACCGGCGGTAAACTGCATTTCGGACCCTGGGAACGGATTTTCTACGGCGAGTTCGACGGGAAACGCCGTAAACGGGTCCTGGTCAAGATAATTGGAGATTGAAAATCGAAAATTATCCATACTCAGGAGAGTGAAACAATTCGGAGAGTATTCATAATAGGAGATTAGAAAGGAAATTCCATCATGACATTAAACAAGGACGAACTTGCACTCATAAAAAACATGAAAAAGGATGATCTGTACCAGGAAATATTCAAAATGCCGAAGACCGATCTTCACTGCCACCTGGACGGATCGCTGCGGCTGGACACTATCCTTGATCTCATCCGTAAAAACGGTATGCCGTACCCGGTGGACCGGAAACTGCTGCGTAAACTGGTGGTCAAAGACGATCCCGAGTTTCTAAAAAATGGATCGCTTCCCGAGTACCTGGAAGCCTTTGCCATCACCACTTCGGTCATGCAGGATGCGGAATCGCTGGAACGGATCGCCTACGAACTGGCGGAAGACGCCGCCAAGGAAAACGTGCGGTACCTGGAGGTGCGCTTTGCTCCCATCCTGCACACCAACCGCGGTATGCGGCTGGAGGACATCACCTCGGCGGTGTCAGCCGGTCTCGGCCGGGCTGAGAATGATTTCGACATCGTGACCGGGATCGTCATTTGCGCCATGCGCCACTATGTCCCCTGCGGGATAGAAGACAATCTACTCAGGTCCATGCCCTACGGGGAACTGGACGACGGTGCTTACCTGATGAGTCTTCAGACAGCGCGGCACACCGTGGCCATGGCCCGGAAGGATCATCACATCGTGGGTTTCGACCTGGCTGGAGGGGAGGACGGCAATCCGGCCCGCCGTTACAAGGATGCTTTCTACACGGTGACCAACGGCCTGGTCCCCATCACGGTTCACGCTGGTGAAGCAGTGGGAGCTGAGTCCATCCTGGATGCGGTCCACTACCTTCATGTCACGCGGATCGGACATGGAACCAACCTCTACAAAGACGAAGTACTGCTCAACTACTTCAAAAACGAGCGGATTCCGCTGGAAGTCTGTCTTACCAGCAACCTGCAGACCAACATGGAGCTTACCTGCTACGCCAATCATCCTCTGAAATCGTACATGGACCATCGGCTGCGCACGGTGCTGTGCACCGACAACCGCTTGGTCTCCAACACCACCGTGACCAAAGAGATGTACATCGCGGCCAAGGTGTTCGATCTGGACCTGGACTACATCAAGATACTGATCATGCACGGATTCAACAGCACCCTGCACAACACCTATTTCCCCAAGTCGAACAACTCGTACGACAGACTGAGAGCATTGCGGTCAGCTGTCGAAGATGAGCTCGGGTACAACAAAGCCCTGCACCAGATTAACACGCGGTTCGAAGCAGAGGAAAATTGAGCGTGGATTGTCCGGTCAAGCCGGACAATGACAGGCTGTAAGCCAATTCGTGACGGGTGCGGTCAAC
>CAYSPT010000110.1:2011-7679 GCA_964432985.1 uncultured bacterium
TTCCAGGTCTGCTATGTCCACACCGCCGCAGGCGATGCGGAAGTAACCGCGCTGTGAGCGGCCGAAAACTTCGCCGGGAATAACCAGCACCTGGTGGTCTTTCAGCAGTCTCTTCGCCAGGGTGAATGAATCGCAGTCCAGATCGAATCCGACATAGGCGAAGAAGGCGCCGGCGCTCACCAGTTTCAGCGCGGGATTGGTGAAGGAGTACGATTTCAACCACCTGATCTTTTCGCCCATCTCATCGGCACGCTCCTTCAGCCAGTCACGAGACCTGGTAAGACCAGCCAGGGCAACCCGCTGGCTGATGTGCGGTGCGCAGATTACCATGGTGTCCTGGACCTTCAGCAAATCCTCAATGTAACGGGATGGTGCTGCCAGGTATCCCGCCCGCCAACCGGTGATGCCGAAGGATTTGGAAAACGACGAAATGGTGAAGGTGCGGTCGGCTACTTCGGGAAACGCACCGATAGACACGTGCCCCCGGCCGAAGGGCCCAGGCGCGAAAAAATCGTAGGTCTCGTCCGAAACGATGAGCACATTTGAGTTCGCAAGTTCCCGGGCCAGCTCTCCGAGCCCCTCTTCGTCGTATACGGCCCCGGTGGGATTCGACGGTGTGACGATGACGATCATCCGGGTACGGTCTGTGACTGCGTCAATAATCCTCTGCGGTTCCAGCGCAAAACCGGACGCGGCATTAAGCTCGACCTCAACCGGTTTTGCTCCCACCATCTGCACCGCCATGTGATGGTTGAAGTAATACGGCGTCATAAGCAGCACCTCGTCGCCGGGATTCAGTACGGTTATTGCGGTGAGCAGGAATGCCTGGTTGGCGCCGGCGGTAATGATGATGTCGCTGCTTTGACGGGACACGTTATTGAATTCCGCCAGTTTCGCCGCCACCGCTTCCCGCAGTTCGGGTATCCCCGGGTCCGCCGAGTAACGATGCACACCGGGTTCATCCAGGCAGCGGCGCACCTCGTCTCTCACTTCGCCGGGAGGGCCGTACGACGGAACCGCCTGTGACAGGTCGAGCAGGTTTCCCGAATCACGGTAGGGAGCAGCCATTTCTTTAAGCTTCACGATAGGTGGGGGGATAATCGCTGCCACGGAGCGGTTGATAATCATGGAATCACCCTCTTGTACTCGCAGCCCGATGGGGATCAACCAAGGCCGATTTCAAGTTCAGCTTCAGTTGGGGCTTTGCAATCCGGCGAATGTCAACCAAGGCCGATTTCAAGTTCAGCTTCATCCACCTCACAGGTTGAACCGGATTGTGAAATCCTCGCCGGCACGAGCGTGCCATCGGGACGCAAGTGCTCCTGGTGAAACTTGAGGGCCTGTATCTGCCGGTCGACTTCAACCATACAGCGGGGACAATAGGTATGTGACGCCCGAATGGGAGCATTCAGACCGAGATCGAACCAGTGGCCCTGGGTACGGATGGCGTAGCATTTACAGCACTGAGTTAGCATTGTCTCCCCCTGTTTTTAAGTCATTTCAATGGTACCATACTTTTCTAATTTTCAGCCTCTTTTTCCAGTATTTTGACCGCAGGCTGTCATGATTGTTATTATAAGGGCAAGAGGGGAAAGTGAGGATTCAGAATGAATAATATGTATATACGGATTACGATCACTATCCTGGCCACAGCGCTGCTGCTTGGGACGGTTGATAACGCCATGAGTCAGACAGCGGATGACGAGGCCAGCCTCAAGAAGGCCGTGGTCAAGATCATCGTCACTCACAAGGAGGCCAGCTATTACCAGCCGTGGCAGATGAAAGCCCAGAGCGACCGGGTGGGCTCCGGGTGCGTCATCGAGGGCAACCGCATCCTGACCAACGCCCACGTGGTGAGCAACCAGACCTACATCCAGGTGCTGCGCGCCGGGGAGGTGCAGAAGTTCACCGCCCAGGTGGAGTACGTAGCCCACGACTGCGACCTGGCGCTTTTGACTGTGGAAGATAAGGAGTTTTTCGAAGGGGTTTCCCCGGTGAACTTCGGCGAAACCGCCTCGCTTCGCGACAAGGTGTCGGTGTACGGCTTCCCCATCGGGGGCACCAAATTGTCCATCACCGAGGGGGTAGTGTCGCGGCTGGAGGTGCGCAACTACAGCCACAGCGACCGCCGCCTGCTGTGCATGCAGATCGACGCCGCCATAAATCCCGGCAACAGCGGCGGACCGGTGATCAAGGACAACCGTATCATCGGGGTGGCCTTCCAGGTGAACCGCAAGGGCGAAGGGCTGGGGTACGTCATCCCCATGCCAGTGGTCAACCGGTTCATGAAGGACGTCGAGGACGGCACCTACCACACCATCCCGGCTTTCGGATTTGCCTACGAGGACATAGAGAGCAAGTTCCTCAGGGAGTACCTGGGGATGAAAAAGGAGCACACCGGGGTCCGCCTGTACGATATCCAGTACGGGTCCAGCGTGCACGGCCACATCAACCAGGGAGACGTGCTGCTCAAGATCAACGACACTGATATCGCCAACGACGGCACGGTGACCTTCAGAGACGATGAGCGGATAAGCCTCAGCTACATGGTGGGTGATTTCCAGGTGGGCGACACCCTGACCTTCCACCTGCTTCGGGACGGGAAGGAGATCAGCAAAGAAATCGTTTTGAAAAAATACCTGACGCTGATTCCGCGCAAGCGTTACGACATCAGGGCGACCTACTACATCTTTGCCGGTTTTCTCTTCATGCCCGTCACCG
The DNA here is from genome assembly GCA_964432985.1 of uncultured bacterium. Taxonomy (GTDB): domain Bacteria; phylum Muiribacteriota; class CAYSPT01; order CAYSPT01; family CAYSPT01; genus CAYSPT01. Next base: position 4,733 of record CAYSPT010000110.1, read on the forward strand.
AGGACTACTGCCACACCTGGAACAAGTGGACCAGCGTCCCCACCAAGCTCAAGTACCATTACTACTACGGCGACTTGGACGAGAGCACCAACCAGGTGGTCCTGATCTCCAAGGTGCTGGCGCACGACGTAAACCTGGGGTACCATGAGGTGGATGACGTGGTGGTGGACACCGTCAACGGCAGGAAGATCGGAAACATCCGGGACGTTATTGACGCCCTGGAGAACCACGAAGGCAAGTATCACACCATCATGACCGACCAGGGATTTGCCATTGTGCTGAACGCCGAGAAAGCGCGGACTGCTTCACCTGAAATACTCGAACGCTACGGCATTCGCGACCATTGCTCTGACAACCTTAAATAAAAATCTCGGGGTCAGGTCTTGCAATTTTGACGTTCTAATGTCTAAATTCAAGACCTGACCCCGTATGATGTGCGGATGGATTCTCCGGTCAGGCCGGAGAATGACTCGCTGAACCTGCTTATTTCTTGCCGAAAATCTTGTTGAAGAAGTTGACGATGTCACCGAACAGACCGCTCTTCTTGCGTTTGTCCTCTTCGTCTTTTTCGCGGCGTTTCCGTTCCTGCTCTTCGATCCGCTTGCGGTCCTCTTCGAGACGCTTCTGCTTCTCTTCGTCCAGCTTGAGCTGCTCTTCTTCATCCTGCTTCTTACGAAGCTCCTCGGCTTTTTTCTTCTCTTCCGCTTCACGCTTCAGGCGGGCTTCTTCCTGCTTGCGCTTCAGCTCTTCGATAAGCCGCTTCTTATCCTCTTCGCGCTTCCTGAGCTCTTCAGCCTCTTTCTTCTTAAGCTCATCTTCTTCTTTCTTCTCTTCTTCTTCGGACAGATCTCCGGCAGGAGATTTCGGTGTGTTGGCAGGGGCCTTACCGTCCAGGCTTATGGACACCTTGGCTGCCCAGCGGTCGCCCAGGTCCTTGATCTCATCAATCTTGATGGCAACTTTCCCGTTCTTGTACTCGCCACCGGCCAGGAAGAAGTTCTGTTTCCGGGACTTGCTCACGGGGCGGCCCTGGGCCACCTTCAGACGGTTGACGTCCAGGTTGTCCACGTAGGAGATGAAGACCGCCACGTTGGCCTTGCTCTTCTTGCCGCCGGGACCTTCGAAATACCCCACGAAGTCCTTGTCCACACTCTTGCGGTCGAAGACCTCCATCACGTAATGATCATCGTCATTGGACGTGGTCGTGTCGGCAATCGCCAGTCCGACCACCTGCCCCTTGGACGTGCGGGATTCCAACCAGACGGTTTCGCTTGAATCCACCTCTTTAATGCGGTCCTTGATCCAGTCCTTTTTCTTGCCGGTACCGGAGTAGGACTTTTTCCGGGAAAGCAGGTACATGCTCACCCCTTTGGTTCCCACCTGGTTGCCGGCGGCCATCAGGGCGCTGTACCCGAGATCGCGCTTGGGATGCGAGGTGTAAGGGTAGAGATCGGGCAGGCCGAGCTGGTGACCGAACTCGTGGCTGTAGGTACCCGTGCTGACACCGACCCCCATAACGATTCCGCTGGCGTAACTACCGCTGACGATGTCCTTACGCTTGTCGTACCTGATACCGGAAGGGCTGCCGGAGGTGGACGCGGGCCAGAACTGGTCGCTTCCCCAGTTGTTGCCGCCGGTGCCGGGCACTATGTAGATGATGTGCCGGTACTTGCTGGGATCAGCCCCGGCTTTGTACACCTGGGGGAGAACAGCTTTTTTCATCTGGTGCGCACCCTGCCATGATCTGCCGTAATCGCCGCAGTCACGCATCCAGTTGCCGCCGGAATCTTTCTTGTCCTTGGAGTACACGGTGCGGTTTACATCCAGGTAAGTTCCCGGAGCAACATCGAATGCCACCTCGTCCATGGTCTCCTTGGACTCGTACGAGATGACCCTGTAATACGCCACCATCTCATTCAGCTTTTTGGTGGCGACAGTCACCGGATCGCCGTTGAACTTCTGGTCCTTGAACTCCACCGGCACCACCAGGGTGTTCCCTTCTTTTTTAAACTCCCCGGATGAAGCCGCTTCCGTGACCGCTCCGCATGAGAACGTCCCGCGGGCGCTTTTGTCGAAAGCGGCCTTTGTCAAGCTCTTGAGGGCATTGACCGTCCAGGTGTAGGTATTGCCCATCTTCAGGAAACCGTCTTCAACGGTGTGGATGGTTTTCTGCGGGTACCGCTGGTACACCAGCTTGAACGTTTCTCCGTCGAACACCGACAACTCGTAGACCTTCGCCCCGGACACCCTTCCCCACTTCAACGTCGGGGTGGTCCCGTCGACCACGGCCTCGTTATCCGGCGATATGAGACGCAGCGCGTACACGGGACCGCAAACCGCGGTCATCGTCAGTATGGCAACAAGAGTGACTGTACAGCTGAGAGTTCGTGATCTCACACGATCATCTCCTTAATAGATTTTATTAATAAAGCATAGTTTAAATATCACCACATATAACAAATCCCTTCCAGCTCTTACGGCTGCCGGAAGGGCGCTTATATACAGATGTTATGACATTTCTACCCTATGTAATTGATCAATCTACATTTTTAATGTAGTTTTACATCTTTAATTGTAGGCAGAGACGAGAATTATGTCAAGTAATTTACTCGCACAATCATAGTTTATTCTTTGACGACCGGCATTTTACATGCTATACTTACATTCTACATTTTTTGACTCGGAGGAATATCATGAAACGCACACCCGCCTGTATACACACACCCGCCCGTTTGCTTCTGGCCGCATTATTGTTAATTTTGCTTGGTTCTTTTCCGGTGGCAGCACAGACCGATCTCGATCTTGATAACCCGCTTCCCAACTGGATAGACCATGAAAGGGAAGTGGATGACCGGGGACCGGCTCTTTTCTACAGCGCCGTCACCCCGCCCCCCGAGAACTTCCGCATACCCGCAGAGTACGAACCGGTCAAGGCGATAGTAATGGG
>CAYSPT010000110.1:7779-10576 GCA_964432985.1 uncultured bacterium
TTCCCCCTGCAGAGATCGGCCGGTAGATCATGAAATATCTGCGTAACATCGGCGTCAGGCTGCCCCAGGCAGTCATCCTGCTTTTCCTGGCCGCGGCGGTGTTCTACCGGCACCACAGCATCGCACAGACTCAGTGGCAGCGGTCGCTGGACTACTCGGGTCCTGTTCTGAAGCAGGTCCAAATCCTGTTTCCCGGCGCCGCATCCGTAAAATGGGAAACCGACCCGGCCCTGCTCTCGGCGGTATATGACAGCCAGGGGAAAAACATCGGCTCGTTTCTCTTTACCAGCCCCTACGCCGGCGATATCAAGGGATACGCAGGCCCCGTCCCCATGGTGATCGGATTCGACACCGAAAACCGGATAACCGGTCTGCATCTACTGCCGAATGACGAGTCGAAGAACTTCCAGGCCTATCTACAAAGCCTGGAGTTTTTCGAGAAGTGGAACGGCCTGACACCGGGCGAAGCGCTGGGGGAACCGGTTGACGCGGTGAGCCGGGCAACCATGACCAGCACCGCCGTGAGAGATTCGATTACCAGGCGATTATCGCTCCTGGGCAGCGGCCTGCGCTGTGGTCAGACCGTGGCGGAGCAGGTCCCCGAACCCCGGATGGGACCGGGGGACATAGCTTCATCAAGCGTGCTTCTCCTGGCCCTTTTCAGCTTTCTCTTCCCACGGCAGTCCGCCCGGTTAAGATGGGTTCTGTTGTCCGCCAGTGTGGTGGTGCTGGGTTTCTGGAACGGCCAGTTTCTGTCGGTGTCGCTGATGGGTGGATGGGCAGTCAACGGAGTGAACTGGGTGTTCGTTCCCGTGCTGGTGCTTATCGCCCTGCTGGCGGTGCTCCTGCCTCTGGTTACCGGTAGAAAGTTTTATTGCATTTACCTCTGTCCTTACGGAGCCGCCCAGGAACTGGCCGGAAAAATCAGCCGGAGAAAAAGGACCGTGCCCGCCTGGCTTCGAAGTACGCTGCCCGGAATCAAGCGGCTGCTGGTTATCTTTATCCTGCTGGTTCTGCTGGTACCGCTTGACTACGATCTCACGTTCCTTGAACCGTTCCCCGCGTTCCTTCTCCAGGCTGTTTCTGCGGCTGTGCTGATCTGGGCGCTGTTTTTCGTTCTTCTCTCCATCATCTTCCCCCGGTTCTGGTGCAACTATCTCTGTCCCACCGGCCAGATTCTCGAGCTCATCAGCCGCAATTTCTTCAAACATCGAGGACCATACAAGCCAGGGAATAAAACTCAATGAGCCTGCACAGGGAAGACACCGTAACGATGACACCGGCACATGTCCGCTGGATCTGTATCGGGCTGCTTATTGTTTCAGCCGTGGCCTTGAGATATCAATTGCTCTACAACGATTTCTGGATGGACGAAATAGTGTCGCTGTATTTTGCCCGCAAGGCAACACATCCCATCCAGATAGTCACCCTGATCCATCACGACAACAACCACGTTCTCAATACCTTCTTCATGTACCTGCTCGGCCACCGGGACCACTGGTTCTACTACCGCCTCCTTTCGTTTTTCACCGGAATAGGTTCGCTGGGACTGCTGTTTTGTTTGTTCCGCAAAGAAGATCCGACCGCGCGAATCACCGCCCTGGCCTTCCTGGCATTTTCACCGTTGCACCTGGTGCTTTCCACCGATGCGCGCGGCTACGGACCGATGGTTTTCTTTTGCCTGCTGAGCCTCCTACTGTACCGGCGCTACATCAAACGGGGCACCCTGCAACTGCTGGAATCCCTGCTGTTCAACGCAGCGGTTATCCTGGGTTTTCTCTCCCACCTGACGTTCATCCACTGGTACTTCGGCCTGGCAGCCTGGGCTATATGCCGCTGGATAATCAGGGAAACCGGCAACAGGAACATGATCAAGGAGATGTGGTGCCTGCACCTGGTGCCCGTCCTTTTCTTGAGCGGATTTTATTACATTCACGTTCAGCATATCGCCATCGGTGGAGGTCCGGTGTTCACCGTCACACAGGTGCTCAAGGAGTGCGTCGACGAATTCACCGGTGTTCTGGGGAACGATCTTTTTTCACTGATGGGGTTGATTATCGCCGTCATCGTTTTCGGCGGCGCCATGGTGCAGACTTTTGCCAGACGGTCAGCAGAAACCGTTTTCTTCCTGGTTTCTATCCTGCTGTCCCCAGCCCTGCTCATCCTCACCGTTAAACCCGAGCTGCTTTATGACCGCTACTTCTACGTGTCGATATTCAGCTTCATGATCCTGCTGTCCGGATTCCTGTCATATCTTTCCCGAAAGGGAATGGCGGGAAAGGCGCTCTACATCCTGCTGATAACGGGAGTCCTCATGTGCAATGCTTCGGGGGTGAGCCGTCTGCTTCAGCACGGCCGCGGAAACTACCTGGAAGCGCTCCGGTTCATGGCACATTCTTCCGGGAGTGAAACGGTGCTGGTCGGCAGTGACTGCGATTTCAGAAACGGTCTTATCGTCGATTACTTTGCTCCTTTCGTGCGGAATACCACCGGCAAAACCGTCCGCTACCTGGAGATGGATAAGTGGCCGGCCGGCGGGATTGAATGGATCATCTCCCACGACTCGGCGTACCACCCGGCACCAGACAATTCGATTATAGTAGAAGAGGTTGAGTACGGGCTGGCGAAGATATGCCCCTACGGCGGTTACACCGGCTGGAACTGGTATGTCTACCGCAAAACCGGCCAGTGACAAATCAAGGGCATAAACCGGTTACATCGATTATCTCCTCCGGATATAACTAACCCGGATTATTCATGCATGACAAAAAAAATCTCCAAAACCTTTTTAAAACCT
>CAYSPT010000111.1:0-2795 GCA_964432985.1 uncultured bacterium
ACAGATGACTCCATAGCCGTGTCCGAAGAAAAGCTGGAAATGGGAAAAACCTATATCTGGTCCGTCCGGGAGAGGGAGAGCCTGGAGAAGGTTCCGGAAGGCGATTTCGGGGCCCGGTACACCTTCACCATCGGCAAAGGCACGGGTAAGGACGCGGAAAAATTCGTGAAGACCGGGGCCACCCTGGTGGTACCGGTTGAGTTCTCTGACTACACCTATGCCGGCAAGGGATCCCCCGATTACCGGGCGGAGATCTCCCGCAAGATGGACGGGCTCAGGGAGTACTTCCGTATTCTGTCCCGCAGCGCCCCGGCGGTGGACGAGCAGACCTCCTACGATATCGCTCCCCTGGTTCACATCGACAAGCCGCTCAAGCACTACGGCCGCGACCGCAAGATCTTCGGCAAGTCGTTCACCGACTCGGGAGACTTCTTCCCGGGCCACATGGGGGCCATCATGATGAAGCGGGTGGCGGTGAAGGAGACCTTCCGCAATGGTGTCCCGGTAAACAAGTACGATCACGTCATTTACCTCACTCCCGGTGACGCCGGGTACACCGACGACGACCGCTTCTGGCCCCACAGCGTGGCAGGCACCCCCCGCAACATGTTCTACATCCCCCGGGTCCACCTGGTGGTGGGGATATTCTTCACCGGTATCGTCCAGGGCATCAAGGTGAACACCGGTACCTTCTGCCACGAGTTCGGGCACCAGTTCGGCTTGCCCGACCTCTACCCCTACGATCCGATCATCAAGACCAAGTGGTTCTCCATCGGCGGTTCGCCGAAGCGTGACCTGGGCCTCTTCGGTCTCATGGCCAGCGGTAATCATTACGGCGAGACCGGAATCGGGATGTGCTCTCTTTCAAAAAAACGCTCCTACAGCGGCGCCGCCAAGAAGAAGAACTGGATAAAAGACCAGGTGGAGTATGTCACCGAATCCGGCCAATACACCCTGTCCTCACGTGATTCCCACCTCGGAACCACCGGACTGGTGGTTGATATCCCGGGAACATCGAAGACCTCCGACTGCTATATGGTGGAGCTCTTCGACCGGAAACGCATTGACAAGGATATGGTAGCTTACGGCCGGATCGAAGGGCGGTTTTCCAGGCTCAACGCCGGGGTGTTCATCTACCGGGCCAACTCGGACAATGTGGACCGGATCAAAACCCTTCGGGTAGAGCCGTTCTTCGAGGACAAGGCCGAGAACGAGCAGGTCTACGAAGGCGAACGCTACTTCCTGGCCGGCGGCACTTTCCCCTCCGGCGGGGTACCCAATCTTGGTGTGATGATCAAGGTCGAGTCGCTCCAGGACATGGGCGATCATTGGGAGGCTGTTATTGGCATCAGCATGCTGAAGTAGCCCCCGGCCTACGCATTATGCAGGCCGAACGTTTCTCTTTCGATTCTAAAGTCTTTGATTTTCACATCCGTGCGGTGAGTGGGAAATTATGCTAGAATATGATTGTGATCTCCGCACGAGCGAACGACAATAATCTGTGTCTTCTTTTCAAGGCAGCCATCATCATGGCGGTGATGGTCGTATCTTTATTCCCATCACGGTGCTTTTCCCGCGGTCGGTTTCTGCCTAAATCAACACCGGCCTTCATCGATTCCAACCACTTCGTCCTGGTGGGAACAGAGACGAATTCGGAAACCGGAGCGGAACAGCGATTTGCTGCGGTAGTCGATGTCAGGCCCGACCAGCGCCGGGCAACAGTAACGTATCTGGAAAACCTGGTGCTCTGGGACCTGGTCAATTCTCCCTCTAGTGGTCTTCTGGCCGCCCGCTTTCAGCCGGGAGCGGACTCCATCCCCCGGGGATCCGCGGCCCTGATGGGAATTTCGCTGGAGATATCCTCCGGGCAGGTGTTGGCCTTGATGGAAAATTCGTCTTCCCAGGTTCTTCCTCAGGGAGTTTCGCTGCCTCTTTCCATCAGTGGTGGAGAGAACGAGTATCACCTGACGCAGTATGCTCTTTCGAAGACGTCTCTGGTGTATCAGGCCGGGGGGATGCTGTGGATCAGGGATCTTGCCGTTGACGCCGTGTCCGCTCCGCTGTTTGCCGTTACGGATCCGGATTTTCTGTTTTCTTCCCCCCGTTTTCTGCCGGGAGGAGACGGAGTAGTTTTTCTGGCGTACCGTATGGGACAGGTGAGCCTTATGTTGTGGCAGCGGCACGAAGAAGCGATACGTACCCTGGCGGCTTTCGATCACCTGGAGGAGTGGGAAGTCCCCTCTCCCTGGACGGATGTTTTGGGTGAGCGGTTGAGGAGTTTCGCCGTACATCCTTTAAGCGGTGAGATAACCTATTCGGCCCCGGGGGGACTGTACGTGGTTTCACCCGAATCACCCCCGTCAACCAGGAAGATCGTGACCTGTGAGCAGGGTTGGCTATTCGATCCGGCCTGGTCTTCTGACGGCCGTTATCTGGCCTATTCACACCTGTTTAAAGACGGGCAGTCCCGGATCTCCCTTTATGAAGCTGAGCCCGACAGGACACGTGTAGTGTCAGGTCAAGGGCCCCGTTGCTTCAACCCCGTCTGGTCTCCCGGTGGACGCTACCTGGTGTGGCTTGATTTTCTTTATGTGGAAGCGCTGATGGAGCGGGGGTTCGTACCTCGTATACTCGAGTTGGCCGATGACGGTCATAATCCTGTCTTTCTGACCGACGAAGACTACTTTCTCCGGGGTGACATTCTCCTGGAGGAAGGCAGGATCAAAGAAGCCGGTATCTGTTACCGGGAGTACGCCGGAGAGACGTTGGCCGCCCTGGGGCATGACCGGCTGCTT
>CAYSPT010000111.1:2895-10398 GCA_964432985.1 uncultured bacterium
TCCGCCGGGTCCGTCGACCTTCCTTTCATCCGTAAAGGGGTGGAATTACTCCTGCGTCTGAATGATCCGGAACAAGCTGTTGCCAGGGTGCTCTCGTTCTCAACCGCCTTGCAAGAGCCGTGGCAGAAACTGGAACTGAGCTATGAAATGGTCACGCTTTTCAAGCGGGCCGGTTATTCCGATATCGTGCTTGAACTGCTCGAATCGCGCTCGGTGGAGCAGGGTGATGATCTGGCTGTGGTGCTGATGTCGCTGGGGCAGATATACCTGGACCGCCGGCGTATCCGGGAAGGTGTGGACTCGTACGAAAAAGCCTTGGAACTGCTCGGATATCCTGGCAAACTGGTTGTTTCAGCAGCACGGATATTCTCTCGTCTGGGTGAAGACTCCCGTGCTTTGCTTTTGCTTTCCACGGCCGAGTCGGAACTTGCTAAAACGGGCGTGTTCGATTATGACTGCTCGCTGATGAAAGCAAATTTACTGCTCGATCTGGGCCGTGAGAACAAGGGGAAAAAATTACTGGAAGGCCTGATATCCCGTGTTCCTGAGCGACGGGAGGCGTATCTGGCCCTGGCTGACTACTATCTCCAAAAACAGCATCCGGCGAAGGCGCTGGATATTGCAGACCGGATCCTGGCGCGTTTCGGCCGGAAACCCTCCCTGGTGCTCAAGAGGGTGAAGGCGCTCATCCTGCTTGAACGTTTCGAAGAAGCACGAAACCAGTTGTTTGGAGTTCTTCCTCAAGTAAACGAGAAGTCCCGCAGTGACCTCCAACCCCTCATCGATTTCCTCCAGCAACAGGCACGAGAAAACTGACGCACGGCTTCGTGGCTTCGCAGCGGTGCTGCGTGGTATAATATCTAAATCTATGTCATCACTACAGAAAAACCTTGTTTCCATACAAAACCGTGTAGAGGCCGCTTGCATCCGGGCAGGGAGAAACCTGTCAGAAGTGCAAATTGTTGCTATTTCCAAAACAGTCGGACACGCGCGGATTTCCGAAGCGATGCAGGTAGGGCTGTACGATATCGGGGAGAATCGTGTTCAGGAAATGCTCGAAAAAATGGACAACCTGGTTTCACTTCCCATCAGGTGGCATTTAGTTGGTCACCTGCAGTCAAACAAGGTCAAATACATACTGGGCAGGGTGCACTTGATTCACTCTCTCGACAGTTTATCGGTGGTGCGGCAGGTTGAAAAATGGGGCGCCAAAAGAGGAGAGACCGTAAAAGCACTCATCCAGGTCAACGTTTCCGGTGAACAGACCAAATCTGGTCTGACGCCCGGTGAGGTCGCCTCTTTTCTCGAAGAGTTGCGCGCCTGCCGGTATCTGGTGCCATCCGGATTTATGACTATTGCGTCGTTTACTGATGATCATGACCTCATCAGGCGTGAATTCCGGACCCTGCGTTCATTGAGAGATGAATTGATCGAGCAGAAACCGCACTGGGCGGGATTGAAACTTTTGTCTATGGGTATGACCGATGATTTCGAGATTGCCATTGAAGAAGGTGCACATTTGATAAGAATCGGCCGTGCTCTGTTCGGGGAAAGAGCGAGCTGATATGGGACCTGGAGCGGAATTGGCCCATCTGGCAACGATTTTTTTCCGGGTGCTGGAACTGTTGATCGTGATCAGGATTCTGTTTTCCTGGCTCCCGGGTCTTCGTAATAATGATTTCTACAAATTTGTGTTCGGCCTGACCGAACCGCTTCTGAAGCCGTTTAGAAAAGCGTTGATGTTCGGATCGATGGGAATTGACCTGTCACCAATAATAGTGTTTTTCATACTCCAGTTTCTGGAAAAGGTCATTACAGGACTGCTGCTTGGAAGGTGAGGAAGGAGGTCCGGAAGGAATGGGACTGACACCGCTTGAAATATATCAGATGGAGTTCACTAAGGGATTCCGGGGTTATGAACCCGCTGAAGTCGACGAGTTCAAGAAGACTGTCGGCAAGGACTACGAGGGGCTGGCCCAGGAAAACCGTAAGCTCAAGGATGAGGTTGCTCGTCTAAAAGAGCAGATGAAAGACTACATCGAAAAGGAAAAAAACATGTCGCAGGCGATGGTGGCCGCGCAGAAAACCTCGGGCGAGATCAAGATGCACGCCGAAAAGGAAGCCGAGTTGATCATCAAGCAGGCTGAAATGAACGCTGAAAAAATGATCGAAGACGCCCGCCTGGAGGCACGGGACATCCTGAGGGAGATCCACAGTCTGAAGAAGCAGCGCAAGATGTTGAGGATAGAATTGAGAAACGTCCTCGATTCGTTCTACGCTGTTCTCAACATAGACCAGGAGAATAGTCCGGACTCCGGACCGAACACTCCTCAGAGGAAGAAATCCGCCAGGAAAAGGGCTGTTAAAAAAGCCGGGTCACATTCCAAATCGTGATTAGTGACGGGGAGCGATAGTCGTGAAAAGGAAAAAAGGATATTTTGACCAACTCGGCGCAGCGGCGGCCAATTTGAGGAAAAAAGGAGTTGGTGCTCCGGCCGTGGCAGTGTTCAGCAGTTCGGCTTTCAGACCGTTATCCGCCTGCCTGGTGGAAGAATCTGCAATCGATTTTGCGGATATTGCCTGCCTGCCGCATTCGCCGGCAGGAACCCCACCTACCGGAACGATCAGGTTCGGCCATCTCAAAGACAGTGACATTACGTTGTGTGCCGTTGAGGGACGCCTTCCGTTAAGCGAAGGGTACGGAGCTGCTGATACCGCTTTTCTCGTACGGTTGGCCGGGCTGCTCGGGGCCGAAACGGGGATATTCATCTCTTCGGGTTTTGGCCTGAATCCGGATTTCGCCATGGGTGACCTGCTTCTGGTTGCCGATCACATCAACTTCACCGGTGCCGATCCGCTGAGGGGTCTCGACGATGAACGGGCCGGTCCTAAACTGCTCGACATGACCGAAGCCTACAACCAGGATTTGATCGGGATAGCTGAGGAGCTGGGAATTGAGTTGAGGATCAGGGCTCATCGTGGTACGATCCTGAGCTGTGCAGGTCCGACACTGCCGACCAGAGCGGAATACCGCTTCTACCGGTCGTGCGGCGCGGATGCTGTCGAGAGCTCCTCCTTCGCCGTGGAAACTTCTGCTGCCCTGGCTTCGGAAATGGATGTTCTGGGTGTGGTGGTTTTACTGGAGATCGAACCTCCCGATTTTCTCGGACCGGTAACAATCGAACAGATAATGACCATTGAAAATTCCCGCCAGCCGGATGTCGGCCGGCTGATTGAATCGGTGATAGAGCGGTTTCGCACAACATAAGCTCCCCGTAAAACGGGGCAAAATAAACGCTCTGGCTATAAGGGTTGATAAGAAAAGGTGATGCGTGCATGTTGACACCTCTCGAATGGACTGGCAACGAACTTCGTTTAATTGACCAGACGGTACTTCCCATACGTACGGTATGGATAACATGTTCGACCTACCAGGAAACAGCGCGTGCCATCAAGGATATGAAGGTCCGTGGAGCCCCGGCCATCGGCGTCTCCGCCGCATACGGTATGGCTCTGGCCGCTTTACACTCCCGGGCGTCCACCTGTGAGTCTTTGCTTGGCTGCCTTACCGACGCGGCTGGTGTCCTTAATTCAGCCCGTCCCACAGCCATTAACCTGGCCTGGGCCGTGGACAGGATGCTGACGTGTGCCCGCAGCCGTGAGTTTAATTCGGTACAGGATCTTAAAAACGCCCTGGTAGAAGAAGCAAACGGTATTCATGAAGAAGACATTGCTGTCAACCGTGCAATCGGGGCATCCGGCAACCCGCTGGTACCGGACAGGGCAAAAATATTGACTCACTGTAACGCAGGTGCCCTGGCCACCGCCGCTTATGGTACCGCCCTGGGGGTAATCAGGGCGGCGGTTGAAGCAGGTAAAAACATTCATGTGTGGGTCGATGAAACCCGCCCGTTCCTGCAGGGCGCCCGTTTGACGGCCTGGGAGTTGATGCAGGACAATATCCCGTGCACACTGCTGTGTGACAACATGGCCGCTTTTCTCATGGCCCGTGGAGAAGTCGATCTGATAGTGGTTGGGGCGGACCGGATTGCCAGCTGCGGTGATGTTGCCAATAAGATCGGGACCTACGGCTTGGCCCGCCTGGCGGAATGCCACCGGATTCCCTTCTATATTGCCGCTCCGCTTTCCACATTCGATCCCTGCTGTGCGGCGGGGGAGAATATTCCCATTGAAGAAAGACCCGCCGACGAGTTGGCCGAGATCCAGGGTATCCGCCTTGCTCCCCTTGATGTTGATGTTTGGAATCCGGCGTTTGATGTGACGCCGGCTGAGTACATAACGGGTATTATTACCGAGAAAGGTGTCATCCACCATCCCGACATGTTGAAAGTGACAACATTTCTATCTGAACATGGGTGCTTGGAGTTATGATACCGTTTTACCACGAATTCAAGAAAATAGGAGAAGATGTTTTCAGCTCCGGCCTGGTCGATTCGCACAGCGGTAACCTGAGCGTCCGTCTCGGACAGAAACTGGTGGTTACCCGCTCGGGATCTATGCTGGGCCGACTGGGTATCTCCGACCTGGTGGAGGTGTACCTGGCAGACGAAGCGCTTCACGGAGCATCCATCGAAACCGTGGTTCACCGGGCCATCTATAATGGGACCGCAGCAAAAGCCGTCGTCCATGTCCACCCGCCGTTTGTAGTGTGCCTGTCGCCGAAAATGGAAAAGCTGATGCCGTATGACGGCGAGGGCCAGTACTATTTCCCCGGGGGTATTCCGGTGGCCGTGGTGTCGGATACCATCGGCAGCAGCGAGGTGGCTCGTGTCATTCCGCCGCTGTTTTCATCTTCCCCGGTAGTAGCCGTTCCCGGTCACGGTACCTTTGCCATCGGCAAGGACCTGAAAGAGGCGCTCAAATATACCACCGCCGCAGAGCACGCCGCCCGCAACATCTATCTGACAGACGTCTACGACAAATTCTATAAACTGCCGTAAAGCACCAAAGAGTAATTGCTCAAAACGCCAGTTATAGCAAGGCTTTCCCTTGTTGACATCATCATTTCACTATGCTACTATCAATTGGTTGCCAGGATTAGAAAGGAAGATCAACCGTGAAGATCCGGGACACTCTGAACCTTCCCAGAACTAAATTTCCGATGAAAGCAAATCTTTCCCGGAACGAGCCGAAAATTCTCCAGTGGTGGGAGGAGATCAAGCTCTACAAAACAATTAGAGAAGCACGAAAAGGGTCTCCAGTTTATATGTTTCACGACGGTCCTCCCTACGCCAATGGTGAGATCCATATAGGCACCGCTCTGAACAAGATTCTCAAGGACGTGGTTGTCCGCTATAAAACCTTACGCGGATTTGACTGCCCTTTCGTACCCGGTTGGGATACCCATGGACTCCCTATAGAACTGCAGGTAATGTCCAAGCTCAGAGAGAAAGCCGATGAGTTGAGCATCAAGCAACTACGCAAAGAGTGCCGGCGGTTTGCTCTTCACTTCATGGAAGTTCAACGGAAGCAGTTCAAGCGGCTGGGCGGCCTGGCCGACTGGGACCATCCGTACCTGACTCTGGAACCGGCTTACGAAGCCAAGCAGATCGAAGTTTTTTCGGAGTTGTACCGCAGCGGTTACGTTTTCAGGGGTAAAAAACCCATTTACTGGTGTACTCACTGCGAAACGGCGCTGGCCGAAGCCGAGATAGAATACCGGGACCACATGTCTCCCTCTATCTACGTGAAGTTCCCGACCATGTCCGATCTTACGGGGATTCTGCAGAAACCCTACCGCTACAACATTTACTTCGTTATCTGGACCACTACTCCCTGGACCCTGCCGGCAAACGTGGCCATATGTCTGAAGCCCGATACGAAGTACGCAGTGGTGGCTGCCGGGGACGAGAACTACATTATCGCCGAATACCTGGTCCCGGTAGTCATGAACGAGCTGGGATTTGATGACTATTACATCGTGGAAACTGTATCTTCGGACAAGCTGGAAGGAATCGTGTGCCATCATCCCTTCGTTGACCGGGAATCACAGATCATACTGGGTAACCACGTGACCATGGACACGGGCACGGGTTGTGTTCACACCGCTCCCGGCCACGGCCAGGAAGACTATGAGATCGGTCTAAAATACAAACTTCCGATTATTTCTCCCCTGGATCATAGGGGCATTTTTACCATTGACGCGGGTGATTTTGCGCATCTTCATTATGAGAAAGCCAATGCCGACATCGTCTGCCGCCTCGAAGAGGATGGATATTTGCTGAAATCAACCGATGTCAGTCACCAGTATCCGCACTGCTGGCGGTGCAAGAAGCCTGTTATTTTCAGGGCCACCAAGCAGTGGTTCATCTCGGTGGAGAACTCCGATCTCAGGGACCGGTCCCTGGAAGCTATCAAGAAGGTCAAGTGGATACCCGAATGGGGGCAGCGCCGGATAACCGGTATGGTGGAAAGCCGCCCCGATTGGTGTATCTCCCGCCAGCGGTACTGGGGAGTGCCAATACCGGTTTTTTATTGTTTGAAATGCGGCCACGAAGTAGTTAATGCCAACACGTTGGAGGCCGTAATAAAATTGTTCTCCGAGGACGGTTCCGGGGCCTGGTACACCGAAGAGGCGGACAATATTATTCCCGCCGGTACCCGGTGCCCGAAGTGCAAGAACAGTCATTTCAGAAAAGAGTCGGATATCCTGGATGTCTGGTTTGACTCGGGTGTTTCACATCGGGCCGTGCTGGAAACCCGGGAAGGACACTCCTGGCCGTCACAGTTGTATCTCGAGGGCTCCGATCAGCACCGGGGGTGGTTCCAGACCTCGCTGCTCACTTCCATAGGGACCCGGGGGCTCCCACCGTACCGCACCGTCCTGACTCATGGATTCGTGGTGGACGGTGATGGCCGCAAGATGTCGAAATCCCTGGGCAACGTGATTGCGCCCCAGGAAATCGTGGGCACTCTGGGTGCCGACGTACTGCGCCTGTGGGTGGTCATGGCTGATTACAAGGAAGATATCCGCATTTCCGACGAGATCATGAAGCAGGTGGTGGACGCCTACCGGAAGTTGAGAAATACACTGAGATTTATTCTCGGTAATCTGCGTGGTTTTCGCAGAGAAGAAGCTGTCCCCTTTGAGTCCATGCTTGAAGTCGACCGGTATGCCGTTGCCCGGACCCGCCAGGTGCTCAGGCGTGCGGAAGCTTCCTTCGAACGGTTCGAGTTTTACCGGATTTATCACGATCTGGTCAACTATACCGCGGTGGATTTGTCGTCGTTCTATCTGGATGTGATCAAGGACAGACTCTATACTGCTCCCCGTGATACCCTTCCGGGACTTTCGGCCAGGACGGCTTTGTCTGAAATTCTGCGGATGCTCCTGGCTGCGCTAGGCCCTGTTATGCCTTTTACCTGCGAAGAGGTCTGGCAGTACATGGAAAAGGATTCGAACGATCCGGAGACGGTGGCTCTCCTGTCGTGGCCGTCGAGTGAAGCGCCGACCGATGAGAAGTTCATGGAAAAGTGGTCGGA
>CAYSPT010000112.1:0-6696 GCA_964432985.1 uncultured bacterium
AAAGGCTTTCAGATTGTCAATACGGCGCTTCTTGTCCTTCCAGGCTTTATAGCCCAATGCTATTGCCAATTTAAGCTCGTCATAGGCTTCGGTAAATCTGCTAAGCATACCGTAAGCCAGCGCCAGGTTGGCGTGAGATACGGCCAGACCGCAGTGCAGAGTTATTGCCTTTTCAAGAAATGACACCGCTTTTTCGGGCTGGTTACAGTGAATGAAGGCTATACCCATATTTGCGTAGGCATACGAGTATTCGGGATTGATTACTACCGACCGCTCGTAGCAATCTATCGCCTGTTCAAACCGTCCGGTGTCGGCGTAAGTGAGTCCGAGATTGTTCCAGGACTGAAAACACTGCTCATTGTGTTGAATCGCACTCTGGAACGCCTCCACTGCCCGGTCACGGTCTCCGAGATTATTGAAGCTGAGACCGAGAAACAACCACACCCGGGATTCGTCGTAGGTGATGGTCCCCGTCTCTAGAGCTTGCTGGAACTCCTCTGTAGCCAGGCGGGAGTTCCCGGTGTCAAACGCCTGGAATCCCCGGCAGGCGTGTTCGTCACCCTTTAAACTGACCGTCCCCCCGCGTACAGGATTATCATGGTCCTCTTTCATTGGATTCGATCTCCTTTTGCAGTCATCTATCGTATTAAGCAGAAAATTAATTATCGTTGAAAATCCCCTGAAAATGATCCTGTCTCGATAAACCGGCGGCAGAGCTCGAAGGTCTCACGGGTGTTCATCATGAAGGTGTGGGTCTGGTGAACCACCGTGAAATCTGTCATGCTCTCAAGAATGGTGTTACGAATTTCCACCCGGCCGTCGTTTCTTTCCTCTATAAGCAACATATAGCTTTTGTCACCGGCTATGATACCGAACTGGACCGGGGGCACCGGCAGTGTTTGAAAATATTCCTCCAGAGCTAATTTTTGACCGCCATCTCCGGCAAGCAACCGGTAGAAAACGTTATCTTTGAGCATTTCAGCCAGCTTGACCGGGTGGTTTGGTGGAGCCAGCATGACGATACGGCCCAGTCCCGGCGGAAACCCGGTCTTAAAAGTGTGCCTGACGATTATGTTCCCCAGAGAGTGCCCGATGAGGTGGTACCGCCGAGTAGTTGCATTCTCTTTGATAAAGGTGGCGAGATTGGTGGATAGCTCGTCCATGCTGCTTACGGTATTGCTGTAGGGAAAGTTCAATGTGCGGTATCCCGCCTGTCTGAACCGTACTCCCAGCATCCACATGGACACCCTGGTCCGGTTGGCTCCGTGCAACAGAATCACTGTCTCGCCGATGTCAGCCGGCGTTTCTGCTGCAACATCCGACAAACCGCTCGCCAGCACGGTGTCTGGTACTACAGATGAAATACCCATGATGAAACAGAAGAAAACACACACCAAGACACAATTCATCCGCCGACAGATGGTGAACTGTATATAAAACCTTTCTCGTACCCCGATCACCGGTACCGCTCCTTTCAAGCTTTTTACCCCAACAGCAACCCTTTCAAGCCTTTTGCCCCAACAGCATCCCTTTCAAGCCTTTTACCCCAACAGCATCCCTTTCAGCTCACGATAGTTGGTCTTGCCCGTCCCAAGTACCGGAATGGTGTCAAGCCTGATTACCCGCCGGATGTTGTGCAAAGCAGACAAACCGTCCTGGCGGATGTGACGATTGACCTCTTCACGTTTCACGTCAATGGTGGTAAAGAGCACGATCTCGGGATGGTCCTCCGACGGAGTGGCTTCAACCGCCAAAAGCGGCCCGCCTTCCTCTCCTTCCTCCGAGCTGAAACTACGGCTCAGTACTGCTTCGATGGCCGGAAGCGATATCATTTCACCTCCGAGCTTGATAAACCGTTTCAGCCGTCCCCTGAAGGTCAGTACTCCTTCGGCGTCCTCGGTCACCAGGTCACCGGTGCGGTACCACTGCCGTCCATCGAACTCCACGAACGGTGATGAGTCAGGCAGTTTTAGGTAACCCGAAAACACATTGGGGCCGCGGACGAGAAGCATCCCCTGCTCTTCCCGCTGTACCGGCTGTAGACTTTCGGCATTTACTATGACATATTCCATGGACGGTATCACCGTTCCGATGGTTCCCGGATGCGGATCGTCCTCACGGTTGAGACTGACCACCGGGGAGCACTCGGTGATACCATATCCCTCACAGATTACCGCTTCGGGGCAGGTATCGCTCAGTGCCTGATAGACATAGTCGGGACACTTCTCCGCTCCGGTTACCACCAGGCGGAGAGTCCTGAGCTGCCCGGGAGAGGCTGCACGGACGATTCCGTTGAGAAAGGTTGGAGTTCCCACCGTGATGGAAGCCTGGTAGGATTCGATAAGACGGGACAGCGCCACCGACTCGGTGGGATTGGTGTGGTACGCCGTCTTCACTCCGATCACCAGCGGGGAGATAATCGTGCCGGTCAATCCCAGGGAGTGAAACGGCGGCAGCATCCCCAGCAGGCGGTCATCGGGCCGGAACGTCACTACCTCGGAGATATCCTTGACGTTGGCCAGGATATTTTCGTGCGTCAGAGGAACCGCCTTGGGATTTGCCTCGGAACCACTGGTGAAAAGGATACAGGCAATTGGTGAGACCGGCGCGGCCCTCAATGACGACCAGGAACAGTAGCTTTTCGCCAGCGCGGACAATTTCCTCCCAACGGTAATCCGTTTGGCCACATCCTCGAGACAGATCCAGGTGACACCCACCGCGTCGGGATCGAATCCCTGCTGTTTCAACCGCTCAAGCAGTGCCCTGGCTGTGACCACGTGAGTCACACCCGCCAGTTTGAGGCAATAAGCCATGTGGCCCTCACCAACCGTCCAGTTGACCATGACCGGGATCTTTCCCGAAAACAAGGTCGTCATGTAGGAAAGGGCGGCACTGACCGCAGCGGGCAGCATGATACCCACCGCTTCTGAAGGGATCGCCTCGAATTCCGGCTTCAAAGCCAGGATACCGGTTATAAAGCGCCGGTAGGTCAGAGCCCCGCTTATCTGATCGGCCACGATGGTGCTGCCGGGCTGCCGGGAAGCCGTGCTTAAAAAAACCTCGGGAATGGTTTTTCCCGCTCCAGGCGTCAGCCGTCCCCCCCTGCGATCGCGGAACCAGCCACTGGGAATCGGTTTCAGATCGATCTCCTTCTTGCCGATGGCTTCACCGCTGGCCGCCAGCAGACAGTCGCCCACGGTTTGAAGCGATTCCAGATCTTCCAGAGGAAGTCCAAACTCTTCACCCAACCAGGACATGAGCTCGAGCTGGGAGAGACTGTCCATTCCCAGATCGTTTGCCAGGCGGTCCGTGTCCCTGATAGTATCCACCCCGATCATATCCAGCAGGTGGTCCATCACCAGGGTCCGGGTTGACGGGGGCACTCGCGACGTATCTCCCTTTATAACCATTTTTTCAGGTTCAGGAAGGGTTTTCGGAGTGTATCCTTCCCACCAGAAATAGGGGACATAGGTGTTGGGAAGCGGATCTTTGTTGTAAAAGCGTTCCAGGTACCGGTTGATGACCAGGCGGTCAGCGGATACAGGAAAATCCGCCGGTTCATGCAGTTCCACGTTGACCGCTCGGCGGGGAATAAAGAGCAGCAGGTTAACGAGAATTGATAACAGGTAACGCGCCACGATAGAACCGACCCGTGGTGCCCGGCCCTTCGCCCAACTAAGGCTGCTGCCCCACAGTCCGCGGGTACGGACCAGTACCACCCGGGCATCCGGAACCTGGCTAAGGATTATCTCCACCGCGCTGTTCGCTCCAACGTCTTCAAGGTAGCTGCGGTATATGTGCCCGGAGGGGTAGAGCAAAATGTTGTCCCCCTGTTTCAGCCCGTCAATCACACCGGCCAGCGCCTCCATGACGGCTTCCGAACCCCGCTGGCCCACCTTGGTAAGATCAGGGATGATGACCGGGTTCAACCGTGTTATGACCTGCTTGACCACCGGCCGATTCGCCTGGTCGTAATCGGCCAGCGGACGTGGTTTGAAATCGGGATAAAAGTGTGATGTGAGAATCACCGGATCGATGAGGGCCGGGTGATTGGGCAGAAACAAGATCCCGGATGATCCACGATTATGTACGCTCTTAAGACCCGTTACCGTGACGGTATACCTGAACCTGAGCAGTCCCCTGACAGCCGCGAACACCGTGGAGCTTACCAGGTCTTTTCCCGGGTACAGGAAGAAAACCAGGGCCGCCACCACGGCGAAACCTCCCAGAACCATCATACTGCTGGTGGGACTGAGAGAACCGTCCAGCAATTTGAAAATAGGGCCGGAAAGCATGATGGCGCAAAAATCACAGAAATAATGGACCGCAATAACACGCCCTTTTTCAGAAGCGGCCGGACGCACCTGAATGAAGCTGGCTATGGGAATAAGGAACAGTCCGCCGAAAAATCCGGTGATAACGAACAAGGCGCTGAGGGAATAAAACCGCCAGACACCGGAAAAACCGGGGACTGCGCCTACCAACAGCAAGCTGAATCCTATCCCCGCCATAGCCGGTCCCAGGAGCCGGGACCAGCGCTTCATCGACACCACCCTGCCTGCTACCAGCGCTCCCACAGCTATGCCGATCATCAAGGCTACCGACAGCAGACTGGTGGTGGTATTACTGAAACCGAACTGCCGCAATCCAATAGTGTTGAGCACCAGCACCGCCAGTGACGAAAGGAAGTAGAAACAGGTAGAAGCGGCGATGGCCAGGTCCAATTCAAGGTCTTTTTTGACCTCCCACAGATCGACCAGCGACTGCAGCGGACCGGCCCAGGGAAACGGCCGCCGTCCGTTGGCCGGTTTCTTCTGGTGCACGCCAAAACTGGCAACCAGGCCTATGATAGCCACCACCAGGACGGTAACCACGACCAGCACCCGCCCAAAGGGTACCGGTAGATCCATCCACTTCTGGTCGAGGGAAATTCCGGCCAGGGCGATACCGATGAGAATAGCACCGGTGGTCACCGCCCTGAGAATACTGTTGGCCTGAGGGACGTACACCGCCGGGTATAGCTCGGGAATGGACCCGTTCAAAGCCGGCCCGAAAATGGTGGTCTGAAGCGCAATGAGAAACACCATGGCCATGATACAGGGCCAATTGAGAGTGATGATACCGATGGCGCCGATGATCATGGCAGCCAACTCGAGCACCTTGGCCCAAATGACAACCTTCCCCTTTGAAAACCGGTCGGCCAGCCAGCCTGCGTAAGCAGAAAACAATACGAAGGGAAGCGAGAAATACAATGTGGCATCACCCTGAAGCTTGCTCAAGCCGGCTGCAATAGCCAGGAGAAGCGCTGCCTGTTTGAAGAAATTATCATTGAAAACACCGAGAAAATAGGTCACAGCCATGGCGATGAATTTCGCCCGGCCTTTCCTGATCGCAGACAGCGTCGCTTCGTCGTACTTCACTCTACCCACCTCATTCGCTCTCCGACAATTTCAGCACATTCACCCACTCAATTTCCAGTCAGAGTACATCCAGCACCCTCGTGCAGGCGTTAACCACCAGACTAAGCTGTGTGACAGGATGCTTCTCCAACCGGCTGTAACGGTGCATGAGCAGGGGTCTGAGCACCATACCCATTATCATCCCGGCAATGGTCACGCAGTCCTCGTGAGACTTCCCCCGCTTTCCCAGGATATCCTCGATAAAACTGACAACCATTCCAATCGGGTCACCGGCTCCACCACGAAGGCTCTCCCCTGGAAATCCGTGCTCTGTCAGCAGGATAAACGAAAACCTGACCGGATGGTCGTAATAGTAACGGTACAGGTACCGGATCCCCTCGGCCAGTTTTTCCACCCCATCCACCCCGGGCTCGAAGAGAATCTCTTCCAAACCCTCGATAAACACATCGACTTCCCGGCGGAAAAGCCGCCAGGCCATGTCGTCTTTCCCGGTATAGTGCCGGTATAGCGCTCCCTCGGTGACACCTGCATCTCTGGCGATGTCCCTGATGGTAGTTCGAGCCAGTCCCCTGGTAGCAAAAAGTTTAATGGCTGCATCATCCATGTTTTTCTTTTTTTTTCGCGGGCGGGGCATTGTGGCTCCTTCCCTATAAGTAAGTAAACATTTACTTACTTATATTTTACCTTCTTTTACACGGACTGTCAAGTTCTTGTTGCTTCCTACTCTTCTTGCTCGAACCACCACCCTCTGATAAGTGAGGATAGAAGGATGTTGAAAAAAAATATGTTTTATGGTGCACTGGAAGATAGAGAATGAAAGGTGATCGACTATGGAAAGATTCGGACAAGACGGCCGTTTGATTATTCCTTTAAGTAAAAGAAGCGTTGTCCTGACAGAAGACGAAGAGCACAAAGTAAGATATGTGTTAACCGAAGCGTTCTGTCCGCAGGGCTGTAATATTATCGATCAAGAGCATACAATTAACGGTGCTCCTGGACTGAGACTTGCCTTCAAGCGTCCCGGAGCGGAAGGTGAATTTGTTATTTCGGCCATCGAGGGCGATTTTGACAAAGTCGTCCTTTCAGGTGAACTGGAGGACGGAGTCAAGGATGAGCTTTACTGTCCCCATTGCGGCATCATGTTTAAAAAGCTGGTCAATTGTAACTGTCACCCTGATGGAGATATGGTTATTATCGGATTGACTCCCTTACTGGATTTTAACAATGCCATCACCTTCTGCAATATGACCGGCTGCACCAACGGCTCATTTGTCAA
>CAYSPT010000112.1:6796-10313 GCA_964432985.1 uncultured bacterium
TTTTTTTTCAACTGCTCAAACTTTTTTTCTTCTGTTCCGTTCAGACAAGCAGACACGGTCATCCGGAACAAAAAAATATAATCCGGAAGTTAAGAGGTCAGCAGCAACACTTCGGTTTCCTTTCCTGGCACCACGGGATTCCCCGCCTGCTTATCAGGGTATGCTTTTTGTCGTATGCCTTTCGTCCCAGAGGGCGGTCAGAGCATTACATTTTGACTCGGGGGGAATAATTAAGCTATAGTAATAAACAGTCAAGGATAGGTATGGTGCCGTTGTGATTATCAGGCGAGGAAACCGGCTGTTATCCAGTGCTCACATGCAAGGATTTTCTCATTCTCTTCCCTTTAAATTATTTTCACTCTTCTTCCTTCTTACATGGTGTGTTTTGCCCGGCACCCTGAGCGCCGGCGGGACCGGCGAAAAATGCGGGGATGCGGATTTTGAGAAGGTGGTTTCCAGCACTGCCATCACCCGGGCGGTCTACCGGGCCTCCATAGACCTGGATGCTCTGCCTTCCGCCGATAGGTTTCCGCTCGTTGCGGTAGATGTCACCGTTACCGGCCGGTCCGTCGGCCGGGGATGGGCACGCACGCTTATCTACCCGAACACCATACCGGTGCACCATTTTTCTGGTGCTGCCGACACCTTCATCGACCTGAAGGGCGGTACCTTTCTCAACGCGAAAGCCCCATCGGAATTCGAGATTACCTTCCAGGTTCCCATCCGGTTGGAGCCGGTGGGTGAAGGATTTTCATTCCAGCTCCCGGCGCTGCAGGCAAGCGTGGGCCGGATGAACCTGACAATCATTTCACGCGAGCACGAGTCTTTTGACATAACCACCTCTCCGGCAGTGCCCGTAGCGAAACAGTTCGACCGCGGAAAGTGGACCGTCACTTTCTCTCCGTTCCCCGGCGCCATTCAGACGGTGGGCTTCAAACCATCAGTGAAAACGGCGGCAAAGCCCCTGTATTCCGTGACCCAGAATGTTTCTGTATTCATGGCTCCGGGAATAAATGAAACCGAGAGCCGATGCCTGATCCATCCCAGACAGTCAGCTGTCAAGACCCTCACTGTAGTGACTGATGCCCGCACACCCCTGACCGGTATAGTAGGAGATGTCGTTGAATCGTGGGAGGAACGGTTAGTTGAAGATACCAGGAGTATTATTACCGTCAACCTGTTCTCTCCCCGGGATAAGCCCTTCGAGCTCACCGCACTTTTCCAGATGGAACCCACGGAAGCCGAAGTCATTGCCATTCCCGCCATCCGCTTTCCGGAAGCGGTAAAAACCTCGGGAACCATCTCTGTCAGCACCGAGAAAAATTATTATACCGAAGAGGAAGTGGCGGACGGAGTTGAGAGGCTGTCGGTCAAGCGGGACCAGATAGCTTATTCCTTCGATTCACCCGTTTACACACTGGCACTAAAACTCCAACCGGAACCTCTCAAATTCGACACTCACGAGGAAATTCTGGCCGAGTTGTGGCCAGACATGATTAGAACCATCGTGCGGATCAAGGTCACGGTGATGTCAGGATCACTCGAAACCTGTTCTATCCAGGTAGCCGACGGTTTCCGCTGCCAGTCGGTAACAGGAAACCGGGTGGCCGGGTGGACGCCGGAAGCGGGTATGATCAATGTCAACCTGGGGGGATTGAGAAACGATGCCACCACCGTCTTTATGGAAGGATTTTCTCCTCTGCGACCGGAGGAACGGATCCGTCTGTCAGCACCGGAGTGTGTCTCGGTGCGCAACGCTACCGGTCAGCTCGGAATCAGGGTGCTGGGGCATCTGATTCCCGAAATGGACAAATCATCCAATCTATTTCAAACCGCGAAATCAAACCTGCCTTCCTGGATGAAGAACACGACCCTGGCCTTCCGCTTTAACGGCACCTCAGTTTCGGGAATCTTGTCAATGGTCGAACCGAAACCGGCGGTGGATGTCACATCGGTCACCCTGCTGGAGATTACGAATACCAACCTGGTGCTCGAAACCCGCGCCAGGGTAGCCGTTCACCAGGCCCCGCTCTTCTCCATGAGCGTGAGTATAGATAAGAACGAGGAATTGGACGAGATCAGTGGACCGATGGTAGCCGACTGGGAAAAGGACCCATCCGGCGCAATCACCATCCGGTTTACCCGCCCCCTGACGCCGGGACAGAAACAGGAGGTGAGAATCTTTACCCTCAGACCGCGGCAGGACGACACGGATACCATCATTGCCCTGCCCCACTATCCTGAAACGCGGCACCATGAAGGATATGTCGTTGCGAAAAGCAGAATCGAGTCACGTATTTCGTGGAAGCAGCGGGGAAAAGCAGCTGAATGCAGTCCCCGGGACCTGCCGTTTAACTGGTTCACTATCAGCAAGGGAGATCACCTTCTGAGTTACCGCAAGAAAACAGCGGTCACCCTGGCCACCAGGCCAATCCCGCTCATATTCGATCAGGACAGTGAAACCGTTTTTACTGTGTCACCCGCCCTGGTGGCCGCGTCGTCAAGGGTAACTCTGGATGTTAAACAAGGAGCGATCAAGACTATCCTGATGAAGCTGCCAGGCGACGCTTCCAATCCCGATGTCCATTCCCACTTTCTCTCCCGTGTACAAGCACAGGGAGACTGTTGGAAAATCGATTTTTCATCCATTCTGAAAGGCAAGACTACCCTGACGGTGGATTACACCATTCCCTTTGACCCAGCAGCGGGTTTTATCAACCTGGCCCCACCGGAAGTGTCAGGCAGTTCCCGCCACACGGGGGCACTCGGTTACAAGAGCACCAGCGACATCGAGCTGACAGAATCATTCGATGCCATGAAAGGACTCAGCCATTGGAAAGGTCCAATCCCCCCCGACCTCAAAGATGTCCATAGCCTTTATTCCTTGAATTCATCGGGCTCCCCCGGACTCAAACTCCTGCTTTCCAAGGTGCAGCACCAGGAAAAACAGAAAGCAGAGATAAAAGATCTCAAGCTGACCACCCTGATGGAGTCAGACAGCGCTGTGTTGACCACCATGACCGCCCAAGTGGACAACCCGGGCAACAAACAGTTCTTGAAAATCTGGCTTCCCGGAGACACAGAACTGTGGGGAGTGTACATCGAGGGGAAACCGGCCAAGGCAAGCCTGGAAGCAGGCTCCGATTCCGCGTACACCGTCCCCCTCACCATGGAGAAAAGAGACGCTGCATTTTCCCTGCAGATGATTTACCGCCAGAGCGGGACATCACCAGTAAAAACGGCGGCAAAAGCACTGTTCAAAGCGCCGAAACTCGACGTTCCGGTGGGCAAGGTTTCGTGGGAAGTCCAGATTCCGGAAGGCTTCCGGCTGATGATGCCAGGCGGTAACATGCAGCTGGTCCGGCAGCCCCAGCTGGAATCACCGGGAACCGGAGACATTTTTATCGAATCCCTCTCCCGGGTCCTAGCCTGGGCCGGTCCCTATTTCAGGGCAGCCTATTATATATTCAGCCGGGTACTGATAATAGTGTTCTGGCTGGCCCTGATAACAACCGTC
>CAYSPT010000113.1:0-10267 GCA_964432985.1 uncultured bacterium
GACTCCAGGTCACCTCCCATGTTGAATATGGCGAGAACGGTGGGATTATTGATGGAGCGGATAAACTCCTCGTAAGTAATTTGATCAACTGAAACCACATCGATGTTAATGATGCTTCTCATCTGGGACGAAAGGTAATTGGTGGCCAAACGGGAGAATGTTTCATGAATGTTTGTAAGGCTCCGTACCTGGTCTTTGGAGAATTTGTCCGGCCGCTTGAAGTCATATATCTTTATCTTGCGATGCTTTGTTTCTTCTTTGATCTCATCGGTTTTGAGATCGCCGGTTTCTATAGCGGATAATAGAGCATCTATTTCATCCTGGGACAGGATTTCGACCACTGCGACGTACCCCCTAAAGGAGCTGACTGCTCACCTTACAGTCCCCGGTTTCACACATAAAGGTGCCGCATGACTGCTATTCGACCACCATGAACTTTATGATATCTATCCGCTTGATTTCCCGAGGCGTTTTATTACCCCAGGGCATTTTATCCATTATGCCCCCAAGAGCTTCAAAATCACTTCTTAGAAGCTCATTGAGCGATTTTGTTATTTCTACATTCAGCTGACCCGAGGAAAACTCATTGACTAGATTTTCACTGTTTTTGGAAATAAGAAGCTGAAGCACCCGGTTCATTATGCGATGAACATTATCGGCAATAACAGGCGCAATATCATCCCTGGTCGGTACCACGGCAAACCGCATAACACACATTTTTTTATCCACCGTGCTGACCGTAAGATCGTTCTTCCCGGTTATATTTATTGGAAGCCCGGCAGGGCCCGTGGCTGTGGCCTCGCCGCTCATTGGCTGATCCTTCTGGATGTCGGCCTGGACACCTTCCTGCAGCTGATTTCTCATCGTACTCTGGGAGATTTGTTTAACCATGAACAACATGACAAGAACGAACAACAAGACCCCGATAGCAGCCAGGAGGTATTTAACGGTATTGTCCTTACTTTTTTGTACAACTTTTTCTTCACCTTCGGGCACTGGTTTCGGCCTCCCTCCAGATTCCCTTACCTGGTTATAGGATAAAAATCATCCCAAACGCACCACTCCGGCCGTCAAACTGAACCGAACCTGCGAGCTCTAATTACACTGATATCACCGATAAATAAAGGATAATGAGCCCCAACGCGGAGTATAACACGGGGTTGCGATTACATCAACACAAGTAATAGAATTGAAAATTTTAATTCTCTAACTGTATGATATATTATGATATTCTATTTTAAGCGTGATTCTTTCACATAAAGCACGCCTGTTGAGGCAATGCATCAGGAAATCTGGGGAGGTAACCGTAATGAATGTATCTGTGCAGCTTACGGGAGTGCTGAAGCACTCCGAATTGGGAAGGGATTTTTCTCTGGACGTGGACAAAGGCTCGACGGCTCAGTACATCCTCGAGTATCTGGAATACCCATCCGAGCACCACAGGTTTATCACGGTGTTTATCAACGGCCAGCAGGTTGACACCGATACACTGCTGTCCAGTGGAGATGAAGTAAAGCTGTTCTTGCCGGTGGGAGGAGGTTAATTACCGCCAGTGATCTCAATTTACATCAATGAATGCTCGATTACGTTCGTTTCGCCGGTCACTCTGGGCGAGGCAAGAAACACCCATAAACCTGACGCTGATCTGTTAATCGTGAACGGTACAGTGTCAGATGAAAGTTGTCTGCTTGCTGACGGAGACCGGATCGTGCTCATAAAAAAAGGACAGATTCCTACCCGGGAGGAACTCCGGATTCTCATGACTGCCAGACACTCCCCCGGTGTCCATGAAAAGGTATCCGGCGCCACGGTAGGCATTGCTGGACTCGGAGGGCTTGGGTCAAGTGTTGCCGTCGCTCTGGCCAGAACGGGAGTGGGAACTCTGGTCCTGGTCGATTTCGACGTGGTAGAGCCAAGTAATCTCAACCGCCAGCAGTTTTACACCAGCCAGATTGGCCAGCTGAAAACAGAAGCTTTGGCGGAAAATCTGGAGAAAATAAATCCCTACATTTCAATCGTGCCCCATCCCGTCAAGGTTGATGAAACCACTATTGCAGCTCTGTTCAATTCGTGTGACGTGGTAGCTGAAGCTTTTGACGGCGCTGAATCAAAATCCATGATTCTCAACCATCTGCCGGACCAGTTGCCTGATTGCTATCTGGTAATGGCCTCAGGACTGGCTGGCTGCGACACCGGGAACACTATTCAGACGCATCGGCTGACAGAACGCATATACGTGGCTGGCGATCTCGTTACAGCAGCCGTACCGGGTACCGGACTTATGGCGCCACGGGTAGGAATCGCCGCTCATCATCAAGCAAATATGATCGTAAGAATTTTGCTGGGAGAATTGGAGCCCTAACCAGGTCAGAAATTCTAAGCAGACTTTTTTTCTAATTTTTTATTGCCAAAATAGTAACATATTCCCTGTGTTCTTCCACATTCAAGCATTTTCTCATGTATACGGTTACATGAGTCCTGTTGACACCCTGACGCCTTCTCCTTACAATGGAACAGGTGCCGCGAGCTCCCAGCTCGCGCCCCCCCGACACCAGGTTTTCCCGTAAACAATCAGGTGTATTTGGTTTCTTTGTGTCCGGGTTGCTTGAACCCATGGTCATAAGGCGGAAGGGGTTTCGGAAACACCATGGCCAGCCTCCAGTTTGATCTTTTTGACACGATTACTAATACCGTTTTGTCCTCCAATTCCTATGAAGAGTTTAAAATGCAGCTCGTTGATTCAAATTGTGAAAAATGCGGCTTATGTGATAAACGGATTAATATCGTAGTAGACCGGGGCAATCCCAGAACAAAGATCATGGTTATCGGAGAAGGTCCCGGTGGAAACGAAGACGAGCAGGGTAAAGCCTTCGTGGGCAAGGCCGGCCAGCTTCTCGACAAGATAATGAGTGCCGTCGACATGGACACCAACGAAGACATGCTGATAACCAACGTGGTCAAGTGCCGTCCCCCCGGAAACCGGCCGCCGCTGGGTGGAGAAGTCCAGGCCTGCAAGCCCTACCTGGACAAACAAATAGAACTGATCAAACCTGAAGTAATTCTCCTGCTCGGAGCCACGTCACTCAAGCATATGGATCCTTCAAAGAAAGACTTTGCCATGGCGGATGAAGCAGGGACATTCTTTACCCTCGATGAATATCCGGACGTACAGTTCATGGTTCTGTATCACCCGGCGGCCCTGTTGTATAACGCCCGGTTGAAACCAACCATGTGGCGGCACGTCAAACGTCTCAAGGCTTATCTCGAGGGCACTGTTGAAATGGCATTATCCGCGTAGGAGTCCGTATATTTCAGTGCGCCACGAGGGCACACTTGTGAAATATACGGGATGTCAGTTTCCGGCCAGATAGTCTTCGACCTTAGCCTGCAGCCTATCGTTTGCTTCCCGCACAGCCTTCAGATGCTCGTCCGCCTGCTTCTTAATCCGGGCGGCAGCACGACTTTCGGCCACGTCAGCACAATTGACCACGACATTCAAAAATGCCGAGTGGGCGGCTGCCACCGCCATATGACCGGCACAGCCGGCGTCCGTAGCCGAAGAAGGATTGCACGTTTGCACGACTTCCACGGCTAATTCGGCTACTTCCCGTGACAGTTTCATAACACCGAGAGGAAGTTCCGTAGCCGTGAGAACCGCTTTATTGATTGCCTCTTCACGAGCCGATTTCTGCTCAACGCTTTTCTTCTTCATCCGGCGTGCGGCCAGAATGGCATTGAAGGCTTCGGCATCTTCGTCAACCTTGCACAGCAGGACATCCTTCAGTTCCTGTCCTTTAATAGCCACTGCCTCGTTGATTGCCTGGTGGCCAGCCAGAGATTTGGTAGCGTAGGCCAGGCTGCTGACCATGGATACCAGAGCGGCAGCCACAGACCCGGCCATCGCAGCAACACTGCCTCCACCCGGAGCCGGAGACGAGCTGGAAAGCTCATCAAGGAAAGCCGGCAGTTTCAGTGAGCCCAGAGGCGGATCTTGCCTGACACGGTACTCGATGATCTTCTGGTCCGCTTCGAACACAGACAGATCATTCAGCCCGAGAGATCTGACAGCTAACTCAATAAGTTCACGCTCCGGGACACCGGAGTTGAGCCCCTGCTTTCGAAAGAAATGCCGACCGGCCTCGAGCATGGATTTCAGAGGAACCAGCCCGACGATTTCACTACCCGTTACCCGCAGTCCCAGTTTCTCGGCCTGGCGGCAGCACTCGTCAAAAGCATGGTGCATACTGGTTATCGAGGTATCTACCAGGTTGATGGATACCTGGGCGACACCGTACTCTTCTATGTACCAGCCGGTAGCTTTGGTGGCAGTTAACGTCCCAGCCTGCCGGAGAAACTTTCCGTCTTCACCACGGATTTTCTTCCCGGCGGCGTCTCTGGCAAATCGGCCTTTTTCCCTGATATTCAGGGCGATTTCCTTGGCAAGTTTCTTTTCACGAGTATTCAGGTTGACGTTGTAGGCAATGAGAAATTCCCTAACTCCGATAACTGTAGCACCTGAAGCGGCGTTGAAGACAGGCTTCCCGAAATCCGGCTTCCAGGCCGGATCGGCCAGTTTGGCTTGAAGACCCTCGTATTCGCCCTTGCGGACATCGGCCAGATTACAGCGCTCTTCACAGCAAGCAGCTTTTTCATAAAGATAAATGGGAATGCCGAGTTCATCGGCCACCCTGTTTCCCAGCCGTTTGGCAATTTCAATGCACTCTTCCACCGTAACTCCGGAAATAGGCACAAAAGGACAGACATCCGTGGCGCCCATCCTGGCGTGCGCTCCCGAATGTTTGCTCATATCGATAACTTCTGAAGCTTTTTTGATGACACGATAGGCAGCCTCTTCGACGGATTCAGGATCGCCAACAAAGGTCACCACGGTACGGTTCGTGGCCTCCCCGGGATCTACGTCGAGAAGAACCGCGCCACCGGTGGCTTCGATCTCAGCCGTAATCGCGTCAATAATCTTCCGGTCCCTGCCTTCACTGAAATTGGGGATACATTCCACCAACCGCATGCTGTTACCTCCTTTTTAAACCTGAATAATCCATTGCGCTACGGTACGCGATGAAGATTTATGAATTCTTCTGGTTAAACAACCGACTGCTCGGCCTTGAGTACCGAGCGGTCCGCGAACCGGTCAAGAGTCAATTCATTCAGCGGGAACGATGTTTCTCCGTCGGTAATCAAATCAGCCAAAATATGAGCCACCGCTGGAGCAATCATAAAACCATGACCGCTGAATCCCACTGCTTGATAGTATCCTTCAAGTCCATCAGCCGGCCCCAAAATAGGCTGAGAATCCGGTGATAAGCAATAGAGACCCGACCACTGCCGTACCACGCGTACCGGTGCCAGGCACGGCAGGAGTTCTACCAGTTTCCGGGCCATGCCCTGAAGAAAATCGAGACTACTTCCGGTCTCCAGTCCATAAGGATACGCGGAATCACCGTACCCCCCCATGACCGCCCCGCACACCGCCTGCCTGACATAAATGTTGTAATCAAACGAGATGATCATGGTGTGGAAGAATCGCTCCAGCGGTTCAGTCACCAATATCTCGCGGCGATGGGGATTGACCGGAAGATCAATGCCGGCCCTGGAAGCCACTACTCCCGCGTAACCGCCGGCAGCGTTTAACACCCGGGGCGTGGAAACTTTTCCCTGTCGTGTTTGTACGGCTGTAACTCTGCCTGCGGATCGTTCAATACCGGTCACTTCATTGCATATGGACACGTCCGCTCCCAGTTGCCGGGCGGCGTCGGCGTAGGCGTGCGTAACCCTGAACGGGCTGGCGGAACCGTCAGAAGGGCAATAGGTGGCTGCCAGTATCTTGCTCGTATCCAGCTGAGGAACGATCTCCCGGGCGCCCCGGGGATCAAGCAGCTCCACATCAAGCCCCATGGACCGCTGCACGTTCACATTGTCCTGGAACCGGGCTGCTTCCTCTTCGGTAACAGCCAGGATCAAATATCCGCCCTGCCGATATTCAATATCCCAGCCGAGTTCGTCCTGCATGGTTTCAAATTCTTTCCGGCTGTCAATAGCCAGCCGGATATTCATCTCCGCACCCCACTGCTGCCGTATCCCGCCACCGCACCGTCCCGTGGCGCCGCCGGATATGGTCCCTTTGTCCACCACCAGGATATTTTTCATTCCACGCCGGGCCAGATGATACGCCGTAGAACACCCGATCACGCCAGCACCGATGATTACCAGATCATACGATTGTTTCACTGCTCTTTATCCTCCGTCAAACCCGCCAGTACACCGATCTCAATCGGTCTGACCGGGGGACGCGCGGTCCACCGTTCCCAGGTTTTGATCTCAACTTTGCAGGCCTGCTCCTCGCCGATGCAATCAGCCAGTATCCGCCGAACCAGTTCCTGGCAGGTACGGCCCTGGCAGGTTCCCATTCCACACCGCAGGATTCTTTTAACAGCATCGGGATGAGTAATTCCTTTTCCGATCAAATCACGTATCTGACCGTAGGTCACATCCTCACAACGGCACACGATAGTGTCATCATCTACCATACCGACTCCTCCATTTATCAGGGGTTCCATTTCCATGCAAGCTTCAGCCTGCACAGGTTTCAACCTGCTTATAGCTATTCCTGCGGGATCAGCACTACTTAACCCGATTAAAATGCCGGGCCACCCTGGCCAGTTCCCGTGGCACCAGGAGTGTTACCAGAGCAGTCCTGTCAAACCGGGTTTTATCAACTACTCTTTCTACAACACCCCGACCGCACACCTCACCGCAACGGTCCAGCAAATCAACCTGGGCGCCTGCATCAGGGCGCGGCAGAAACTCGTAGGGAATGGTAATTCTGGCTTTTTCTCCTGCAAGCGACTCATCAACCACGAAAATTGCCAGTCCCGGACAGCACGGAACACACAATCTACATCCCGTACAAACATGCTCATTAAGTTGAGGAAGACAGCACAGTCCGCCGTCCATGGTGATGGCTCCCTGAGGACAGGCCCGAACACACGGATCACAGGGAATGCATTCCACACACTCAATGACAGCCACCGGCCCCTGTTTGAGCCGTTCCTCCGATGGATACACCGACTGGATATCCTCTTTGCCCAAAACTCCGGTATTCCTGAAAGATATCTCATGAGAATCAGTCACAGCGAGCCATCACCTCCTCCCCTTCCTGGACTTTGCAGCTAAAGCATCCGGAACGCAGGGCATCGAGTTCGTCTCTAAACGCGCTTACCCTTTGCTCGAGATCGAGGAGGCTCCCTTCTCCGAGAACGGCGGAAGCAGCCACGGTGCCCGCAATAGTTCCCTCAACCATGGCCGAAGTGGCCTCTTCGATGCCCGCTGCATCCCCGGCAACCAGGACACCCGGTACCGAGGTTCTCATCTTCCGGTCTCTCCAGGCGACCATACCCCCGAGGAAGGGTATGTCAACCATGCGGCAACCGGCCTGCTGTAATAGTTCGGTGAGTGGACTGAGTCCCACCGCCAGACAAACGGTGTCGACTTCAAATTCCATCTCGGTACCGGGAATCTCCTGGAAAGCCTCATCCACCCTACAGACAATAGCTTTTTCCACTGACGTTGTTCCACATACTTCTTTAACCGTATGCCGGGTCAATATAGGTACGCCTGTCCGGCGGATCTTAGCAGCATGAACATGATATCCCCCGACGACCGCAGCGGCATCTACGATCGCTGCTACTTCAATCCCTGCCTGACGAAGCTGGTAGCTGACGATTATTCCGATGTTACCGGCACCCACCATGAGTACCCGTCCTCCAGGCACGATCCCATACTCGTTCATCAACGTCTGAACAGCGCCGGCACCAACCACACCGGGAAGATCACAGTTGTGGAACAAAAGAGGTTTTTCTGAAGCACCGCTGGCCACCACGACCTGGCTCCCGGTCACGACCTCCAGGCGTCCATCCTTTTCAACAGCCAGTTTTTTGTCCGGATAAAATCCGATCACCGAAGCTCCGGTCCACAGTTCTCCGCCGATAGACGCATACTCGTCCATCATCTCGCGGGCAATTTCGAATCCCCTGACTCCTGAGCGGTGGGTTTCAGCTCCGAAAAACATGTGGGTTTGCTTGACCAGCTGACCACCAGGAGAGGGGGCTTCTTCAAGGACGAGGCAATCGGCTCCGAGCTTCCGGGCTGCTAGAGCAGCAGACAGCCCGGCAGGACCGGATCCGATAATCACAATGTCACGGTGCACTGGGAATCCGTCCCTTCCCTTGCTGTCGTTCCACCCGCATACCATCGCGGATGGGTGTAATACATGTTCTGACATTTGATTTTTCGTCAACCTTCATCAGGCAGGCGGAGCACTTGCCTACTGCACAGAAAAAACCGCGCGGTCTGGCCCGGTGAGGGCTGAAACGCAGCACTTCAACGCCGGCAGCGTGGAGTGCTGCCGCCACAGTTTCCCCTTCGAAAGCCTTAAAAGGTTCACCTTCAAAGAAGAAGGTGACTATCCTGCCACGAGAAAAATCGAGAACAGGATGGACAAAGATTCTTCCTGGCAACAAGGTCTCGTTATTCTCTCCACACATTGGGACACCTTCCTTAAACCCGGTACGGGTAACCCGGAACGGGAAACCCGGTACGGGTTAATAATCTTCCAGGTTAATCATCAGGGTTCTGAGACTCTTCCAGAAATTTCATGTCCAGATACTCTGATATTCGCTTCTTGACATCTTCGGGCAGACCGATGAACGCTATTCCCATGTCGTACTGCATACCGAGTTCGTCGCGTTTTACGCGAACCACCTTCCCCATCACCTCAATAGTAGTGTCAGGAAGAATGATTTTCATTTCCATGAGCTTACCCGGGGGAACGAATTTGCGTGTTTTGATGCTCAAACCGCTCCCGCTCATTGTGCTCACGGCGTCCTTTTCATAGTTGTCTTCCTCTTTCAGGGCCTCTTCTTCCATCAGCACCCGGTACTCGATGGCCACATCCGGAGAAATCCGATTGAATTCCCGCTGCTCGATAAGGTAGCATTTCTTCTCGACGAAGGCCCGGACAACCTCCGGGTCAAATGCCTCCCCGGTCTCACTCTGGATTATGGACAGTGCTTTTTCCAATGGCATGGCTTTCTTGTAAGGCCGATCATAGGCGGTGAGCGCATCGAACACATCAGCCACAGCCAGGATGCGTGCTTCAATCGGCAGCCCGTCTCCCAGCAGACCTTCCGGATACCCTTTACCGTTTACCTTTTCATGATGAGCTGCGGCCAACTCAGGAATCCCCCGAAGCTGACGGGGAAAACGAATGCGACGTAGTATTTCCCGTGTATAGACCACGTGGGCCTGAATTTTTTTATACTCTTCCTTATCAAGGCGCCCCGGCTTCAGCAGAACATTGTCACGCACACCAATTTTCCCTACATCATGAAGGAACGCGGAATACTCGATACATTTCAAATCATCCCCGATTAAACCCAAGGCGCGGGCCATGTTCAAAGAATACTGGGCAACGCGTTGTGAATGCCCGGCAGTGACAGGATCGCGGGCATCAATCGTGGCAGCCAGGGTTTTGACCAGGCTTTCAAACATCAACTCCCGCTCGCGGTACAATTCGGCATTTTCAATGGCAACCGCGGCATGAGACGACAACGCTGCCAGAATATTCTCATCGTAATCGGTGAAAATTCCTTTGCTTTTGTTGAGCACCTGGATGACCCCGATTATCTCTCCTTCATGGTTGCTTAAGGGCATGCAGAGTATCGTCCTGGTACGATAGCCTGTTTTCTTATCAATCTCCCGGTTGAAACGTGGATCTTCGTAAGCATCTTTTATGTTTACTATCTCACCGGTCTTGGCAACAGATCCGGCGATACCCATACCGATAGGGAACCGGATCTCGCTTATTTCGGCATCCTGGGCAATCCGGCTCCAGAGTTCTCCCGTTTCGAAGTCGACCAGAAACAGTGAACTGCGGTCGGCATCCATCATCCTGGTAGCCACATCCATGATGAAATTGAGCAGGTTATCAATGTCTTTCTCTCTGGTCATGGCTCTCGACAGTTCGAGTATAAACTCGAGGTCGCGGATTTTCTTCTCCATCTCATTTTTTGCCGAGGTCCGCTTAGCCATGCACTCTGCTCCTTAACCGTGATAACTCACTTACGTGATAGTTCACTTAAGAGTTCAAATAAAGTATATAATAATACACTATAGATACAACAAATCGCAACCGTCATCCAGTGCAAATGCTTCGGTTTGAGAATGGTAAAATTACTATCATTCCTACGGT
>CAYSPT010000114.1:0-9809 GCA_964432985.1 uncultured bacterium
AAGCGGATTAGGCTTAATCAGCGGCTGCGGCGAAGACAAAACGGACCCCGGCGGTAAAGAGCCGGCGGGAACGACATCGAAAGGCAGCGGGAGCACTACCGCGGTAACACCGGTCCCGGACCCAGCGTCGCAGCAGCAGGGAAACTCCGGCACTTCCACTACGGTGACGGACCCGGTCACAAAAGAGCCTTCGGACGACGGAAAGACACCGGGAGATTCGCCGGCTGTTGAGCCCAAACCGGTCAAACCGAAGCATTCGTGGCTGGATGAAACCGGTAACGTTGCCCCCCGTTCGGAGATGGTCTTGAAGCTGGGGCGGAACCCTTTTCTGCAAACCAGGCTCATGCTCAGGGTTCACGAACCCCTGCTCGATTACCTGGCCAAAAAGCTCGGGGTAAAAAGCGTCAAGCTGGTGCTGGCCGAGGACTACGCCGGGATCGTGCAGTATCTAAGTGAGGGAAAAATCGACATTGCCTGGATCGGCACCGTGGCCTATGTTTCGGGGAGAGAAAAAGCGGGTGCCCGGCCCGTGGTCCGTCCGGTACGTTTCGGCAAGGACACATACGGAAGCATCATCATCACCCGCGCCGACAACTCTATCAATTCCGTGCAGGACCTCAAGGGAAAGACCTTTGCCTTCGTGGACAAGGAATCGGCTTCGGGCTACCTGTTCCCACTAGCATACATGCTCGGGGAGGGCGTCAATCCTGAAAAAGATTTCAAAAAGATCGATTACCTGAAAGAACATGACAGCGTAGTCATGGCCGTATTTTTCAAGAAGTTTACCGCCGGAGCCGTATACGATGACGCCCGCGACAAACTCGGCAAGGAAAACAAGGGACAGCTCAAGATCCTGGCCCGTATCCCCGATATCCCCAACGAGCCCATCGTGGTGCACCCCGATATGCCGGACGACCTGGTCGAGGATATCAAACAGGCATTTATTGCCCTGGGAAAGGATCCCGAATTTCTCAAGGATTTCAACAGCCGTATCAACGACCGGCTCGAGAATTTCGTAGAGGCAAGCAACGAAGAATATGACGTCGTCCGTGAACTTCTGAATAACCTGGAAGAGAAACAGAAAGCCGATGGTCAGTAAGTTTAAGGACTTTGGACTACAGGCAAAGATAATAGTCCAGGTCGTGTCCCTCATTGTCATTATCATGCTCGTGGTCGGCTGGGCGACCCTGGTGCGTGAAGAAGAGACGATCCTGCGCAAAATGGAGGCATTCGGTAAGCTCCTGGCCATGGGGCTGGCGGAACGCAGCTTCGAGGGTCTGGCTACCTACCAGTACGCCGACGTGATGGAATTTGTCCAGGCCGTGGGCGGGGAAGAAGATGTCTCCATGGTCTGTATTTTCGACAAGGAGCGAAAAGTCTGCATCGCCAGCACCGTAGAGGGCAAGCTCGATAAACCACCCCAGCATCCCCATGTCAAGAAATCCCTGGACAGCGAGCAGTTTAACCCGAAAGATGCGTCGTTCAGAGACAAGAACGGCCTGTATTTTCTCGCCCCGGTCCAGACGGGCACCGTCTGCCTGGGGATGGTGGCCATCCGGCTCTCTCTGGACAGCCTGAACCGGGAACTGGTCCAGACCCGCAACCAGGTCCTGATCATCACCGTTTTGGCCATCGTTTTAGGAGCGGCCATGTCGGTGTTCCTGGCCCGGGCGCTAATACGCCCGGTAACCTCGCTGGTCCACGGCGCCCAGGCGGTGGCGGTGGGCGATTTCAGCCGTAGGATCCCGGTGGATTCCGGGGACGAGATCGGGCAGCTGGCCGAATCGTTCAACCAGATGACCGGTAACGTCGAGCTTCTGTACAACGTGAGCATGGCCATGAATTTCGTCAACGATCTGGACAAGCTTCTCGACCTGATCCTGGACAAGGCCGTCGAGGCGCTGGACGCCGAACGGGGCTCTCTCATGCTTCTCGATGACCAGACCGACGAGCTGATGCTCAAGGTGGTCAGGGGGCTGGGTGAGGAGCCGCTCAAGCGGAGGGTGACTCTCAAGATCGGGGAGGGCATTGCCGGGAACGTGGTAAAATTGGGCCGCCCCCTGCTGGTCAACGAGGGCTACCTTGATCCGCGGTTCAAGAGCTTTGATTTTGCTCTGAATAGGGAGAAAAAGGTCAAGGCGCTGGTCTGTGTACCGCTCAAGATTGAAGACAAACCCTTCGGCGTGATCAACATCGTGAACAAGAGAAGCGGCGCATCGTCGTTCTCGGAGCAGGACCTGAAACTTCTCCAGGCGCTGGCATCCCAGGCGGCTGTGGCCATAAACAACGCCAAGCTGTACGAGCTGGCTATCACCGACGGCCTTACCAAGTTGTTCATACACCGCTATTTCCAGGCCCGTCTCGACGAGGAGATCATCCGTTCACGCCGGTACGGCCAGGAGTTTTCGATAGCCCTGTTTGACATCGATCATTTCAAGAATTTCAACGACACCTATGGGCACCAGCAGGGTGACATCGTCCTGCGGGAGATGGCCGGTATCATGAAGAACACCATCCGCGAAAACATCGATATCGCCGCCCGTTACGGCGGAGAGGAGTTCGTGGTCATTCTCCCGGAGACGAATATCGGTGGAGCAGGAGTGTTCGCTGAGCGTCTCAGGAAGAACGTGGAGACCCACGATTTCCCCGGCCAGGACGAACCGCTTCACGTCACCATCAGTATCGGCTGTTCCTGTTATCCTCACAGCGCCGAAGAGAA
The DNA here is from genome assembly GCA_964432985.1 of uncultured bacterium. Classification (GTDB taxonomy): domain Bacteria; phylum Muiribacteriota; class CAYSPT01; order CAYSPT01; family CAYSPT01; genus CAYSPT01. The sequence continues at coordinate 2,720 of CAYSPT010000114.1, forward strand.
GGTGGAGCTCATTAAACGGGCCGACGACCTGCTGTACGTGGCCAAGGAGAAGGGCCGCAACCAGGTCTGCCTCGACATTCTCGGGGCAGACGAAGATGCCGAGCCCGATACGAATAACGACCCCGCAGGGGACGCCGAGCCCGATGCGAACATCGAGCCCGATACGGAGTCGGAGGCATGACCTCGTCGCTCCTGGTCATCGATATCGGCAATACCCACACCGTGGTTGGTTTTTACCGTGGGGATGACCTGTCCGCCACCCTCCGTCTTTCCACCAAGCTATACCGTACCGCAGACGAACTGCTCTTCAGGTTCCGTCAGTGCCTCGAAGAAATCGGGGAGAGCGGAGATTCAGTTACCGGGGTGGTGGTTTCTTCGGTGGTTCCCGTCCTGGATGAGATGGTCCGCTCGGCCCTGACCAGGCTCACCGGCAAATCCGTGCTCATGGTCACTCCGGAGGTTGATTTGGGCTTAACCGTTGATTACGACCGGCCCGGAGATATCGGTGCGGACCGTCTGGTCAACGCCGTAGCAGCGGTTCATCACTTCGGGGCGCCGGTAATAGTGATCGATTTCGGCACGGCCACCACGTTTTGCGTAGTTGACAGGTCCAAAACCTATTGCGGAGGTGCTATCGCGGTGGGTGTCAGGCTGTCGCTGGAGACGCTGACCGCCAAGGCCGCCCGGCTGCATTCCGTCGACTTGAAACTACCGCAGCGGGTCCTGGGGAAAAGCACCGATGAAAGCATTCGTTCGGGAATTCTCTACGGATTTGCTTCGCTTACCGACGGTATGGTCGAGCGGCTGTACCGTGAAATAAACCAAACCGACGCAGTCGGTTACACCTGTCCGGTAGTGGCTACCGGAGGGCTGGCATCGTTGATGGAGCCGATTTGCAGGAGGATTACCGCGGTCCGTGACGACCTTACTCTGGAAGGACTGCGACTCATCTACCGGATGAATAGACCTTAAAAAAGGTGCAGACACTGTAATATTCGTCAGGTGCATCAGTCCGGAACTGATTATGCAATAATGTACGGGCAAAACCAACCGAATCCATTATGAGGAATAATGCATGTTGAAAATTGGTAATCTCGAATTGAAGAATCCGGTGTTGCTGGCACCACTGGCCGGGTACACCGACCTGGCGTTCAGGATGCTGGCGGTGGAGTGCGAATGCGCTCTGGTGTGCACCGAGATGGTGAGTTCTCACGGCCTGGTTCTTGAAGGGCGGGAATCCCTGCGGGATGCCCGCACAGTCGAAGAGGAGCGTCCGGTGGCGGTCCAATTGTTTGGTGCTGACCTCGCCATGATGGTCCGGGCTGCCACGCTGGTGGAATCACGGGGTACGGTGGACATCATCGATATCAACATGGGGTGCCCGGTGTCGAAAGTGGTCAGGGCCGGCGCCGGGGCAGGCCTCATGAAATCTCCCGGTCTGGTCGGGGAGATCGTCTCCGCGGTAACCTCCGCCACCAGCCTTCCGGTCACGGTGAAAATCCGTTCAGGTTGGGACAACTCCTCGATAAACGCCGTTCAGGTGGCGCAGATAGCCGCCTGTAACGGGGCGGCCGCAGTAACCGTGCATCCCCGCACCCGAAAATCATTCTTTACCGGAAGCATCGACCGGGACGTGGTGAAGCAGGTGGTCGAGGCGGTGAATGTCCCGGTTTTTTTCAGCGGTGACATCCAGTCACTCCAAGACGCAATCACAGCCATTGATTACACCGGTTGTTCCGGGGTCATGGTAGGACGGGGAGCGCTGGGCCGTCCCTGGCTGATAACCGAAATCGCCGCCCGTCTCTCCTCTGAGAGACGCCATCTCTCCGCTGCGACGGATACGCAAGTGCAGAAATCCCATCAGGCGAAGCCGGTAGATGTCCCGTCCGGCACAGGGAGTGCTGAAGATAATAAAAACAGGGCAGTGAAGTTTTTGAAACGCCACGTGGAACTGGCGGTGAAATACTTCGGTCCCCGCGACGCGGTCTTCTCTCTGATACCTCATCTCTCCAACTACATCAAGGGTGTACCGGGGGCCCGGCACCTGCGCCGCCGCATCAGTGAAATTAGAAGCATGGAAGCGTTGAACGATTTTATCAATGAATTGCATAATGAGCTATCTTGACTTATTTACATTAGAGGTCGGCGCCATTAGTTAAGTGAGGAAACAACCGGATGAATGATTGTGCTCCGATGTCTACCATCATTCTTGTGGTGCAGGACAACGAAGACGATTGGGAGTTCATCAAGTTTGTTTTTAACAACACCGGCATCCACGACGGGTTGTTCGTGGTTGACGACGGTATCAAAGCACTGGACTTTCTTCACCGCCGGGGCCGTTTCGGCGGGGCTCCGCGTCCCAACCTGATCCTGTTGGACATCAATATCCCCAAAAAGGACGGTATGGAGGTGCTGTCAGAAATAAAGAACGACCCCTCGCTGAAGCGGATTCCAGTAATAATGATGACCTCGTCCCTGTCCGAAACCGACGTGCTTGATGCCTACAATCTGCATGCTAACGCTTACATCATCCTTCCTCTCGATCTAGATGAGTTCGCACGGATCATCAGAATCATCAAGGAGTTCTGGCTGACGGTAGTCACAATATGAGTTCGCACGGATCATCAGAATCATCAAGGAGTTCTGGCTGACGGTAGTCACATTGCCGCGTTGATGGAACAATATCTCCCCTCCCAAAGCCGAAAACTGCCATGCCGACACAGAACGAGAACTTACCTTCAATGTTGATAGATAACGATCTATCCTGTTGATAGATTCTGCATTTGATTATATTGTATACGTGGCAAATAGAAACAATAGGATTTGACGGTATCGGTGTGCCTGTTTGACGAGTGTATCGAAAAAAATGAGGTGGCAAAGTGAGTACTTATTCTTCTACAGCAGGTAAGAAAAGCGTAATGGTTGCGCTGGCAGCGGTGGCGGTTGTTTCGGGCGTCTTGATGGCCGTAGGAATGATCGCACCGGCAGCGGCTGATTTCACTGTTCAGCCGTTTCCGCCCGGCAACATCTACTTCGTGCCCGAGGTAAAATTTGATGAGCAGTTCGTGGAGTTCTGCGGCCTGGCCGGGTCAACTATCGAGCTGGCGGCATACAGTCTTAAATCCACCCTGTTGGGAGAAGCCCTGGTTGCCGCGCACAACCGGGGGGTAACCGTGCAGGTGGTGACCGACCAGGACAATACCGGATCCACATCGGTAATCAAGCTTCTTACCGATGCGGGAATTCCCGTGATGCCCGACAACAAGGAATCGCTCATGCACGACAAGTTCATGATCGTAGACCGGCGGTACCTGTGGACCGGTTCCACCAACCTGACCACCGACGGCACCCAGAACAATTACAACGACTCCCTCATCTTCGACGCCGGAGACAACGGTGAAATGGTGCAGAACTATCTGGCGGAGTTCAAGGAGATGTTCGAAGACGAATTGTTCAGTACCTCCTCACCGGCCAACACGCCGTATCCGGAGACCAACATCGGCGGGGTAACCATAGAAGTATATTTTGCTCCGGAAGACAACAGCGGCAACGTCATGGGGCGGCTGCTCGATACCGTTTCCGCGGCCACCGAGAGCATCGATATCCTGATCTTTTCTTTCACCGATGACACGTTGTCCCGGACTCTTCGAGACAAGGCCAAAGAAGGGATCACCGTCAGGGTGCTCATGGACGGTACCCAGGCGGCAAACCAGTACGCCGAGTATGACACGCTGCGCAAACGCGGCATCGACGTGGAAAAGGAGGATACTCCGTACCTGCTGCATCACAAGATGACCATCGTGGATAAAAAGGTGGTCACCACCGGGTCCTTCAACTTCTCCGCCAGCGCCAACACGAAGAACGACGAGAACATGATCATCATTTACGATGAAACCCTGGCCACCGATTACTATTACGAAGCCTTCAAGACCAGGTACGCGGCACTCAATCCAGGTATTTCCCTGAAAGGATTCGTTCACATAACCGAGGCACTGTCGGGTGACATGCTGGGAGTTTCCGGTGTCCAGGTCCGCTTGACCGAAGCAGCCGGCGGCGTTGACCTGCTGACCACGTCCGACGAGCACGGCTGGTTCAGTTTCCGGAACCTGGATCCCAACGGATCCTACACGGTCCACGCCCAGAAGAACGGCTATCTGGCTTCGGAGCAAAGCAGTATTGCTCTGGCAGCCGACGGAGTAACCCGCATCTCTCTCCCGCTCACGGAAATCACCACCTGGGGCTCCCTGGGCGGGCAGGTTACCGATTCCCGGTCAACTCCCTTGTCCATGGCTCGTATTACCGTGACTTACCCCGCCGAAGCAGGCGCTCCCCCAAACGCGGTGTACACCCAAATAACCGGTGTGAGTGACTCGGCGGGCAACTACCTGGTGGACCGCATTCCCGCCTACAGTTGGGACGTGTTCGGGCAGAGCTACCCGGTTGACGTAATGGTGGAAAAGAGCGGGTATGTCACCTTCACCCAGGCTTCACTCGACCAGATCGAAAGCGGTCAGACATACACGCTGAATGCGCAATTACAACAGAGTTACCAGATTTCGGGGTTTTCCAATCCGATCCTGGATGAATGGGTGGTAATTACCGTCAAGGGGCAGCCGGGTACCACCACTCCCACAGTGCATCTGTTGCAGCAAAACTACCTGTCGGTGGAAGTGTCCATGACCGAGCTGACCGCTGGGCAGGGACTGTTTACCGGTCCCTACCGGATTCTGAACCAGTATCCCGGCCAAGCGCAGATCATCGTCAACAACGGCGAATCCGTGGGCACGTTCGTGGTCCGGGTGCTGCAGCCCCGGGAGGGCGGCCAGGTGGCCAGCGCCGATAAGGCCATGATGCTCTCGGTTTCCTCGGAAGCCCTCATGGAACCGCTGCCGGTGACCATATTCAACAGCGCCGATCCCGTGAACAGGGATCTGAAGATCTTGAGCAGATCGTACCGGGTCGGGCCGGTTTCGGGCTCCCGGGGTATTCCGGTAGAGCTGGCTCTTTCTTACCGTCCCGAGCTTTTACCGCCGGATGGCTCCGGTGAGGGACAGTGGGCGGAGCGGTTGGCCGTCTATGCCTGCCGTCGGGAAACCGGCCGGTACGAGTATCTGCCCAGCCAGGTGGACACCGCGTCCAGCACTGTTCACGCCCGCGATGTGGGCTTCTCGGAATACGTCGTGCTCCTGGACGATTCAGCTCCGGAGATCACCGTGCTTAACGACTCCTTCGACGACTCCGGCGGCACTGAGACCGCCCTGTTTTCCGTACTCGATAACCTCAGCGGGATCGACCTGCATGGCCTGGAGGTCACCCTGGACGGACAGGTCGCTGATTTCAGCTACAACCGCCTGACCGGCACCCTCTCCGTACGCCGGCCCCGGGTCGCTCCTCTGGACGAGGAGTACCAGGCCATGGTTACCGTAAAAGACCTGGCCGGTAACCGAAGCGACCGGGTTCTTACCCTGCAGGGCGCGGCGTTCGAACTCACCGGTGTGGCCGGCTATCCCAATCCTGTGGGAGACAATCAAGACATGACCGTCCGGTTCACGCTTTCTGCGGCTGCCGATATGATCGTTACCATCTGTGATTTCTCCGGAAACCAGGTTCGGGGATTGGCCGCCGGTGACCAGTACGGGCAGGGAACCCACACCGCCCTCACCTGGGACGGTCAGAATGACTTCGGGCAGGATGTAGCCAACGGCGTATATTTTCTGGAGGTCAGCGGCCGTTCAGGCGGGACGGTGCTGGAAAAACGCTGCAAGATAGCCGTGCTGCGATAATCCGTAGGCTCGTCCTTTCTACGCTTGTAAATCCCTCCCTGGGACAGGAGTTGAGTGACGATGTCAGAAACAACCGGGGTAGATGTACGCCAGCATAATCGGGTTGCCTGGAACCGTGAAGTAGAACGGAAAAATGAGTGGACCGTCCCGGTCGATTCCAGGGCAATCGCTGAGGCAAGACAGGGCCGGTGGAACATTTTATTGACGCCTGTCAAGCCGGTCCCCCGAGAATGGTTCCCACCGCTTAATGGTACCGAAGTTCTTTGTCTCGCCTCCGGTGGCGGCCAGCAGGGACCGATACTTGCCGCTGCCGGTGCCCGGGTGACCGTTTTTGACAACTCTCCGGCGCAGCTTGGGCAGGACCGGATGGTAGCCGAACGTGACTCCCTGTCTATCGTTACCGTGGAAGGAGACATGGCCGATCTATCGGTTTTCGATGATGACAGCTTCGATCTCATTGTGCATCCAGTTTCGAACACCTTCGTGGCCGATGTGCTTCCGGTGTGGACGGAAGCGTTCAGGGTGCTGAAACCGGGATGCAGTTTGCTGGCCGGATTTACGAATCCGGCAGTCTATCTCTTCGATTATGAACTGGCGGACGATGAAGATTCGCTGAAAGTTGTTAATGCGCTGCCTTACTCTGATCCCGATGATTTATCGTCGGATAAGAAACAACAGTTTATTCAAGATGGGCTCCCCTTTGAATTCAGCCATACCCTGGAAGACCAGATCGGCGGCCAGTGCCGGGCGGGTTTAGTAATTACCGCTCTTTTCGAAGACGGTTACCCTGAAGGAACGGCCGATCCGCTGAACAAGTACATGCCGCTTTTTATTGCTACCAGAGCTGTCAAACCGGAAACTTTGAAAGAAGAGTGAACAATGATCGTTTATTGCGTGACCGTGTATGTCAAGGAAGAGCACGTTGATGATTTCATCGATGCCACCGTGGAAAACCACCTGGGTACCCGCAGCGAGCCGGGAAACGTCCGGTTTGACGTTCTTCAAAGTGCCAATGATGCCGGCCGGTTTTTTCTCTACGAAGTCTATAAATCTGAAGATGCGGTCCGAGACCACAAGCAGACCGGGCACTACTTGAAATGGCGCGAGACGGTGGCCAGTTGGATGGTCCAGCCAAGAGAAGGGGTCATGCACGCCATCATCGCTCCTGAAAGCCGTGACAACTGGTAATGTAACCAGTAAAGCAGTCATCCGCCGGCTTGATAAGAATGGATTGCCCGATCGAGTCGGGCAATGACTGCAATATGTCATCCACCGTAAAGCAGTCATCCGCCGTACAGCAGTCATCC
>CAYSPT010000115.1:0-9770 GCA_964432985.1 uncultured bacterium
GCGCCACCGGGGCGGGTGACACCAGTTTGTCTGCTTTGAACGTCTGGAACTTGACCGCGTCGGCACCGGCTTCGGCGGCGGCGTCGATCATCCGGCAGGCCTGCTCGAAGCTGCCGTCGTGATTGTTACCGATTTCGGCGATGGCAAAACACGGATGCCCGGGGCCGATCGGCCTGTTCCCTAGAGATAGGACTGTTTCATGGTGTTTCATGTTTGTAAACTCCAACCTCTTACTTCAGTTCTTCCTGCTGGATACCAGAATGATTATACACATTTCTTCTTCCATGTCCATTCCACCATATCCGAATTATGCATAAACCTTCAATCAGCGGCCAAAAAAGGAGATAATGTGATAAGATAGCACGGTGAGGACGAGGCAATTATGGAACAACCCGTTGTGACATACGAACCCGACAATTCCTTGAAAAAAGGAATATTCTCCCTCTTCGCGGAAATAACGGGAGAAATAGTCAGAAACCGCTGGCTTATATTCCAGCTGTTCAAACGCGATTTTTTCACCGTTTACAAGCAAAGTTTTATCGGGGTGCTGTGGGCTTTTATCATTCCGATCATCAGCGTGGGAACCTTCATCGTCCTCAACCAATCGGGCGTGTTTGTCATGGGAGAAATCTCGGTTCCATACCCGGTGTACGCCATCCTGGGCATGGCCTTCTGGCAGTTGTTCGCCGCCGGTCTGGTGGCCGGGTCGAACTCGCTGGTGAAAGCGGGCTCGATGATCGTCAAGATCAACTTCTCTAAAAAAGCGCTGGTATTTGCCTCGGCCGGACAGTCGCTGGTCTCTTTTCTCATCCAGCTGGTGCTGGTGATTGTTCTCCTGTTTTACTACGGGCTCTCACCCGCGCCGCACGCCCTGCTCCTCCCGCTTCTCATCATGCCCATCATGCTGTTTACTTTCGGAGTCGGATTCATTTTCTCCCTGTTAAACGGTGTGATGCGCGACATTGGAAACGCCCTGTCGGTCCTGCTTACGTTTCTCATGTTCCTGACACCGGTGCTGTACGCTCGTCCCACCACCGGTGTGCTGGTGAAGATCACCACTTACAACCCGCTGTATTACCTGGTGTCCGTCCCGCGGGATTTGATCCTGACAGGAACCATGACGGAGTGGCGTGGATTCGCGGCTTCAAGCGTGATGGCCCTGGTTGTGTTCACGGTGTGCCTTTATATCTTCCACCTGACCGAAACGAGAGTGACGGAGCGAATTTGATATGAGTGACGACATAGCGATTCGCGTGGAAAATGTATCTAAAAAGTACAGTAAATCGTTGAAACGCTCCATGCTCTACGGGATAATGGACATCGGCCGAAACGCGCTGAGAATGAGCTCCAACTCCGGGCGGCTGCGGAAACGCGAGTTCTGGGCGGTTAAGAATGTCTCATTCGAGCTCAAGCGCGGGGAAACCCTGGGGATTATCGGACCGAACGGTTCCGGGAAAACGACCATGCTCAAGATGCTCAACGGCATCTTCTGGCCGGATGAAGGCAAGATATCCATCCGGGGTAAAGTGGGGGCGCTGATTGCGGTGGGCGCCGGGTTCCATCCGCTGCTCACCGGGCGGGAGAACATCTTTCTCAACGGCGCCATCCTGGGCTTGAGCAAGAAACAGATAACAGCCAGGTTCGACGAAATAATCGAATTCGCCGATATCGGCGACTTCATCAATACCCCGGTCAAGTACTATTCCAGCGGGATGTTCGTCAGGCTCGGATTCGCCGTGGCGGTGCACTGTGACCCGGACATCCTCCTGGTGGATGAAGTGCTTTCGGTGGGCGACATGGAGTTTCAGAAGAAATGCGCTGCAAAAATACAGGCCATCCGCGAGCGCACATCCACCATATTCGTTTCTCATAATCTCAGACACATATTCCGGATTTGCGACCGTGCTTTGCTGATTTTCAACGGAGAGACCGAGAGGATAGGCACGGTGAATGACGTAGTCCAAACGTATATTAATAAGACCATCTCCTTCTCGGACAGCAGTGAGTCCGTGACTGTTCTCAAATCGCTTGATGCCATCCGATCGGTGGATGTCACGCTCCTCGACCACCATTCTATTGCTGGCCGGAAGCTCGAATTCGAACACCCGGCTGCGATCCGGATAGGCCTGGAATCAAAAGAAGAATTTCCCAACGCCTTATGCGCCCTGTCGGTATTTTCACCTGAAGGCGCCCTGATAACCGTAATCAACTCGGAAGAGTTCCCATTCGACTTGCAGAAAGGCACCAATAAACTCGAGTGTCGGATAAAAGAACTCAGAATGGTTCCGGGAACCTATTCGATGAAACTGAAATTAAGCTCGAAATTGGGCCCCATCCTGGCAGAAGTCGATGCGGGAACATTCGAAGTGCTCGAATCACCGGGTCCCCGGCGTCCCATGTCAGGGTCCTACCGTGAAAAAGCAAACTGGACGCTATGCTGAAAAAATTGAAAAGCGTGGCGAGAAGAATACTGGTCGATCCCGGCGGCGCCATCGACACCGGGAGCAGGACCGTGCTGTTGTTTATCGGCAGTCCGAGGACCGGTTCCACCCTGCTGGGACAGATACTGAACTATCATCCCCAGTGCTTGATTTCCTTCGAAGAAAATGTGGTTGGCCGGCACCTGGTCAAATTCGTCAGTTTCGAAAAATTGCTGGTCTGTATGGCAAAAAGCGCCCGGGAAACCTTCGAGAAGGGCCTGGAGAAAACCGGCCGGATGAACGCCGGTGTGTATCAACCGCGCTGGAGTTCATTTGCCGATTTGAGAACAAGTCCGGATTTCAAGAAACGGGACATTGCAGTCGTCGGTGATAAAAAAGCCGGCGGAACTGCAATGGCAGTCCGGGATCACCCCGAAACCTTTATCCGTTTAATCAAGAACAACCCTTCCTTCAAACTGCTGCAGGTGATACGTAATCCCATTACTGCAGCACTTTCATATATGAAATCACATGCCATCGATTCCTTTGAAGAGGCCTGCTCCCATATAGTCGAAACTACCGGTGTCGCCTACGGTATGACCAGGCTTTTCCCACAGCAATCTTTTACTGTTTTCTACGAGGACCTGCTCGAACATCCGGAAAAAACTCTGACAGGCTTGTGTGGTTTTCTTACTATTCAAGTCAGCTCCAGCTGGCTTGAAGAAATAATCAAACGAATCAATCGGGGGAAACCGCTGGACAGGGAAAGATACGAGTCGTTACTGGAATCTACCAGGGAAATCATCATTACCCACGAGGCCCTGGAAGCATTCTCCCGATATTGCGACGTGGTGCAGGCGGAGGATGGTGTATGAAGGCCGAGATTCTGATCCTGCTCGCCGTAAATCTGGCATTGAAGCTGAAGAGTTTCAGGGCACCACTGGACTTCGATACCGCCAACCACCTGTACTACGTGCTTTTGCGCAAACGCAAGGTGAACTTTCTGAAATCTTACGGATTCGGTCTCAAGAATCTTCTTCTCCATCTGTACACTTACGGGAAAACCTGGGTGGGGATTAGGCCTTACCGTTTCAGACTGCTCAACATTTCATCCTCTTCCCTAATTATCCTGCTATGGAGTATTTGCACACCGGGGCTTGATCTCGACACTCTGCCTTTCTTCCTTTTCGGGGTGTTGTTAATCAATTCGCTATGGGTCAACAGCGTCACCTCCGCTACGGAATTCCACAGTGTGGTCCTGGTCATACTCCTGTACATGCTGCCGGTAATCGGATCTCTTACCGGAATCTGGGTAATGCAGCTCATCATACTCGGTGTCCTGATCGGGGGATTCAAGATAATCAACCTGCTGTACCTGGTCCCGGTTCTGGCTATGCATTCAAGCTCCATCCAGGCAAACTGGTGGTGGTATGCTGCCGGAATTGCCCTGCTGGGAATCTACGCTATACGGGGATTCAGTTACAAGATGACCGCTACGAAACGATACGCCAAAACACGGAAGTGGATAAATCCAAAGAGCAGGAACTTCATCTTGTTGAATCCCCATTTCTGCCTCGGGACAGTACTGCTGGGAATAGGCAATATCCTTTATGCCCCGTGGCAATGGGCTGTACTGCAGGCCACGCTTTGGATAATTTTCCTCATCCAGCGTTACTACACCGGGTACTTCTTCTATCCGCTCATCGCCACCGGGATGTTTATTGCCTTGAAGACGGGATGGATATTTCTTCTTCCACCCCTGGCGGGATGGATACTGTGCCTGGGCGTTTTCGTCGGGCACACGCTACCCCATATCATCCTGCTTTCACCCCGGGACATCATTATCAGATTCCGCCGCTGGATATGCCGGGAAAACTGGCGTACGTACCTGGAAGCACGCCGGCAGCAGGTGGTATGGCTCCGAGAAAACATCGATCCCGAAGAACCCGTTTACCTGTGGGGGAGCGAAGTTTCCCTGCTGCTTCTGGCAGGTCTCACACACATACCCGACACCTATTACTCACACAATCACCTGCTCTACTGGAGCGGTGTGGACGATGCGAAACAGTACGCGATAAACCTGCTGCGGGAGCAAAAACCACGGTACATCATAGAAGCAGCCGTGATCCAAAATATGAATGTTCCCCGTGATGAACTGCAGGACCTTTACACGGAGATGGTAAAGATGAGAAACATGACTGTCTTCGTCCGGAAGTGATCGGACACCTTCTTCATCTACGACTGCAGGGACCCAAAACAGCAACCTCGGTTTAAACCACGAGGAAGGACCATGTAGCGAGTCATCTTGATACAATTGCGCCTTTTGGTTTAGACTGAAGGCCGGAAACACCGCATCTTCAGGAATAGGATGGTTTAAATGGATACCTCCAGCCCAAAATACATCATGGTTACCGGGGGAGCAGGATTTATCGGCTCCACTATCTGCCGGGAACTGGTGAAGCAAGGTGAGTACACCCCGATTGCAGTAGATCTCTTCGTTCAATATGTCGGACCTCGAAAAGAACCCCGGACGATCAACCGTTACAAGCGGTTCGAGGACATTGCCGACCGTGTAGTCATCAAGCGGGCAAACTGCGCCAACTACGCGGTCATGTACGATATCATAGAGCATTATCTGCCAGAGTATATCATCCACCTGGCGGCGCTGCCCATTGCCCGAATGGAAGACACCACACCAGACGATTTCAAGGAGGGGACCGTAGACGCCACGGCTAACCTCATGCATATTGTCTACGCGCTGAAGCAAAAAGGGCATAAACTGTGTAAGAAGTTTATATATACATCTTCCAGCATGGTATACGGCCATTTCCAGGAGGATCCTGTTACCGAAAACCATCCAAAGAAACCCATAAACGTCTACGGTACGATGAAACTGGCCGGGGAAATAGTCACCACGGGATTGGGCAACACCTATGACATTCCCTACGTCATTATCCGACCTTCAGCAGTATACGGTCCCACCGATATGAACTACCGCGTGAGCCAGATTTTCGTTGAAAATGCTCTAAACGGACAGGAATTGACCGTCAGGGGACGCAAGGACCGGCTCGATTTCAGTTATGTCACCGATGTGGCCCGGGGAATGGTGCAGGCAACGCTGTCTGATTGCATAAACGAAGATTTCAACATTACCGCCGGCAACGCTCGCTCTATCCTGGAGTTTGCCGAGATACTCAAAGAGAATTTTCCAGACCTGACCATACACATTGTTGACCGGGAGAAGGAAAGTCCCCAGCGCGGAGGACTGGATATCGGTAAAGCGCAGCGGATGCTCGGTTACTCACCCGAGTTCACGCTCGAACGGGGGATTCTCAGGTATATCACCTATTTAAAAACACAACACCTGCAAAGGCAGGGAGATGGACATGAAGATACCGCTGTGTAAGATCTTCTTCGACAACCGTGAACTGGAAGCGGTTCGGGAGGTGCTGGAATCGGGCTGGCTGGCTCACGGACCGAAAAACAGGGAATTCGAAAGTTTGTTCCGCGAGTATGTCGGCACGAAACACGCCGCCTGCTTCAACTCCTGCGCTTCGGCTTTGCTGGCTGCAATCATAGCGAGTGAACTCAAAGGTGAAATCATCGTGCCGGGATTTACCTTTACCGCTTCAGCAAACGCCATCGTTTTGGCCGGATGCACCCCGGTTTTCGCTGACATCAACCCTGACTCCTTCAACCTGGACCCAGATGATTTCGAGCAAAAGGTAACCGGGCGCACCATTGGCGTCATGCCTGTCCATTACGCCGGTCAGATATGCGAAATGGACCGTATTGCGGACATTGCCTCCGCACACAACCTGACCATTATCGAAGATTCAGCGGAAACATTGGGAGCAGAATTGAATGGGAAGAAAGCGGGATCGTACGGGCTGGGATGTTTTTCATTCTATCCCACCAAGAACATCTCCACCGGTGAAGGCGGTATGCTGACCTTCGACGACGACATTCTTGTTGAGAGAATCAACGCCATCAAGGGGCATGGCCTTGTTAAACCGACCTTCGAAAAGGAAAAAGACCAGCGAAATTGGTACCGGGACGCGGTAACTCCCGGATACAATTTCAGAATGAGCGATATCCTCGCCGCCATCGGTATTGAGCAGATGAAGAAGCTTAACACCATTAATTCTCTCAGAAGAGAGAAATCCCTTTATCTCAATAAGGAGCTCACCCGGGTGGCGGATAATTATGTCCAGGTTCCGGCGGTCAATGACATAAACGAGCACGTCTTCCAAATGTATGTAATCAAAGTCCGTGACGCCGACAGCAGAGACAGCCTGCTCGGCTTTCTCAAGAACAAGGGCATCGGAGCCAGCGTCCACTTCGAACCGCCGGTACACCAACAAAGTTGGTACCGCAATCGGTATTCGGCTAATCTTCCCGTCACCGAAAAGATTTGCCGGCAAATCATTACGCTGCCCATGTTTCCAGGGCTCACACAGAACGGCCTGGACTACATGGTTGAAGCTATCCAGGAGTATTTTAGACGATGAAGCAGACACCCTTCCTGACCGTTGTTGTGCCATGCCATAATGAGGAGCAATCCCTATCTTCCCTGTGTTCCAGCCTCGAGAGGGTATTGACGGATTCCCTCGGTGATTCCTGGGAAGTCATCCTTGTTGATGATGCCAGCACGGACGGTACGCTCTCCGTTATGGGTCATTTCTATCAAACGAACGATTGCTTCATCGTGATCCACCTGGCTGCCCGGGGAGGGCAGACCGGTTCCTTTAAGGCAGCCTTTAAAAGAGCCCGGGGTGAATACATTATCCGCATGGATGGGGACGGCCAGGATGATCCGGAAGATCTTCCTCTGTTCCTGGATAAACTACGCGGCGGAGCAGAACTTGTGGTCGGGATACGAAAGCAGCGCAAACATGCACGAGCATTGAAAATAACCACCAACACTTTTGACATGTTGATGCGGCTGATTCTGGGCTCCCCGCTGCATTCTCACAGTGCAAGCTTTGTCGCCTTTAAAGCATACCTGGTGAAAAATATTCCATTTCGAAAAAACGATCACCGGCACCTCCCACTCATAGCTCTCAAACGGGGAGCGCAGCATATCGAAGAAATAGACGTAAAGCACCACAAACGGTCAGCGGGTAAGTCAAAATATAATGCTGCAAAAAAAATAGTATGGGGCATACCGGAAGTTATCATGTTTCTCATCCGCTACAAAAGAGGACTGTACGATTTGCAGTAACATTTCAGATTTGAAAGGATTAACAGCACGCATGAGAATTCTTTTTGCCGGAGATAATAAACGAGCGGAGTTGTGTTTAGAAGCGTTACTCAAGAAACGATGGAATATCATAGGGACTATTCTCAACTCCTATTCAACACCCGACAATCGCGTCAGGCATCTGGCGCTTTCTCATTCAATCCCGGTTTTTCAATTCCGTAATATAAACCGCTCATCTGCGAGGGGCGCACTCGCAGACCTCAAACCTGATCTATTGGTGTTGTGTGGGTACAATCAAATTCTAAAAAGCAAGGTAATCTCCATGCCCGGCCAGGGGGCCATTAATCTTCATGGTGGAAAGCTCCCGCAATACAGAGGTTCTTCCGTGTTGAACTGGGCGTTGATCAATGGCGAGAAAGAAGCGGGGGTTTCGATTATTTTTGTCGATGAGGGAATTGATACCGGCGACGTAATTGCCCAGAAAATATTTCCAATTGCACTTGATAACACTATACATGACCTGTATGAGAAGACCTATGAAATTTTTCCGCCGCTTCTCAATGAAGTGCTGGATCAAATACAGAATAAATCAGTCCGGCGCATTCAACAGGATGAATCACAGGCCTGTTATTATCACAAGCGCCATCCTGCCGACGGGTTGATCAACTGGAATAACATGTCGGCCAGTCAGGTATATGACTTAGTGAGGGCTTTGACACGCCCGTGTCCCGGGGCATTTACTTACTATGAGGGGAAAAAACTGATACTTTGGAAAGCCTCGCTGTTGAACGAAACCGTCCGGGGGATTCCGGGTAGAATCTGTTTTAACAGGGGAACCAGTTCGGTTGTTATCGCCAGGGATAAAGGCCTGTTGCTTGATATAGTCCAGCTAGAGGGAGAAAACGAAAACACCGCTTCAAAAATACTCAAAAAGAAAGGAACCAACCTTGGCTTGAATAGTGCACAATGAAGTGCACCAGGGTTCAGGTTAAACCATGAAGATAGTACTCAATGATGTCAAGCACGGAATGGAGCTCGGAAGCTCCAGGCTTTACATCCATAATGTTCACCACTGGTTTCAGCAATTGGGGTACGACTCCTGTGTAAACGATTTTTCCCGGTATAAGCAGTTCGACGTGGCCATATTTGGAAAGGACATGGAGTTCACCTACCTTCAGGAGGCTAAACAGCAGAATCCCCGCCTGGTGTGCGGGCGTATTCATCCAACAGATCTTACTGAGAACGGCCGCATGTACCTGGAGAACAGCGATTTTATAATGGTCGGATCCATAACCGAAAAGGAGCACTTCGCCCGGTTTGGTATGCCCACATTCTATTTTCCCCAGATCGAACGCCTGTTCACCAGAATAAAAAAACACACTGATCATTCACCTGTACATATCGGATACCACGGCAACCTGAACCATCTGAACCACTTATCTCCCGAACTGATCGAAGCCCTGGAAATTCTGGACAGAGAGACTCCCATTAAACTTATCGCCATATACAACATCAAGGGACTGGGGACATGGCGGCACAATCGGCCGCGGATAGATATCGAAGATGTTCAGTGGGACATACACACTGTTGAAGAACAGCTTCAGCGGTGTGACATCGGCCTCGTGCCGGGATTGGGCACGTTCCATAGCTGGCAGAAACAATTGTTTTTCAAGCTGTTAAAGTTATTCAATCGGAAGCAAAGGTATTACTCCAGCGACTATCTTATCCGGTTCAAACCTAACACCAACGCCGGGCGGGCCTTCGTGTTTCATCAACTAGGCATCCCGGTGGTGTCAGATTTCATGCCGACCAGTTTTCACATCCTGACAGACCCCCGCTGCGGTTACCTGGCCTCGTCGAAAGAAGGATGGCTGCAAGCGTTCAGGGAGCTTTGTGCTTCCGCGGAAATTCGGCAGGCAATAGCCGAAAACGCGCTTCTGGCATTCAAACGTCTCTACGACCCCCTGGACTGGGCGAAGCGGTATTATCGGTTCCTGGAGCGCCTGGTGGAACAGCGGTCGTTGATTCAGAGCACATAGTGCTGATGGTATTTCAAAAGGAGACCACGGTTACATGAATATAGGGCAGACAACATTGACCCTGTTTTTCACCGGCGGAGTCAGTCTGAAGACCTGGGACGAGGTAGG
>CAYSPT010000116.1:0-9768 GCA_964432985.1 uncultured bacterium
GCCAGGACAAAGCGGGGAACATCTCCCCGGCTTTCGAGTGGTCCAAGATCGCTTCCAAGGGCACTGCCAAATCGGTAAAAAACACCTCTGAAACCATCGCGCAATCTACCGGTTTGTCACCGGATAGATCTGTGATGACAGCTGGACCGGATGAATCATGCTTCTGGGTGGTTGACACGAAAGCTGATGTCTGTTCGGATTTCCAGGTGCTTCAGGTGGAGGACAACGATGATGCCACCTGTACGGTGACTGCACAGGTTTTTCAGCTGGATGGACTATTCTCTTCCAGCGGGGACTCTACATACCGCTTCAGGGTGCCTGAAGAGCTTCTCGAATCCGGCTACCGTCTGGTCAAGCGGCAGGTTATTTCTGCAACCGATGGCACCTGTCTCCGCTGGGAAGAACTAAATCCATTAGGATACATAAGCGTCTTGCATCTTACCAGTGAAACGCCGGATTCATCCGTAGCTGTTTGCACGGTGAACTTCACCCTGGCAAAAGAGTGTACCATCCCCGAGCCGTTGCCATCACCTGCTCTTATAGAACCAGCATCTGAACGTATTGAACTCGCCCGTGGCGGGAACCTGGTGTTCAGGTGGGATGGAGAAGGAACCGCCTGCCGCTTTGTCATCGTGGACGAACAAAGCGGCCGCTGCCTGTTCAAACGCCAGGTTTTTGGAACATCTCTATCCATCGATTCCAGCGTCTTCAGTTCCCGGTGTGCCGGTATCTTCTCGTGGAGCGTTTCGCAGGCCGACGACCACCTGGTCTTCAGCCCCTATTCCAGTCACTCATTGCAATTCACCGTTTTGGGAATTCAGTCTCCCGCGAAGCGTAGAGAACACTGAATCGTGATAGAGGTGAAATCCGGGATGGAGAAGAGCACAATAACAGGCGGCCACACGACCAAAATCCACCAGAGTCACGGAACCGGTGAGTTTCACCGGGAAGATTTCCGTTCTATCGGAGAAGGAGTAGTTTTTGAGCCTGGCGTGCTGGTTTTTCACCCGGAAAACATCGAGTTGGGAAGGAATATCTACTTAGGGCATTACGCCATCTTGAAAGGTTATTACATAAATAACCTGGTTATCGGAGATGACTCCTGGATCGGCCAATTCAGTTTTCTGCACGCCGCGGGTGGACTCCGGATAGGACGAGCGGTAGGGATCGGCCCGCGCGTAACCATCCTGACTTCCCAACACCAGTTGGAACGGCGTGAACTCCCGGTCATCTCAGCTCCCCTGGAATTCGGGACGGTAATTATCAAAGACGGGTGCGACATCGGGGTCAATTCATGCATTATGCCAGGTGTCACCGTTGGAGAGGGCGCCGTCGTGGGAGCCGGAGCCGTGGTAGTGAACGATATCCCTCCCTACGAAGTATGGGCCGGTGTACCGGCACGGCGCATCAGGAAAAGATAAGTAAACTTTCCAGGCCTAACCGTGATTTCTGTAGAACAATAATGGCCCAAAGCTTTCAACTGGATTTCGAACCAGTCAATTCATCATAAGCGGCCAGCAATCGTTCTTCCATGATTTCCCAGTTATATGACTTCTTGCACGCGTCCAGTCCGTTTTTAGCGTACTCGGCATAGTTCTTGTCAACATCAGCGATAGCCCTGATCAATTCTGTCTTGTCACCATAGTTGACAACTGCTCCAAACCGGTGGTTCTTTATTAACTCCGCCATCACGGTTCCGGCGGAAGCTATTACTGGTTTACCGAATTTCATAGACTGGAATAGCTTGTTTGGGGTGGCTAATAGATTGTTGGTGTTGGTTATATCATACAGGGCAAGAATGCAATAGGCTTCTTCCATCCTCTCATCGACTTGTGCAGGTGTAATCCACCCCAGCAGGTTGATATGCGGCCAGCGCATTTCTTTATACCTCTGCAGAAAGGGACCACCTCCCGCGATCTCGGTATACCTGCGGTGCGAAGAAAGTACTTCCAGGCAATACGCCATCTCGCGCTCTTCGCACAACCTCCCTGCATAAAAGAAACCGCTGCTTGTCTTGTTCGACAACTTTGCTCCTTGTTTCAAAGGAACATTCATAATCACTATGCTTTTGCGCTCATGCTTCATGAGAAGCGGCTTGAAGTGATCGTTTACGATAATGATAAGATCGGAAACAGAGGAAAAGAAGCGGTTGATGCCATCGACTATCCTCTTTACGACCGCATTGTAAAAATACCCCGAATAAAGATCGTGCATATCGTAAACCAGGGGGACCTTGTACCGCCTCTTCAATATCCACCCGATAAGCATGGTATCGAAGTCGTGACAATGAATCACCTGATAGGTTTCGTTTTTCGTCTGCCGGAAAACTTTGTAATAGAATAGGAATAACGCTCTGGCCATCGAGAAGATGTTCCCTGATTTGACCGTGCCCATCTTGATCCTTCGTACCTTTATCCCCTGGACGACTTCCTGCCTGTCCAGTTCAGAGCCCCTGTCCAGGCACAGGATGGTCACGTCGTAGTTGCCGGCGACCAGGCTCTTTGCTTCCTTGAATACCCTGCGGTCGGGTTCGAACTGGTTTGACAAAAGCATCAGGACTCTTTTTTTCTTCATTGCAACCCCATGTACTGCTCGTAGATTTTTATCAGTTTCCGGATGGCGGTTTTATGATGGTGGTGTTTTTTCACGAAAAGATAGTTGTCCCGCCCGGTTTCCTCCAGTCTCCCTTCCTGCATCAGGTACTTGAGATAGGCACAAACCTCGTCCGGTGTATTCATCCTCGGGATAGGGGAATTCTCTCCATAGAATAGCTTTTCACAGGGCTTGTTTATGTATATCAATACGGGTTTCTTAAGGTACATGGCTTCCAGGGCAATCAGACCGAAACTGCCTATGCCGAATTGGTCGGCCACGATGTCACATTCCGCCATGAGGCGGTTCAACCCGTTCCTGTCCACTTCATCCTTGAGGATAATGTTATTTTCAATCTTCAATTCCTTTATCAGGTGCATCGATTCCTCGAAATCTTTCCCCCTCTTGAGGATGATGCATTTCACAACCTTATCCGTTTCCTTGATGAATGCAGCCAGTCCCTCCAGGAATATATCATTTCTCTTGCAGACTTCGCTCCGTACTCCCTTCCATATGTGGTGGGGCGGGTGAAGTATCATGATCTCCTCCCGGGGCGGCTTTATTACGGCTGGTACGGGTTTCTCATCCCATGGCATGGGAAGATAGACGACATTGCGGTACCCATCCTTTTCGATGAGCGGTATCTGGTCTATTTGGGAGCATATGAATACCCTGGCTTTCCTGAAGGCACGGGCCATGAGCATCCCGGAAGGTGAGAGTTCCCGCGTGAGCATACGGTAATCGCTTCCGCAACTGAGGATGGCATATGGCCGGCCGGTAAACTGCAAAGGTATGGCATAATGGTAGAACCCATGAACTATATCGTATTTGCGTGCTTCGAAGAGTATCTCGAAAAACTGCCGATACCTCGACTTGTATTTAAAGTAATGAACCCACTCAGGCACTTCCGGATCGATGGAAGAAGGGCTGCTTATGATGTCAGAATCAGGGTTCATTAATATATCTACATAAAGCCCCTCCTCCCGCATCCACTTGGCAAATAAATACGAAGTGTTGCATAGATTGCCGACCAGTAGTATATTTTGCCTCATCATTTGTCCTCTTCTATGCGGTTTCTTACCTACCCGGTTCAATCTGCCAGACGGATTCTTCGGGCGCCGCTACTCCTCCGGTACGGACCAGGTAGTTGCCGTGCAGGTCGTTGAAATGAAAAAGCGTTATCCTGGTATCCATACTAATTAAAATTATCATAAAGTGAGGTATAATTGATATCGTTATGAAATCCATTGTTTTTGTACCGGTGTTTATCCTGTTTCTCCTGGCGGTTCTCCCTCCGGCGTCACCGGGTATGAGTCTCGATGAAGGAATCGCCTTGTACGACCGGGGTGCCGGCAATTATGATGCGGCCACCCTGGAGAAGGCCCTGGGCGCAGTGAGGCGGGTTAGGGGTGGAAAAACCTTTGTCCATCACCTGTTTGAAGGGATGGTTTTACTCCGGCTTCAGTTCGTCTATTACCTCAAGGGCGATCTTACGCGGTCCGCTGCCTTCGGTACGCGTGCCGAACAGGCGCTTCTTAAAGCCCAGGAGGTCAGCCCCGACTCTCTGGAACCGGTGGCTTACTGCGGGCTGGTCTACCAGTACCTTTCGTTGTGCGGTGCGAAGTACCGTGGCAGGTATGGAGTCAAGGCCCGGAAGATCATCAACCTGTGCGTCAAAGTCGCCCCGGAACATTTCTTTTCACGGTACCTGGCGGGAGTGGGTGCCTGCGAATCGCCCCGGCCCCTGGGAGGAAATCCCGAGAAGGCGGTAAAAATATTCATCGCTTTGAGAGCGGATTTCCCCGAAGATGAAGACATACGAATATATCTGGGGCAGTCGTATCTCAAAGTAAAAAACTATGACATGGCTTTTTCATCACTGCGTTATGTCCTGACGAAAAATCCGGAAAACCGCTTTGCACGGAAAGTGATGAACACCGTACTGGCCCAGATGAAATAATCAGCGCGAAATGTCCTTCGGTTCGTCCTCAGGTGTGTCCTTCGGTTTGTCCTCAGGTTCGCTGTCCGGTTTCTCTCCTCCCGGCACCATGACCACCCGGCAGGTGTTGTAGTTGATGCCGTTGACGGGATTGAACCGGGCCCGGTTGGCGCTGCGGCACTCGAATTTCTTCACCAGCCATCCACCGCCTCGTATGATACGGTCGTGACCGGTCTCGGGGCCCTGGGGATTGTCGGACGGGCTGGTTTCGTAGTAGTTCCGTCCGTACCAATCCTGGCACCATTCCCAGGCGTTGCCGAGCATGTCGCAGAGCCCCCAGGCGTTGGGATTTTTTACCCCCGCCGGTTGTGAGCGCAGCCCGGAATTGCCGATGTACCAGGCGTAAAGGTCAAGAAAATCGGGATCGTCACCGAAATAGTACTGACTGGTGCTGCCTGCCCGGCAGGCGTACTCCCATTCGGCTTCCGTGGGCAGACGGTAGGTGTGGCCGGTCTTTTCCGACAGCTTCCGAACGAACTCCTGGCAATCAAACCACGACACCCGTTCCACCGGCCGGCTCGGCCGCTGGAAGGTGCTGGGATTGAATCCTATAATCATTTCCCACTGGGGTTGGGTCACCTCGTATTTCCCCATGTAGAAACCTCTGGTTATCCGTACCTTGTGAACCGGCAGCTCGTCTTTGTGCCCATCGGCGGCCCCCATCATGAACTCACCCGGCGGAATCCAGACCAGTTCAAGGAGGACACCGCCTCCCAGGTCTTCGACAAAAGGACAACCCGGTTCCCGGGTAGCGGCTTCACCGGCGGTTCCGGCCGCAGGTTCGGTTGTAATCCCGGCAACAGTTAAGGAAACAGTGTTACTGGTGGTTTCGGCAGCGCTTTCGGGAGTCATAGAAACTCCGGTTTCAGTCGCTGTGTCTATATGTGGATGACCGGTATTTCCCCCCGCCGCCGGTAGGAGGACCATTGTCAACGTCGTTACCAGCAGCGCTGAACTCCAGGTCCATAATCTCATTTTTAAATGCATTCCAGGCACCTTTCGACGAGGTCTAACCCGCTTTTTCATTAGTTGCAGCAGGCAAACCTGTAGGAACAAGTGGGTTCATCCTAAGTGTTAACGCAGTACCCTGTCAATAGTGTTATCATTATAGATAACCGGCAAATCAGGCGTAGACTTCTCGTATTGTTTGAGTGGAGGAAACAGTATGAAATTCATTCCACGGGAATCGTTCGTCATTCTCTATCATGAAGACATGAAAACGGCCCGCCGGTTCTATGAAGAAGTCCTTGAACTGGAGGTACGTGAAGTCACCTACGAGTGGCTGGTCGGTTACTGGATAACGGAGAAACACGAAATGACACTGGTCATCAGCTCTTCCCCCGAGGAAGTCGGCCGATGGGGTGCACAGGGAAAAGGTGTCGTTCTTGATTTTATTGTGGACGATGCAGATGAAATGTACCGTTTGCTGACATCCCGGGGCATTACGTTTGATGAAGCTCCGATCAGCATGCCCTGGGGTTTGAGAACTGCCACATTCAGGGACCCCGCCGGTTACACCCTGACTATTTCGTCGTATATTGCGAAGACGATAATGACATGAAATATACGACTTAACAAAATTATAAATAAAAACGAGGCGGTGCCGTGTTTGGCACCGCCTCGCTGTAGTGTGCTTTATCAGCTTCAACCACTATTCGTTAAACTGCGTCAGCAGTTAGCTAACTCTTTGGGGTTGTCCTCGTTCTTGGTTGAATTGTGCAGCTGGCTGTAGTCCATGGATGCCAGGTGTTTATATTTGAGATAACGTTCTACGACATCCCGCTGCACCTGGCTGAACAGCCGTTCGGCGTCTTCCGGCAGGGTCCGCATCAGGGTGGTGTAGCGCACCTCGCCGTCCAGGAACTCGCGGATTTTGCCGTTGGGCTCCTTGCTGTCGAGCTGCAGCGGATTCTTGCCTTCGGCCTTGAGCCTGGGGTTGAACCGGTAGAGGGTCCAATATCCTGACTCCACCGCCGCCTTCTCTTCCTGCTGGGTCTTGGCCATGTCGAAACCGTGGTTGATGCAGGGGGCGTAGGCGATGATGAGAGATGGCCCGTCAAAAGACTCGGCCTCGGTGATGGCTTTCATCAGCTGGTTCTTGTTGGCTCCCATGGCCACGGAAGCCACATAGACATAACCGTAGGTCATGGCCATCATTCCCAGGTCCTTCTTCACGGTCCGCTTGCCGGCAGCGGCGAACTGCGCGATAGCGCCAAGCGGTGTGGCTTTAGATGACTGGCCACCGGTGTTGGAGTAGACCTCGGTATCCATGACCAGCACGTTGACGTTCTTGTTCATGGCCAGCACGTGGTCCAGACCGCCGTAGCCGATGTCATAGGCCCAGCCGTCGCCGCCGAAGGCCCAGACGCTCTTGCGGATGAAGTAACGTTGAAGCTCGAACAGTTTCCGCAGTACGTGTTTCTGATCACCGGAAGCCGCTTCTATAGCCGCCGGCAGCAGCGACTTGATGGTGCTGACGTTCTGCTTTGCCTCATCGTCTATCTGATTCCACAGTTCCAGGGCTTTATCCAGGGCGGTCTTGAGCTCCCCGCCGATCCCGGCTTTAAGAGCCTTCTCCACGTTGTATTTGAGCTGGCGCCGGTTGGCGTTGACCGCCAGGCGCATTCCGAAGCCGTACTCGGCGTTGTCCTCGAACAGGCTGTTGGCCCAGGTGGGGCCGTGCCCGTCTTTGTTTTTGCAGTACGGAATGGTGGGGAAGGTGCCGCCCCAGATGGAGGAGCAGCCGGTGGCATTAGCGATGATCATCCGGTCCCCGTAGAGTTGGGTGATCAGTCTGACATACGGTGTCTCGCCGCAGCCGGCGCAGGCTCCCGAGAACTCCAGGAGCGGCTGCTTGAACTGGCTGCCTTTCACCGAGTGTTCCCGGACCTGCTTGCTCAGTACGTCCTCGGGAAGCGATGAGAAGAAAGCCTGGTTGGCGTTCTCGCCGGCGTCCCGCTCTTCTTCGAGGGTTTTGGCCACCAGGGCGCCCTTGGGGCACTCATTAACGCAGTTCATGCAGCCAATGCAGTCTTCGATGAAGACCTGGGCCTTGTAATCGTATTCGGCCCCGTCCTTGCCCAGGGCCTTCAGGGTGGTGAACTGTTCTGGTTTGTCCCCCAGCAGGTTGCGGTCCATGAGCTTGGTGCGGATGGCGGCGTGGGGGCAGACAAAGGAGCACTGGTTGCACTGGATGCAGTTTTCGGAAATCCAGTGAGGCACGAAGGGGGCCACGCCCCGCTTCTCAAGCGCCGTGGTCCCGCTGGGAACGAACCCGTCGTAAGACATGGCCGAGACCGGCACCAGGTCGCCCTTCTCCCGCATTATCTTGGCGATGACGTTTTTGACGAAGGGAGGTGCGTCATCGGCTACGAGTTTCTTGTGCTCCATATACTTCTCAGGAAGCTCGTTGGGAATATTCACCTGCACCAGGGCTTCGTCGGTCTTGTCCACGGCGTTGAAGTTCATCTGTACTACTTCGTCGCCCTTGCGTCCGTAGGTCTTGTTGATGGCTTTCTTGATCATCTCGATGGCCTCGGTGCGCTGAAGTACGCCGGAGATGATGAAGAACGCGGTCTGCATAACGGTGTTGATACGCCCGCCCAGCCCCACGGCCTTGGCTATTTTCAGCGCGTCGATGTTGTAGACCTTGATTTTCTTCTCGATGATGGTCTTCTGCATGTCGCGGGTAAAGTGTTCGAACACTTCTTCCTTCTCCCAGTTGGAGTTCAGCAGGAAGACGCCGTTTTCCTTGATACCTTCCAGCACGTCGTAACGGCCGATGAAGGCCTGGTTGTGACAGGCCAGGAAGTGGGCGTTTTCCACCAGGTACGGTGACTGTATCTCTTTCTTTCCGAACCTCAGGTGGCTGCGGGTGATACCGCCGGACTTCTTGGAGTCGTACTGGAAGTAGCCCTGCCCGTACATGTCGGTGTTGTCTCCGATGATCTTGATGGAGTTTTTATTGGCTCCCACGGTGCCATCGGCTCCCAGCCCCCAGAACTTGCAGCTGATGGTTCCCTCGGGAACGGTGTCGATGGAATCCTTTATTTCCAGGGACAGATTGGTCACATCATCGATGATGCCCACGGTGAAGCCGTGGGTACACTTGCCGTCCAGGTGATCGTAGACGGCTTTGACCATGGAGGGCGTGAACTCCTTGGAGCTCAGACCGTAGCGGCCGCCGATGATGGTAGTATCTTTGCGGTCTTTCAGGGCCGCCACCACGTCCAGGTAGAGCGGCTCGCCGATGCTGCCGCACTCCTTGGTCCGGTCCAGCACGGCGATCTTCTTCACCGTGTCCGGGATGGCCTTCTGGAAGTGCTCAACCGAGAACGGCCGGTACAGGCGGACTTTCACCAGTCCCAGTTTGGCTCCTTTAGCGTTGAGGTAGTTGATGGTTTCCTCTATTGCCTCGCAGCCGCTGGTCATGCACACCGTGATCCTGTCGGCGTCGGGTGCGCCCACATAATCGAACAGGTGATACTGACGTCCGATCTTCGACGCCACCAGGTCCATGCAGTCCTGCACGATGCCCGGGGTGGCGGCGTAGTATTTGTTGACCGTCTCGCGGCCCTGGAAGTAGACGTCGGGATTCTGGGCGCCCACCTTGACCTGTGGGTGCTCGGGGTTCATGGCTCGGAGGCGGAAGTTCTCCACCGCGTCCTGGTCCACCAGATCGGCCATGGTCTCGTAGTCGATGACCTCGATTTTCTGGATCTCGCTGGAGGTACGGAACCCGTCGAAGAAGTTCAGAAAGGGTACGCTGGATTTTATGGCTGCCAGGTGTGAGACCAGAGCCAGGTCCATTATCTCCTGTACGGAGTTGGCCGACATCAGGGCGAACCCGGTGTTGCGGGCCGACATCACGTCGGAGTGGTCGCCAAAAATCGACAGCGACTGAACCGCCAATGAGCGGGCTGACACATGAAACACTGTAGGCAGCATTTCACCGGAGATCTTGTGCATATTCGGCAGCATGAGCATCAGTCCCTGGGACGCCGTGAAGGTGGTAGTGAAGGCGCCACCCGAGAGCGAGCCGTGTACCGCGCCTGCGGCGCCTGCTTCGGACTGCATCTCGATAACATCCAGGATCTGCCCGTAGACGTTCTTTCGTCCGGCTGCTGCCCAGCTGTCAGCCATTTCGCCCATAGAAGACGAAGGCGTAATCGGGTAAA
>CAYSPT010000117.1:0-9758 GCA_964432985.1 uncultured bacterium
CGCAGGGGGGTGCGGTCGGTGTAATCGGGTGCGATGCGGGGCAGCCCGGTTATCCGGTACAATTCGTCATCCCATGTTTCGGGCACTTCTCCATCTCCCTGGTTCACCTGGCATCGTGCCGGGGCAGAGACAACAGCCAGGGCGATAATCAGGATAAGGACCACCAGGGATTTCATCGTCACCACATTCCTTACTATTCGGATAGTACCATGAATGTGCGTGGAATTGTGTGTGGAACGTGGAATAATGAAGAAATCATACCTTCAACCCCTGTCGCATTGACTTTTGAATAGTTGTTTGTTAAGTTTTCATGTGAGAGAAGGCGTTCGTTGCCGGGCAGAGCATTGCAGGCAATTGCAGAGAGGATCGTGAACAAGTTGAATGTGAAAGAAACGCTCATACTGCCTTCAACCAGCCGCTCCCTGGGGCAACTGGCCG
This sequence comes from uncultured bacterium, assembly GCA_964432985.1. Taxonomy (GTDB): domain Bacteria; phylum Muiribacteriota; class CAYSPT01; order CAYSPT01; family CAYSPT01; genus CAYSPT01. Next base: position 439 of record CAYSPT010000117.1, read on the forward strand.
CGATCCGGGGCGACGACCGGTGCGTACTGACGGTTTACTTTTCCGGTTCTCTGTCTCCCTCATCAGGCAAGGACTCAGTACGGCTAGTGGAGCTGCCAGCGAAACTGATTTCGGACGAAGGTCTCACGGATGACGAAGCGGAGCACCTCCGCCGCTCCCTCGCTCTTTGGCAGAAAACCACTGCTGGTCTCACCCTTCCTCCTGCCCGGGGATGGGTGGGGGTTGTCTCGTGGATGACGGAAGACGTGGCGTTCGTTCAACTGCCGGTCCCGGTGGAGCCGGCTGCCTGCCTGGACAACTCTCCTTTTCTTTATCCCGCCGGGCGTCTGCTTGACGACTTTGAGGCTTACGCGGTGGTGTACGCGGATCATGACCGCGCGGCCATCTATTGCGCCGCCCTGGGTAAAATGCGGGACGCGGGCAGTCTGCGGGGAGAGATCAAAAACCACGTTCGTAAAGGAGGCTGGTCCCAGCAGCGCTACGAGCGCCGCCGTGACCGGGAAATTCGCCAGTACTGCCAGGAAATGATCGGAATACTGCAGAAACTGGTACAGAGCGAGAATTTGCGCCGGATCATCCTGGCCGGTGACCGGATACTCCTGCATGAACTTACCGGGGTGATGGCTCCGGATATGAGCAAACTGGTCGTTTGTACGCTCCCGATGATGGACGGGAAATCTCCCCATGAGATTTTTCGCGAGACGCTGACTGCCGCCGCGGAAGAGGAAAAACGGGAAGAACTCCGGCTGCGGGACACGATTCGTAAAGAGCTCGCTTCCGGCGGGCGGGCTGCCGCGGGTCCATCTTCCATCCTGGCCGCTTTGCGGGAAAAACGGGTCAACCGGCTGCTCGTCGGTCCCATGAAAGATGTCGAGTTCTGGCGCTGCGGGCAGTGCGGGTCCAGCGGGCTCGGCTCACCGGCCGGGTGCTCCGATTGCGGGAATGATGTTTATTCGCAGTCAGCGGCCAACGAGTTTATGGACCTGGCCTTTGCCGGGGGAAGCCGGGTGGAGTTCACTTCTGAAGACCTGCCTGATCTGGATGGTGTCGGCGCGCTGCTACGATGGTGAAAGTTCGCTCTGGCCTGCTCAGTGGCAAGCTGGATTTCCGTTAGTCACACGTCCCCGAACTGAGCGATTATAAAACATTTCTCTGTTCACCTGCAGAACAGGGAGATAGGTGTCACATTTTAATACTCGGGAGACCGTGCGACACCCATAAGACTCTTAACCAGCACCAACATTGATTATACCTTTAGCGACCGTGTCCGTGTTCATTCCATTGATATTAAGCTCTCCCAAATAGGACTGTATTGTTTTTGATTCAAAGAGCTCGAGGGATCTTACAAACCTCTAACGGCGTTCCCACCCAGTGGAGCCCGTCATTGGGCAATAGAACGGGCATATACATCTCCCCAGGACATTAATGGAACCTCCGACAGTGCTTTCCTGATCTCTTCCGTCGTAACCCACTTGGGAAGGAGGAACTCCATGGATTCGCCGAAGCTTATCTGATACTGATAATCCCCTATATGGCAAAGGTGTTCGATGCATCTGAATGTGCTTTTTATGAATTCATGAGCGAACTCTATGGAAAGCGCTTCAACAGGAATGGATAGACCGGAAATGACTTGTTCTTCAAATCCTTCAACGTCGATCTTCATAAAGGCTGGGCGGCCATATTGGGCAATGAGATTGTCGAGAGTATCAATAAGCACCATTTCTTTTCGATCCCAATTGTACTCTGAGAAACGTCCACTCTCTTTGACAGAACGAACCCAATCAGGTGAAAGTGAGGAAATTGAGTGGGCGTTGCTTATTAGCATCTCAACTTGACCTGCTGCTGCACCAAGTGCCTTTCTGACCAGGTGAAAGTTGGCAGTGTCCTTGAAGACGGAGTGAAGAAAATCCGCACAAGCAGTTTGAGGCTCGATTGCGACAGTAACAGCGCCCAACCTGGAGAACACTTTGGTGCGGTTCCCAAAATTAGCTCCGATGTCGAAGACAAGGTCACCCGTGGCGATGAATTGGCGATAGAACTCAAATCGCGTCTGATCTTCGCAGGACCAATTCCAGAAGTGCCGAGCCTCCCGTCGCATTCTGTACCGTTCGACGAAGTGCCGGTAAATGGCTAATAATGGAGTCCTCTTGGCGATGGTCTTGAGGGTTTGTTTCATGTTCATATTGTTTTTCAACGGTCCTGGAATATACCGGTACACGATAGCGTGTCCGTGTTCAAGCGCTTATTACAAAACACAGTTCAGGCCCAGCATGGCTGAATAACCCGTATCGTCCTTGACTATGGGGCTGTCCGCGGCGTCGCCTAGCAGTTTTTTTACCCCGAGTCGTAGCATGATTGTCCGTTTCTCGTCCAGGGGGCGTCCCAGCATGATGGAGAAACCAACGTCCTTGAAGCCGCCTTCCGGATCGTATCGGTCATACACCGATCGGGCCGCCTGAATGCTGTCAATTCCGAAGAAGGCGTCCATGTACTCGTCGCTGGCCCAGGTTACGGTGGGTCCGAGGGATATGAAGAGCGAACCTGCAAACGGCAGTTTGAAATGGCTGCCGGGCTTGTCCCCGGGTCCCCCGGAATGTTGCCTCCCAGGATGTTGTCCGTGACCTCCTCTTCTGCTTCCCATGGGCATTCTAAACGTGGCGCCCAGGGTGATCAGCGTTCCGCCGACACTTCCTCCCACCGCCTGAGATACTTTCGCCGACATGCTGAACAGTCCTTTTTTCATAATCGTACCGGCACCGAGAATAAAGCTCTTCCCCGTTTCTCCCAGACCGATTAGGGCGCTCGACCGGTTCTCGTGCCGTCCCCGTCGGAATCCGGCGGACAGGTTGATAGTGAGGTCCCTGGTTTTGCGCAGCGTGTACTGAAGACCCCCGTGGGCCAGGGACAATCGGTTTCTCCAGGCGACACTGAGCATCGGCATGGCCCGGACGTCGTACTCATCGGAGCCCTCGTAGGCGGGCCCGGTTATCACGCCGATTCCGAGTCGAACATCCCAATCTCTTCTCAAGTTTCTAAATCTTGGCCCATTCCAGAAACCACCCATGGAAATATTTTCCTGTCCCGACGAGAACTCTTCAGCCCGAGTGATGTCCGGAACGGAGATGAGAAGAGTCAATGCAATGAGAGAGCAGAGCATGACGATTGCGATTCGATGTTCTTTTATCATGATGTGTTTCTACATCCTTCCTTTGCTTTCTACGGGTATGCAATAGGTATGGGATCATTATACACTCCGTTTATAAATATTCTCTTGAATTTGGGCCATTTTGTTGACCTGTCTCCCAAAACAGGATCAGTTTTTGGGGGCAGATCAGTCCAGTCTGTCATTATCGTCCATCCTGTCCATATTTTGGCAAGGAATAGGATATTGTTGCACATAGAATTGATGTCAAACTGATGTCAAAATCGATTTTGGACTCTGGAAAAGGCCCTCAGGAAAAGCCGAAAAGCCCCGTCAACTGGGGCTTCTTTTTCGTAAGTCACCTTGCCCACCAGAAGGCTGGTTACTTATCAGTGTTTATCCTGCCGCCCTGCCCATAAAAAAAGAGCCCGATTCGGGCTCTTTTTTTATGGGCCATGGAGGAATCGAACCTCCAACCTTCTGATTAAGAGTTTCGGTCTGGTTGTCTGTGGATGTCTACACTTGTCATGTAAATGCCTTTGTATGTTGAGCTTTCAGTGTTCATATGTCTATACTTATCTACAAGCATCTCTCTAGAGTTGGGCCAGTTAGTTGGTCAACTTAGTTGGTCAACCAATGATGGCATCCATCTTATCCGCAGCTTCCTTCTGCATGCTCGGTAGAACATGCGAATACGTATCCAGCGTGAGGCTTATCTGACTATGTCCGAGTAATTCCTGCACGACCTTCGGATGAACTCCTTGACGCAGCAGGAGCGTGGCTGCTGTATGTCGCAGATCATGAAACCTAATCCTTAGTACTCCTGCTTTCTCTAACAGGGGATAGAATGAGTTTTTCAGGAGGTTAGACTGGTTTATCGGGGTTCCTATCGATGTGGTGAATATTAACCCAATATTTTGCCAATCTGCTCCCGCTGTGAGGCGTTGCTTGGCCTGCTGAGCTTTGTGCTTCTTAAGAGCCTTAGTGGCCAGGATCGTCAGGTGGACGGTACGCCTTGATTTGGCAGATTTCGGCTCCTTGAAGTATGCTTTTCCTTTGTCCCATTGAACCTGCCTTTGGATTTGCAGAGTTCCCGCTCGTGGGTTGAAATCCGTCCATTTCAAACCGAGCAGTTCTCCCTGGCGTAGACCAGTGCTTACAGCGAGTACATATAAGGCATACAAGTCATCATCTTGAGCTGCTTGAAGCAATTCCTTTACCTCTTCAGGTATGAGAACATTCATTTCTCTCTTCGGAATCTTGGGACGGTCGACGGCATCGGATACATTGCGCGGTACCATACCCCATCTCAGCGCCTGGGATAGTGCCCTATGTAGGACAGCATGTATTAACCTCACTGTGTGAGTAAGGCCAGCATCCTGTTTAATGCGGTACAGGTGTTGCAAATGGCGGGGTTGGAGCTGCTTCAGTTTGTGATATCCGATAGTCGGAATAATATGGTTGTGGACAATACCTCTGTAACTCTCGTAAGTCTTTAAAGCTGTAGATCCCTTAACTGAATCTTCAAGCCAATTGAGCATAAACCTTTTAACTGTAGTATTCCCAGTACTTATCGGAAGCCCTTTTTGAATATCCGATCTCAGCTTGACCATGGCGTCCTGGACTTCTTTTCTGGTTCTGCCGTAAATATATTTCTTTTTGGGTTTTCCAGATGGGGATAGATCTTGACTTATCGTAACAATGGCTGACCAACGGCCATCCTTTCGCTTATAAATACATCCTTCACCGCGTCCTCGTCGCTTTGTCATGATATTCACATCCCATCATTTGTATTGTGTTTCTTCTTCTTGCTCTGCCTGCGTCTATAGGCTTTACATTTACATGTATTACTACAGTATTTTTTACTCCTTCGATACGAACTTGGACTATTAGTGTAGTCTCCTACTTCCATCCATGTTGGGCACATTGCACAACGTCGATACTCTTTATTCCCATCGATTGCGCGGGCAAATTGCAGCCACATAGCACCAATAAGATTCTTGGGCCTGAAGTTCAGTTCGGGTTTATCGTTTGTCATTGAAAATATTAGCTGTGGTGGATAACAATGCAGTTGAAGTTTGTTGTTTATTATGACTTGCGCGGCAAAGAGAGCGAGTCTGGTGTATTCTTCTTTATTACATGACTCCGGTATAGCAAACTTAAATGTTGACATATCGCTGCTAAGGAGAAGATTAGGCTTTTCTTCTAATATATGAGCACTCGAATACATATACGATTCGATACTGATTTCCTGCGTACGTTCTTCTTGCATAAGCCCGCTTAGGAAGGAGATTCCATCATAATTAATGGGATCTACGTATTTGAAAACTTGTTCTCCAAGCATACTCTGATTTTCGGATACGATACATGAACGTATAAATTCAACTCTCCCTTCTTTCGAAGCCTCCCAGAGAACGACAGCGCGTTTCATCGCTACTACTTCGTTTTCCCACATTAGAACTGCTTCTCCTTGATAAGACTCCACTGTTGCGACATCCATAATCTCCTGAGGACGACTCAGTAAGCCATACTGGCTGGCAAAGTCACAGATAGCTTCTTCTGTTAAATCAAGTTTACTGAAATGAAGAAACAAAGATTTTGCCGATTCGAATGGCTTATATCGCGTGATTTTTGGAGCAACGCCCCAAGGTTTACCATTGGTTATGCATACACATTCTTTGGTGAGCTTAGGGTATATATTAACTGGCGGATCCATATACTTTGTAATTCTGGCCTTAGCAAATCTGTAACCCTCATTTGCAACATCCCAGGTGAAATCAAACAACAAATCCATATATAACATCCTTTCGGCATACATTCTATAGTGACTACAACACGAGTTGACTTCAGTTAAAGTGTATACTACAATTGAAGTGGAGTCAAGGACAAACGCAAAAAAATAATGTAGAGGAGGCAAACGAATGCGTATGAAAGCCTTGCGAAAAGAGCGATTGGAGAGAGGGTGGACCTTAGTAGATCTCCAGGAAAAGACGGGGATCAGGAAGGAATCGATAAGCAGAATCGAACGTGGCATTGAACAATGCTGGCCGGCTTGGAGGAGCAAGCTTGAGAATACCTTTGGAATTCCCATCGAGGTTTTGCTCCGTGATATGGAATACGAATTGGTAGAAACGGGAGAATACCAGCAAAACCTCGTGAAGAAAGGAGGAATAACATGAGCGAGTTGGACGTTGTTGAAAAAAAACAACTTCTTCTGAAAATCGACGAAGCTGCCCAAACTCTTAACATTAGCCGCGCCCATTTATACAACCTAATCAATAAGGGTTTAATACACCCTATTCATCTAGGCCGATCTGTCAGAATTTCTCGAATTCATATCGAACGGCTGATCGAGCAGAAGCTCAACGAGAGCAGAATAAGTGAAAAGGAAAATTAAAATTCCGAAAGGATGTAGAAAAATGAGTGAAACGAGAAGCATCAAAGAATTACATGTACTACCCGAGTTAGAAAACCTGTTCCCTCCATTATCTGACGATGAATCTGCAGCCCTAAAAGAGGACATCGGGAAGAACGGGATTAAGTATCCCATCATCATCACCAATAAAAACGGTATTATCGATGGGTATAATCGGTTGGCATTGGCTAAAAAGGCAGGTTTAACGGAGGTCCCTGTTCAAGTAGAAAAGGTTACTGAGATCAATGATCTGATTAATCGGGCATATACCTACAATGCCCACCGACGCCAACTAACCCTTACTGGAAAAGTACGAGCGGCAATAAGGTGGCAAGAACTCGTGGGTAAGCCTGCCGCTCGGAAGCGTCAAGGAATAAAGGGGAAGAAAGAGTTCCGGAAAAATTTACCGGAAAGATCAAGCGGTGAGAGTCGGGTGGCTACCGCCAATAATTTCTGTTTGGGTTCTGGAAAGCAATATGAGAAGCTAAAAGACATCGTCGAAAACGGAAGCCTAAATGATTGGCAGGCCATTGACGAGGGCAAAAAGTCGGTTCACAAAGTGTGGACAGAACTCAAGAATAAACAAGATCCCACCACCACTGCTCAGGACACCTCTACCAATCCTACAAAAAATAATAATTCTGACAGTGAATGTAAGAGACTGGTAAAACGGGTTAAGAAGTTATATAAAAACCTTGATGATATTGAGGAAACTGCTGAGGACTTATCCGATCTCAAAACACTTCAAAAAGAAATCACTGCCATTGCAGCACTCGTGGATGCGAAAATCGAAAGCTTAAACAACACAGTGAGTAACTTGGCAGTAACACAAGAAACTGCTCCTGATGAAGTGGATAATACGACCAATTCTGACCTGGTCGAAGAGGAATCTCTCATGGAGGAGGCCGCATGAGAGAAAAGCGGTTGCTGAGTCTGGATGTCGGAACCTATAAAACCGGATTCGCTGTCATAGACGAAACCACTGGTGAGGTGCTTGAATTCGGTAAGGAAGACAACATAAATCTCCTTGCGAGACTTAGAGATGATGATTCCTTCGATGTGGCTGTCATTGAAGACATTCAATTTCGGGGCCAACTAGTTGGCCGGGATACCTTCGAAACTCTGAAGTGGATTGGTAAATTCGCGGAAGCCTTGAATCCAACCCCGGTTGTGTATCTCTTCAGAAAGACGATAGTCACTGAGTTAACGGGCGATCCAAGAGCGAAAGACAAGAATGTCCGACAAGCAGTGATAGATCACTACGGCGGAATATTAAAAGCAATAGGCGGAAAGAAGTGTCCTCATTGTAAGGGTAAGGGCTGGCGTGGTGCTGGAAGGCCTACATGTATCGAGTGCAATGGCACAGGATGGGAATATCCACCGGGGCCTTTACACGGTGTAGCTGGAGATGTGTGGTCTGCAATTGCGGTGGCATTGTGCTACCAGACAAAACGGAAAAGAGGAGACTATGAAAATACGTAATATGTATTTGAAAAATCAGTATCAGCTACATGTTCAGGTATTCAACACTAATATCGAACGGTTGATTCTAATGAGGTTCAAAGACAAGGACAGAGGCCAATCTTAATGTACGGAAAGATTTTCGAATCGATGTACGACGGAAGCCTTGCTGAGAATAGACTGGCACGGACGGTCTTTATAGATATGGTTGTATTATCAGATGAAAAAGGCATATTAGACATGACGCCGGAATCATTTGCCAGACGTACAAACACGCCGGTAGAAGATGTTCGGAAAGCAATCGAGTATCTGGAATCTCCTGATGAAAAAAGTCGGACAAGTACCCAAGAAGGACGAAGGATAGAACGGCTTGATGAACACCGAGACTGGGGATGGCGCATTATTAACAAAGGCAAATACCGCGACATAGTCTCTAGAGAATCGAAGAAAGCTAATGATCGGCTAAGAATAGCTAAGAAACGGAAACTGGAGAAAGAATGTAGCGAGATGTCGCAAGATGTCGCAGATGTCGCACATACAGATACAAATACATATACAGATGCAGATACAAATACAGATGCAGATGATGACTTCGTCATCTACAAGGAAGTTGTTGATGCATGGAATAAGATGGCTGGGAAGACCAGTCTTCTTGAGATAAAGAAAATAACTAGTAAACAAGAGAGACTCATGAAGCAGCGTCTAAAAGAGGAAAGATTCTGTAAGAACATACCCCAGATCATGGAAAAGATTGGTAACAACGACTTCTTAGCTGGTCGTATTGAGAATGCTAGGTGGAAGGCGACATTCGACTGGCTACTTAAAAGCGACGAGAGTGGTGAGCTTAATTACGTAAAAGTACTTGAAGGACGGTATGAAAAATGGAAGAAACAGAAAACACGACACAACAAATCTCTCCAAGAAGTTGACCACGAGGCCGGTCCAAGTTTACCAGGAGAAATAAAAACGCTCTTGTCAGAAGCTATGTTGGAGCAGAAAGGGTGAAAGTCAGAATGGTCTATCAGTTGGAATCCGATAAACATTACATTAGATACAGAAGCACAATATGTCCAATTCATGAATGCAACCGAGAGTATTCAAGGGATTCTATTTCTCCCCGAGATCAAGGGAATGGGATATGGAGATGGTCAGAGTCGCAGCAAAGATATGAATACCATTATACCCAATATAGTTTAGGATGGACTTGGTATGGCGTTTGTGATTTGTGTTTAAGTGAGGGTGTATTACATAGTAGTAGATCTGTCTGTTTAAAGGATGTAAATAGAGTTTGGAAGTTTATGG
>CAYSPT010000118.1:0-7616 GCA_964432985.1 uncultured bacterium
CAAACAGCACATTGTCCCGGACTGTGTTCCACAGTGCACTGTCTTCAGTCAATAGCGTGCTCGCGTCTTTACCTGACATCACGCTTCACTCCAAGTTCCAATGCCACATCATAGCATGCTTGAGTCTTTACCTGATATCGAGCTTCACTCCAAGCTCCCGAGCTACATCATAGCACCGCTCAAGATTTACTGTTCCATCATCCACCACCGTAGCCCGGACCTCGGGGACCAGGTTTTTTGCCAGCATTATGAACTCTTTTACCGCCCGGTATGTTCCCGGACCGTACTTTGGGGAGCACAACCGGTCGTAGGTCTCTTCGTCGGGGGCATTCAGGCTTACCGACAGAACATCAATATGCTCCGCCAGCTTGCACAGGGCCTCCCTGTTTTCGATAAGGAGCAGATGCCCGTTGGTGTTTACCCTGATTCGCCGTGCTCCTTGCTGCTTCAGGTGCCCCGCCAGGGCCACCAGAACATCCAACCGCAGCGTTGGCTCCCCGTAACCGCAAAACACTATTTCCCTGAATTCCCCCAAAGAACGGCCGCACTGTTCAGGGAACGCTTCGAGCGCTTCGATCAATTCATCCTCAGACGGCTCACGCTCAAGCCGAAGATCAAAGGGGCCCAGACGCAGGCAGCCGGCGGTCCTCGCACAAAACGAGCAGCGGCAGGTACACCGGTTGGTCAGGTTGATGTACAGCGCCCCGGGACGGTACTCATACAGGAGAGTGGACACGGCTACAAACCAGCTCTCAGCTGCTCCCAGACCCTGGTCACCTGGTCCCTGGTCTGGTCCGGACTGCCGGAGTTGTCTATTACAAAATCGGCCACTTCCAGTTTTTGTGTCCAGGGCAACTGGGCATCGAGACGGGCTATGATGTCATCAATCCCCAGGTTATCTCGATGACGGAGCCGCTCCATCTGCATTTCTACCGGAGCGTAGACCACCATCACACGGTCGCAGCACTCGTGATTGCCGGTTTCCACCAGCACGGCGGCCTCGATGATTACCGGAGATATCCCCTTCGACCGGAAAACATGTACATCACGCTTGATCTCCTTGATCATCCGGGGATGTAGTATGTTTTCCAGTTTTCGCCTGGCGGCGGAATTGCCAAATACGATGTCTCCCAGCAGTCGGCGATTGACACTGCCGTCTGGAGCCAGAATCCCCTGACCGAAACATCGCAGCACCTCACCGTAGGCCGGGCGGCCCTGCTCCATAACCCGGTGGCCAACCTTATCGGCATCGATAATCTGCGCGCCTAACCGGCGCAGAATAACTGCTACGGTTGATTTGCCGCTGGCAATACCTCCTGTCAAACCTACTTTTAGGAATTTCTTGACGCTCTCCATGTTCTGAAAGTCACCCCACCGCCCTAGGGATGGTTACCCCTGAGCGGTATTCTCTTCAGGAGCATCTTTTTCAGCTGCAGGTTCCGCCGGTGCCTCACTCGCTTCTTCACCTGCTTCATCAGGTTCTTCGGGCTCTTGAACCTGAAACGCGGAAAGAGCACCTTTCAGCTCTTCCAACTGGCCCCGCACAGCTTCCAACTGCGGCGCTTCCAGGATTTTTCCGGCGCCCGGTAAGTCCTGGATGGTTTTCTCCAGGGCTTCGGAATGCTCGCAGATAGTAGCTATATTTCCCTGCAGTGCGCGGGCCATGGAATTAAACGCATCGGCTAGATTGCCCAATTGGTCCCCCCGGCGCAGCCGGGTCTGCACGTGTAACTCACCGCCCGCCACCCGCCGGATGACCCGCTCCAGGTTGAATGCGGGACCGGCAATCTGGTGGGAAAAGATAACACCAACCATAATAATGACCAGAATATCAATGAACACCAGGAGAAGCAGGCGGCTTTTCATGGCGCCAAACACCTTTTGAACCACCATGTCCACCTCTTCTTTTTGGAACCTGCTTTCTTCAAGCACCTGCGATTTGAAGAACTGGGTAAGGATGTATACATTAAAAAAGGTAATCACTGCCACCAGAAGGAACAGCAGCATGATAACCAGGATCAGCTTGGTCTGCATTCCCTTCATGATGAAATAATGTTTTCTCTGTCCCATCATCATCCCTCCTCATTCAGTACCGGTATTTCTCTAACGTCACCAAAAACTTCACACCAATGCTATCCTTAATCCGGTGCAAGTTTCAATGTATTATTCTGAATTATATTCGAGATCCGATTTCAGCGTCTCCCCGGCGCGGCGAAGAAGCTCGGCTGATTCCTCGGGAATAGTAGGATTGATATAGAATCCCGATCCCCATTCAAATCCGGCTTCACTGGTCAATTTGGGAATTATTTCAAAGTGCCAGTGGTAATACTCATCATATTTTGGTCCGAAGGGAGCTGTGTGCAAAAAAAGGTTGAACGGTGGGTCCCCGAGACACTTGAACAATTTCATCCCCACCGATCTCACATTACGCGCCAGGCTGTACATGTCATTTTCACTCATGTCATTGTAATGCGAGCAGTGCTCTCTGGGCAGAATCCATATTTCGAAGGGAAACCGGGAGGCAAACGGACAAAATGCTATGTACTGATCGGTTTTCTCGACGATTCTCACTTGCTCCTCCAGCTCCTGGGCTACCACGTCGCAAAAAACACACCGGTCCTTGTATTCAAAATATATCCTCGATCCCTCAAGCTCCTCGTACACTTTTTTGGATATGATGGGGAGCCCGATAATGTGAGAGTGAGGATGATGGATCAGGGCCCCCGCGGTTACCCCGTGGTTCTTGGTGACAAGCACATGCTTGATCCGGCTGTCCTGCTTGAACTCCATCATTCTCAAACGGTAGGTATTGAGAATCAGTCCAACCTGTTCCTCGCTGACGACATCCATCACCTGCTGGTGGTGCGGCGTTTCCACCACCAGTTCGTGAGCTCCCGTGCCGCGCATGGCGTCAAACATACCGACACCGTACTTTTTCAGCGGTTCATGAGGATCGAGCAACGGTTCTTTGTCAGGGACAACACGTACGTACCATCCTTTTTCATCAGGCAGACTGTCAAAGGGACGAAAGGAATAAACCTCGGGAGGAGTCAGGTACTCCCGCCCTTCACAAAAAGGGCAGTCTTCCCGGTCGTCGGGGATTTCGGCGTCGTGTGAGACGAACTGGTGAGGCCGCTCGCCCCTTTCAGTTGAAATAATGACCCACCGTTGCGTTACAGGGTCCTTGCGCAGCTCACGCACCCTGCATTTCCTCCTCGGCTGGTGGAACAAGTCGCTCGTACAACGTTACATAATCCTCCGCTGAGCGTCTCCAGGAGTGGTCCTCCTGCATTCCCCTGGTGGCAATTACCTGCCAGAATTCCCTGTTTTGGTAGTAAACAGCCAGGGCCCGGTCAAAGGCATCCACAAGTGCCGCCGGACTATAATCGGCGAAAGAAAATCCGTTACCCGACCCGTCATGGGGATTGAAATTATGAACCGTTTCCGCTAACCCGCCGCAACTTCTCACCACCGGAACAGAGCCATACCGCATGGAAATGAGCTGGCCCAGCCCGCCCGGCTCGAACCGCGATGGCATGAAGAACATGTCTGAACCGGCATAGATAAGCCTGGCTAGATCATCACTGTAACCGATATATACAGCCAGTTTTGACGGATAGGTACGGGCCGCAGCGGTGAGAAACGCTTCGTGCTGTGGCTCCCCCGAGCCCAGTATAACCATTTGCAAGTCCCGTTTCATCAGCTCCCTCATGCTGGAACGAAGCAGGTCGAGTCCCTTTTGCTCTACCAGCCGGGTAACCATGCCGACAACCGGGCAGTCCGATTCGGGCAGCCCGAACAGCTGTCTGAGCCCAGCAGTGTTACCTGCTTTCTTTTCATACGAATTCCACGAGTACCGTGCAGGAATTTTACGGTCCTTCTGAGGGTTCCATTCCGAATAGTCCAGACCGTTGATGATCCCGAAAAGGTTGTTTCGGCGTGATCTGAGGACCCCGGCCAGACCCACACCGTATACCGGCGTCTGGATTTCTTTGGCGTACCGCTCACTCACCGTGGTGATGATGTCCGAGAAAACAATACCGCCTTTAATCATATTGAGCTTACCGTAGAACTCAAGGTTATCAGAGGTGAACAGGTCCCAGTTGAGGCCCGCAGTGCGCATGTAGCCGGCAGAGCAAATTCCCTGATACTGAAGGTTGTGAATGGTAAAGACTGTTTTCACACCAGTGTAAAAGGGATCAGCCGCCAGAATCGTTTTCATATAAACGGGGACGAGGCCGGTGTGCCAATCGTGACAATGAATGATGTCGGGTTTCCACCCGAGCCGTTTTATCATCTCCAGAACAGATTTGCAGAAAAAAATAAACCGTTCCGGATCATCCTGGTACCCGTAAAGCTCATCTCGATCAAAATATGAGTAGTTGCTAATGAAATATACTCCCACACCTTTCTTGAGCCGGCGTTTTTTTACCACAGCCGTTTTTACCGCCCGGTTCATACGCACCGGAAAATCACAGACATAGTCGGTCCCTTCGATCCCCCGGTACATGGGCATGGCCAGGCGAACATGAACATTTTTCTCTTGCAGAGCTGTAGGAAGGCTTCCGGCTACGTCAGCCAAACCACCTGTTTTAGCAAACGGGACTGCTTCGGCAGCAATAAATAGAACTTTCACTTGATCAGCCTCCACTTCGTTGACATACTTCCCTGAGCAAATTGGCGGCTCGCTCAGGCTCGGTTGGATTGATATAAAATCCTGTGCCCCATTCGAATCCGGCCATTTTAATCAATCGGGGAATGATTTCGATGTGCCAGTGATAGTGCTCCATCTCCGGAGTCTTGCACGGAGAGGTGTGTAAAACATAATTAAACGGTGGCCGCTTCAGTAGACGAGACAGTCCCTGAAGGGTTGTCATCATCGTGCGGGCAAGATCCGGTACCAGCAATTCGTCGATATACCCGAAGGACGACCAGTGCTCTTTTGGAACAACCCACAGTTCAAAGGGGAACCGTGAGGCAAAGGGTGCGAACACGACAAAGTGGGAACTTTCATACACCAGGCGCTTCCCATCATCTATCTCCTGCCTGACGATGTCACAAAAAACACACCGTTCCTTGAACGTGTAATATAATTTTGCCCCGGCGAGCTCTTCCTGAACCCTTTTTGGCACTACGGGTGTGGCTATCAGCTGTGAATGCGGGTGCTCCAGAGAAGCCCCCGCCGCCTGCCCCACGTTCTTGAAAATAAGAATGTATTTAAACCGTTTGTCCCTGGTAAGATCGAGATAGCGATCACGATAAGCCCAAAGGATGTTTTCCACCTGTTCCTGGCCATAGGAATTGAAGTCACCATCGTGTTGCGGCGTTTCAATTATCACTTCGTGGGCGCCGATTCCGTCCATACGATCGTACATCCCTACTCCGGAGCGATTCAACTCACCCTCAATCACCAGCGCCGGATATCTGTTGGGTACCACACGAATCCACCAGCCGCTTTCGTCGGGACCGGTGTCCGTCGACCGGTATGCCAGGATTTCATGGGGTGTTAGCCCTTCATTTCCCGGGCAAAAGGGACATTCTCCTCCTCCGGAGGTGACGTGGTCGTGCGAAAAATTGTCCGGATTTCCATTGCGTTCCGGAGCAATAATAACCCACCGCCTGGTAACAGTGTCCTTGCGAAGTTCGGGCATGACCTACCCCCAAATACCATCATCAATGACCAGTGCACTTGTGTGACTTTTGGGCACTACCTGCCCCCAAATACCATCATCGATGTTCAATGCGTTCGTGTGACTTTTGGGCACTACCTGCTCCCCATTACCATCATCGATGTTCAGTGCGTTCGTGTGACTTTTGGGTACGACCTGCTTCTTAATACTATCATCAATGATCAGTGCACTTGTGCGACTATGGACAGTTTATTATTGTAAGTGAGTGGCGGATGAAGTGTCAAGATTGGTTAGAGTTCGTGGCGGCTAAGCCCATCAGAATGCCAATCATCGTTCAATGCTGACATTACCGCCCTCTGATGAGTGAGAGAGGAAAGGACGAAGAATTGAAGCGCACTCTCCCATCAGTCAAGACGGTTGTGCCGCAGACGAGTGTCTTGAACCACGATGGTGAGAGTCAATTCCCGCCGGTTGTCCTGAAGTCCGTATTCCCCGAGAGACCGTGCCCTGTCTCTGGTTTCGACGATCAACGTGTAATCCCCGGGAGATCTGAAGTTGATCCCTTTTTCGAGACGGTACAGCATCCCCTCACCACGAGGTTGCATCCGCGGCAGTACTTCAACAATTTCCACAGCAGACGGCTTGCGCACGGTCACACTGGCCAGGTGGGCCCCGCCAAGCGGTAACCCATCCATGTACCTGACATTGTCTACAACGAATACCTCTACCAGTAGTCGAGTTTTCTCAAAAACATCCCCCCCGGTATCAACTGTCCATACCGGCCGGTCATCGATGTACTGATAGGTTTCGGGACCAGTTGCCAGTACACCGTCGTCGTTTCCGGCGGCCGCCGGGTCCGTGTACCACCGGTCGAGATGATGACCGTCACTCAGATGAATGTAGATATTGGGAGCATCGTCGTCAAAAACCGTGATGGGCTCATCCACCAGCCTTTCCAGTTCTTCAACGAGGCCGAAACCTTTGAGCAGAGCCACCGGCCTGATACGACCCTTTGCCTTAAGCGGCAGCCTGAGGGTTTCGGGAAGCCGCCAGGCAGCCACCAGACCGTATTCACCGGTTGAATCCGTACGTTCATGCCCGGGGCGGGCATACATAATCGGATCGCGTACCAGGACCTGGTCATCAGGAGGATTTCCAAGCTCACATGGCGTCACTTCAAGATCCCCAAACGAGATACGAGCGGACATATGATGCGGCCGCAGGTTAGGGTTGTTGTCTTCCACTACCAGGCGGGCTGCATCCATCGCATCTCCCGTCGTGCCGAAATCAGCACCCGCCAGATCGACGATAACTCTGGACGGAGGAACCTCGTCTTTGACATAAAGAGGGATAGCCGGGCCGCCGTGGTCACCGGGAATTTCAACGTAATAGTTGATTCTGGTGTTTATTCCAATTCCTTTTTCTACAGAGGACAGTCCCGGTTCTTCAACCGAGTAGAGTAACCGGGGCACTACGAAACTCTGATACATGTCATCACGATAATGAGGGCTGGAAGGTACAGTATAATCATTACACTCAACCTGAAGACCGGATTTGACCGTTTTTATACGGACATCATTTTCAGGGCCGGTAACCAGGAACGTCCATTCACCGTAAAAGTCAAAATAGTGATCCGGGTTCCTTGCAGGGTAACTGTACGCCATAGTGAACACCACCGTCTCATCCTCAGGAATTCCCTCCCCATCATCAGTTGACGGAGTGTAGATCGGCAGACTGATGGCCGGCGTGTCCTGCCCATAGGTAAATAAGGCTGCTGCATCCTGTGGTCCCTCACCTCTGCTCCCTGTAGCAGGAGGTTTAAACGACACCTCCTCCACATAGGCCAATGTTCCGTCTTCCAAGGTTACCGTTTGGGCCCCATCAGTAACCGTTTGGGCCCCATCAGTAACTGTTTGGGCCCCCGCTTCAGCACTGATGGGGCCGGTGGGAAGCGAATAATACGAGCGGACGGTAACGGTATGATTA
>CAYSPT010000118.1:7716-9347 GCA_964432985.1 uncultured bacterium
ACTGATGGGGCCGGTGGGAAGCGAATAATACGAGCGGACGGTAACGGTATGATTACCAGCGTCACCCCGGTAGACATGCTGTGGCCCGCGATCGGGGTCCACCCAATTGATGAGACGGCCATCACGGCGCCATTGATCGAGAAACAGAACTCGATGAGTGCCTTGATCATCGGTAATTGTACCCTGAAGCCACCGGGCATCCGGGGTTATCACCATGCGGTGATTATCAGGGTAACTCCCGGCATCTCCCCAGTCGATAACTACCATCAGCCGGGAGCGCTCCTCAGAGCAAACCGGGGTAACAATTATCACTGCAACGATAATGAGGATAGAAATGAAACGATAGAAATGATGAGGATCAGTCGTCAGGGTAATCACGCTTTATACGTAACACAGATCGGTGATATCCTGCATCACCAGGCCCACCTTGCTGCCCTGTCCCACGGGAAACACCAGGTATCCGACCAGGCGGCCGTGTATCTTGACCTGGTGGTTCTGGAAAAATGTCGTCAGGTTCTCCTGGAATATTTTCGCTTCTTTTCCCTTGAGACCCAGCACTTTGTTGACGCTTCTTCCTTTAACATTATCCAGTGAAGTTTCCATAAAACTGAGGAAGGCCTTATTGGCAAATTCCATGGTCCGGTAACGGCCTCCCATGTTCAGCACACCGACGATAAACGGCAGGGCATCGAACACAGCCTCATAAAACAGGGTAAGATCTTCCACCTTTTTTCTCTGCTGCACCAGTTCGGTAATATCCTTGGCGATACCCGCCACCCGGACAATCTGTCCGTCAGGGTCCCGCAGGGGAATAAGAGAAAGCAGGAGCGGGATTTCTTTGCCATCTTTGGTGACTTCGATAACCGGCAGGTTCCTGAACGCTTTACCTTTAAAAAGTTGCTTCCACACGTCGCGAAGACGCTCTTTTTCGTACGCAGGGTAGAGTATGGTCACTGTGTTACCGATCATTTCCTCGGCGCTGTACCCGAAGATCTTCTCCGCGCCATGGTTCCAGAACACCACTCCGTGTCGTTGATCGGTGATGATGATGCTGTCGGATATCTCTTCTGTCAGCAGCACGAGCGCTTCTTTTACCCAGTTGTGATGAAACCGGTTTACTTTGACCTTTCCGGCAAGTTCCTTCGTCATCCGGCGTTACTCCATTTCAGTTTCTGCGCATGTCGTTCCGACGCTACCGGTATTGTATCAGGCATGGTAATGGAGTGCAAGATGTAAAATAAATGGTGCCGGCTAATCAACACTATCCAACGGTTCCTCATCTGACCACGGGAAAGGATCTTCGATCCCGGCGCCACCCTTCCACCACTGGTCAAATCCATCATCACCTTTTCCTGTATCTTCTGCCGGATATGAAGGAGAAATGGATTTATCCAGTTCTGATTCTGGTAGAGCATCCCCGGTCTCCGATTCGGGTATTGAGGGAGCACCTATACCCGATTCATCTAATCCTGAACCGGAAAAACCGGGAGAAAACGGGCTGTCAGGTTCTCCGGGAAGCATGTCAATGCTGTCCCACTCTTCGGTCCAGGCATGGTCCCATTCGTCGTCCCCGGACATAAATTCACCGGAAGCACCGGGCTTTATCCCTGGGTGCCACAGCCCACCGGGTG
>CAYSPT010000119.1:0-9223 GCA_964432985.1 uncultured bacterium
TTTCTTTATCACATTGAGGACAATAGCCTTGAAAAGCAAGCATCGCAATGGGAGCAGTTTTTTCTGTTCTTGCTATTGACTCAACAATACGTTGGCTACTACCGCATTTACTACATGCGAATTTACCTGAGCTAAGAACGCTTCCTCCTCCTTTACCGGTCTTGAATGTACCATTTGTCTCCGGACATGTGATCTCATCAGGCAATTTACCACGGACCTCAATAAGTCGACATTTTGATGCCCGAGCTTGGTTCCAACGAATGGTAGATTCAACCGAATCGTCCGCGCTACCACCGTATTCGTGTCCGTCAGTATCATGCCCCGGTTCTCCCTGGAGCCAATCGGGATGAACGAGCAGGGCTAACTCGACCTTTTTTCTCTTCGATCTTAATCTTTCGATATCCGGAATTATCTTTTCTCCTTGCCCACAAAGCGGGCAATTAGCTCCACACCTTTCAAGAATTGCAAATGGACGCTCCGTCTCGGCTACCACCAAGGGTACACCGGGAGCCATGCGCGCTTCTTGTTCTTCCAAGTCGTATTTGCCACCACAATGAGGACATTGGTGAAGCCAATACTTCACGGAAATGGTCTTCACCGCCATAACTGGGTTGGTCATGATCGGTGTGCGATGGCCGCAACCCGTGACCTGACAAGGTCCGTGTTTAGCCCAAAACACATAGATGATCTCGGGACCATTGTAGCTGTAATCCTTACGTTCCTCAGGAGTAAGTGAGGCCGGTTCAAAATCATCATCCATTATCTCTCTTGTGCTGATCTTCGTCCATTTGCCCTTGTGCCCACGAGGACAGTCGCAGACATAGAAGGGCATGATCTGAGGCTTAACCTCCCGCTCGATGTCAGCCAGTAGGTTCTCGACCTCAGCCTTCTCCACCTGGGCCATCTCGTTCTTGACCACGAACCAGGCTACGGGATTCAGGTCATTGCCATACATCTGCATCCCGAGACGGGAGCCTTCAACAATGGTGGTACCGCCACCCATAAATATATCAGCGACCTTGAGTTTCTTGAACGCACCTGCTTTCTGGTGGTTACCATAGTAGGCTTCCCACACCTTTTTAGCAGCCTCGGACGGGTCCGCCGGTGCTTTCATTGCCCCAGCTAGGAGCATTGAGCGGAATACACTGCTGCGTCTCCGCGCCCACCACTTGGACATCTGGTAGATGGGTTTACCAGCGTTGCCTTCGATAGCTGCGATCTGGTTGATGGGTAGAATGGGAAAATCCACCTCCAGACACGTAGGTGGACGACCGGGATCGGAAAAATCTACTGTCTCACAATCCCAGACCTTTCCTGCATTCACAGCTTTAGCCACCTCTTTGGCCAGCCATTCTTTTTTTGTTTCACCGGTTCTTCTCGTCATGTGTTTACGTTGCCTTCCTTGATAACTCGATGAACGGTACAGTTACCTCAAGCACCGAAAGTCCGCCATGCGTCAGCGTTGGATATCCGCCCGCGCTCTTCCATTTCCGGCGTCCCAGTACGAACTGATACCACCCGTGGTGCGTATTCAGAGCCAGATCGATAGGTGGCACCCAATGCCCTGGAGAATCATTTTGATCACTCCATCGCCCGCTTTTAAATGCTTTTTTGAGATAGTTGGTTTGAGCCTTATCTGAGTCGGGGAAAAGCCCGCTCGCAGCATATCCGTGATCGGAAGTGATTACTAGACGCCGTCCAGTGGCTAGACGTTCCACCAGATTCCAGAAAGAATCACTGGTCAGATGTTCCTGTACTTCCCGGGTCAACGTTGACAATCCCTTGCCTGCCTGGTCATGATAGTGTAGGCGATGATCTGGCCAATGATGCCACAACAACCAATCAGGTTCAGAGCCGATAAAACCAGCACAGTCCTGCCAGGCTATGTCCGTAGATTCCGTCCGTGCTCCCGTTAAATTGTGAGCTTGCCCAGCACGATTGTTCCCGAGCGCTGAACGTTGGGAAAACCCAAGTGCCCTGGCAAATGGAGTGGTATCAGCAGGTAGTTCGGCTCCAGTAGCTTTTGCATCATGTACCGTGAATCCGTGCTCGATGGCACCATGGATGATCCAAGGGGATTCACGCAAGGAGATAGCATCCAGGATAAGGACAGCTCTGCCGCTATTGTGGTTATCCCACCATTGAATCAGGGCGGTAGAGGTCATCGGCACGACAGTTTCATAAGAATCCCACAAGTCCCAGCCAGCCGTTGCCATGAATAAATCAAGGTCTCCGACAGCACGATCTCGACGGGTTACTTCAGCGGTAGGTTTTCCGCCAGTTATTTCCGGTGTACAGATATGCCAAGCATTATCGAAAATAACTTGCCACGCTTTAACAGGAGACGTTGTTTGAAGAGCTTGAAGGGTCGCTAGTGCCAGTGCCATCAAGCGTCCTCCTTATCTACATCTAGCTTATAGGTCATTCCGTCAGGTAGTTTCTTTAGAAGGTCCTGCAGTTGTGCACCCGTGATATTATCAACTTTCAGGCGCATAGCTTGTAATTGTGTCCCTGGGCCAATTCCCCATGATTCCACTTTTCCGAGCAGATTAAGCGCTGAGGTCGCAGGGGAGGAAAGCGACGTGAAATTTTTTGTATCTCGAAAAATACTGGGAGTTTGCGGTTGTTCTCCACCAGTTTCTAGATCAGTTGTACCACCTGTGGACGATACGGTACTCTGTCCGTCTGTTAGAGGAACCGGCTGTGCTCCACCCGTAGTCGCTACACCACCGACGACAGGAACAGCCTGAGGATGAAGGATATAGGTCTCGTTAAGATGCTTCCCAGTGCCTAGCTTACCCCTCATACGCCTCCATGATTCATCGTACGACTCCCCATCTTTTAGCTGAAGATATTCCATCCCACGCAGATTAATCGCAATTTTACCCTTTGCGCACAGACGAATGATATGTTCCTTAACAAGTGTTTCACCAAGCCAGGGGATGCATTCCTGTCCGCCGGGGCGTGGCTCCCGGAGTTCATGAATAAGTTTTCCGACGGATTCGTTATTGGGAGCTGCCGCCATGGTGAAAGCTTCAAAATCCTCGGGAATGAAAAGATTCTCGTTGATATATTTGTCTATGGCATCGGGGATTTTAGATCCTTCAGCTTTGTGACTTTGGATGCAGAAACGGCAATCCTGCGGTTCCTGAAAATTCCATTTTGAAATTAGAGCGAATCGATCGAACCGGGCTTTGATAACCTCCCGCAGTTCTTTTTGATACTTCGATTGTAGGCGGCTGTATTCATGATTCTGCACTTTCCATTTTTCAGCCAGGTAAACAGCCCTTGCCAAAACAATGAGATCCCGATCGGCAAAAATGTTCTCGCTCCCGTCGCGCGGCAACAAGAATCGAACAGTGTTACGGTTTGTCTGCAGATTATCACGGAGCCATTTACCGAGAATAGCCTCGACATCATCGGGAGTCTTAGGAAGTATTAGTATTGGAATACGGTCATCCCAGTTTTGTGGGTGGTCAGATTCCTCGATTTTCTCCCATGGTTCTGATGTCCAGTATTGTGGCAGGACAACTACTCGAAAGCGTGAAGGAACATCGGCAATCCCACCGATGACATACCTAACCTCTCTAGAAAGACGGAGTACGTCCTCACCTTCCTGAAAGAGCTTGTCGTTACGGGCGCTGGCTATCAACTTCGCCTGGGGATTCTCTTCTTCCTTGAAAATGTAACGATGGCCATCCTCGTGAATATTAAAGCTATTCTCCGTTATCGTGGCCAACTCAACCTGGAAAGCATTATCATCGACCGGTTTGCTGCTCGTTACATCAACATGCAGGGTTGCCATGTCAGCACCCGCGAGATTGCTTTCCGCCAGGGACCGTAGCCACAATGCTCCGATGATACCTTCTAAATGGGGAACCGTTTGTGATGTATTGGCAATAGCGTCTCTGACGGCTTCCAGATTGCGCATTGCCTTTTCGCGCAGTTTCGCGTGATGTTGATTGGCAACTGAATCCAGCAGAGCAGCGATACCGCTCTTTTCATCGTCTAAACGGAAATCAGCTGCGGTGATGATAGGTATGTCTTTACCACATCGTTTGAACAGATCCGCAAGAATGCGAATGAGATCTCTGGTTTCTTGAGCGTGTGTTGCCATCAGTACCTGATCTTCGAGAAGTTCCATAAGGTGGGGTGCGTACGGCCACGCATGAATGAAATCCTCCCGGATACGCTGATGTTCTGCAGGTGCAAGATTCTTGAGCCGGATGTATTCGCTGACATGTGCTTCGACCACAGATGCAATTTTTTCGTCCGCCACCTGTAAGCGGTTTTCAAAGAGGCGATGCAGGAGAAGACGAAGACGATCCTCCTTTGCGGAAGGTCCCTTAAAGTCAACGATGGCTGGGTTGACCCGCTGAACTTGCTGAAATGCGTCTGTATTCCCGTTGCGAACGGAAATCACAAGTACCAACAGCTCAGGATGTTCTTTAGCTATCTCCGATAAAATCTGAATAAAGTTAAAAGCCCAGTTCCGCCATGGGTACTGCTTGGTGTTCGTCAATCCGTCATACCACGTCTGAAATTCATCCAGAATGAGAGCGGTCGGTGTGTGTTGAAACATGTCAAAAAGGATTTCGTCGCTGGGCACCTCGGTCTTCTTCTCTCCCAGGCTTGCCCACTTGCCCCGGCAATAATCTCCATGCGGATGCTGGTCGAACAGAAGATCCCAAAGAAATTTGTATCGGTGACGATGCAGGCTTTCGCTGATAACCGTCATTCCACTCCGCAATGGAAGGTTTACTATCTTTTCATTGCTCAACCGGTTAGCCCACTCAGAGAGCCACTGCTTTGTTGCGGTATTATCCGTTAAGGTGTGATAGAGCATGCCCATGAGATGGGATTTACCCAAACCGCGTTCACCTATGAGAGTAACCAAGCGTCCCTGGTCAGGACCGACTGCTTCAATAGTTTTCAGCACATCCGCCGTTGGATACGTGATTCTGAGAAAATCTGACGCGGGGATTTGTGTTGCGCCAGTCTTGTTGTTGTTTGTCAGCTCAATGGCGGTGCCCTTCAACCGACGCTCCTTGAACTCCTTACGTAGCTCCAGCCCTAACATTATTGCGTTCCTCCGTACTTATTGTGATTCATCTTATAGCTTCTCTTACTCCAGTCATTTCTCAAGCATACTCCACATTAAAAAAAGCATGTCGGTTTACGGATCAATTGCTCTTGTTGCCCTCATTAGCCGTCATCTAAATCCATTTAGAATAAGCAAACATTATCTGAAATCCTGCATGCTTGTCAATTGGTTTAGCCGAGGTTAGTCGCATTTAACCGGTTCAAAGATGATTAGATAAAGGTCACTCTTGCCTCCCGTGAAGCAGGGGATTACGCAATCCCCTGCCCCGTGTGCCTTTGATTCAAGAAACCTCAGATAGTCATCAAAATCCGCTCGCGTAGGTCTCCTCTCAACTCCAACCCTGCAGTGAACTCGTTCATCACGAATCGCTTGATCTCGTGGGCTACCAATCCACCAAGGACAAATGCGTTGTACGCGACGGACCGGGCTGTACATGGGAGATCGACTGGTTTCCGCAGTTCTCTTCTACCCCTACCGGTATCCGATGCCACCACCTGAAATAGCGTGGCTTCGTACTGCCGTTTATCCTCCGGGACGTATGGTCTTACAACATGTATCTCGAACTGCTCTGCGGCCATTCTGGCGTCCAGGTAGAGTTCGATGTGTGGCTTATTCTTACAACGGTCCCAGACGCAAGCCCTAGACTTCAGTGTATCGGTCGCTACGATGACGATCTCCCGAGGAGCGGGCTGCGACCACCTGAAGACGTCCGTGAATCTATCCGGGATGGTTTCAACATTCACATCGGGATTGAACTGGAGCATCTGTATGGCCATTGCCTCAACCTTGAGCATACCGACCGCCTCCGTGGGGTAGAATTGGGAGGGGAGGTTGTGCGGCTCCACTGAATCGTCATCCATCAGCACGAACCGTTTGAAGCCCATCTTGGCAAGGATGATGGCCGTGGGGCTCCCGATCCCGCCCACTCCGATGATTCTGATCCTTCCGGAAAACTTTTCCGGATCGATTATATCGAGCTGTCGCAGGTAGCTTATCCGCATGTTTCTATTCCTCCTCTCCGTACTGCTCCGACATCAGGTACTCCTCAAATGTGCGATCATGACCGAATGACTGATCGTCGTCCCAGTCTTCCTCCTGAATGTAACCCCAGCTATCCAGGAATCCTTCGCGGTCGTCAAACGGCCAGGCGTTATCACAGGCAGACACTTGACTGGAACAGATCTTGTTCTTGATCTCCTCACCGGCTAGTTCATAGGCCTCTTCATCGATATCGAGGTCGATTTCCACAGGCACGTGGTTGATAGTGACCGACAACGGCTCTCTAAGGTCAATCCGCCCAAGCATCATGCTTCCGTCGGCCACCACGCTTACTAGAAGTGGCATGTCTTGCCGGGCTATGTTTTCGTCGTCGGTGGCACTCCAGAACACTCCCATGCCGGGATGGGTATGGAGCCAGCAGTTCCACTTTGTCAGATCTTCATCAGGGACTGTTTCTATCCAGTCGGCATAGGCTTCCTGGTCTAGTTCGACTGACGACCGGTTCGCAGACTGGGGTAGAAGCACGGCATCTTCGACCGTGATGACATTCCCCTCGATCCTGGTCAGGCCCACAAGAAGGATCTCCGTCTCGGCCACTTCCTGGTAGACATGTAGCATCCGGGCAACAGCCAGAGACAGCACGATCCTTACCGGTGATCCGGTCGCAACATTCGCTTTCTTCTTCATCATGCTGCCTCTCTTTCCATTATTTCCACCCCGGTCTCCGATTCTTCTTCCTCCGGCTCACGGCAGTCCGGACACAGATCGTCCTCATCCAGGTCGTCCCGGTCAACGATCTCCCCGCACTCATCACAATTGCTGTAGATCTCCCGGCATGAAGGGCAGAGGGATTCTCCGGTTGCGACCAGATACTCATCGCACTGGGGGCACATCTCGCGGGAATCCAGGCAGTAGTTGCAGTATCGGCCTTCGGTGATCCGCTCCTCCTCGCACCATTCGCACCACCAACTGGACTCATAACATCCGTCACAAAGAGAATGCCAGTTGTCCAGATTCCCCTCATACTCACACCAAGGGCAAACCTCGTAATCTTCACTCCAGTAACGAAGCTTCTCGTAGGGACCATCGGGATTGTATGACCGCAGGAACTGCTCGATGTAGATCAGCAGCTGGGCATATTCCCCCCGGAGCTGAAGATCGTGCACAAGTTCATACCCGTCACCCCAACATACAGCTCCGTTGGAATTCACGTGAGGATGAAAGTACCCACCTCGGCTGTACACACTGGAATCCGTTGCATTGACCTTCATTTCATTCTCTGAATCAAAGGGAATATACACTTTAAGCGCTCCCAAGTCGTAGCCGTAGCCATCCTCGTCTTCGAGATAGATGTTCGAGGTCTGTGCAGTGATTCCCTCTCCGGAGAAATCGAACTTCAGATATGTTCCAGGAATCAAGGTCATCAGCTCACGGAATTGCTTTATGGCCGATATGCGTATAGCATCCCGTCCGGGCAGTATGTTCTCCACAAGGGTCCGATCACGGTGGACCTCCTGTACTAGGTTCCGCATCTTCAACTGCAGGCGCTGAATCTCCTCCCTGGTCCGGCCGATCTTATCTTCCAGCCTTCTCTTCTGACTGGCCAGGACGGTACCAATGGTGCTAACGTAAATATGGGCTTTCCAGGCCTCGGTAGAGCGCTCTGAGAACTCCAGACCATCAGGAAGGTCCGCCAGTGACTCCGGCATCTGGGAAAAATCAATCCAATGCCCTGCAAACACGGTCCCGTGACTGAAAGCCCGCCCAAGCTGGTGCTCAGGCTGGATACGGTGCCAGGAGAGTACAATCGTGTCCTTCAGCATGTCTGGCCTGGTGATAGGCTGCCCATTGACCGGATGTTCATCCAGAAGAACCATCTTCTTGCCCCGATACTTGAGGAGAAGCAGGTTGAGGTACCCTTGGACGCTGGCGAGCGGTGTATAAGAGAGATCCACAGGATTCTCGATCAACTTCATGATTCATCTCCTTTCATGAGAAACCAAAACCGGGGTGGAATAATTGTCTCCACCCCGGTTTTATTGGTTCTCAATAGTGTTCGGCTACGTTAGGACAGGCCGCCCTGGAGGTTATCCACCAGGTAGATCCGGTCGCCATCCTGGAGCGTCGTGCCCTCATTGGCATCCGGGTCCCGGCTCAGCTTGATCCGGGTCTCCTCCGAGAAGTGGTACCCACTGATCTTGATGGCTTCGCTGATAGTGCTGCCCTGCAGCATGTCCAGGTCGATAAGACCACGTCCGATCTTGCCTACCTCTACCTTGATAGTATCCGACATTGCGCATTCCTCCTTCAGTTTTGAGTGTTTGGGGATGGGTGTTGATGTGTTGAGATGTGGAATAGCGGGATATGTGACGATCAACTGATACTATTGACCACCTCCTTCTTAAACTCCCTGGAATACTTCTTACTCGGGATATGTCGGGATAGCCTCGATTACCAAATCACCGGTGTCTTCCTTCTGCACAACCCTAAATCGGTATTTCTGATTCGATAGCTGTTCCACTAGGCGATAGGCGTAATAAGCCCCGACCGACGACGCTACATTCTTGAATATAGCCAGTACGGTCTTCGTCAAAGCTTCTTGATTCGGCTTGAGGATAGGCCATGGGAGCCCAACCACACTCCCCTTGTTCAGCAGCCCGGCAAATTTACTCTTGGGCATGACCAGCTTGAATCCCTGCCGGTTCTTCACACAGCGTTCGACGATCTTCAGCCAGCCTTTACTAGCAGCGGCTTTTATTAATTCCATAACAATACTCCCTCCCGTGATATTCCGCGAAACTCTAGTATTCATAAGGGAATCCGTATTTCACCCCACAAAAAACTAGTCATTTTTGCGGTACTACGACATATGAGAGACAGAATGATCCAACCAAAACTCCTTTCAATACTGGGATTTGTGCACTGGCAGTAAGCTAGCTGATTTTTACTATCGAGAGTGGCAAATCCAGTTATAAAGCGCGTTTCAGGAAGCATGCTGGGATCTGCGATTTTTGGGGTCTGAGGGGAGTATGCTCTGGCATACGATCCCAACGACTACCATCTCACCTGTGGAAATATTACACATTGAAAAGCTGCTTTAGTATTAGCTTTTCCTCATGT
>CAYSPT010000120.1:0-5687 GCA_964432985.1 uncultured bacterium
ACCCCAACCGACATTGTAAACGGACTATCCCCATACGTCAACAAATCCCCATAACCCGGAAATTGCAGTAGACTTTCTATTAACGCCAGGAAACCAACCGCAATCTCCGGGTTAATCTACGGATATATAACTGCTGAGAGAAGAATGCCTGTTACTCGTGCCAGGCGGCGAGGGCTGCTTCGCGGCTTTCGTAGACGTCGATTTTCGAGTACAGGTTGGCGATGGTCAGGATTTTCTTGATCCCTTCGTTTACGTTGACCAGGCAGAACCGGCCGCCTTTTTTATTCAGAACGACAGAGGTCGATACAAAAATACCAAGACCGGCACTGCCCACGAAACTCACGTGACACATATCAACGATTATCCTGGAATGACCTTCATTAACCAGGTCTTTCATCCTGTCCCGCAGTATGCACGAGTTGACTTCATCAAGATTGCCGCCGGGAATGAGAATGGTACTTTCTGTTTCGGGTTCGAATCCGATTATAAAATCCGTATTCATTTCAGCCGCCCACCTTCAGTCAACCTTTAATGCTCTTCTTCATCAGCCGCTGGAACCGGTACTTCATGTCGGTCACCAGGTGGAAAATCGTCGGTACCACCACCAGGGTGAGCACCGTGGCCACCGCCAGCCCGAAGGCCACCGCTATGGCCATGGAGAACCACCACTGCTGCGACTGGGACTCGGTGACCAGCTGCCAGTTCTTGAAATCGTAGGTCACCCCCGTAATCATGGGCAGCAGCCCCAGGATGGTGGTGATGGCGGTGAGCATGACCGGGCGGAAACGGGTCCGGGCGGCGTTTATCACCGAGTCGGTCAGGTTGTACCCGCGCTGCAGAAGATGGTTGGTGTAGTCCAGCAGCACGATGGCGTTGTTCACCACCACGCCGGCCAGGGAGATGACGCCGATACCGGTCATGATGATGCCGAACGGGATATCGGCTACCGCCAGGCCCAGGAAAATCCCCCCCAGGGACAGGATCACCGAGAACATGATAATGCCGGCGTTGAACACCGAGTTGAACTGGATCACCAGCACGATGAACACCAGGGACAGGGCGATCATGAAGGCCTTTTTCAGAAACGCCTCGGCGTCGGCCTGCTCGGTCTGCTCACCGGTGAACTGCACCGAGTACCCGGCGGGAAGCTCGAAGCGGCGCAGCATCTTGGTGGCGATCATCCGGGCCACGGCCCCCGGCATCTTGTTCTCATCCACGTCGGCCATCACCGTCACCACCCGGCGGTGGTCGATGCGATTGATGGTGCCCAGGCCGCCGATATAGTTGATGGTCACCAGGTCCGAAAGCGGCACCAACCCCCGGGGAGTTGGCAGAAAGAGCTTGCGCAGGATGTCCACGTCCTTGCGGTAGGCGTCGGTCACCCTGACGAAAATGTCGTAGTCCTCGTCTCCTTCCCGGTAGGTAGAGACGTTCCAGCCGTTGATGGCGGTCTTGATAGTGGTGCCGATCAGCCCGGTGGTTATCCCGAACATCGCCGCCCGCTTGCGGTCGACGATAAGTTCGATGGTGGGAGCGCCCTTGACGAAGGTGTCTTCCACGTCCTCCACGAAGGGGACCTGGCTTACCACCCACTTGACCTTCTCGGCGATTTGGCCCAGGACATCGAAATCGTCCCCGGAAATCTCGATGTTGATGGGTTTACCGGTGGGAGGACCGTGCTCCTGCTCGGCGATGAAGATCTCCGCTCCGGCAATTCCTTTAATCCTCGAACGGATTCTCTCCATGGTGGAAGCGGACTTCTCGGGCCGTCCCTCGAAATCGTAGAACTGCACCCCGATATGGTTGGACAGGCCGGCTCCGGCGAACATCCTGGACCCGATGTGGGTGGACAGCCGGGTGTAAGCGAAGCGGACGTTCTGCAGATCGCTTATCCGCTCCTCGTCCTGAAGCCCTTCTTCTTTCATGAACTTTTGCCATTTTTTCACGGCGTGTTTTGACAGCTCCGGGGGCCTGGCAATGTCCTCGCGGAACCGTTCGGGGACGTTCTCCCAGCGCTGAAGCCGGTCCTGGACTTCGGTGGCGATGGATTCCAGCGCCGCCATGTCCATCCCCTCGGGCGGATCGATGTTGATGTAGCAGCTTTCCGGATCGATGGACGGGAAAAACTCCACCGGCCGTTCGATTCCCGTGCGCAGGATCCAGGTGCTGGTCAGCAGCACCAGCAGCAGCACCGCCGAGAGCAGCACCGCCAGGCGGTTCTTCAAGGACACGCGCAGCACCCAATCATAGGAACGTATGATCCAGCCGCCGCCCTGAAGGGGTTTTTCTCCCGCGTCGATGATCTCCTGCTCAGTCTTGCCGTGGCCGTCGGACCTGGTCTTTACGAACACCGAGCAGAAGGTGGGGTTGATGACCATGGCCACGAACAGCGACGACGATAGGGTGGTGATCAGGGTGATGGGTAGATACTTCATGAACTCGCCCATCAGCCCGCCCCAGTACAGCAGGGGGATGAAGGCCGCCACGGTGGTGGCGGTGGAGGCGATGACCGGCCAGGCCACCTCCCCCGTGGCCCGCATGGCCGCCTGGGCCCGGGGCACCCCCTGGCTGGTGAAACGGTAGATGTTCTCCACGATGACGATGGCGTTGTCCACCAGCATCCCCAGAGCCAGGATCAGGCTGAACAGGGTCACCATGTTCAGGGTGATGTCCATGAAATAGAGGATGGAGAAGCTCAGGGCCATGGAAAGCGGGATGGCGATACTGGCCAGGAGCGCGTTTCGGAATCCCATGGCGAACATCAGCACCAGAAGCACCAGCAGGAAGCCGGTGATGATGTTATTCTCCAGGTCTTCCAGCATGAAGCGGATCATGTTGGACTGGTCCATGACCACGGTGATGTCGAGGCCCGCCGGGAAGGACGGTTCTTGCTCGTCGATAAGTGCTTTCACGGCGTCGGTGATGTAGATAATGTTCTCACCGACCCGCTTCTTGATGTACAGGTTGATGGAGTCTTTGAAATTGAGCTTGGACTTGCTGGTAATGTCCTTGAAGGAGTCCTTGATGACAGCGATGTCCCGGAGGTAGACCGGCGAGTCTTCCACGGTGGTCACGATCAGGTTTTTGAAGTCCTCCACGTTCTTGAACTCGCCGGGGACCCTGATCTGGTAGCGGCCGTCCCCCATGGCGATATTGCCGCCGGAGACGTTCTGGTTCTCGCCGCTCACCACCGAGTACAGCACGTTGAACGGAATCCCGTACACCGCCAGCAGGTCCGGGTCCACCTCGATGTGGATCTCCCGTTCCAGTCCTCCTACCAGGTCCACCTCCAGCACCCCGGGGATGGCTTCGATGTCGTCCTTCAGGTCCTCGGCGAACTCCTTGAGCTGCCTGAGGCCCATGGGGGCCTTGATGCCCAGGGCCATGATGGGCATCTCCGAGAGGTTGATCTCGAACACCGACGGATCGTCTTCCAGGTCCGACGGCAGCTCGCGTTTAGCCGTGTCCACCTTGTCCTTAACCCACTGGACGGCGTCGTCGATCTCGGTGCCGGTGACGAACTCGATGGAGATGGAGCTGTTGCCTTCAGAGGAGCTGGAGCGGATCTCCTTGACGTTCTTCAGCCCCTTGAGTTTCTCCTCGATGGGGATGGTGATGGCGGTCTCGATGTCCTTGGGCGCCACCCCTGTGTAGCCGGTGGACACGAAGACGTAAGGGATCTTGACGTCCGGAGTAGCCTCGCGGGGAAGGTCGATGTAAGAGCTGGTCCCCATGATGATGATGAGCACCACCACCACGAAGACGCTGGCCTTGTTCTTTACAGACGTATCGCTGATAATCATGGCGTCTCCCCACCACCCCTCTGAGCAGGAAGCGTAGAAAGTAAGGTCAGGAAAGTGAGGGTCAGGTCTTGCTTTTTAGCGTTTTTCATTATCCCGATCCCCCACCCACCCTTTTCAGGTCTTGAATCTTGGCGTTTTTCATCATCCCTCTACTCCACAATCCTTACCGGGGAGCCGTCGGCCACCAGCCGGAGCCCTTTGTCGATCATCTGGTCGCCTGGATCGAGCCCCGAAACGATGTGGACCAGCCGCTCCTGGAAGGTACCGAGCGTGATGATGCGCTTTTCCGCTTTGCCGTCGCGGTGCACGTAAGTGTAGTACTCGTCGTCCCCCGGGATGACCGAGAAGAGCGGCAGCAGCACCGCATTGTCGTAGACTTTCCGAACCACCCGCCCCTTGACCACCATCCCGGGCAGCAGGAGATGGTCGGCGTTGTCCACGTGGATTTCCAGCGGGTAGACCTTGGCCATGGGAGACGTGGCGAACGACAGATGGTCCACTTTACCGGCAAATTTCCGGCTGTCCAGCGACGGGACGATGAAGTCCATTTCCTTGACCGTGCGCACGTAGGTTACGTCCTGCTCGGGTATGCCGATGCTGACCTTGATCTTGTCGATGTCGATGATCCGGGCCACCACGTCGCCGGGTTTGATATATTCACCCACCTCGATGAACTTCAGATCGACGATGCCGCTGATGGGGGCGGCGATGTCGCAGCGCATCAGATGGAGTTTTGCCTGTTCCAGGGCGGCGGAAGCGTTCTGGTAGTCGGCCTCAGCACGGTCGCGCTCCGCTTCGGCGGTGGACTTGCCCTTGACCAGCTTACCCATACGGTTAAAGGTCAGCGTGGCCATGTCGAAGGCCGCCTGGGCACGGTCAAGCGCAATCTGGTAGTCCTTCTTCTCGATCCGGGCGATGACGTCGCCCTTGACGATGGTGCGCCCCTCCTCGATGAGCAGCTCCACAATCTCGCCGCCCACCTGGGCCGACACCTCGCACCGTATAAATGCACGCGTGATACCGGGCAGCTCCACCATGTCGATGAACTCTTCGCCGGCCACTGTCTTGACGGTGATGTCGATGGTTTCCGTCTCATCATCGGCGAGCCCGGTCTCACCCTGCTGGTCGGTCACCACGTAATTGACCAGCTCCTTGCCGGGCTGGATGACGTCGCCGGGCTTGACGTACACTTCCTGCACCCGCCCGTGGGATTTGGCCATCAGTATCTCGGGTTTGCCGATCTTGTTCTTCTGGGACTTGGCGCCGATCAGTTTGAACATGATCATCACCAGTATCAGCATCACCAGCGGCAGCAGCCACATCAAAAGCTTGCCGCGCTGCCTGCCCTGCGCCTGGTGTCCGCGCCGCCCACGTTTCATCAAAGTCATCGTCATTGTCGTGTCTCCTTTTTAACCCGCCCGCCCTCTGAGCAAGAAGCGTATAATGTGAGGGTCAGGTCTTGCTTTTTAGCGTTTTTATCGTCCACTCTTACTTAGAAGCTGGATAATTCTAATACTATATACTATATTTACATGAATTGAAATAGGCAAGGCGTATTTATAGACTAGAAAGAGAGTATAATAATTACTCTTTTTCCTATGCCTTTTGGTATTCCTTTTATAATGTTATTTCTAGGACTAGGTAATCTCAGGTAATCGCCAACATCCAATTGTCAACACCCTATGTGCGCTTCAATTAACCAGATATGGAACAATGATGATTTTTCATAATTACTTGACTAATATCCCGTTTTTTTTGTTTACTTAATCCCATCACACCCATGAAAGGAGCTGTAAGTATGAAAAAAGTAAGCAGTATAAATACAGTAGGCGTGGTCCTCATCTGTGCCCTGGTGCTCTCTCTGTCATTGATGAGCGGCACTGT
>CAYSPT010000120.1:5787-9185 GCA_964432985.1 uncultured bacterium
GCGTGGTCCTCATCTGTGCCCTGGTGCTCTCTCTGTCATTGATGAGCGGCACTGTGGTCACAGCCGGAGAGTCCAAGGACGTTAAAGTGTCCGCCACCAAGGATGAAACCAATTGCGACGTTGGCATCTCGGTAAAACCTTATGACAAAGGCACCAACTCCGAAACCCAGGTGGAATACACGGTTGGCTACACCATGGACAACGGCTTTACCATCGGAGCCGGTTTCTTCACCGACGAAGACACGGGATTCAGAGCCGACGACGACTATTATCTGAAGCTTTCCTATTGCGGGATAAACACCCTGGAACCGGGAGAAGGCAGGGAGTACGGCGACTGGAAAGATGCCCTGCCCTTCGTCCTCGATTTCGGGTACGTCTATAATCCCGGAGACAAGAACTGGGACAGCATCTACGTGAGTATCTTCGGTTTTTTGACTTTCGGTTACAACTTCGGCGGAGAAGTGGGCGGAGTGGCTAACTATGGCTCCTATGACATCGGGCTGGGCGAACCGGAGGAGTTTTTCGTGACCTTCGCGTTCGACTGGGGCCTGGCTGAGACCGGAAATCTTTATGTCCCCATTCGCTATAACGGCGACGTGTTCGGCGGCGGCCTTGGATACAATATCAAGGATAATATCTCCGTGGGCTTCATGAAGTGGGGCGAAGGAGACTATCACCAGCTTTATAAAAACGCCGGGGTCGACTACGATCAAAACGAGTTTTTTGTGACCGCCGATTTTTCGTTCTAGCACCGGTCGCTTCAGGTTTCGCTTCAGGGCAGTTCAATCATTGAAGCGATTAATGTGAGTCGATAATTGTAACCTGATTTTCTACTTTCACAGCTGTCACTACAGTTGCTGCAGGTAGGAGGTCAGGTTTACTTTTTTACCGGACAGGTTCAGCTTTTTGCGGATGTTGCGGCGGTGCTCTATCACCGTCAGGTAGGAAACGCTGAGCAGTTGGGCGATTTCCTTGCTGCGCAGCCCACCTTTAATCATGGAGCATATTTCTATTTCACGGGGACTGAGCTGGAGACTCTTTTCAGTGATTTTCCGGCCGAAGGATGACACCATCTCTTCGAGATGATGTCTCAGGTTCTTCAAATATCCCTGTGATTCCTGGGCCACGTTCATCTGCTGAATCAGTGGTATCAGCACTTCGCTCACGTTGGCGGCTATATCGTCCTTGATACGGCTTTTCTCCATCTCGATCTGCTCGATGATTTCGCGCATGGCGATGTTCTTCTGCTCCAGTACCGCCGCCTGCTCGCGGAACTTGCGTTCTGATTCGCGCAACTCCGCGGTTCTGTCGGCTACGAGCTTTTCCAGCTCTTCCCGATGCCGCCGAAGCTCTTCCCTGACCTGCTTTTGCCGGGTGATATCGATGATTATCCCCCTGAGCCCGACGGGTTTTTCATCCTTGATAATACGGTTGGAGTAGATCAGAATGGGAAAGAGTGTTCCATCCTTTTTCATGGCGGTGTATTCAACCCCGCCAAGGTTTTCTCCGCTCAGGGCACGGACCATGTTTTCCACGGCCCGCTCGCGGTCGACGTGGACCAGCATGGCGATGGCGTTGAGTCCCTGGTCGAACTCCTCACGGCTGTAGCCGAATACGCCGAAAGCGTTTTCGTTGACGAAGGTCAATATCCCAATTGAATCGATTTCAAAAACAATCTGCGGCAGCAGCGAAGCGATATCCCGAAACCGCTCCTCGCTATACCGCAGCCGTTCTTCGATGGGGTCAGGTCTTGTATTTTGACTTTTTGGGTTTTTCACTTATTTTATCCGTGTTTTGGTCAGTATAATAAAGCAATATATTAATGATAAATTGTAATTAAATAAAGGTGATAATTATCTGAACCGTTTAAAAATCCTGCTGACTGTTGATAGGTGCAAATTTAGATGACGGGCAATTTCAGTTATTTGATATCCGAATTTAACATGAGCCGAATATATGGATTTATTCCGCTCAGCTTTGCTTTTCACATCGAAAAAGATATCTTCCAGCCCAGGTCTATCAATAAACCTGTCAACCTTAGCTATTTCTTTGAATCTTCTTCTCCCTTTGGAATGTTTCATTGCCTCCTTGATAAAATTATCATCCCCTAGAAATACACTTCCCTTTATCGGCATTGCATCCGACTGTTTTTTGTCCCCTGTTACAAAGTTTTTAAAACGTGATCGGGCCAGAGTCAAATTTGTATTGAACATACCAAGAACTAGCTCATCTTTGAGAAAAGAGGGCTTAATGCCTATCCCCATAGTTGCTGGATAACTGCTCCATTCCCACTTCTCGGGACTGGTAACGACAGAGGCTCTTACAGGATTGAGAACGATATAGCGAATCAACTCGAGAAGGTAGGTATCTTTCTGGACGAGAATAGCTTTGTACCTTCCT
This sequence comes from uncultured bacterium, assembly GCA_964432985.1. Taxonomy (GTDB): domain Bacteria; phylum Muiribacteriota; class CAYSPT01; order CAYSPT01; family CAYSPT01; genus CAYSPT01. Next base: position 8,188 of record CAYSPT010000120.1, read on the forward strand.
TGAAAAAGATGTCCGACTCGCTGATGGATATAGTTGAATCTCTGCGTGTATTTACCATTCAGCAAACGCATACCAAGCGAGAGAACACCGTCAACTGTTTCAATAACGAGATGATAATGATTATCCATCAAGCAATAAGCGTAGCAAAGCCAGTTGTAACGTTGACAGACTTCTTTAAGAATGGATAGGAAGATTAGCCTATCTCGCTTATACAGGAAAATAGGATCTTTCTTATTACCCCGCGAAGTGATGTGATAAACAGCACCCGGGTATTCAATTCTTAATGGTCGAACCATAGCCATATTATAGAGATAAAAATGTCAAAATACAAGACCTGACCCCACCGAATCTTGTCGGGGGGGATGGTTGCTGATATTATAGGATTATGCCGGATATTACGTTATTGCTCAGAGCGGCTCGGGAACAGTTTCAGGATGAGATGGAACTCCTGACCGACGAGTGCATGCACCAGGTGCTCGGCCGGGTGGGCACATTGGAATCGTTGTCCGAACCGGTGCTTGACGGGGCGGCGGCCGGCAGCCGGGAAAAACTCATAGACAAACTCCTCTCGGATGATTTCCTGTCCGCGATATCCGAAACCTGCCAGGTAGAAAAGCCCGACCGGCAGCTCATCGCCCACAACCTCCGGGCGGCGGCGGAACCGCTTCACGTGGATATCCCGGAACCGGTCATGCAGATAAGGCCTCGTGCCTGGGCCCTGGCCGCGGGTCTGGGCGCCATCCTCGGTGTGCTGTTCACGCCGTCGATGCTCAGGGCACTGGTACACGCACAGTACGGCGAAGCGGGGATCTTGCTGGGCGGCCCCCTGGGAGCGATCATCGGGGTCGTGTTTATCGGTTTTCTCGGCCGTCACAAGGTTCTCCTCAGGCTGTTCCAGGCGGCGCTGGGCGGCGCTACAGGGGCCGAGGTTACCGTCATGTTCCTGGGAGCCACCAGTCCATGGCGGGCGGTGAAAAACTACCTCACCGGCCGGCTTC
>CAYSPT010000121.1:0-2603 GCA_964432985.1 uncultured bacterium
ATTCAGAAAAAAATGTTATGGCCTGATTCTTCATCGAAAGGCACTGTTGATGCTAAAAGAGTACGGTCTCTCAAAATACATAGGATCAGCAGGAAGTAAGAACCTCTCCATGGTCAAGATTTTCGAAAGAAACGGATGCAGCAAAGATTTTGTTCAATATATATACCGTAGATACGGAAAGACAATAATGAACAATGAACCATGATCTTGCCAGAAATTTTGAAAATGCCTATTTGAATCTCTTCTGGAAATTTCAACGTTGTCAGTGGGAAAATTATACGGATGATGCTGGACATGACCTGACTGTCATTGATGAAGAGATATTCAAATTGGTGACTTCATATAAGAATATCTTTGAATTCTCAGGACATACGGGAGAGATTATTCAAGCTGTCTTAACCCGCGATCTTGTTGATAAACACCCGGATGTGTCTAAACTCAGAAACCGCTTGGATTTGGATAATCAGGATCGCTGCTATGGGCACGGGATTTCTCAAAAAGACATGATACGAAGAATGAAGCCGGACGTCCTGGCGTTAATGCAAACAAGAACCCGCCTCTCTCGGGAGCTTGGATTCGCGTCTTATGTAGATCTGGTCCTTTTCTCTGAAGGCCTTGAATTGGAATCTCTCGTAGCCCTGCTTGAACAGCACCTGAAAAATCATCTCAAGACCGTTAACGCGTTGGTGAAGAAATATCATATTTCCCTGACAACAAGCTGGTTTTCCGGTCTTGATAAGATCGGTCATTGCGATCCGGATTTTGATCCTGGCGGGAACGTTACACAGTTTTTGGAATGTATCGGGTTTGGGGATCTTCTGAACAAGATACCTCTCATCGTACAGGAACAAGCGACTGCTTCAGGGTATGTCGGTGTTATGTCAGTTCCTGACGATATCAGAATCCTTATTAGAACAGTGAACTCTTTGGAAAATTGGCTTACCCTGTTTCATGAATTGGGACATGCAACTGCGCATGCCTTGAATGAAGCAAGCGGTATATTCCAAACATGGACGAGTGTTTACGATGAAACGATGGCTGAGGTACTTGAACCTATTGCTGCGTTCATGTTGTTGAATGAATGCAATCAGCAGAGAGCAAAGGAATTGAGATTATTGACAAGTACCCGGTGTGCAATCAGTGGGCTCTTTGAGCTTGCCCTGTTGGAAAATCCAGAGAATGCCGAACGTCTGTATTTAGAGCATTTCAGCAAGCTTGGTATGCAAATTAATGATCCAGAAACATGGGTACTCGATTCCTTTCGCTCTATCGACCCTGTTTATATTTTTAACTATGTTATTGGTCATCAGATCGCTAACCGTACGTTCATACATCTGAGAAATGAATACGCTGACGATTTCCCAAAGTGGGGAGAGTGGTTAAGAAATAACTACTACGCTGATGGAAGAAAGCGTTCTTTACAGGAAAAAACAAAGAATATTGATGGAAATGTGAAAAACGATTAGGGGGATGAAAAGATATGATTACAGGAATCAATCACATAACTCTAGCAGTACGGGATATTCACGAATCTTTTGAATTCTATATAAACGTTCTGGGTTTCAAGCCTATCCAGAGGAGTCCCGCCAGTGCCTATCTCCTGGCTGGAGATACGTGGATTGCCCTTACTAAAGATGATTGTGCCCGGTCTGATCCTCTTGAGGAATATACCCATATAGGTTTAAATGTGCTTCCCGAGAATTTTGATGCAGTGAAATCCCGCCTTCAAGCTGCCGGTGTTAACCAATGGCAGAATAATATCAGTGAAGGAGACTCATTTTATTTTCTCGATCCAAATGGACATAAGCTGGAAATTCACTGCACGGATCTTGACTCAAGAATTAGATCCGGGAAAGAAACATGGGGCAGTGAAACAGAGTGGTTTGTTTGAACCCTCCCTACCGGGTCAACCGCAGGAGAAACACGTAGGTTTCCAGGGACTTCTTCGACTGCCCTCCTTTATCTGATAGCTTCACGCCCAACCCTTGTGTGAACAGCGATGTGCCGTATTGAACGGGGGTGCGCAGCTCCATCTTCATCCTGGTGGTGTCGGGCTGCTCAACTGTGAAAACCCGTGTGGGCTGACTGTTGTCCCGATCAGACTGGTTCCGCTTTGGTTCCGCGGGGACGGATAGGACGGAGCCCGGTCCCCATGTGTGCTTCGTCTCTCTGAAGGAGACAGCCGGAACATGGACCAGGTTCATGTACAGGTCTGAGGTTTCCGACGATGGGCAGAATCCCGATATTTTCGTCCCGCTGAGAATGCTGTCAACATCTGGGACGAGGCCGGTAAAGCGTGTGTCTCCGCTGGTAAAGGCGTAAGTGTCATATCGATTGAGGTAGGACTGCTCCAGCCCGTAAATCATGTGGAAGAACAGATTTTGATGAGTAGAGATATCGAAACTGTCCACGATGGCACCGGAACCCTCCTTGATGGCTTTGCCCAGCAGTCTCCGTCCCCGTTCCTCGATTTCTCCCCGGCTATTTACATACCGTTTGAGAAGGTAGCGGACCAGGCCTTCGGGCAGGCGGAGAATCTTTCCTGAAACCAGCACTGCCGGTGACCGGGGCACGAAAGACGAAAATGGCATGGCCGGAAGCCT
>CAYSPT010000121.1:2703-9145 GCA_964432985.1 uncultured bacterium
CCGGGTCCAGGTACAGGCTGTAGTTCTCCGGTGGGCTGTAGCTGTCAAGTGCCTTCTTGGGCGGGGATGGTTTTTGCGATGTCCGCCGCAGTGAAAACGCCGCTGCTGAAAGGTCAAGTTTTTCCGGAAATACCGCCTTTAAGACCACCAGAGCTGTTCGGGTTCCGTCCGCAGTCCCCGTTTCTGTTCCGAAAGGAGATGAGTAGGCAGCCAGAATCCTGTTTTCGCCGTCTGTCAGACGAATGGACGACGCGCAGTGGAATCCCCTTACCCGGGGCAGTTCCAGAGGGCCTCCCGGTGTGGTAACGGTACGCAGGAAGTCAGATCGTTCTCCGCTGCTGGATCCGGCCGGCTGAACCAGCGCGGTTTCGCAGAGGATCATGGCTTCAGGGGTTTTATCTTCTGCGGTCAACGACACCAGTCTGAAGCGTCCCATGAGCCCCAGAAGCAGCCTCTCATCGGAGGGAAGCGGCCCATGGGCGGCCCGTGCATATCCACCGACAAAAACGGGTATACGGCCAATACATACCTCAGCGGTTGAATCCGCATACACCACCGTGGAAGCTGATGACAAAAGTGTCACATCACGTGATGGCTTGGCCAGTTGTTCGGCCAGCCACTTCATCCGGGACACGGGCAGGCTGCCAACCCGCCCGCGTTTGACGGTGGTGTCCTTCAGGTCCTCCCAGGCGGTAAGCGGCAGTTCAAACAGCTGAATTTCGAGTCGCAGGCAAAACTGTACCGCCGGTGTGGGTGGAATTGCCCGGTCCGTGACCATGTACACGTCGGGGGGCAGCGATTCCCCCTTCACGGCGGGCAGAGAGTGCGATGCCAGCATCATCATCACCGCAACGCAGAGGATGAAAGGGGCGGAGCGGATTCTGTGTTTTGTTCGTGTTATCATCTGCTTTCTCCTCGTTTGCACTTTCAATTATTGTTTCACTTATCTTCCGGTTTTTTAGGCTCTTTTTTTCCCTTCTTGCGGGACTTACCAGCCGGTGGTTTGTCTGTCTGTTTTTCCGGCGTTCCGGAAGCGCCCGGACCTTCACCGCCTCCTGGCATATCAGGAACGTCTTCGGCTAGTGGGGGTGGGCTCCCCGTTCCGGATCCTTCCGGCGGCACATCCCCCGCTACCAGGAAGGACTGGCGGATTTTGCGCTGCGTAGTGTTCCATCGTTTTTCGGGGCTTTTCTTCTTGCTTTTCCGTCTCGCCTGCATCACTTTGCTCAGTACATCGAATGACGAGTACAGCAGGCCGACGATGAATATCAACCATAGTGTGCCGATAGCCCACTGGATATTGTGCGGGTAGAAATCCGGCCGCAGCAGGTGCAGGGCAGTCAGGACCAGGGTGGCAGCCAGCGGGAAGGCCAGCTTACGGAACTGTTTAACTATTTGCATGGTGATGCTGCCGACGATGAAAAGCAGGAAAATGATCCCTGCGGACACGGTGTTGAGCGCTCCCTTGACATACCTGACCGACAGGACACCAGGCACCATGAAAGTAGATTTTTCACCTCCACCGGGCACCACGGCGATGAGCTTCTCGAAGTGGAACACCTTCCCACGTCTCAGCAGCTCGATGAGGTTCTGGGAAACGGCACTTCGGCCACCGGAAAAGACCGCTTTGCCCTGTCCGAGCTGCTGCTTTTCCAGGTTCTGCTGGATGATATTGAAATCCATTTGCCTTTTTCCCGAGCTCTTCGTTTGCACCTGGGAGAAGTATTCCTTCTGACGCTGCTGAACCCCGCTCCAGATGTAGCTGGTGTGCTCGATTTGTCTCAGGTCTCCCGATACCAGGTTGAGCTTGTAGTTTTTCGGAAGGTACAGGTCCCAGGCCAGACGCATGACCGGGACATCGACCCGGGGGCACTCCATGGTCAGACGGCCCCGGTATCCCAGATCGTGGTGCTTCTTCTCGTACAGGATCTTGACCGGGAAATGGGCTCCGGGCTGAGCGGCCCCCGAAATGGGGATCATGGTGACCCGCTCTTTGTTTTCTCCCACCTGGATCTCCGTTTCTCCGAGCTGGACGGAGCGGTCTCCGACGAAAGCGTCCAGCACGTTGGTCCCCGCGGGCAGCATGATACGGAGAAATTGCTTGCGGGTGTTTTTCAGGATAAGCGTCAGGTCATTGATAGTCTCGCCCTCTTCACTCACCAGGGTTACCAGTGAGGCGCTTTCAGCCATGGTTACCAGGGCCTCCACGTCCAGGTGCTTGATGACTGACAGACCGATGGAGTAGGGATGGGAGATATACTTGAAAGCCCAGATGATGGGAACGGTGATTCCCTGCCGGAATTGAGAGGGAATCTCGGTGCTGTCGATAGGAGCGACCCCCTTGATGTTCTCTTCCAGGGGAATGATCTCCACGTTCCCGTAAGGATTGACGGCCACATAACCCTTCTCGCGTTCAAGTCCCAGGGTCTTGATCCCTCTGAATTCAATGTCCCCTGAAGCCGAGTCCATGGTGTGCTCGAAGGCCACGTACAGCACGTAGTTTCCCCTTATTTTGGCCTGCAGTTCCACGTTCCATTCCCCGGGAGTGTCAGCGTTTTCTTCCCAGTGCTTCAGATTGCCCCCGGTGATATTGACGTTCTTGGCCCCTGAGGGCAGCTGCAGATCGAAATGGGCTACCCCGGCGAACTGGATGGTATAATCGATCCGGCTGCTGATCTGCTCCAATCCCTCTCCTATAGAGGCCAGGTTGAATACTTCGGCGGTAACCACCGGCTCGATTGGCTCAACCGAAAGTTTCACCGTCCACGGTTGGCGGAAATATTTGTAAGCAAGCGCTATCTCCCCGCCGCCGAGCTTGAAGTAATCGGGAAGCTCCATGATGTCGATCTCGGAGACATTCTCCGAGTGATCGGTTTTAATCCGGATACTGGTTTCGGTTTGAACCGATACGTGTCCCCGTTCCTTCTTGGCGCCGTGTACCAGCAGCACCGGAAGCTCGATTCCGGAAGCCAGATCGTCCAGGCTGGTGGTGGCCGACAGGGTGAGCGTATACTTGCCGTCCACTTTTGAGCGGAAGTTCACCACTAGAAGCTCTTTCTGGGTATCTATACGCCAGTCTTCGATGAAGTCCCCGTGCACCGTGTCCACCAGGCGGAGGCGCGAAGGAAAGGCTATTCTGAGCTCGAAAATCCCGGCCTTGCGGATGTCAAAGAGCATCTGCGTGTCCATGATCAGCTCTTTTTCCTTGATATTGAATCGGGAGTATACTTCTGCGTAGACCTCGGGCTGGATCTGCCCGATGGAAATCTCTACGGTGTAAGGGTACCGGATGTAACGGTAAGCGAGGCTGATTCCTTCCCTGACCCGTTTGAGTGATCCTGGCAGATCCTTGATATCGATCTGGCTGGCGCCACTGGAGGACACCGCTTCCACCTTGGTATCCAGCCTGGGTGACACGGCGATGAAGCCCGTTTGCCTGGTAACATCCAGCAGGGTAAGAGTGGGCAGGGTAACGTTTTCTTGTCCCCCGGTGGGTTTCTCCACTTCTACCGACAGCCGGTAACTGCCTTCCGCCGCAGCCCTGAGGTCCACCGTCACCAGGTTGTCTTTGATCCGCCAGTTGTTGATATTGTTGCCTTTGATGTCTACCAGTTTGCAGTCGTCTTCCAGGGTGAAGCGCAGCTTGAAAATTCCGGCGTCCTGTATGGTGTAGTTGATAATGTTTTCCGCCCGGATGAGCTCACGGGAAACCAACGCCAGCGTCTCTGTCTGAGCAGAGACTTTGGGTTGGATAAGGGAAACGGCGATTCCCAGGGAGAAAGGCCGTTTCAGATATTTGTAGGCCAACCCCAGGCGGAAATCGGCGTCTGCCTTTTCTTCCTTAATCTCGTGCACGTCGAACTGGCTGGCTCCCGACACGGTTCCGGGTTCAATCTTCAGCCCTTTCTGGGCGTATATGGACACGATTCCCTGTTCGCGCTTGACTCCATTTACTGTCAGGGACGGTATGATTCCTTCCCCGGGGAGGTTGTCCAGGGGGCGCTCAAGGGACGCGGTAAGGGTGTAGTGTTTCTGAACCGGTTTGGCCAGGGTGACTTCCAGTTGCTGCCCTGATTGGGTTGGGTTTATGCCGCTTCCTTCTTGTTCCCCCAGGTTCCAGGTCTTGATCTCGTCGCCGTTGACCTCCAGCAGATTGCAGTCCGCCGGGCAGATCAGGGATAGATGATCCACAGTGCCTTGCAGCACCGTGTAGGTGATGGTGCAGTTAGCCTTGATAACGCCCCGGCTGATATAAGCCTGAATCCTCTGGTCGGCGAAGATGAGGGGTTTCAGGGCGGTAATACCGGGACGGATACGCCACACCAGGTTGACGCCTTCGGGGTCGCCGCCGTAAAGGATAACTTCAGTCTTGTCCTCCCTTACGGTGCGGGAAAACTTTATTTCGGGATAGGCTTCGATATCGGCCACTTCTTCGGGGATGATGATCTTCGTCTGCTCGCTTACCGCAGAGGCGAAGGGCACCAGGAGTTCCCGCTGGGCCCCCGAGCTTTCCACCCGGGAGACGCATTCCAGGTCCAGGGCATAGTCACCTGGTTTACCACACAGCAGTATGTAGCCGTCTTTGCCCCTGGTGAAGAGCAGTTTCTTGGCGTCGCCGGTTTTGACGGTAAAGTCGGTGACGGAGCAGTTTTTGATGAGGGGGATCTCTACCCAGCCGTCGGCGAAGACCGACAAGGTAATGCTGCACTTGAAGCGGGCGATGTCTTCCACCACATCTCCTTCGGCATAGTAGGAATTGATGACCGCATCCACCGGCGGCTTGGTGTCCTCGTCATCTACGATGATCGTTCCCCAGGGATTAGCGGCGCGTACCGGCAGACCGGCAAGGAAAAGCACACACGCAGCCAGCAGGACAGTTCTGATCATATACCGTTTCATTGTTCAACTTCCTCCCTTTCTTTCTGGCACTGTCGTTTGTTTCCTTTTTTGCTCGAAATATATCCAATATAAAGAAATAATAGTCCGGCCATCCCTACCGTCCACGCATAGACAGAATTGCGCGGGAAAAAGCGGAAACTGATCTCCGGAATCGTGTGTCCGGCCCGTCCCCGGCCAAACACGTACGAAATCTTGCTGGTAGGCATATTAATGTTAAGCGGCAGGGCCCCTTTGGAAAGCCCCCGTTTGATAGATGACAGCAGGTTGGCCTGCGCTGTCTGGATTTCCGGCATCGACGGCTGCGGTGCCGGCGGTGTGAAGGGTAATTTGGCCGGTGGTTCCGAAAGGCTGAATTGCTGTGGTGGCTTTCTCCCGGCGAGTTCGTGGGAGCGGGTTTTCAGTTCCTCCAACTTCGAGCGGGCTTCGGGGTGTCCCAGCACCACCAGTTTACCACCATACTCCATGATCCGGGCTTGACTGAGCCCGGCTTTGTTCAGAATTGTTCTCAGCTCTTCACCTGACCGTCCCGAGGCGACAGCCCCGGGAGTGATTCCCAGCGCCGAGAGGTCCCTGGACTTCAGCACTACAGCGCCCAGGTCCTCGGCTGGTTCTGCCGGCGCTGTAGGCGCTGCCTGGTCAACCAGGTCCGCCATGTCAAACCGCTCTTCGTCGGCCTCGTATTCCATCGCCAGATCATCGTCTATAAGCTCCTGCGATCCGAGGATGGACGTACCGGGTATCTGCTGGGGTGGTGGGGTTATACCGGAAGGTCTCCCCAATTGCTGCTGATTAATCCGTACGCGGCTTATTCTCGGCAGTCCCTGTATCTGACGGCGTGCCCGGGTGATTTCGTCGAGTGACTTGCGCCGTTCGGGGGAATCCGTGAGCTCCAGCAGCTGGCTTTCGGCCTGGTCCAGCTTCTGAAGCGCCAGGCGGTTCGTTTCCGAGCGGCGGTGCTTATCTTTTGTGCCCTCTAACCTGGTGACCGCCGCCTGGGCCAGAGCCCGATCAATGTAGAGCTTTTGTATTTCGTCGACCTTGCGCCGGGTTTCCTCTTGCTGAGCGGTCTGCTTATTCTTGCCTTTTTTCTGCACACGGTCCTTCTGCATTTTTAGGGTGTTTTCCAGGGCAATAGAGGCTTGTTTACCCGCCGGTGTACTTTGCAGTTTGCGGTAGATGTCGATGGCTTGATCGTAGTTCTGCTCCTGGACCAGGCGTGCCGCCTGTTCCATCTTTTTCTGGGACTGGCGGGATTCCAGGTCCTTCACGCGGGCTTTCTGCTCATGGAGGGTTTTTTCGATGTCACGGTGTATCGTCTGTCCTTTTTTAAGCGCGTTTATGGATCTGGAGCCGGGCAGGGAGCTGTCTGTCTTTTCGTCCAGGACACCTCCAAGTCTGTCCTTGGCCTGTTCGAGCATCCGGATATTTTCCTTGAGTTCTTTTTCGTTCATTGATCCGCTCAGAGAGCGGTTCTTCACGCTGGCCAGGGAATGCTCGGCTTCGGAGAGGTCTGTTTGTATCCGGCTTAGCCTCTCTGTAGAAA
>CAYSPT010000122.1:0-9071 GCA_964432985.1 uncultured bacterium
GGCTGCACACCGATGTGTCCGGCTGGCCGGTCACGTCAAACCTCAAGGTGAGCGCTGGCAACGGTGTCATCAACCTGGATTACGACAAGAAAAACTCATGGCCCGGTGTCGAGATAGATCACACTTCGGGTACGAGAAAAATCCAGGTCAACGCGAATCCGTGGGTTTTCGTCTGCCGCAATGGCAAGTGGTACGGCGGCACCTGGGAATGGTTGACCGTGGGAAATACCCGCAAGAATATGACGTCCGTAGCGGGAGATCACATCAAGCAGCCGCCGCTGCAAAACTGGCGTCCCCGGTCCGGTGAAACCGTGTATTTCATGGTATCCAGCTTGGCCCGGTTCAGCAATATCAGGAATGTCCAGGAGCGCACCCGGCCCGTCCGCTTCGTCTGGCCCTGATACGGTGTCTGAAATCTAATAATCAATAAAACTGCAGTGTCTGAAATGCTCAGCTCCCTGAACGCATCAATATCGAAAACTTTGCTTGAGGTATTCCGAGCGGTCTTCGAATGGGGTGTTTAGCCTTCCTGTCAAGGTTTGAATCCTATTTGTTTCTTATCATTTGGAGACGGAGCCATCAATTGTCGAATCGCTTTAAACACGATAGCGAATTGACTGTCATATTTCTTTTCCAATGATTCCACTTTTCGAGCCAATTCTTTTACGGATACGAGCATCTCGCGGTAACGAACAAATGCACGCATGATTTCGATGTTCACCTGAACCGCACGTTCACTTCTTAAAACACTTGAAAGCATGGCAACACCTTGTTCAGTAAAGACATGCGGGTTAACCGTCGAATGTTTCAAGGATTCGAACCGGTCACAATTTGTGACCAGTTCATTTTTTTCCTGTTTTGTTAATCTAAACATGAAATCTGCAGGGAAACGATTACTATTCCTTTTTACCGCCTGGTTAAGTTTCTTTGTAGCAACCTCATACAACTCTGCTAGATCAACATCGATCATTACTTGCTTCCCGGTTATGGGCTGATGTGGCTTGGTTCTAGTGTAGGTAAACTTGGTTGCTTCGCTTCTGAGGATCTTCCGGACGGTATTGCGCGGCATGTTCATTCTTCGGCTTATTTCCCTGATCGGAAGCCCTTGAACGAAACGTAGTTGCCGAACTTCTTTTATTTGGTCCACCCTAGTCATCTCCTTCCCTCCTGTCTGCTTAACTCGCTAGTTAATGACCAGACAGAAGTCTACTTTCAGGGTGGGTCAATTTTCGATTACAATTTCGGGCCTAAGTGGGTCAATTTTCAATTACAGAAAACATTTAGATTCTCCCACGGGACACAGATACCCGTTTGAAGGCCCGTATCGGCTCCTTTGGCCGCTGAATTACAACCTTTCTTGCCATCGTAGTGACGATGTTGGTAGATTGAATAAATGGGCAATATCGAGGATATCATGTCCGACTACCAGGACGACTGTCATAACAGCGACACGGTGATTGAGCCGGGGACGCCGGCGGACGGTACCGCTGATCGATCACTACCGGCCGGCCTGAAGTCTCCTTCGTCGGAGCGGGACAAGTACACTGTCTCCGGGGAGGTGGCCCGCGGGGGGATGGGGGTCATCCTGAACGCCTGCGACACCAGTATCGGGCGTGAAGTCGCCATGAAGGTCATCACCACCGGGTGGAGCGAATTTCGGGAGTACTCGGAGCGGTTTGTCCGGGAAGCCCAGATCCAGGGGAGGTTGGAGCATCCCAACATCTGCCCGGTCCACGAACTGGGAACCAACGACGACGACAGTCCCTATTTCACCATGAAGATGGTGCACGGGTACTCCCTGGCGGATATGATCAGGGAAACCAGGGAAAGGAAAGGAACCAGCGACGCGAAGCTCCTCACGAAAATACTCAACATCTTCCTCAAGATATGTGACGGGATCGCCTACGCCCACTCCCAGGGAATCATTCACCGGGACCTGAAGCCGGACAACATCATGGTGGGCGATTTCGGCGAGGTCTATGTCATGGACTGGGGGCTGGCCAAGGTCATGGGGGCGGATAAAGACCAGTGGCGCAGCGGCCTCGTCATCAATAATCAGGACGGCAAGACCGACACCATGAAGACCATGACCGGTTCCGTGGTGGGAACTCCCGCTTATATGCCCCCGGAACAGAGCCTGGGCCTGGTGGAAGAGATGGACGAGCGCTCCGACATTTACTCGCTGGGCGCCCTACTGTACGAGTTACTTTCTCTGGAACCTCCTTTCATAGGCGACAATCCCTGGGATATCCTGGCCCAGATAAGCAAAGTGGAACCGTCTCCACCCTCCGGGCACCCACAGGGACGGAGTATATCGGTCGAACTCGACTCAATTGTCATGAAGTGTCTGCAGAAGCACAAGGAGAACCGCTACCAGACGGTGAAGGAGTTGAAGCACGAAATAGAGCTCTTTCTCTCCGGTCGTCCCATTGGCGCTATACAGTACAACCTTTGGCAGGTGTTCGCCAAGTGGGTGGCCCGTAATAAGATAATGTCATTTTCCCTCCTGGCGGTGCTATTGGTCATCGTCACCGCCGCTGCCGTGGCATACGTGAACATGTCCCGGTCCTGGAAAAACGAGCAGTTCGCCCGGCTCAAGGCTGAGGAGAACGCCCGTACAACGCGGGCCGCTCTCTCGGAGGCGGAAGTGCAGAGAAAAGTAGCGGAAGGGCAGCGGCGACAGGCCGAGACCAGTGACTTGAGAAGCCGGATCAATATGGCCATGATGCTGGAGGAGAAAAGGGAGATAGGGGAAGCGGTCAAGCAGTACCGCCTGATCAGAGATGAACTGCTGGATAAACGGCTCGACATCTTTCCCTTTGTGGACCTGGCCATCTGGAGGGCGCAGTACAACAACGGCCGGAGCATTCGACGGCAGAGAGTACTCAATGGAGAGAACCAGGCATCGCACCAGGTGGCTTTCTCCCCCGGCGGCCGGACCCTGGCGGTGGGCTGCCTGGACGGCACTATCCAGTTGTGGAACTGGACCACCGGCGGGCCGCCGCACCGTCTTGAAAGACCCAATGAGTCGGTGTGCAGCTTGGCCTTCAGTCCCGATGGCAAACTCCTGGCGGCGGGTTATCAGGATGCTAATCTCATCCTCTGGGACGTGGCCAGGTGTCAGGTGGTGGTCCGTTTACGGGACTCCAGTTTATCGGGAGGAACAGCGCATGCCACGGCGGTGCTTTGCGGTGAGTTCAGCCCCGATGGAACGCTCCTAGCGTCTACCGGCGACGAAGTTATCAAGCTCTGGAACGTCCGGGAGAGGACTATCGTCTCCCGTATGTTCGGACACACGCAGGTAGTCGATGCGTTAGCATTCGCTCCCGATGGAAAACACCTGGTGTCCGGTGGCATGGATCAGAATGTGAACCTGTGGAATATGAACAGCGGACAATTGAAAAATATACTTTATCACCACCAGAACGATATACAAAAACTGGCCTTCAGCCCGGACGGGCACATGGTGGTCTCCGCCAGTTGCGATACCACCGTCAGGTTGTGGGATGTCGTAGAAAACCGGGAAGCGGCAACCTTGAGGGGTCATGAAACGGACGTGACTGCGTTGGGCATTAGTCCGGATGGCACGATGCTGGTAACTGGAGGCAAAGACCGCACAGTACGGTTCTGGGACATGGAACGCCGGATACCGATTGCCGTCTTTAAAGAGCACGACTGCCCCGTGAGTTCAGTGGCCTTCAGTCCCGATGGCAAGACGGTAGCCTCCGCCGGGCGGGGCGGGAGGGTCATCATCTGGTCCCTGGAGAAAGAGAGCATGGTAGAAACTATCGATCTTTCTTCTTCGGGATACAGGGTCACAAGTCTCGCCTATAATCCCGATGGGTCCATACTGGCCGTTGGTCCCTGGGGAAACAAGCTGGTGCCTGTATTGTTGCTCGATCCCTTGACCGGTACTGTTCTGGATGATTTGATGGTGATGGGGGGGCAAACGAACTCCATCAAGTTCAGTCCGGACGGCACGCTCTTGGCTACCGGCAACCGGGACGGGTTGCTGCGTATCGGCGATGTAGGAAAGCGCGAATGCCTGACCATGATCAACGTGCACGAGGAGCGGCACACAACCGTTCTTTCGCTCATCATGACTTCTGTCAAATTCATGAGTAAATCAGCCGACGAGATATGGAAAGACGTCAGCGAAGTCGCTTTCAGCCCAGACAGCCGCATGATAGCCACCGCATGTGACGACGGTATAGTCAAGCTTTGGGACGTGGCTTCGACACGAATGGTCCACCGCTTCGAAGGATACTCCAAGGGTATTTTAACCCTGGATTATAGCCCCGACGGCCGCCTACTGGCCGCCGCCGGCATGGAACCTCTTATTTTTATTTGGGACGTCGGCAGTCGCAAACTACTGGAGACCTTCACCGAGCAGGTTGGCAATATCGGCTCGGTGCGGTTCAGCCCCGACAGTAGGCTTCTGGCCACCACGGGGAATGACAGGAACATCAGAATCTGGGATGTCGCCGCCCGCCGTTGCATAACAGTTATGAAAGGACATTTTGCCTCTATTAACGAGGTCAACTTCAGCCCCGACGGCCATCTACTGGCCTCGGGAGATGAGGGTTCCACCGTCAAGGTCTGGGATGTGGCTAGGGGGGAGTGCCTCCTGACCTTGAAGGAGCACAGCGACGACGTGGAGGCCGTGGTCTTCAATTCGGACGGGACCGTTCTGGCCACCGGCAGCAGGGACTACACCATCAATCTGTGGCAGTTCGGTGACGCGCTCAAACCACTGGAATTTTAACTTCTCGGGAATCGCTTTTCAGCCAAACCGAGCGGCTGCGAATTCAGGGTCTGAGCGCCGTACTTATATCAACCCTGTTTTCTCGTCGATAGATAAAGACTTGATTCTCTTTTTCTTCCTGGCTTTTTCAATCTGTAGAATGATCGGGATCTCAATAATAGTTCGGGAATTGGTATAATTCGCCGACGCGAACGTGTCATGAAGGAACCTTGAATGACCTATGTCGGTCTTGTCGTTATGTCGTATAAGAAATGTCTGGTTTCACTCCGACTCTTCTCATCCCGTTTTGCAAACAAATTGCAAACGAACTAAGCATAATCAACTAATATCAACAGGTACAAACCGGGACAGTAAAGTTGTGAAGCCCAAATATAATGGGACATATCGGGACATAGAGGGATTAATCAAAACAGGCTAAAAGGTCTACGACGCAAGAACTTTCTGGATGAAACCGCCGGAGGAGGTACTGAGTGGATTGCAGGGTTGGTGTACTCAATTATCAGGGGAGCAGTATAAGATTTTGGAACCTGTAACTCTATCTTTGACAGTGGTACAATGATTGGGGCAGGTCAGTACAGCTAAAGGTAATGTACTATGAGAAAAGAAAACCGTAGCTATAAATGGATTATCGCGTTAGTTGCAGTAGTGCTCTGCGCGCTGTTTCTCCTGTGGCCGACCGGAGAGACGAGGAGAGATAATTATGAGGTTGCGTTGGTGGAAAAGATTAAGGAAGCGGATGCCTCCGATCATGAACTCGAAGAGATAGAACGCACCTTTGAGATAACCCTTAAGGTGCTGACCGGTAGGTTTAAGGAGAGACGTTTTGAGACAACAATGTTCCATACTTCCAATGATCTGTACAACCTGGACATACGGTCAGGTGATAAGGTTTTCGTGTTTATTGATGAGGAAAACGATGATATCACCGTTGGGGTGGATGATTTCTATAAAACAAACAGGCTGATAGCAGCCCTGGTGATATTTATTATTGCGGTCTTCATCGTGACCGGTTTTCATGGAATCAAGTCTCTGATTTCGCTCCTGATTACCCTGGTACTGGTCTTCAAATTTTTAACCATGTTTCTCCTTAAAGGATACTCACCTATTTTGCTGGCAGTAGTTGTGTCGTCAGTGGTGACGCTCGTCACCTTGTTACTCGTATCCGGGTGGAACAGGAAGACATGGGGAGCTGTTATCGGGACTCTGGGCGGCGTCGTGTCGGCCGGGCTTTTCGGGTACTGTTCGACTGCGGTAATGCGTCTGTCCGGGTATACCGGTCATGAGTCGATCTATCTGCAAAACATCTATTCATCGCTCGATTTCCAGGGGATTTTGGTGTGTGGAATTATCATCGGGGCGCTGGGTGCAGTTATGGATGTCACTGTCTCGATCGCGTCCTCCCTGGAGGAGATCAAGAACGCAAACAAGGGGTACGGGATACGGAAACTATTCAAAAGCGGTATCAGGATTGGAAGAGACATAATCGGCACTATGACCAATACACTGGTGCTTGCTTACGTGGGGAGCTCGCTGACACTGCTTCTCCTGTTTATTTCCCAGAGATCCGATTTTTCCCTGAACAGGATTATCAACATGGATTTCATGTGCTCTGAAATCGTACGGGCCGTGG
Organism: uncultured bacterium; assembly: GCA_964432985.1. GTDB lineage: Bacteria > Muiribacteriota > CAYSPT01 > CAYSPT01 > CAYSPT01 > CAYSPT01. The sequence continues at coordinate 6,396 of CAYSPT010000122.1, forward strand.
CCGGGTCATTTGGTATGGTACTGGCGATACCCGTAACAGCCCTGGCTTGCTCCATTCTGTATAACAGGACTAAACCGAAAGAGATTGAATAGCAGGATTATCTGGTATTTCTCCCGTCCCGTCCGGTAAGTTCAATCCCCAGTTTCTTTATTTTTCTCCAGAGGGTGGATGGATGTATCCCCAGTTCACGAGCGGCTGGAAGCGTGAGAGAAACTGAAAAAATCACTTCTTGTGAAGTCGGCTCTTTCGAAGTAAGCTAGGACCATGAGGATTACAGTTCGTCTCTGGGTAGTTTTTCTGATTCTAATTCCCGCGATATGCTTTCCCATTTCTACCAGTGCTGCCGGATCCCCGCCCGAAATTACCAGAGCCCGCGTGCTGGATGTGAAACTGCCGCCGGAGATGCGTGCCAGGCCAGAAGGACGATATTCACCTTATACCGAGCTGATTCTGCTTGAGCTTGCCGATGGGACCACGGTGGAAGTCGAACATTATCTCAAAGGTGCCTCACTCTACGATACCCGGCCGGATGTTGGTGATCAGGTTGTTCTGGATGTGAAGCGTGTGAGTGGCAGCTGTGTGCCTGACGAGGTTAAAATCAAGGATTTCAGCCGTCTTCTCCCACTGATCATGCTGATAGCGGTGATGGTAGTATCCGTAGTCGCCGTCGGGGGACTGAAGGGTCTGAGAGCTCTGGGAGCCCTGGTTGTTACTCTCTTGATGGTGACGCACATGCTTTTGCCATTGCTTCTGGCTGGTTTCCCGCCTTTGATTACGACCTGGGTGATTTCTTTTGTCGCTTCCGGGGCAACGATGCTCATCGTAGCCGGAGCCACACGCAAAGCTCTGGCCGCTCTTACCGGGGTAGGCGCCGGCCTGATTGCCTCGGCTCTCTTCTCGGTGGTATTTGTCACTCTCTGCCACCTGACGGGTTTGAAGACGACGAACGTGCAGGCCTTGCTGAGCTCCCCCCTGTACCGCCTTGACGATGTCCGGGGGCTGCTTATCCTGGGCATGATCATCAGTTCACTGGGAGCGGTAATGGATATGGCGATGGGAGTCGCCTCGTTCGCCTTTGAACTCAAGAAAGCCAAACCCGGTGTCATGTGGAGAGAAGTTTTCAAGCGTTCAACCAGCATGGGAAGTTCGGTGGTAGGGACCATGTTCGGAACGCTTTTCATGGCTTTTCTGGGCCACTCGGTCCCATGGATAATAGCCTTCAAGGCCGGGGATCTCCCTCTCCCTCTTTTCCTTAACTGGGAGCTTACAGCCGTCGAGATAGGGAAAATAACTGTGGCGGCGGCCGGTTTGGCCGTTTCCGTTCCGGTCACGGCTCTGGCCGCCTGTTACTTGCAGACGCACCGTGGAGATAAGGGGCAGCCGCTACCTCGTCGCTTGTCTCCTCATCATGATAGGAAGCTATCGGGAGCAAAGCTGCTTCCACTTCTTTTGGCCGGGATAATCATTTTTTATCCGGCTATCGTTCCTGCCCAGGCTCCTGATTATGAGTTCTACCGGTATAATTTTCTCCGGATCAAGGAGCGTGGCGAGAACATTGTTGCCGGGAAAGTGCTCAATGTGCGGCCACACCCGTCAGGAAGTATGCAGGAATTGACGTTCAGTCTGAAAGACGGCAGGGTCGTTACCGGCCGGAATGTCCTCTGGGGATCGGATAAGTACGATGCTGTTCTCCAAAAAGGAAACAGGGTTATTCTCAGGATACACCCAGACAAAGTGGATAGAGCGGAGTTTGTAACCTATGACAGATGCCTGGAATATCTTATGGCCCTGGGAGTGATAGTCCTGTTGCTCACCTGGATCGGTGGGTTCAAGGGCTTGATGACTGTCCTGGGAGGCGCCTGTACGTTACTTTACTTCAGTAAGATTCTTCTGCCGGCGCTGGAGGCTGGGTACCCGCCACTCGGTGCCGCCGTGTTTACGGCTTTTCTCACCACGGTTTCGGTGTTGCTTCTGCTCGGGGGCATTAACCGAAAATCGGCCGCGGCCATTACCGGAGCAATTGCCGGACTGTCAATAACGGCCCTCACGGCCTGGGCTTTCTCAGGTGTTTTGCATCTTAAGGGAAGTACCGGCGAGTCAATGCAGGTCATGTTCTATATTACCAGTAGCAGCGGTCAGTCGGGATGGAACCCATCGACGATAATCCTGGCCGGTATGGTTCTCGGTGCCACAGGAGCGGTAATAGACGTGGCCATGACTGTGGCTTCCTCCGTTTTTGAGATAGCCCGGGCTCATCAGGAGCTTCATCCGAGACGGCTGGTGAGGCATGGTTTGGCCGTGGGAAAGGATGTCCTCGGCACGATGGTGAATACGCTCGTCCTGGCGTATGCCGGGAGTGCCGTTTCGACCCTTCTCCTGCTCAAAATTTACACCCCCGGAGCGTTATTATTTCACCGGGAAGAGATCTCTCTGTTCGTGCTCGAATCCGTCTCGGGAATCCTCGGATTCGTACTGGCTGTACCCCTGACAGCCCTGGCGGCAGCTTATCTTTCCAACTGGGGTAAAAGTTAGTATAAGGCTGTTATTAATTCCTCTTCGGGCGACAATATCGAAGTATGACCTGACAATTTTTTTATGAAGCTAAGTACTGGAAATAGTTGTCCCCGAACAGGACTCGAACTTGACCGGATTTATTTAGTAGGTTGAAGCACGTTC
>CAYSPT010000123.1:0-8841 GCA_964432985.1 uncultured bacterium
GGCTGCACACCGATGTGTCCGGCTGGCCGGTCACGTCAAACCTCAAGGTGAGCGCCGGCAACGGTGTCATCAACCTGGATTACGACAAGGCGAACTCATGGCCCGGCGTGGAAATAAATCACACTTCAGGTACGAGAAAAATCCAGGTCAACGCGAATCCGTGGGTTTTTGTCTGCCGCAACGGCAAGTGGTACGGCGGTACCTGGGAATGGTTAACCGTGGGAAATACCCGCAAGAATATGAAGTCCGTAGCCGGGGATCACATCAAACAGCATCCGCTGCGGGACTGGCGTCCCCGGTCCGGTGAAACCGTGTACTTCATGGTGTCCAGCCTGGCCCGGTTCGGCAATATCAGGAATGTCCAGGAGCGCACCCAGCCGGTCCGCTTCGTCTGGCCCTGATACGATGTCTTAAATCTAATAATTAATAAAACTGCAGTGTCTGAAATGCTCAGCTCCCCGGACTGAACGATTTAAAACATTTCTCTGTTCACCTACGGAAGAAATACCTAGATAGTGGGTGGTATGTATTCAAACCATCTGTCGGTCTCAAAAATGGACGATTATTGAACGTTCTGGCTGGTCAACCTCAGGGAAGAAACCACCTTCGTTATTGTCACCCACGACGTGCCTTTCGTGCGCGGTGTGGCGACCCGGGGAGTGCTGCTGGAGAATGGCACACTATCGGCGGCGGGGGATATCGAAACCATTCTAAGGGACCTGGAGGAACAACAAAATTGAATCTTCCGGACATTATGTTTGATGTACAGTTTGACCAGTCGGGAGTCACGGCGCAGGTGCCATTGATAGACCTTGATCTGCCCCCAATCATTGTACAGGTACCAATAAGGCTTCAAGCGCTTTAATACTCTTTCATCCGACACAAGCATTTTACGGTATCTTACGAACGCTCGCATGATTTCAATGTTAACCTGCACAGCAAGCTTGCTCTTCAGCACTCCTGAAAGCATTGCTACACCCCGCTTTGATAATCTGAACATAAAATCCGTAGGGAAACGAGTTATATTTCTTTTTTACCGCCTGGTTGAGCTTTTTTGTAGTTTAAGTCCCTGTTTTCTCTCTTTCCGCACCTCTTCCTCCCGACTTTTGACCGATCGGATTCTGCCGGGTATACTTATACGAGGTAAAGGTGATTTGTGAGGGGCATTTGGATCCGATAATCGCTTTTTTCGTTCTCTGCCTTTTTGTATTCCTGAAGTTCTTGTGATGACGTCCAATTACTTAGTTTGTTGAGATACCTGTTATGACCATCGATTACCGACACCATGATTCAGTGCTGGTCAGGGCGCATGCCATGATCAATCTGCTGGAACGGACCTTCCCCATTAATGAGGATGAGCAGAAGGAAGCATTCTTTAACGGCGGCCGGGCTGAGCCCCGGTTTGTCTACAAACCGCTGGATTTTGACGTTGCCGCCCTGGTGGAGGAACTGGCGTCCCTGGAGTGTGAAGACGATGAATTGGGAGCGCTCTATGCAGGCGTCCGCGACGACATGCTGCTGCAGGTCGAGATCATCAGCAGCCTGGGTAACCGGGAAATCGTTCAGCCGGCTTCGCAGAAACTGTTCGAGGCAATCAGCCCGGCACTGCTGGCCGCAGCCGAAGAGCGTCTCGCCAGCGGCCTGTACAATGACGGTCTTGAAATGGAAAGGACCATTTGCTCGGCGGAAACCATCCTGATGTTCGAAGAATCGCTGAAGAAAATGGGGCTTGTCGATTGGCATGTGGAGCCGACGCACCGTTTCATCATATCCGTCATATCATCCCGCAAAACGGTTACCGTCAGCCGTGACCGTATGTTCTCCCGCGAAGAGATAACCCGCCTGCTGGTGCACGAAATCGGTGTGCACGTGGTGAGGGCCGCCAACGGCGGCTGCCAGCCGTACCGGATATTCACCGTCGGTTTCCCACAATACGGCGCCACCGAGGAGGGTACAGCGGTGTTCACCGAGGAGCTGGCCGGTGTCATCGATAACGAGGCCCAGTTCCGCTACGCCGCCAGGGTGGTCGCCGCGCAGACGCTCTACGACGGGCTGACATTCAACGACACCTTCGACGCCATGAAGTCGGCGGGTTACGGCGATGAAGGCGCCTGGCAGATCGCTCTGAGAACCCACCGGGGCGGCGGCATGGCCAAGGACCACATTTACCTGAAGGGCTATCTCGAGGTGAGTGAGCGGTTCAAGCACTCCATGAACGACTTCAAATATCTGTTCATGGGGAAGGTGAACCTGGCCAGCCTCGATGTCCTCAAGCGCCTGGTGGAGCAGGGTACGTTGACCGGGCCTCGGCATATTCCGGAGTATCTTGTCGATTACTTGTAACGTAACCGGCTATCCTCATGAAGCCCCGGGCGGTAACCATGGTGAATTATCACTGGTATAGAGCTATAAGTTTTGTAATGAACCAGCTATTGTTGATACCAATGAGCAGGAGCACTGCGAAGAAGAAGACCTGAGAAAAGTATTCTTGGAAGCTGAGTGAGCGCTCAGAAAAGAAACAATCAAAAAGGTAACATTGCCGGTATAAAGGAAAAACTCGATCATATCATTCTTCGGTGAAAAAGATACCGGGTTTCATCGTCTCCTGCTTGGCCACCAATACAGCGGCCGCATCCAGTTGCTCCAGTGTGCTGCATATGATCACGATGGAATACTTGTCCCTTTCTTCATCAAGAATGATCGATATGAAAGGTTTCCCACGCTCCAGGGCTTTCTCGAACTGGTACAATTATTGACATAAGTGTGTTGGGATACAGGTCAGACTCCCCAAACTGGACTCAAACTTTTTGAAACAAAACGGCTTATGGCGCATAATACAGTATGAACCAGGAGCCATCCTGATCTCATCTCAACTACCAATTTTCCGGGAATTAAATGTATTTTCTCTAAGCTACTATGATCCTGAAAGGCAGGTATCGACCATGTTCATAACTTACTTGAAAAGTGAAACGTTGTTTACAATTGTCATGGTACTGGCTGCGTGGTTGTTCATTTCCGTGACTCCGGTTACGGCCGCCAACATAGATTGGCTGCTGGAAATCCTGGATGACCAGGTGGCTGACAAGCTGGATGAAGTCAAGAAGATTCCGCTAGGAGACACGGTAATCGGCCAGGGGCTCAGGGAAGCTCTCGAAATTGGCATCGACAGGGCTGTCCAGCGCACCGGCAAAGTCGGCGGATACTTCAATTATGAAGCTATCAAGATCCTCCTTCCCGAACGGTTTCAGAGAGTGGAGCGTTTTCTGCGCAGGATGGGCCAGGGAGAGAAAATAGACGCTTTCGTATTGAGCATGAACCGCGCGGCGGAGTCGGCGGCCCCCCATGCCAGGGACATCTTCATCGACGCCTTGATGGCAATGACGTTCGATGACGCCCAGGGTATTCTGCAGGACGGCGACACGGCGGCCACCGCTTACTTCAGGTCGAAGACCTACAAGCGGCTGGAGGATGTGTTCACCGAATCGATTGCTGCGGCCCTGGATGAAAACGAGGTTACCGGACAGTACCGACAGATTTTCGGACGGTTCAAATCGCTGCCCTTCTTGAAACGATTCGAGTTCAACCTGGAGCGTTATGTGGTAGGCAAAGCCCTCGACGGTCTGTTCCACGTGCTGGGTGAGGAAGAGCGTAAGATCCGCAACGACCCGGCTGCCCGGGTCACCGATCTGCTGCAGAAAGTCTTTATCTAGGATTGACTTGACCGGGTACGATTAAAGATATCAGGCACCCATGAAACAAGCTTTTTGCGATAACGAACAAAGGCCCGCCTGATTTCGATATTAACCTGAACTGCACGCTCACTTCTCAAAACACTTGAAAGCATTGCCACACCTTGTTCAGTAAAGACATAAGGGACATAACGTCGTCCACCCCATCTTGAGGTACCATTTTGGCACCTCAAGTTTTCAAACTCATCTTCGGTGAGCTGAAACATAAAATCTGTTGGAAATCGATCCAGATTACGTTTAACAGCACGGTTGAGGGTTTTTGTCTCAACTTCATAGAGGGCAGCCAGGTCAGAATCGAACATCACTTGTTTCCCCCTGATGATATAAATCATTTTGTCGATGCTTCGTAATGATATTTCTTTTATGGTTTCCGACATAATGGACTCTCCTCCCGAATTCTGCTTTTCACTAGTAATATCCTTCTGGAAATGCATTCTTTATGCCAGATTAAGAAAGCACAGAAAACCTTGGTGAGTTAATTTGCATCTGCCTTGCCCGCGCAAACGTGTTTGCCATACAATGATTACATGAAGAGAACCATTGTTGGAGTGCGTCCTGACCGCCCCGCCGGTAACGCACCGGAGAAAACCGGTTATTACAACAGGTTGTCTCCGCCGGACAGGACAGGTACAACGTTCGGCGGTGCCGACATCACGTTCAGCGAGGCTGATGCAGCGTTCAGCGAGGCCGATATTACGCTGGTCAATTTCAACATGCTCTACATGCGGTATGCCGGAGGGACCGAACGGGAACGCCACGTCCCCCTGGGGCTGCTCTACCTGGCACAGGCCCTGGAGGATGAAGGATTCACGGTTGACTTCCGTGACTACCAGCTCAGCAGCTTCGATGATCCGTTCGACCTGGAAAATGTGCTCGAATTCATCGCCGATCCGGCCCCGGTCATCGGCCTGTCCTGCATGGCCAACCTGCTGCCGTTTACCATCCTGGCAATCAAGGAAATTGCCAGGCGATACCCGGACCGGACCATTATCCTGGGAGGAGTGGGGGCACGGTCGGTTGAAGAGACCATACTGTCACGGTTTCCATGGGTGAAGCTGATCTGTTACGGCGAGGGGGAGCGTACACTGCCTCAGCTGCTGCGTGCGATTCAAGACGGCCGGGACCTTTGTGACATAGACGGGCTCGTGCTTGCCCGGGACGGGGACGGTACCGTAATCAGGACCCCGCCGCGTGCGCGCATTGCAGACCTCGATTCGATCAATTTTCCGGCCTTTCACCATATCGACCTGGCGGCGTACGAAGGGTACGGGGTGATGACATCCCGGGGATGCCCGTATCTCTGCACCTTCTGCTCGGTGGCTCCGGTGTGGGACTACCGCAGTTTTTCCCGCAGCAACCGCAATATCATCGAGGAGATGAAGATCATCCACCATGAGGCCGGAGCCGATCTTTTCCTGTTCCAGGACGAATTTTTCCTCTCCGGCCGGGAAAGGATACTGTCCTTCTGCCGGGACTTGCAGCGCTCGGGTCTGGATGTGGAGTGGAAGGCCTTCGGCCGGATCGACCTGGTGGACCGGGAGATAATGCAGGCCATGGCCGACGCCGGATGTATCGAGCTGAGGTTCGGTATAGAATCCGGGTCGGATGCTGTTTTAAAAACAATAAAGAAGGGATTTTCCGCTGCCGACACGGTCCGGGTGCTGGGGGAAGCTGTTGATATCGTACCGGGAGTAGACGCTTTTTATATGTGGGGTTTTCCTTTCGAGACCATGGACGACTTCAGACGCACGCTTTTCCAGATGACGCTGGTGAGAATAATGGGCGTGAGGGTGCTTCCGTCGCTTCTCAGCCTGCTTCCCCAGACTCCTATCTATCGGGAGTACTGCGAAAAAGCTAACCTGGAGTTCTGCGAAGACATTCTCCCGGAGTATGTGTTTACCGGCCACGAGATATGCCACGCCGCCCGGGTGTCCGTGCAGGAAAAGCACCGTCATATTTTCGATTTAATAAAGCGCAATCCCGACATCTTTCCCGGATTTTTCCACATTGATCTGAAGAACAACATCGTGCCTAAACTGAATGCTTTGCAGGAGTTTGGATTCTATCCCACCTCACAGGAGGAGAAGTCCGAACCGGAATCGTGCGGCGCCCATTCTCCCCGTGTAAGCGCTAAAAGCGCAGTAAGCGCTAAAAGCGCAGTAAGCGCTAAAAGCGCAGTAAGCGCTAAAAGCGCAGTAAGCGCCGTAAATGTCGAAAGTGCTATAAGCGCCGCTCCTGCAATCGCCACCAGGGCCGCCGCCCGACGCTAGGAGGAGGTTGTAACCATGACGCAGCAACCCGTTTTACCAGCCGGAATTCACCAGGTGCTCGAACGGGCTCTCTGTGATCCCGAGTTCAAAAAGGAGCTTTTCATCGACCGGCGCCGCGCCATCGTACGTCACGAACTGGAGTTGTCCGAAGAGGAATGGAATGTCCTGGACGCCATTTCCGACAGCGATCTTAAAGCTTCAATCCAGGTACTGGAGAAACAACTGGAAAAAATACCTGAAAAAAAGAGAAAAAAACTGGTGATGGGCACCCTGGGAAGAGTTGCCCTGTACGGAGGCGTTATCGGACTGCTTGCGTCTATCGCTGTTCCATCCTACGGCCACGATGTCAAACGTGGCAGACTCAAGGCCTGCCTGGCCAACCTGCGAGTACTGGAAAGCGCCATTAATATGTGGGAGATGGACGCCGATGGAATCATCGAGAGCGGCGTTATCGTCGATGGCGAGCACCAGGCTGGGCCGGTAGGGAAATTGATCCGCGGGGATTTTGTCAAGAAACTTCCCCGGTGCCGGGAGGGTGGCGTGTACCGGTACGATGCCGGAACCGACACTGTCACATGCTCAGTTCATGGAACTGTCGAAGATCAGGATTAACCGTAAATCTCCAGCCGGGATCTGTGTCAGATACAGCCTCCGCCATCTTCACGCACACAAAGAGGAGCAAAATAATCGTCCTGGTATGGGATAATTCCTGGAGAGGGAAAGCTATGAGTCTGGATACTACCATTTCGTTTTTCGATAGCGTATCAGCCGTGATAATTTAGAAAAAGCACTTGACGAAGCCTTGAATAAATCTTCTTTATAATGAAAAAACGCACTAACAAAACTTCATCTGATTCTCAAAATATAATAGGATCTCTCAATGAACAATCTCTGCATTTGTCGATAAAAAGCTGGTATTTGCTCCCGGAAGACCGATCTGAGGTCAGAATCGGACGTTACATCGTTGATGTCGTGCGTCCTGGAGTCGGCGGCGATCTCCTCATTGAGATTCAAACAAAAAACTTTTCGGCGATCAGAGCGAAACTGAGGAAACTGGTCATTGACCATAATGTGCGGTTGGTACATCCAATTGCAGGATTAAAATGGATAGTTAAAATCTCACCATCAGGAGGAGAAACAATTAGCAGAAGAAGGTCTCCCAAAAAGGGTAAGTTGATGGACATATTCGATGAATTATTGAGGATGCCGGATCTGATCAATGATGACAATTTCACCCTGGAAGTGTTACTAATCGAAGTAGAGGAAATCAGGTGTGATGATGGCGAAGGAAGCTGGAGAAGAAAAGGGATCAGCATTAAAGACAGAAGGCTGATTAATGTTGTGGATCGAATTCTGTTTACCAAACGGGAGGATTTTGTAAGGTTCATACCGACCGACCTCGACATGCCTTTTTCAAATAAAACCTTTGCCAGGCACACCGGTATTTCAGTCTATCAAGCAAGAAGAGCCACCTACACCCTCAAGCATATGGGGGTAATAGCTGAGGTAGGACGAAATGGCAACGAGTTATTATTCAATCTTGCTCGGTAAAAACTAATTGGTGAGTGTCCAAAAGCTGAGCAGAGCATCCATTGCATAAAGAAGCTTGAGGCGGAAAAGAAAGTGGAAATACATAAAATATCAATGGTATACTAAGAACCGAATAAACTATCAGATTCGTTTAGTGAAGGAGGATGTTACGTGGGCGACAAAGGAAAAAAGGATAAAGGTAAACGGGAAAATCAAAAAAAGGGACAACTCACCCTGAAAGAGAAACGGAAAAGAAAAAAAGAAAAACGCAGTTAAATTTCAACGCTTCTTCGACACTATTCTCTTCTCCGGACAAGAAAATCCTTGTCCGGGTATCTGAACTGGATACTATCGAAAACTCTGCTTGAGGTTTTTCAGGTAGTCTTCGGGTGGAGCATTTGGTCTTCATATCGAGGTTTGAAGCCTGCTTGGATTTTTATTTCTCGATAATGCCTTCTTCAACTGTCATTCCCTCCCATTCATCATCCAGTTTCGAGCCTGACATAAAAACTGGACCGATTCCGATGTTATGGTACAGTCAGTAACGTCAAATGCACAGTATTTTGATTGAGCTTGTTATCTGTGCAATATAATAAGCGCGAAGATAAGTTGAAATTCTATTTATATGACGATAGACAGCACGCAAAGAACAATCATTGAGGCTCTCAAGACGTTGAACTTGCCTGTGGACGCCAGAATTCTCGAGCTGGGAATGGGACGGGGCGGCCATACTAAACTCATCAGAAATGCGTATCCGGATTCCTGGATTACCGGGTACGACCTGTTCAAGATGTGGATAGAAAACAAGCCCCGGTGGCACTCACCGGCGGTAGATCTCGTCTCGGAAGAGCGCTACGAGGACATTACCCGCGTGGTTCGGGAAGAAGACCGATGCTCGTATGACATGGTCACCCTGGGCAACTACCGCAGTCCCCTGGCTAACATGTTTGGACTGGAAGATGAAACAGCCTACAGGATACTTCTGGAATCTATGGTGTATTATCTCCGGTTCAAGGGTGTGATCCAGCTGGTCATCAAGACCAATACCTGCAAAACCCCGGCGCAGAAATGCTTCGCCAAGCGCACATTGTTCAAAAGACGGTACCATAATCCAGATATGAATTCCTTCCAGGCAAATGACAGAATCGTCGATTCTACTATAGGTATTCTGAAATCACTCGATCTGGAGAATATCATAGTACGCGAACACCCGGACGACTGCCCGATTGAGACCGGCTGTTTGCGCTCGGAAAAATCGGCCGGCCATTCTTGAAATAATCGGCCACCCATTA
>CAYSPT010000124.1:0-4778 GCA_964432985.1 uncultured bacterium
TGCGAACATACGTCCCGTATGCGAACATACGTCCCGTATGCGAACACACTCCCAGTATCTGGACTTTTTAGGGTGAAGAGTGCGTGCCTCCCTGTCCGCCCTGGCAGAGTTAGCTTATCCAGGGCGGATCAGGAGAGAGGGCCCTTCACTAGCCTAGTAGTTGGAGTACGTTTTGTGGGATTTGGTTGGCTTGCGCCAGCATGGCCGTACCGGCCTGCAGCATGATCTGGTACTTGGTGAATTCCATCATCTCGCCCGCCATGTCGGCATCGCGGATCCTGGACTCTGAAGACTGCAGGTTTTCCTTGGTCACACCAAGGTTTTTAATGGTGTGTTCAAGCCTGTTCTGTACGGCACCGAGTTTCCCTCGTTGCTTGGAGACGCGGTTGATGGCGTCGTCGATGGTTCCGGCGTCGATTACATTGAAGGCTGCCGTCTGGGTGGAGATGTCAATACCATCACCGAGTCCCAGTGCCGCTGCCCGCATATCGTTCACTGCAAAGGTGACCCGGTGGTCCCAGCCTTCATTGGGTCCTACCTGCAGAGTCAACGACCCGGCGGATGCCAGGATGGAGAAGTGATCGTGAACGTCTGATGCGCCGCCGGCGAGTTGAAGCTGATCATACCGGCCCTTCAACTGTATTTCTTCAAGGGTAAAACTTATTCCGGCAAGGCCGCCCGCGTCAGTCCCTTCTTCACCGGCCAAATCGGGGTCCACTCCGGATGATTTGAGTGCATACGAGGACGTTGTAGCGGTAAAGTAGGTAGACCGGTTTCCCTGGTTGGCACGGAGCATGGCTTCGTTGTTGCCTGGATCAGTCACTTTAATGATATAATCGTCGGTTTTGGCAATGCGCACACCGGCGATAACGTTGCCGTACACTTCCCGGTACAATCCGAAGCGGTCGGCCAGGCCGAAGTCCTTGTTTGTCGTCTCTCCGCCGTTTACTACCTTGAAGGTCTGGATTCCAGACGAATTGTCGGTCAGGCTGATGCCCCCGGTGGATTCGTCGTAGGAAGCTGAAATGTTGCTGAGATCGTTCAACCGGTTGACCAGATCCTCGATAGTGGCGTCGGCGGTGGAGGCCAGCATGGATTGAACCTGGACAGTCTGGCGTACGCCGTCGCGGGTAACCACGGCGAAGGTGCCGGTGCCGATCCCGTCGGCCAGGCCCAGGTCGTCGATGGCGCCGGTAGGGCTGCCCCCCGCCGCTGCAAAGTTTGTGTTACCTGACAACTGGGTGGTCTTCAGCAGTTTACCGGTACGCGAGGTGAGGTCGGAGTTGTACATGGCGAAGGCGGTACCCGCTTCGGCATTACGGTTGGATTCCAGAAACGAACTGGCCTCCGGCTGTGCCGAAACTTCAACGTGGATCTCGTGCTGTGAGCCGTAATCGTTGGCCTCGATGGTGATAGCTTCCCTGGCGGTAGAGACATTGTTGTCGTAACTGGCGGTGGCGTTGATACCAGCTTCGGCCAGGGCGGTGTTGATCTTCGTGATGGCTTCGCTCATGGAGTCCCCGGCATTATTTTCCGCCTTCACCGTGGCCAGGGCGATATTGCCCTCAGACTCGATCTTGAAGGTGTAGTCACCGGCGATGGTTGAGCCGCCGGCTCCCAGGAAGCTGTAGAGCCCGCCCACGGCGTCAGCCGCGGGACCGGTGTCGGTACCACCGACGATGATGCCCTTGGCCCGTTCGGCTGCCTTAAAGATAGAAAGCTTGTATTCCCCGGTTTTTCTAACGAGACCTTCCACTACCAGTTTTGATGATTGGTTGACGTTGCCTACATCGGCCTTTTCAGCGGCAGTGGCGCCGATGTTGCCGTCAAGGAGTTTCTTGGTATTGTATTCCGTGGTCAGGGCAATCCTGTCTATCTCGGTTACCAGGGCGGTCACTTCTGCCTGGTAGTGCTCGCGATCGCCGTCTGTCTTGTCGCCGTTGGCGGCCAGTTCGGTGAGATCACGAATGCGTCTGAGCAGGGCATGTGTTCTGTCCAGTGCGCCTTCAGCTGTCTGAATAAGTGAGATGCCATCCTGGGAGTTTGAGACGGCAATTTCAAGACCGCCAACCTGGGCTCGTAATTTTTCGGATATTGCCAGGCCGCCTGCGTCGTCTGCAGCGCGGTTGACCCTGAGACCGGAAGAAAGACGTTCGAGGGTTTTGCTCAAGGAACCACCTGTCTGGGTGAGGTTCCTGTGTGAGTTCATAGCAGATATATTGTGTACAACTCGCATTATTTTTCATCCTCCTTGATGAATGTATATCCGGGAATCCGTTCCCGGAGCCGGACGGAATTATTAAGTTTCCTTCCACTCCCGTCCAAACTTCATAGTGGAAGGTATCTCACATCAGGTTCTGTTTTTCACCTCCATACAGGGTGAGTGGCACTAAATAGTACCTGGCACTAAAGTGCCTGCACCCTTTATCCAGGGGTAACACACCGCTACAGGGAACAGGATCATCAGACATACTCCGTCTGGAAGGATGACTTCTCTCTGAGAAGTTCCTCAATCTGACAGCACACTTTCATGACAAAGTGTGGACAGAATCCAGGAAACAGAAGGGATTAGCATGTGACTGGAGTTAGGTTGGTCTGTTTCCTTCCCTGGTTGCGGAAAATTCCTTTTTAATGAGACCGTTTTATTTACTTTATTTTGTGTGTAGCTGCGTTCATGTTGTTTGCTTCCTCGTGAGGTTTGATCCGGGTTTTCCGCTCTCTCCGGATGCGCTCACATTCAAATTATCGGACCTTGTTATACGTCAGCTAAGGACCAGGAATAGAGATTACGGTAATATAAACGGAATAAGCTTCAAATATCTGGTGATATCTCCTGTTTTTACATGAAAATGATATTTAAACAGGCCATTTCGCCCATTATTACAGTACTTTTACACGTTTGAAGGTGAAACCTGCATGACAACTGGGATAATCGTTACTTTGCATAATTGAAGCACTACTTTAGCTTTTGGCACATTTTTTTTTGATTTATTTTGAAATGGTAACAATCAGTTACTAATAATCATTGTGTCCGGGCTTAAGTACAGCAGTTACGACAAGGTTTTTCGTTGACGTTTTCCCTTTTCACCAGTAAAATTGGGTAAATCTAGATGTATTATAGCTTTTCGATATAATTAGACGTGTATCTATACTAGTACATATATAAGGTTACATTAAAACGGAGGTGTCACCGTGCAATTGCGCAAGTGCTTTGTTCTGACGTTAATAACAGTCCTTTTATTCCTGGTACCGGCTCACCAGGCCGATAGTTTTGATAATAATCCCCGTTTACAGGGGTACCTGGATGAATTGACAGCAAGAGAATTTGTTCCATTCCAGGTGGGGTACGTGCTGGAGGAACTGGTCCGGATCGATCTTCAGCGGTTATATCCGCCAGAGGAATATGAGATTACCGGCGGGTTGGAAATGGCTAATGCCGAAGGGTACGCCATCGGAGAGATTGACATCCTGATCATCCGGCGTTCCGACGGTAAAGCGGTGCTGATAGGTGAAGCGAAGATATGGAAAAATCTGGCAGCCGGCCTGAAAAAAGCGCTGTCCCAGCTGGATAAATTGAAAAAGGCGCTTGAAGGTGATGAGGTAGCCGGTTTTCTCTACACGCCCGAACCGGGACGGGTCTTCACTATTAACCAGTTTTCCGGGCCGGTGGAGTACAAGACATTCGGTTCCCGAAGCGCGGTAGAAGTAGGGTTCGACCACGAAATAGATATCACTCCCGAAGAGGGAAGATGGCTTTGCACCAAACTGCTGGACGGGTATTTTGAGAAGCAGGGATACACAGCCGACCCGAAACTGGCCGAACTGGTAGAGTACGTTAAACTGCTCAAGTGGCCCTCTAAATCGGCCAAACACACCTTTATCGCCTGTGTTAAAAGGGAGCTCGAAAAGGCGTATCCCCACAAGTTGTACCAGAGTTACCAGGATGTCCATTACTTTGATAAAAGCGGTGAGGACCTGGGGCATGTCAAGGTGGTTATCAGCGACCGCGCGCTCGGACGGGTAGCCCTGGTCTGTAATATCGTGTTCGGCTGGAACAACCTGGAAAACGCCGCTTCGGTCTACAACCGCTACCTCTGTGAGTTCATTACGGCCTTGTGCGATGGAAAAATCGTCAGTATGAAAGCCGAGCACCCACGAGATGCCACTCTGGACCCGGCTGCCTTCGACGGGCTGGTGCAGTATGAAAGCTTCGGTCCAAAAGGGGCTCGGGCGGCCGGATTTTCACAGGAGATCGACCTTACCAACGAAGAGATTTATTATATTCGTTACGCGGCCTTCGGCAGATACTAGGCAATATACCGATGCTGTTGGGGCTCCGGGCCGTACTGGCTTTCACAGATCGACAGCGTAATATACCGAACACACTGCGGCGTTTTGCCGGCGTTATTTTCATAAGTGTACTGATATGCGCTTTTCCTTATCTACATGTGGCACCGGATCATGATACGGTAATCGGAATCCCATTTGTTCAGGCCGCTTCCTTTTCCTCCCCGGTATGTCCCACCGACGGCTCGACCGCACCGGGATGACCGCCTCCCCCTCCTTCCGTCACCGGTGGTGACGGCGAATCCACAGGCGGTCCTTCTTCCGGCCCCGCGGGCGGCTCGACCGAAGTCGGAGGCCCGGGCGCCACGGTTGAAACGTACCAATTCGAGTGGCAGGTACTGTCTCATCCATCGTTTCGCCAGGTAACGGCCCTGGCGTACGATCCGGAAGGAAAACGGGCCTGGATCGGATCGGGTGACGGCCGGCTCATC
>CAYSPT010000124.1:4878-7199 GCA_964432985.1 uncultured bacterium
GGTACAGCGGGGAGACGGTACCGGTGCCCACCGACATGGTGACCTGCCTGGTTTCCTGCCGTCCGGTGTGGCCGGTTTCGGGATATGATGTTCTCCTGGCGGGTACTGCTTCCGCCGGAGCGGTCCGTGGGTTTCTTCAGCCGGTAACCCAGCAGGACCTGGAAGATGATCCGTTTCTGAAGTGGAAAGAGCCCGCGCAGCTCCTCTTTCACGATTTCCCTCACGACATCAGGGACATAAAGCGCTGGCGGACCTGGTTGGCTGTGGGAACCAGCAAGGGATTGGTATTTATCAACGTGGGTGCGCGGGTCGAGAACCTTTATGTATGGGATGGCAGTTTTATCGCTGTCAAGCCGAACGGGCAGGTGTACCTGTCGGCGGAGAATTTTCCGGTATCAAGCGCCATGTTGAGGATCTCCTCCATTATTATCGATCAACAGGATGTGCTCTGGGCGGGTACGGAGCAAAGCGGAATTCTGGGATATGACGGAGAGCAGTGGCAGCATATTACCAGGAAGAAACACGGTCTCACCAGCAACAACATTTCGACGGTGGCCAAAACAGGTTTGGGAGCCGGTATTTACGCGGCCACCTACGACAAGTCACGCCGCCTGCCGGAGAGGATAAACTGGTTTGACGGAGAAGCCTGGCACCGGCTCGATACGCTTTTCGAGCAGTACCGCGGCCGCAGCGGCACGTCCGAGGGCGTTCCCGGCGTCCCGGAGGATGAAGCCGGAGCGGACCCTTTGGTGGAACAAATTGAGTCCGCTCCTTTGGAGTCCGCTCCCTACACCGGCAAAAAGATTACCGGGATGGCAAGCAGGAAAGACGGGATCTTTTTTGCTTCCGTGTATGGCCTGGGGTTGTGCGAGTTTGACGGGCACGCCTGGACCGTTCACAGGAGTGATCCCGGCTCGGAGTCGCTTATCAGTAATTTCATCAAGAAGCTGGAACTCGACGGGCACGAACGGTTGTGGATACTAACGGATGTTGGCCTGGGGTGCCTGCTGCCGGACGGACGGTGGTTCTCGTACGACGCCGGAAGCGGTATGGGTTACACCAGTGTCCAGGACATGGTGATCGATGATAGCACGGATTTTTCCGTCTACGCCTATGCTTACGATCAACAGATTTCCACGGGGTGTGTCATCCGCTTCAACCTGGAAACCTGGATAAAAGGCGCCAAAATAGAGAACATCCAGGTGTTGACCGCCGACCACCACTACCTCTGGCTGGGCACCAATACGGGTATCGTTAAGTTCAGGAAATTTTAGTCCACTACAATTATTATGTTCAAAACCATCTACCCTGAATAATTCATGAACATTCGTAGCTGTAGTCAGTTTCAAGCCGCAGCAGAATGGTTTGTGAATTACTCGGGCTAACCTGAATCAGTCAGTTCACAGCATTTTTCGTCCGGCACGTTATGGTACTTGCAGTAACTGGAGTACCATTTCCGGAAGCCGGTTGGCGTGAGCCAGCATGGCGGTAGCGGATTGCATCATAATCTGGTACTTGGTAAACTCCATCATCTCCCTGGCCATGTCGGCGTCACGAATCCGTGATTCTGAAGACTGCAGGTTTTCTTTGGTCACGCCCAGGTTCTTTATGGTGTGATCCAGCCTGTTCTGAAATGCTCCCAGTTTCCCCCTCTGGCGTGATACCCGGTCGATGGCATCGTCGAGGATGGTGGAATCGATCACGTCCTGTGCCGCTTGCTGGGTGGAGATATCCAGCTCGGAAGTCAGGCCGATTCCCGAAACCGACATGTCGTTCACCGAGACGGTCATCCGGTGTTCCCACCCGTGGTTAGGTCCAACCTGGAGCGTGAGTGATCCGTCCTCGGCCAGGATTGAAAAGCGGTCGTGGACGGCGTTGTCATACACGCCCTTGAGCTGAATTTCCTCCAGCGAAAAGCTTATCCCGGCAATCCCACCGGCGTTAGCGGTTTCTTTTCCGGCCCGGTCCGGATCTATTCCGGAAGATTTAAGAGCATACGCTGACGAGGAGGCTTTGAACGTAGTTGACCGATTCCCCAGGTTGGCACGGAGAAAGGCTTCCTGGTTGTCCGGATCGGTCACCTTGATGACATAGTCCTGGGTTTTGGCAATGCGCACCCCGGTCAAGTTATTGCCATAGGTCTGGGAGTAGAGGCCGAAGCGGTCTGCCAGGCCGAAGTCCTCGTTGTTTCCGTTCATGACCTTGAACATGTCGACTCCTGACGAACTGTCGGTCAGGCTGATGGCCCCGCTTGACTCTTCGTATGAGGCTGATAGGCTGGTTATGGCGTTGAGACGGTTGACCAGGTCGTTGATGGTGGC
>CAYSPT010000124.1:7299-8505 GCA_964432985.1 uncultured bacterium
CGTCGTAGCTGGCGGTGGCGTCGATGCCGGCCTCGGCCAGAGCATCGTTGATCTTCTTGATGGCTTCGCTCATGGAATCACCGGCATTGCTCTTTGCCTTCACCGTGGCCAGGGCGATCTTGCCTTCCGACTCGATCTTGAAGGTGTAGTTACCGGCAATGGTGGAGCCACCGGCTCCCAGGAAGGTGTAGAATCCCCCGGCGGCGTCTGCCGCCGGACCGGTGGTGGTACCGCCGACTATGACACCCTGGGCCCGTTCAGCAGCCTTGTAGACGGATAACTTGTACTCACCGGTAGCCCGGACGAGCCCGTTAATAACCAGGCGGGAGTCCTGGTTAATAGTACCGGTATCGCCCCGTTCCGTGGCGGCCGCTCCGATGCTGCCGTTGAGAAGCTTTTTGGTGTTGTACTCGGTTGTTTCGGCTATACGGTCTATCTCGGTGAGGAGCTGATTCACTTCGGCCTGGTAGTGTTCCCGGTCTCCGTCCGGCTTATCACCGTTGGCGGCCAGGATAGTCAGGTCGCGGATTCGTCTGAGAATGGCGTGGGTTCGGTCCAGGGCGCCCTCGGCAGTCTGGATCAATGAAATTCCGTCCTGTGCATTGTCGATGGCGATTCCGAGGCCGCTTACCTGGGCGCGCAGTTTCTCGGAAATGGCCAGCCCACCGGCGTCATCCGCCGCCCGGTTGATGCGCAACCCGGACGACAAACGCTCCAGAGTCTTGTCCAGATGGCTCCGGATGTTCGTCATATGGCGGTACGTGTTCATAGCCGGCATGTTGTGCCGAACGCGCATAGACCGAATCCTCCTTGATTCGAATCAATTTTATCCGGAGGGATTATATATAGCAGCCAGACAATAGAGCTGTCATTACCGCCCGCGAAAAAGCGGTAGACAATTCTACTGCAATAGGGAGTATGATTGAGGTTCTAATCCGGGGATTCCACGATCATCTCTTCCTGGAGAGAAGATAGCCCGTCGGACACTTTTGGATTAAATCCATAAGTATCCGCGGCTGCAAATGGAAGGATTATGCTGGTACACGTGTGAAATATGCGGATTAAACCGTCGGTGTTAGGTGAAAGGGCTGTATATATTCACTGCGTTCCTCCGTGATTTATAAGTTTTTTTTTCGAAAAATCCTTTTTCCAAAAGGTATACTTATCACATTTATCGGCAATACCCGATAAAAAGTTTAGAGGAAA
>CAYSPT010000125.1:0-8260 GCA_964432985.1 uncultured bacterium
CTTTCCTTAAATTCCGCTCTTTCCGCCCCCGTTGCTGTGGTCGTTGCTGTGGTAAATCATTGGCGATAGACCTTTATTATTCTCGGTTCCCGGCGTTTGCTGCTTCAAAAATCGTATCCATTTGCCTGGCAACCTCCTTCATCATGGGCTGCAGTACGTGGGAGTAGCAGTCGAGAGTCTGCCGGATTTGGCTGTGCCCGAGAAGTTCCTGGACAAGCTTCGGATGGACTCCTTGCTGGAAAAGCAAGGTGGCCGCAGTATGGCGCAAGTCGTGGAACCGGATTCGCGGTAAACCAGCTTTCTTGAGAAGTGGGTGGAACGAACGCCGTATCAGATTGGACTGCCTGACCGGTGTGCCCTTTAGCGTGGGAAAGATCAAGTTGTGGTCGTACCATTCTTCTCCCATCAACAGACGTTGCTTGTTCTGGTTTGCTTTGTGGTGCTGCAACGTTTCCCTTGCCAGGGCAGGGAGTACAATAGCCCGGCGGGATTTAGCCGTCTTCGGTTTGGAAAACTGGAAATCTCCACCGAACCACTGAAGTTGGCGTTGAATATGAATGATGTCATTTTGGCTGTCATAATCAGACCATTTGAGAGCCAGTAACTCTCCTTGCCGCAAGCCGCATGTCACTGCCAGGACATATAAAGCATAGTTATGACTGTCTTTAGCAGTTTCCAGAAAGCACTTCACTTGTTTGACTGTGAGCACCTTCATCTCTTTTCGTGGGACACGTGGGCAATCAACGATATCTACCACATTTCTCGGGACCAAATCCCACACTACCGCTTTGTTGAGCGCGCTGTGTAAGACGGCATGGATTAACTGCAGAGTGCGTGTATAGCCCTCTTCGTTTTTAATACGGTAGAGGTGCTGAAGATGTTGCCGCGATAATTTCTGCAGTCTGATCGAGCCAAGTGCCGGTACAATGTGGTTTCGTATAATCCTGGAGTAACTCTCATACGTTCGTGGTCTAAGAGTCGTCTTTACCGTGTCCTCTACCCACGATGTCAGAAACTGCCCTACTGTCTGTTGAGATGGATTTGCCGGAAGTCCATTTTGTTTATCAGACATAGCCTTTGTCAGAGATTCATGTGCTTCCTTCCGGGTTTTATGATAGGTATACTTTCGCTTAATCTTGCCCTTTAAATCTCGTCCAACCGGGATAGCGGCAACCCACCAGTCGTCACTGCTCCGGCGATAGATAGAGCCCTCTCCATTAGCTTTACTTCTTCTGCGCGCCATTATATTTCCTCCTTTTTTTTACTTTCTAGGCTGCTCCATTCATCATTTTCCAGTTATCCAGCAGTCCGGCAGTCAAAGCATCCACCCAATCGCTGGGAATCCGGACACTCCGTCCGAAGCGCACTACCGGAATCATTCCTTTGTTGATTTGGTCGTACAAAAACGACTTCGACCAACCGGTCAATTCTGCCACTTCTTTGACGGTAAGCAAGATCCTTGTTCCTGGCTTGTACATTTCACTTCTCCTTTCAATGAAATAACGTATGAGGTGCGATAGGGGACTTGTCCTATCTTTGTTTTTTTTCCTTTCCTACCTATACTGTCGTAAAGAAATGACAAAATGGGTCAAAATAATGAAAATAGTAGAGATAGCACGAAAATGAGATGTACTAATAAAAATTAGCCAATATAATAGTCAGAAAAGCTAGGAGAGCGCATGAGGATCAAACAATGGCTCCAATATTCCCCAATGGCAGCAAAGCCCCTATCACATTATGGTTGCTCATAAGAAATATTTAACGGGAATCTTTTTGGATATATCCTATTTGCTCCAACTTTTGGATAAGTGGTGACGGATAATCATTATCTCCATTTACAAAAAGCGACAACACTTTTTCATTCCGGCTTCGTTAAGTAACCTTGAAGGTGGATTTCCCTATGCTCGTAAAACCGAAGTCAGAACAAGCCCTCAGATGGCGGCTTAGAGCCTTGGAAAATGCTCACAACCCACTTCACCCCAAGGTTTTGGAAGCCTATGAGGAATTGGTCAACCTAATTGAAGGCCAGGGCCGGTATTCCGATGCCGACACATTTCGCAGGCAAATCTTTGATCAGATCGAGAAGATATACGGTGAAGGCAGTGTCGAAAGTACAGCTGGTCTCTGGCTCTATGTTAATTATTGCTTCAGGCATACCCTATATCGAAAAGCCGAAGGATACTGCAACCAGGCACTGTCAATTTTGGGCTTTGAACATCCTTACTCAATTGAGTTCCAGGACAGCCTGGCGGAGATATACGACCTGAGCGGTAGGCACGACGAAGCGGAAGCCCTCTATAAGCGTCTTCTGGCCATGAATGAAAAGGAACTCGGCCCCGATCACCCGTTCCTCATCGATTGGCTCAACCAGGTGGCCACCTTCTACGGCACCAAGGGCCGGTACGATGAAGCCCAACCGTATCTGTTACGCTCCCTAGAAATCATCCAGAATGACCCAACCCAGATGCTTCCCAGTGTCTCAGCAGCGATGTTCAACTTGGCCAACCTGTACAGTTGCTGGAGGAAATATCGGGAAGCTGAATTCTACATCAAACGGGCCCTGAGGATGAGACATTCGATGACGGGAAGTGACTCATGTCTCCGGGAACTAGCTACCATATATGCTAAACAGGGCCGATACCGGGAGGCGGAATGTGTCCTCAATCAGTGCCTGACCCAGAACCAGTTGTTTATATTCCACCTGGAGTGCATGGTTTGGATGACGGCTGTTTACGAACTCCAGGGGAAGTCCCGACGAGCCGAACGGATGTCCAACAAGGTCGTGGCGATCGTGAAAAACGATCATTGTGCCATCTTCCCGTCTCATCTGCACGCCCTGACTGACGTGGCGGACTTGTATACGGTCAGAGAGAGGTACGACAAAGCTGAAGCAGTGTACCGGTTCGTCCTCAAAGTTTACGAGGATGAGTACCAGGAATGTCCCTATGATCTCGTGGAGCCCCTTGACGATCTGGTGAGGTTCTACCGGTTCCAGGAAAGAGACACTGAAGCCCAGCCTCTGCTCGAACGAAAACGGGAAATCTGGCAGTACTGTTTCGGCTCCGAATACCATCCCCAAAAACAAGGCTCCAACCATATATCCTATCCAAGGCCCCGGTTCGAGTGCGAATGGGTAATGGTCAGGAAGTGTGACCCCAGTTCGGGGTATTTCAGATCGGCTCCTTCTTAAATGGCCGTACAGGAGACAATGGCTTCTCATTTGTAAACCAGACGATCTGTCTAGTTCGAGGTATTTTGGCAGTCAGGGACTGGATACAAAAGGCGATAAAGCACAAGGAAAGCCAGATTAATAATACCTTTACCAGTTTCTGTCTGGTTTCGCTTGTACTGAACCAATATGAGAATCGTCTTGCAAATATAGACAAAATTGAAGTACTTCGAGCTTGGCGTCTGATTCCGGTGTTCTTCCCAAATACTGCACTGATTACAAGGGCCAAACTCCATACCTGAACATGAAACAAGATCAGTACTGTTGCCAGGAAGCCAATGGACACAAACGACACCAGATCTCGAAAGTAAAAGTTGAACCAGTGGCACATGATGTCTGACATCAAGGTGGTCGCTGTAACTATTAACCCGAAACACTGCCAGTCGCGTATCTGAACAGGGAAATCCATTTCCACCACATGAATGAGCATATGAGAGGAGAAGTTTTTGAATCCGCTGATGACTAAGAGAAGACCCAAAACGAGAAATATCGCTCCTAAGAAGACATTGGACTCTGTAGTCTTGAGAATATCAAGATAGGTACCTGGCGCTTTGGTGTAATCCTGGCCAAAGATTCCTCTAATAAAGAAAACAACTCCAATAGCAAATCCATCCAACGCTAAGATAAATCTGCTGATTGATGTAAGTAGCATACCCCAGCTGAACACAGCGGTGAATTCATCTAACGGGAATCCACATTTAATACAGGCGCTGGATTTTCCGGAAATCCTTCCTTCACAATCTGGGCAACTAATTATAGCCATACAATCGCCTTCCTTTCAAAAAGACCTCATACGAGGCCGTTTGGCCATTGAGACACCCCCATACCTTATCTCGAAGCGAAACTGGCCAGCAGACAAAGGCTGGCGTTGTCTAATCGACCTTAAAACCGTACAAGAAGATCGGTGAACGACCACCCATCGGTAGTCCGTCTGGATCTTGGTAGAGGATGACTTCGATGTAATCGACTTTCAGTTCATTGATTACATCCAGGTCGAAGTAGAGATTGATGCTGAACTCGTCATCTTCGAAATCAGGATGGGCTTCGATATACGCTTTCTTGTAGGTTTCTTTGAAGGATTCGGTATCCCAGTCTCCACAAGGCTCGAAACCATCAGCACTGCTCCAACGGAACAGAAGGTGTGGACAATCGCTGGAATCAAATCCATTGAACCATTCCACTTCACATAGCGGACACGAGATAATGGGCTGATTTTCGTCGTCGTTCCAGCAATCCTCTTCTTCTGAATCAAACCGACCAATGTCCAAGATCATCCCCTCGCATTCAGGAATGCATACGTTGTCACTTTAAAAAGGTTTTGTCTTTTTTTTGAAAGTTTTAGGATATATGGTAGTTAGGATATATCGTTAGCATGTAAGGAGGAGCCGGTTCCAGTACTCTCTTCCGCGCCAAGTCAATTGGAAGTTCCTGCTTGTTTGACGTCAGCACAATTTGGACAACTGGTCAATGAAGATGGCATTAGGCTCGGGTGTGGATGAATCGGTATATCAAGTAGGGAATCAGAGTCAAAACCGCGACGATCACCCCGAAGAATAGACCGTATGCGGCTCCGAGAAACAGAAAACCGTACAGGCAACTGAAAATGTTAATCTGACCGGTCATGATGGTCGGGACGAAGATGAGAATCAGGCCAGCCATGCGCATAATCATGACCCACGGGATAGTGTAGAGGGGATTTTTATAACCGATCCATAGCCCGGAGATGGTAATAAGTATGGCTCCATAACACATAGCCTCTTCGATGAACCATAGCTCGCCGTAGTTATTTCTTTTCCAGGATATGACGACCCAGATGACGAACACGATCAGCCCGGTCAGTGCTTTCAAGGCGTTCTCACATGAAAAACAGGATATCTCCGTCTCATCTTTGTGCTTCTGAAAAAAGGAAGCACAAGCACTAACCAACGTACCTGGTTCAACACTTAAACTGCAGAATTTCATATCACCAATATACCTTCATTCCTTGCGCTTTAGAGTGAGTTTTTTGGAATATGATGCATTGGGACTACATAATAGGGAATTCCGTTAAATTCTTTTTTCTGCCAGTTTTTATTCATATTAGATTTTTGAAGGAGTGATTGGAGTTGGATACTTGAATATTCTTTAATTGCTTGGCAAACCTTAAGTTGAGTCTCCAGTGCCTGAACTTTGTTTTCAAGAGACACAATCCTCGATCTCAACACACTAAAGGAAGATAATGTAAAAACCATTATAGTAATAATCCCGACGACTACCAAGACACGCTTCATTATCATTCTCCTCATAGATCATACTATCTGCAAGCATTATCAAGTCGTTTATTATACTTTAAGATTAAAGGGAGAAGAACAGGATAGTGAACTTGAATTGACCATCGCAACCTGTCGGCTTCACCTGTAAAAGCCATCTCACGGTCCATACCCAGCCTACCCGAAACCCATTGTTTACCATCGGTTTGCGGATTGTTCTTCCATCCTCCTAGGATTAGATACCACCTGACAAGACCACAATCTACTAAGTAATACTCTCACTCTGTCAATTGCCCGATTCGGGCACGTAACGATACCATCCACTTTCTGTAGGTTAGTTCAGATCCCTTGCTGGGCGTAAAGGATCCGGGAAGTTGAATCTCAATTACAACAATTGCTATAATACTCTCACTATACATTCATGAACAGGAGCACTACAAGTGGCAGATATGCTGATCGGCACGACCATAGGCAAGTACCGAATCATCAAAGAACTCGGTCATGGCGGTATGGGCGTAGTGTACCTGGCTGAGCATGTCCATCTGGAGAAGAAGTATGCCCTTAAGGTACTCCCTTCCGAGCTCTCCGCCAATCCCGAGTTTGTAGCCCGGTTCCACCGTGAAGCTAAAGTCATGGCAGAACTCGAACACCCAGGAATAGTCCGTGTGGTGAACTTCGGAATTGAGGACGGCACTTTCTACCTGGTCATGGACTACGTGGCGGGCCCCTCAGGGGAAACCCTCACACTGGAAGACCATCTCCGTGAGGCCAACGGTCGCCTGCCCGAAGACGAAGTGCGCCACCTGGCACGCGGTATCTGCGAAGCCCTGCGCTACGCCCACGGGTATCGAGGCACGGCCTCCGACGGCACGGCCTACCACGGCGTGGTCCACCGCGACCTGAAGCCGGCCAACATCCTGCTCGACCGCGCCATGAAGGCCAGGATCGCCGACTTCGGGCTGGCCCGGGTGCTGGGCGATGATTACGTCAAGAGCCGCGTGGAGAAGTCGGTGGCCATGAGCATCAGCCTGGGGCGGTCCGACTCCCTGGCCTCCTCCCCCACTCGTCTGGAGGTCCCCGCCGGCGGGGATTCGCTGGCCGGAGCCGGCACGGATTACGGAGAGAAACCCGATTTCCGACGCACCACCACCGGGGCGCTGCTGGGCACCTACGATTTCATGAGCCCGGAGCAGAAACGTGGCGGAGCCGTCGACACCCGCAGCGACATCTATGCCCTGGGGGTAGTCGTCTACCAGATGCTCACCGGCAAGAAACCCCTGGGAGCCTTCGATTACCCAACTGAAGTAGATGCCAGCCTCTCGCCCAACTGGGACGCACTGGTGCGCGGCTGCCTGAAAGAGGACCCCGAGAAGCGCCTCGCGTCGGTGGACGAAGTGATGGCGCTGGTTGACGGTCCGCAGCAGAAGGATACAAAGAAGAGAAAACCGCTGGTAGCATATCTTCTTGCTCTGGTACTGGTGCTGGCTGTTGCCGCCGGTGGCGCCTGGTACGCCTGGCAGCGAATGACAGGCGAGGTAGAAATCGGTGACAGCGCCGGTCGTCCCCCGGTCGTTTCCGATCAAGACATGTCTGCGGTTGATGGCCGGGACAAACCGGATGAGCCCGGAGGTACGGGAGAGACGGAATCCGGCGGCCAAGCTTCGGCGACAGGGACACCTGGCGGCGAAACGCATGCTCCTGGCACAACTGTGCCTACCGGTCCGGTGGGAACAATCCGGGTCACCACCGACCCTCTTGGCGCCGTGGTCTACTTCGGTTCCGAGTCCCTGGGCGGCTGCCCGGAAGACGGTCTCCTCATCTCAAAGGAAGCCCCCGGCGAGTACGTGTTCCGGGCGGAGATGGATGGGTTCCTGCCCGGGAAGGCATCCTGCGAGGTCGAGGAGGACCGTGAGATTACGCTGAAGATAACACTGGACCCGAAGCCGGGAAAGGTAGCCGTCAGCAGCGTCCCCACGGAAGCCCGGGTCTTCATCGACGGCGAAGAGGTGGGGCTCACTCCCTACCGGAGCCCCGGTTTCACTCTGGTTCCAGGGGTGGAGCATTTGCTGCTTCTGAAGAAGAAAGACTGGAAGGACCGGGAAGTACCCTTTACCGTGGAGCGGGGACAGGAGCAGGACCTGGGGGAGATAACGCTCATTAAAGCGGAAGGGTGGCTGAGCGTCGTCACCGAGCCCTCAGGGGCGCGGGTGTACCTGCCTGACAATACCCTGCTCGGTACGACTCCCGTCAAGCGGGCTCGCCTACCGGTGGGTCAATGCACTCTGAAGTTAAAGCATGACGGCTACCAGGCACTGGAAGTGCCGGTGACGGTGCGGGAGGACACCGAGACGGAAGTCTCCCGCACTCTGCAGGAGAGTCGCGCAACAAAGGTCACCCGCCTGCTTGGAGAAGCTTCCGCCCGGCTGGATGCCGGGAAGTACACCACGCCGGAGGACGAGTGCGCCTTTGCCCTGTTTCAACAGGTGCTGTCCCTCGATCCCGGGAACAGCGAAGCGGCTGCCGGGATACAGACGATCTACGCTTACTACTACAAAAACGGCGAATCGTATCTTGCTTCGTCCGACTACGAGCGGGCCCGCTACCACTTCAACAAGTGCCTGGAAGTGAATCCCGGTGACGCGGTTGCGTCTGGCAAGTTGTCTGAAGTCGTCCGCAAGGAACGCGAAGAAACAGCCCGGAAACTGGCAGCGCAGAAGGCCGAAGCGGAGCGCAAGCAGCGCGAGGAGGCCGCCCGCCGTCAGGCCGAGGAAGAGCGCAAGCG
>CAYSPT010000126.1:0-3881 GCA_964432985.1 uncultured bacterium
TAGAGGTTGTCCTCAAAATTAGGACAGTCTCGAACTGACCACTGGTGCAGTGATTTGAGGTTGTCCTCAAAAATAGGACAGTCTCGAACTGACCACTACATGTAGTGTGCTGCTGCCGGCTTCCAGGTGTCCGCGCTTTTTTCCTGGTTTGTCTACTTCGAATTGTCGTCGATTTTCTCCGGCTCGGCCCAGCTGACTGACAATGCCCCGTCTTTCACCTCCACGGTCATGGTGGAGCCGTCCGTGATGCTGCCGCCGATTATGGCGCGGCCCAGCTTGGTCTCCAGCTCCCGCTGCAGGTAGCGCTTCAGCGGACGGGCGCCGTACACCGGATCGAAACCGGCCCGGGCGATGAATGAGCGGGCCTCGCCGGTAAGCTCAAGCTTCAGGTCGCGGTCAGACAGGCGGTTTCTCAGTTCCTCCATCAACAGGTCCACGATCAGCTTGATCTCCTCGAAAGTCAGGGTCTTGAACAGCACCGTGTCGTCCACCCGGTTCAGGAATTCCGGCCGGAACGAGGTCCTGAGCGCTTTCATCACCGAGTCGCGCACATCATCCGGGAGATCACCTTCTTCGGTCACCCCCTCCACCAGGAAGTGGGAGCCGATGTTGCTGGTCATGATGATCACCGTGTTCTTGAAATCCACCGTGCGCCCCTGGCTGTCGGTGACCCGCCCGTCGTCCAGGATCTGCAGAAGCACGTTGAACACGTCGTGGTGGGCCTTCTCGATCTCGTCGAAGAGAATGACCGAGTAGGGTTTGCGACGCACCGACTCGGTGAGCTGACCGCCCTCCTCGTAGCCTACGTAGCCGGGGGGCGCGCCGATGAGCCGGGACACGGTGTGCTTCTCCATGTACTCGGACATGTCGATTCGGACCATGTTCTCCTCGCTGTCAAAAAGCGCCTGCGCCAGGGTCTTGGCCAGTTCGGTCTTCCCTACCCCGGTGGGCCCCAGGAAAATGAAGGAGCCGATAGGACGTTTGGGATCGCGGATACCGGCCCGGGCGCGGATGACCGCGTCGGCCACCAGCTGTACCGCTTCGTCCTGCCCCACCACCCGCTCGTGCAGCACTTCGTCCAGGCGTAGCAGCTTCTCACGCTCCCCTTCCATGAGCCGGGTCACCGGGATGCCGGTCCATTTCGACACGATCTCGGCGATCTCGTCCTCGGTGACCTCCTCGCGCAGCAGCTGCCCGGTGTCCTGCTTGGCGTTCAGTGATGTCTCGAACTCCTTGAGCTGGTTTTCCAGCTGCGGCAGCCTACCGTGACGAAGCTCGGCGGCCCGGTTGAGATCGTAAGCCCGCTCGGCTTCTTCCACCTGCCGGCGGACCTGCTCGATCTCCTCGCGCAGGGCCTGGATCTTGTGGATGGCTTCCTTCTCGGCGTCCCACTGGGCTTTCATGCTGTCGGCGCGGCCCTTGAGCTCCGCCAGCTCTTCGCGCAGGTCCTTGAGACGTTCCTGGCTGGCTTTGTCTTTCTCCTTCTTCAGGGCCGCCTCCTCGATCTCGAGGCGCATCACCCGGCGGGTGACCTCGTCCAGCTCCGCGGGCATGGAATCGATCTCGGTACGGATCATGGCGCAGGCTTCATCCATCAGGTCGATGGCCTTGTCGGGCAGGAAACGGTCGGAGATGTAACGGTGGGACAGGGTGGCCGACGCCACCAGGGAGCCGTCCAGGATCTTGACCCCGTGGTGCACCTCGAAGCGCTCCTTGAGCCCCCGCAGGATGGAGATGGTGTCCTCCACCGTGGGCTGCTCCACCAGCACCGGCTGGAACCGCCGCTCCAGCGCGGCGTCTTTCTCGACGTGCTTGCGGTACTCGTCCAAAGTGGTAGCGCCCACGCAGTGAAGCTCGCCGCGGGCTAGCATGGGTTTGAGCATGTTGCCGGCGTCCATTGAGCCCTCGGCCCGGCCGGCCCCCACGATGTTGTGAAGCTCGTCGATGAAGAGCAGCACCCGGCCCTCGCTCTCCTTGATCTCCTTGAGGACCGCCTTGAGCCGCTCCTCGAACTGGCCTCTAAACTTGGCCCCGGCCACCAGCGATCCCATGTCCAGGGCGTAGATGGTCTTGCCCTTGAGCCCCTCGGGGACGTCGCCGCGTACGATCCGGTGGGCCAGTCCTTCAACGATAGCGGTCTTGCCCACTCCCGGCTCGCCGATGAGAACCGGGTTGTTCTTGGTCTTGCGGGACAGGATCCGGATCACCCGGCGAATCTCGGCGTCGCGCCCGATGACGGGATCGAGCTTGCCGTCACGGGCCTCCTTCACCAGGTCGCGGCCGTAGCGCTCCAGGGATTCGTACTTCTCCTCGGGATCGGCGGAGTCCACCCGCTGGTTGCCTCTGACCTCGGTCAGGGCCTTGAGAAAGCGGTCGCGGCCCACGTTAAACTGCTTGAGGATACGGGACGAGGTGAAACGGTCCGGTTCGTCAAGGGCAGCGGCGAACAGGTGCTCCACCGAGAGATAGTCGTCCTTGAGCCGCTTGGCTTCCTCTTCGGCGGCGGCCAAAAGCTGGTTCATCCGGCGGCTCATGTACACCTGACCGGCGGCGCCGGGTCCGGACACCGACGGAAGCGCCTGCAGCTCTTTGATGAGCGCTTCCCTGACCGGCTTCACCGGTACGTCCATCTTGTTGAACAGCCGCGGGATCAGCCCTTCGTCCTGGTCCACCAGGGCCAGCAGCAAGTGCTCCACGTCCACCTGCTGGTGCCCCCGGCTTATGGACTCGTTCTGGGCACCCATCAACGCTTCCTGCGTTTTTTGCGTCATCCTGTTGGGATCCATTGTTTTGGTTCCTCCTAAGTTCATGTAAACTAAAGTTCATGCGATCAATTTGCTCTGCGAATCAAATCGACACGGTTTGCCATAACGTATTGCACATTTGTTGATTAACTACATATACTTCTACACAGTGGTTATTGCAAGTTGCGTACCAGTACAGTCTAGTCGGTGACAATGCTTTATTAACGGGAGTTTCGGCCACTCGCGGGCTATCCGGGACGGCGTCAGACAATGTAAATATCACCCATTAGCAGTCTATCGTGGGGAATTATTCCACAAACTTTAAACATTACCAGTTCTCACCACCGCCCCATAATTCTACATATTTACCAGTTGCGTCGCCCACCCATCGTGTATCGAAAAGAGTAAGTTGTGTGCATATGTGGTTTAACAGGGTTGTCGCTTATTTTGCAGCAATCCTGGACATGGACACCACTTCGTTACAGAAAACGTTGTAAAATTCACAACGTTTTCTGCTGAACAGCCCCCGGCCTCCGGTACGTGGACTTGACACCACACACAACTACCCCGGCGTGCGATCCAAATCCTGAGCGCATGCTCCGCCGCCTTCGGCTGGTTGGCGCATACTCCGCGGCGTCCTGGCTGGCTGACGCAGGCAGATGCGGCATCCGGGTCCATACCGGTTGGCGCTGACAGCCAATATCATGGTACATTGTTCGCCAGAGGTTTTTCCGAAAGTCGTATCAGATGAAGGGTTGATTACCCTGACTCGAGGAGGATTATGATAGAGATTATCCCCGCCAGACACGAAGACCGCTTCTTCATCGCCCGGGTCACCCGGGCGGCGATTCCGCTGTTCGAGCCGATTCAACCGGGAGTGTTCGAATCCCTGGCGGCGCGGATAGAGAACGAAGGGCTGTTCAAGGAGTACGAATCTTACGTTATTCGTTATTCAAATGATAGAAGGTTTGAGAGGGATAGTGATAACAGTTCCGTCAGGTGTTGTCATTTTTTTTGCGACAAAGACTGCGGTAACATTGATGACGAAAATTGTGTTACCGGGAATAGAGATGAGGAACCGGCGGAATCGGTCCCCGTGGGTTTCCTGGGGCTGGCAGCCCTCACCCCCGAAATAAC
>CAYSPT010000126.1:3981-8066 GCA_964432985.1 uncultured bacterium
GTTTTCCCGGTTCTGGCCCAGATTTTTTTGATCTCGTCGTATATTTCCTCTACGTTCACCGGGCCGCTCGGAACGGGCAGCGGTTTAGTGATCCGTCCGTCATACACTTCGTGGACAACCACTGAAGGCCCTCCCGTTTCGAGGACAACGGTTCCGTGCTGGCTCCACTCTACGTGCTCTAATTGAGATGAATCCAGAGCCTGGCGGAACGAATCACTGGCCAGGATATGGCCGCCCTGCGACATGCGCATGATGTTGAACGCCGTCCGGATAGGAAGCCCCGACCGTCCCTGCTCTTTTCCCGCCGGCTTTTTGAGCACCACCGTATCCATGCCGATTCGTACGCTCAGTTTTCGTTCGGCGCGGACCGCGGTCTGGATTCTCAGTGACGTGTCAAGGGCCGATTCGGGAGTCAAAAAAGCCATGAGCACACCGTCCCCGGTGACCTTGACAACATGTCCCTGGCCTCCCTTTTGAGTAACGAGCTCACGAACCACCTTCTCATGGCTGCTGAGCAATGCTCGGCATTTGGCGTCACCATGCGTCTTCAACAGGGCATCGATGCCATCCACCTGTTCGAACACGAAGGTAACCTGGGGAGTTTTCTTCGACCGGGCAAACATGTGGACGGTCTTAAATTCGTTGGCGTTCAGTTTCGAAGCGTAGAGACCGGACTCCGCGGCAAACTTTACCACCCGGGTAAGCAGCAGGTGAGGAACAATGCGAGCATCGGCAAATACTTCGCCGATGACATCCCCCGGATCTTTGACGATGGCTGCCAGCAGGTGAAGAGAGGACAGGTAATTGCAGCCGCTCACCGAAGCAATCTGCTCGGCGCGGCGGAAGATGATCTTGCACTCGTCACTGCGGTGTACCACCGTATCATCATGCGTAAAATCCCCCGGTTTCATATATCCGGCCATGAGGCTGCGAAGCCTGTCGGGATCGGCCTTATAGGGGAGAAACAGATCGCACAGGACCTTGTATTCTTCCTCAAGGGCCATGGCCGAGTGCTCGCTCATGCCCTTTTGTTGATCTATTCGGCAAATCATCTTTCCCAGGCTGATGATGCCGAGAAACAGATGCTCTTTTTCGATATAACGGTGGCGGCCCGTTACCGCAGCCCGGGCGGCGATCTGCCAGGCCATTGATGCTCCCACGGAGATGAATTTCATGTAGTCACCCTGCTCTTTCTACCGGATGAAAATATTGTTCGAGGATAATGGTATCACTCAACGGAATATAGTGCAATGAATTGGATGACCGGCGGAGCTTGTATTCCGGTTTGGAACTCCGGCAAGCTGGTAAACTTACCGGTCGATGTGGGAGATACGTTTCAGAGCGGTTTTGGCCGCCGGACTTGATCCATGGGATTTAAATCCACTCGAATCGATGAGGCGGGGAACAAGGAGAACCACGATTTCCGATCGTTTTTCCACCCGGTCTTTGCTGGAAAACAGCTTTTCCACGAACGGCAGGTGCCCCAGCAGCGGAAAACGTTTATACTTCCACTCTTCCTTCTCCTGGATCATTCCCGCGACCATCAGGGTCTCGGAACCGCGCAGTTTCACCTTCATGTGGGTCTCTCTGGTATTGGTGATGGGAATCTTGTCCCCGAACCTGGTGGTGGTAAATCCGGTAAACCTGGTCACTTTGGGACGCACATCCAGGAGCAGGTTATCGTCAGCCACCAGGGGAACGATCTCGAGCTGAATCCCCGAAATCTTCTCCTCGTAGCCGGATATCTCGAACTTGCCCGAAAGCTCGCTGAGAGTATAGGTGGGAAGCGTATGGGTGTCTCCCTGGACCAGGACGGTTTTTTCATTGTTGCTCGTAATCATCGACTGGCGAGACAGCAGGCGCACGTTATACAGGGCTTTTAGCCTGTCCACCATCGCTTCACACCGCTTGTGGTCAACCGCCCCGATCCTGAAGGAACCGCTGGCTTGTGAACCACCGGTTTGATCCATGAAATTTTCCGACGGTAAACCCTTGCCGACCGAGGCCTGATCTTCTTCGCCTTGTTGGGCCACGGCCCGGCACTCGGTCAGGATCCTGTCCCAGTCGACGCCAAACTGGCTTTCCGCCTGGAGAGCGACCTCGAATATCCTGGCTTCGATCTTAATCTGCTTGAACTCTTCCTCCATCACCGCGATATAGCGCTCGATCTTCTCTAGAGTCTCCACAGGAGCGGTAATAATCAGGCTGCTTGATTTCGCATCGGCGGTAAGCTTAATGGACCCGGCATCACCGAACACGCCTTGATCCACGGCTTTCTTGATCTTCTGGACATCCTTGAAACCGGACGGCTTCAGCTGGATAATCCTGGTGTCCACCCGCCTGACATCCATCCGATCTATAACCCTGCGCATACGTTCCACAATGGCGGGCACGTCTGACACATAGAGCGTACGGGTGTTTTCATCGGCGATTACCTGCCCCATACGGTTGGACTTCAACGGGGTAACAACCCTGAGCACCGTCTGGATGTCGGCGTATTCGATGTGAAATATTTCCGTAATATTCTGATTGGAAGGGACATCCAGCTGCTTGACCATGGCCCTGGTTTTTTCGAGCTGCTCTATGTTTGAATAGACCACGCTGAGGACTATCCCGTTTATCCTGGTATCAACCGATACGGTAACGTCTTTGACACCCATTTTAGCAAGCATGCCTTCGATGTAAGAGGCATCGGCATAGTCCAGCGGGACCACTTCAGACACAATCTCGAACTCTTCAAACTTGCGGACCAGCACGGCGTTGCCTCTCACGAAATAGTAGAACCCGTTGTCCCGTATCAGGTCGTTGAGTACGTCGCGGAAGGCGAACTTCTTGTAGTACCCGGTTACGCTGATACCCTTCATGGCCTCCTGGACATCGTAGGGGATGAACAGTCCCAGGCTGGTGTCCGCTTCAAGGAAAAGCTTGTTCAGCACGTCGAGAAGCTCAATATTGGTGAAGTGCATGGTCACCTGGGTGTCCAGAGCCGCCAATTCGCCAGCCCCGGTATCGGGCAGCCGCCCGGTCAGGGCGACTCTCAGCTTCTCCCGGTTGAGAAATCCGTCCGATCCCACCACTTCTTCCGTGCCTGCAAGCAA
Source organism: uncultured bacterium (assembly GCA_964432985.1). Taxonomy (GTDB): domain Bacteria; phylum Muiribacteriota; class CAYSPT01; order CAYSPT01; family CAYSPT01; genus CAYSPT01. The sequence goes on from CAYSPT010000126.1 coordinate 7,080, forward strand.
TTCTCCCATACTCTCCAGAATTACACTGGGCTCTTCCTCTTCCCGGTCCAATGCCTGATCCGGGGACGAGTCGGATACCGCCGCCTGAGGTTTCACCGGGGCGAGAACAGTTATTTCAGCAGTACAGACAAGTTTGCCGTCGAGTGTTTCAGCCACGATGGTTCCCGTACCAGAATCGGTGGCGGTAAAGATGGTTTGCGCCAGGGTCCCGATGTCACCTTCCAGGCGAAGATCACATTTAACAGGCACCACATGGTCGGTTTCGTCGTATCCTGTTACCGAAAACTCCACGGTCTGTTTGGGCTCCAGCGTAATCTTTACCGGCTCGATGTCTATCCTCACCGGTCCAAGAGGCTCGACCCTGACTATGGCGTATGACGTAAAATCTTCTTTTTCCTGGACCACGGCGGTAACCATGCCGTTTCCGGGATGAGTGGCCGTGAATACGCCGCTGGAGTTGACAAATCCGATATCGCCCGACGTGCGCCACTGGACCTGCACGGGCACTTCGAGGCTGGCACTTGAAGTGCCGAATGCTTTGAACTGAAACGTGCTCCCGGTCTTCATGCAGACGAAGGTGGGGTTGACCGTAAGGTCCAGCAAGCCGGCCGCTTCAGGAACCGGTTCGGTATCCTTTTGGGGAATGGCTTTGATCCCGGAAAGATCGATCTTTTCACGGCTTTCCCCGGAGGACAGAGCCACGTCTCTCTGAACCATCTCGCGCTCGACTTTGCTCAAGACATCCGGGACATCCAGGTTGAATCCGCTGAGCTCGGGGTTGAGGAAGACCAGAAGCCGTCTCACATCGGCCAGGTCAGCCGTGGGGATGTGCTGAACAACATGCCGCGGGGTGCGCTGACCACCGTCGGTCAAATAGTCAACCAGCAGGACTGCCAGTGTTGTTTTCGGTACCGAACTCTGCTTCTCTACCATGTCGTTGACCGAGTCCAGCAGGCTTTGTTTGCGAATCGGCTTGTTCTCGGCGAT
>CAYSPT010000127.1:0-7692 GCA_964432985.1 uncultured bacterium
CTTTTTTCGGGTTTATGGAAAAACAGGATGAAAATGGTGTACTGTAATACCTGAACGTTTTCGCTAAAAAATGAGATTTGTTTGCATGCCCATAGCACATTCCGGGCAGAAAAGAATTATAGCTATTGATATTAAGGAGGTTTGACCGTGAAGGAAGCTATTACTCCCTCTCACCACGATGAACAAGAACCAAGTGATGGAGATTTTCCCAATGAAACGCTCAGGCTGTTATGTGAACGAGCCAGCTGCCGTAATTTCCTCGACAAGGAAATACCACCGGACGTTCTTCAGCAGGTGTTCGAGTCCGGCACCAGTGCACCCTCAGGGGGGAACCTGCAGCCGTTTTCCATAATTAAAATAGAGAATCCGGAGACCCGGGAACAACTGTCCGCGCTCTGCGGTGATCAGCCCTGCATTATGCATGCCCCGGTGGATCTTCTGTTTTGTATCGATTTTCGCCGACTCGAACGGTGGGCTGAGATGGAAAACGCACCGTTTTCCTGCCGTCATTCGTTCCGTCACTTCTGGATATCGTTTCAAGATACGGTGGTTGCCGCTCAGAACATGTGCACGGCGGCGGACTCACTGGGGCTGGGATCGGTTTACATTGGAACGGTGCTGGAATGCCTGGAAAAACTTCGCCACATGTTCCGGCTTCCACCGGGAGTGTTCCCGGTGGTGCTGCTGTGCCTCGGGTATCCGAAGCACCCGCCGAAGGTCCGCCGTAAGCTGGCCACGAAAGCAATCGTTCACGAAGAAACCTATCAGGAACTGAACGACGGGGAGTTGCTTTCGATTTTCGATAAGAAATATCCGGAGACGAAGGTGCAGATTACCGACGAACGACTCAAGACCATTGAGTCAGTGTGCCGCGTGGTACACGGTGAAGCGTTTGCCCGCAGATGCATTCAGCGTATAAGGAATGTCGGCTACATCAACGCCGCGCAGCGGCTTTTCGGCCTGCATTACACCGCTAGCAAGATGCCGCTGGGTAACATGGATTTTCTGAAGTTCATGGAAGAGTCCGGCTGCCACTGGTTCAAACCCTGGGTGCCCGGTGAGCAGGAAAAATCCTATGTTTCTTTGTGTTCCGTACCGATTCCAGAAGCCGGCGCCCGACATCTCTATGACGATATGGCCTGGGTATGGCCGGTAATCAGCCCCCCGGCGGATTATGAAGAAGAGGTCAACCTGTTCGCCGAAATAATTCAAAAAAAGTCTAAAAAAGAGGTAAAATCACTGCTCCATCTGGGCTGTGGCAGCGGGCACGAGGACCTGATATTCAAACAGCATTTCACCGTTACCGGGGTGGATATGAGCACCCCCATGCTCGATATGGCCAGGACTCTGAATCCTGTTACGGAGTATCACCAGGGAGACATGCGGTCGGTCCGGTTGGACACCCGGTTCGATGCAGTGGTCATCACCGATGCCATCAACTACATGCTGAATAAGGATGATCTCGAGCAGGCTTTCGTGACGGCGTTCGAGCACCTGAATCCAGGAGGTATCTTTCTCACCTTCGCTGAAGAACTGTCCGATCAGTTCGAGCAGAACAGAACCTACTGCACCATCCATTCCCAGGGTGATATGGAGATTACCTTCATCGAAAACGCCTACGATCCGGACACCGGTGATACCACATTTGAAGATACTCTTATCTACCTGATCCGTCAGGGAGGCGCTCTCACTGCCCAGGCCGACCGTCATCTCATCGGGTTGTTCGATCTGAAAACCTGGACATCCCTGCTGGAAAAAACCGGATTCGAACTGGAAGCGGTTGAGTTCGAGCATCCCACGTCCACCGAATCGAAATTCATCCCCATATTCGTGTGTCGCAAACCGTTTGGACCAGTGAAGTAAACACAAACTAGATGCCTTGATATAGCCCAATCGTGAACTGTTTGGGCCAGCGGATTAAAACTGGACCGGGTACCATGAAATGCCCAGACGTGAACCGCAACAATGATGTATGGGTTTCCTATCATGAAAGAACAGACCGGCAAAATGGTGGCTCAAGCAGTGATGTATGGGGCTTCTTATCATAAATAAACAGACCGGCAAAATGGTGGCTCAAGCAGTGATGTAAGGAGCTGGACTGCTATGGACACACGAATTGAAAAAATGGTCGCACACCACGACTGGTGGGCGGATACCTACGACGATGATTATTTCGGAAAGCTTTCCCTGTATCACCAGGTGAGCCTGGACAATGTCCGGCGATTCGTTCCCGAGAAAAAAAGACTCCCTTATTCTCGATGCCGGAGGCGGGACGGGAATCTGGAGCGTTGAGTTAGCTCGTATGGGATACCGGGTGGTGCTGACCGATATTTCGGCAGGAATGCTGGGTAAAGCCCGGGAAAAAATTGATTCCCTGGGACTTGAAAACCAGATCGAAATCAAGGTGGCGGATATCTGCTGTATGCCCGAGTTTCCCGATTTCCATTTCGACATGGTGGTGTGTCAGGGGGACCCCCTTTCATACTGCTCCGACCGTTTCCGGGCCGTGGCCGAACTGGCCCGGGTGGTCACGCCGGGCGGCGCGGTGATCGCTTCGGTGGACAACCGGGCCTCGGCGCTTAAATGGCTCCGTGAGACCGAGGACCGCCAGGCGGTGACGCGGCTTCTAAAGACCGGGGAGGTTATCATGCCCGTTCCTGAAAAGGAGCTGTGCTTCACCGTACACGCCTACACTGCACAGGAGCTACGGGATTTGTTCGAGTCCGTGGGGCTGTCGGTTGAGCGGATCATCGGCAAGCTCGTTATCGGCAACCGTCTTCCCAGGTTCAATACGAACGATCCTTCTCTGCAGCAATGGCTCTTCGAACTTGAGCTGGCGAACAATGATGACCCGGCTTTTTTCCCACGGGCCGGGCACCTGGAGATCGCCGGCCGGAAACAGTAAGGGGCAACAAAGTAAAAAGGCCGGACACCTGGTAATTGATGACCGAAAGCGGTTGGGCAAGGGAAGTGGAAAGGAACCGAACACCTGGTAATTGCTGACTGAAAGCGGCAGAAAAAAATGAGTGAACCACCTGTAAAGAAAGAGCCACGAAAAAAGAAGCGACCGCGGACCGGTAAACGGAAGCAGGATAAATCCCGCTTTAAACCGCTGGTAATGGTGTGTGCCCTGCTGGTGGCCGCCGCTGTTCTCATGTGGCCCGTGGGCGGCACGTTCGGCGGCGCAGAGGACGGGTATGAACGGGCCCGGGTCACGCAGGTACAGGAGGTTCCGCCCGGGGCGGATGATTTCGAAGAGATCAAGAAGGTTTTCCAGGTTACGCTGCGGATGCTGTCGGGCCGTCATGAGGGAAAAAACTTTGTGACGCCTCTCTATCACACTCACAACACCCTGTTCAACCTGCAGCTCGAGGCAGGCGATACGGTGATGGTGTTCACGGAAGAATCGGACGACGGGACTGTCACGGTGGGGATCGACGGCCATTACAAGACCGGGAATCTCGTTGTCATAGCTGGAATTTTCATCGTCTCCGTCTTCGTGGTGACGGGATTTCATGGGCTCAAATCGCTCATTTCACTCCTCATCACCCTGATCCTCATTTTCAAGTTCATGGCCACGTTCATCATGAAAGGGTATCCTCCCGTCCTCCTGGCAGTCCTGGTGTCAGCGGCGGTTACGGTGCTGACGCTGCTTATCGTGTCGGGGTGGAACCGCAAGACAGCCGGCGCCATCGCCGGCACCCTGGGCGGCGTGGCAGCGGCAGGTTTGCTCGGGTATTTGGCTACAGTGGTGATGAAGTTGACCGGGTACACCGGCCACGAGTCGGTATATCTTCAGAGCGCATTCGGGAATCTGGACCTCAGGGGGATACTGGTGTGCGGCGTGATCATTGGCGCTCTCGGCGCCGTCATGGACGTATCGATTTCCATCGCTTCAGCCCTGGAGGAGATACAGGCTGCCAACCGGCGGTACGGTGTCTCACAACTGTTCAAAAGCGGGCTAAAGATAGGAAAGGACATCATCGGTACCATGACCAACACCCTGGTCCTGGCCTATGTGGGCGGATCGCTTTCCCTGATACTGCTGCTCATTTCGCAGCGCTCGGACATGTCGTTGAACCGGATAGTCAACATGGACTTCATGTGTGCAGAAATCGTCAGGTCCATAGCCGGTTCGTTCGGAATGGTGCTGGCTATACCGGTCACTGCGTTTGTTACCGCTCTGTTGTACAACCGCGGTAACAACGATCAATAATCAGCAGTGCTTTATCGCGTATCCTGGTCGTTACTGGTCTCTATTGAGCTTTCTCCGTATTTGCTGTCTCGTTCCGTGGGCGCTGCACGAGAACTCACGGGTGGCACTGTCATAGCTGTAGGTTCCGCCGTCTCTGCAACGGGGAAACTCACTGACATACCCTTCTTCCACCAGAGGTCTGCCCGCGGGACCGTCGGGATCGACCACCCCGCCGGGGAATTCTTCGCCGGTACCGTCCATTTCCCACATTTCCATGGCCCCTTCCAGTACGAGCATATTGGCCTGGCAGGCTTTCATGGTAGCCCGGTCTCTCATAGCGGAAAAACCACCGGTTGGCGCGGCTCCGGAAGAGGAGGCTCCAGCGGGAACAACGCTTATCGGGAAGCGCGACTCTTTCTGCTGGCGACCGAGCATGTCCTTGGTGACCAGCTTTATTACGTACTCTCCTGCCGGCAGGCCGGTGAGGGTTAGTTCCGCGTTGAGATAGAGATCACATGATATTTGATGCTTAAAGGTGAATTCCTGATTGAGCATATCGGTTTTCCCGAAGAGGATGGTGTCATCCTGATCGAGCAGGAACACATCTAGATTCACCTCCATCTGGTAATCGTCCTCCCCGGTTTCGGTCACTTTCAATCCCACCGGTTCCACATAGAAATGAATGGTAGTCTCTCCCTCTTTGAAGATGTTGTTGCTCCGGGGAGTGAACATGCTATAGGAGGAGGCGTCGCCTTCCGTCATGACGGCTACCGGTACATCAAACTCCATGGCTTGCCAGACGGCCATCATGGAATTTCTCAACTTTTGCAGCGATTCGTAGTGTTCACCTTTGCGATAATGCTTCATTGCTCTTTTCAGTAATGTGGAAAGTTCGGAAGAAGACTTGTCGCTGGCGGCCATCAGCGGCGCCGCCGAGCACAGCATCCAGATAACCAGTACTGCCAGAGCTGTACTGCTCAGTATCATTCGTTTCATGTGCACCAGCCCCTTCAATTTTTAAAATGATAACATTTTGAATGGTTTCTTGCTCAGAGTATGTGAAAAAACTGGTGCTAAGCGCTAAAGTCCAAAAGTCAAGCCTGACCCTTTTATAATGTCCGGATTTACAACATAACTTGGTTAATTATAATGTCCGGATACTGGACAGACAGGTCTGCGGATGGTGCTGCGTTACATCTCGGAAGAGCAGGGCACTTCTCAAAAAGTTGATTCTCACTCGATTCACCGGGTGCCGTCTCTGTTTTGGCACACAATTAGCTATAAAATAATGGAGGGACACTTATTCTCCGGAATAAAACACGGTGAGGGGTGTCAGGCAGAATGGAATCATTACTGAATAGTGCAAGGTTCTATTTTCAATTCATTAATCCGGCTCTCCTCGTTCTTATGTACGTCTTGAAAACATACTATTTCCCAGGCACAGAATTTTTGCATAACATCTATGTGATTATTCTCTCGTCGATGGTTGGCTATTATACGAACTTCATTGCCATAAAAATGCTGTTCAGGCCTAAGAAAGTGACTGCTTTCGGCCGGCATGGTCTCATCCCGCATAACCAGGATCACATTGCCAGAAGTTTCGGTGAAAGTATAGCGACCAATTTTTTCACCCCGAAAGACATCGTGGATTATTTAAACAAGCGCTCTATAGTTGACGCTGGGATTGTGAATATCAAAGATTTCCTGGATGCCTATCTCGAGGAGAACATTCAGGAGGGGCCGCTTGGAAAATGTATCGCCCTGTCCCTCGATTTTGCCGGTAATGAATTGAACAGGTTTGTTCAAAGCTCTACGTTCAATTCATTTCTCGAACGTATGCTCTCCGGCGTGCTGGAAGAGTTCGACATATCGTCTCTGGTAACAGAGAAGGTGAAATCGTATGATACCGATAAACTGGAAAACATGCTTCTCGACCTGGCCGGGCAGCATCTCGTTGCTATCGAGGTTATCGGTGGTTTGCTGGGCGCGTTTACCGGGATAGCGATTTTCAACTGCCGGTTTTTTCTGCTGTTGTTTTCATGCTTGATGGTGCTGGGTGCTGTGGAATACTTCTTGACGAGGGCACGTGAACAGCAGCACCGGCTGTCAAAAGAGAAGCCGGATGACCCGGAACATTACACTAGTTTTTTCCGCGAGACAATGAAATCGTACATCGATGCGGAGTATATAGTTGAAGAACCCGTTGATGTCCCAGAATTTATCGAGCTTCCCACGACATATCAGAATTAATGAAGATACCCATACTGTCCCAGAATTTATCGAGCTTCCCACTACATATCAGAATTAATGAAGATACCCATACGGTATCAGAATTGATCGAGATTCCCACGCCACGGTATAATTGTCTTCAGTAGAAGGGCCGCGGAAAACTACACAGGAGTATCACCTGTAGTTTTCGAATGAGCGGCATACGGGGTGGCGTGTGGTAAACCAGGTGGATAAGAGCACTGTTTCCAGGCACCGGGGAGTGTTCGGATGGGGTGTGGACGCGAAACAAGGCAATCCCGATTCATCCAGGCACCGGGGAGTGTTCGTCAATCGGAACCTCCGTCTGGCCACTATCCAGGCCATCGGTTTCGATATGGACCACACCCTGGCCCTGTATCACCGGCACGAGATTGACGCCCTGCTGATACGGCTGGCAGCTTCCATTCTCGAAAAAGAAATGGGATATTCCTCCGCTCTGCTTCCTCTAAAGGCCTCTCCCGCCACCATGGTGCGGGGCCTGGTGGTGGACAAGCTCACCGGAAACGTGCTGAAAATCGACGAATACAACTATGTCGAACGGGCGTACCACGGTTTGAAGCGGTGCAGCCGCAAATCAAAAAAACAAACGTATACCAATCAGCGAATTGATCTGGCAGACAACCGGTTTCACTCGGTGGACACCTTTTTCGTGCTGCCGGAAGTCTACCTGTACTGTTACCTGGTCGGCAAACTCGAGGACCGGGATAGATCTCTCGATTACACTAACCTCTTCAACGATGTCCGCAGCGCGGTGGACAAGGCCCATCTCGATCACAATATGAAGGCAGCGGTGTGCCGCGATCCCGGGAAATACGTGCAGGTTGACGACGAGTTGTTCGCAGCGCTGGCCAGTTTCAAACGCGGCGGCAAGAAGCTGTTCTTGCTCACCAACTCATCACGGTCCTACATGAACGTAGTCATGAATCACCTGATTTCGGCTACCGCCACGACGGCGGCTACCGCCACGACGGCAGCCACTAAAGAGAAATTGTGGCAGGATTATTTCGACCTGGTTGTGGTGGAAGCGCACAAACCTGATTTCTTCCAGAAAAAATCAGCCATGCGTGCCCTGGTGGATCCGACGATAACCGGCGAAAACAGAATGCGGCACCTCGAAAAATGCACATTGTATACCGGTGGCAGCGTACGTTCTCTCGAAGAATTCCTCGGCGTAGAAGGTGAACGGATTCTCTATTTCGGTGACCACACCTTTGGTGATATCCTTAAAT
>CAYSPT010000128.1:0-7559 GCA_964432985.1 uncultured bacterium
TGTGGGAGCTTTTCAGCACTTCCAGGAAGAGCTCGAACTGGTCGATGGCGATGGTCCCGAACTTGAACGAGCCGGTGGACGATCCTACGGGCAGGCTCATCTCTATCTTGTTCTCTTCGTCGGCCGACTTGCGGGAGCCCCGCTTGGGCAAGAGCAAATCCCAGTCGATCCCGAACTGGTCGTCCGAATCCAGGGTGACCTCCACGATCTTGGCCTCGATCATGACCTGCTTGGCTTCCTGGTCCATCAGATTGATGAATTCTCCGATCTTCCCGAGAGCTTCGTCGGGAGCGGTCACGATCAGGCTGTTCGATTTCTCGTTGGCTGTCAGCTTGATGGACCTGGCGTCACCGAACGCTCCCTGCTCTATCGCCTGCTTGATCTTCTGGGTGTCCTCGAAGTTGGTGTGCTTGAGCTTGATGATCCGGGTCGAAATCCGTTTGACATCGAAGCGGTCGATCAGCTCCTTCATGCGCCGGACATTGGCGCCCACGTCTGAAACGAAGATAGTACGTCCCACGTCATCGGCCACGATCTGGCCCTTTCGGGTGGACTTGAAAGGCGTAATAACCTGCACCAGTTTCTGAATATCTGCGTACCTGATCTGGAATATCTCGGTAATCTCCTGGTTCTCGGGGATGTCGAGCTGCGTGACCGTGTGGCGGACCTCGTCCAGCTTGTCCAGGCCGGCATAAGGCGTCTGCAGGACGATGGCGTTGAGACGGCTGTCCACCGAGACAGTGACCTCCCGCAGGCGCATGGATGAGAGAACCTCTTCCACGTACCCGGCGTCCGCGTACTTAAGGGCGACGACCTCCCGGACCATCTCGGAGCGGTCGAACTGTTTGATCAAGACCGTGTTGTCCCTGATCACATACTGATAACCGTTGTTTTTCGTCAGGAATTCGAGTATGTCACCGAACCTGGTCTCACGGTAATGCCCCGAAAGCTTCTTGCCCCGCATACTTGCCTGCACGTCCGCCGGGACGCTCAGGTTGAGCCGGGTCCCCGTTTCCATGAATAGCATCTGCAAGACATCCGCCAGCTCCATGTCGACAAAATCGAGAGCCACCTCGCGGTCGAGAAGCGCGCCCGTGACACCAGCGCCATTCGCCGTCGCTGCTTCGGCTGACGATGTGTCAAGAGCCGTCAGACCGGTTTCAGCTGTTTCTGATTCATCATCCGGCCCGTACAACACCACGGCCCGGGAGTTTTCCTTCTCCCGCTCCGCCTCCGACAGAATGATGACCACGGCCGAAGCCTGGAGCGTCCTGTCAGGTGTCTGCGCCATGATCCGAGCGGCTCCCGGCCCCCTGGCGGTAAACACCGCTCCCTCAAGCTTGCCCGCCGCGCCGTCAAGCGACCACTCCGCCTCGATGGGGACCCGCAAACCCGCCTCGTCGTAGCCCGCAGCCATGAACTCCAGGCTCTCGCCGGGTACCAGGGTGGCGCGCCCGGGAAGGATCTCAATTCGTACCGGAGCTCTCGGCTCCACCCTTACGATGGCATAGGAGGTGAAATCATTGTGGTCCCGGACATGCGCGGTGACCATGCCGTTACCGTGTTTTTCGGCGGTGAACCGGCCGGTTTCGTCTATAGTGCCGATACCCCCGGCGGTACCCCATCGGGGTTTGATGACGAGTTCCCGGCCCATGGCTGTCCTCCCGAGCGCCTTGAAGGTGAACGTACCTCCGGCGCTCAGGTTGATAAATGTGGGAGTGACCGTCATGTCAACCAACCGCGGCAAATTCGATTCGCTTACCGCCGGGGCATCCGGAATGGCCTTCACCCCGGAGAGATCTACTCCCGGGGTGCCGCTGGCGACACGCGCCGCCGTCAGGCTGCGCTCCTTCAACTCGCGCTCCACTTTCCCGATAATGTCCGGGACGTCAAGGCCGAGTTTTCCCAGATCCCGCTCCAGGAAGACGAGAAGACTGCTGGTCTCCAGAAGTGTCTCGTCGGACATGTCCGGGAGCATCCGCCGCGGTGAGCGGTACCCGCCGGAAGTCAGGAAATCCACGAGCAGAGCGGCCAGGGTGGACCTGGAAACAGGCCGTCCATCGTCGATCCGCTCCTTGAATGAGTTCAGGAGATGGGCTTTACCGCCCCGGCCCCATTCGGACATCTTGGTAATCATGCTAACCGCCCAGTGGTCGGCTTCAACCATTCCACCGGGTGACACTCCCTGCACCGCACCATAAGCGGCAAAGCAGCCTATGACGGCCAGGTGCAGGAATACTATGAGCAAAACCAATTTTTTCATGAAATTACTCACCTTCCTTGAAAGGCAGCATCAGTTCTATCTCGTCGGCAATCCGTAGCGTCAGAGTGTAGGTCTGTCCCTTGTGCATCAGGACAGCGCTGTCCATACCGATTTGTTTCACCGTTACCAGGTCCCGGAAAAGCTCGCCTTCACCCAGTACCTGGCACCCATCGAGTCTCGCCGCCTGCGATGAGTAGCCAAGACTCACGTAGTCATTCGTTCCATGCATGATCCCCTTCAACGAAAGCCTGAAAGTGACCATCGGGGGTACCAGTTGCTTGATCTCGTTTACCATCCGCCAGAGATCGGCCGCCCGGTCAACATTCGTAAAATCGGATTCGTTAAAGGCAAACCTTCTCTCAATTTCTTTAACTTCATCTTTGAGCTTGATCTCAAAACCCATGTCCTTCAATGTCGCCGTGTACTTGTGGTAAAGCGTTTCCCCTGCCTGGAGAATCCCGATTTTTTCCGCAGCATTACGGTAGTTAGCGGTCAGCTGCTTGATCTGCTCGAAGGCAGCGGCGATATCCGGGTCGTCCCGGTCAATGTGAAGCGCTGCCGCCCTGTCGAACAAGCGGGCTTTGTATCCCGTTTCCTGCCAGAGGTCCTGTAATCTTGAAAGCTCTCCTACAAAGGTGTCGAAGATTTCGACAAACCTGTCCTTGACTTCATCAATCTGGAGGGGATTTTTCAGCATCATTTCCAGTCCGGGGTCCCGGGCTTCGGCTCGCTCGAGGCGGATATCCTGCTCCCCAAGGGCTGTTGACACCGACTCAATACAGTTTTTCGTTTCATTCCAGATGTTTTTCAGCCCTTCTATGGGCTCTATGTTGTTCTTGAAACTGATAAACACGTCTCCCGCTTCAGCGACCAGACCGTTGTCTTTCGATACCTTGAACTCCTTTTTTTTCTCCGCCAGCATCGATTCCAGGCCCGAGGTTTCCCACCCCTGCGCCTTGAGATCATTCATGCTTTCCTCCAGCTCGACGAAGGGCGACCACTCCCAGTCCCAGAAAATGTCCCGTGCCCGGAAGCTGTCCACGTAGTTTTCCACTGCCCGCGCCACATCTTTTTCGGTGGGTGTACCTTCGGTAGGTGCACCTTCGATGGATATAACGATTTTGCCCGGGGTCTCTCCATCAGGGCCGCTGTCCTCTCCGGTCCCATTCACCAACAACTCCACCAGGGCGTTTATCAACAGCAGCTTCTTGTAGGCCTGTCCCCGGGCCTGGTTGGCAACCATGACATTGTCTTTCGCAACGGTTACCGATTTTACATACAGCTTTATTCCCAGGGCTTCTATCCGTTTGAAGAACGACGCCAGCTCGATGTACTTGAGTTTGAGCGTCAACCGGAACCTGACCTTGCGGAAACCGCCCTTTTCTTCAATACATTCTCCCGGCTCCAGTCCCACCACCTCGGGCATTTTAGAGATGAGTTGCTTGAATGCTTCGGGATCCTCCAGGTATTCGCCGATGGACTCCACCATGACCTGGCGTTCCCGGTACTGCTCCTCGAGAGCATCCCGTCCCTGGAGACTCTCCTGCTTGCCGTCCAACCGTTTCTGAATCATGGCTACACTTTTCTCGAGCTTGTGGAACTTCGCGTGTTTTTCCCTTAAAATCAACACGCGGAAGAACAACTGGGCCAGTAGGAACGCTCCTATCAGGAACAGCAGTTTCTTGGTATGTTTCACGGTTCAGTCCGTTCCTTCCCGGCCTGACTATCGCTGGCAGTACCGGCACCGCCAGTTTCCCGGTTTTCCGTATCCGGTGGGACAATGAGGCCCTCGAACGTAAACCGGTACATATTCCTGACCATGTCCTTGAAACACCGCTTTTCCTGGACATCCTCGAAAAAACCGGTCGAAGACAGGTTATCCCTGAACGGTGAACACATCTCCATGCTCCGCGCCTGTCCGTTAAGGTTGAACCGCTTGTTTTCAAGCAGGCTGAAATCTTCCACGATCATTCCCTCCGGGGCGCTGCGGGCCAATTCCCTGAAGGCAGACGACCAGCTGATATAATCGGTTTCGATCTTCTTTAGAAAACCAACCTTTTCTTCAAGATCCTGGTTGTTTTTTTTCATCGTGCCGAACTCCTCGACCTGGATTGACAGGATCCGGTTCTTCTCTTCGGCCTTGCCCAACTCTGCTTTCAGGTTGGCGTTGCGGTGACCCGCTATAATAAACTGCAGCACCGCCAGTCCCAGGAACAGGGCCGCTGCTACCACGAAGGTCGACCGTTTTTCGAGCAATTTGTCAGCAGCCCTCATGATGTCCCGCTTAACCGACGGGCGCATTTCTTCCGGCACCAGGTTGAAAGTGGTGAAGAACCGTTCTTTCAAGCCCATCACCGCGGCAAGACCGGCCACGGCCGCGAACCGGGCCTGGTTCTTTTCAAATCCATGCCGTTGGAACTCATCGCTGATTCGTATATCCGCTACCCGGTCGATGTTCAGGCTGGTGACAGTCGTATCGAAACCCTGCTGGAACTCTCCCTCGGCATTCTTCAGGCACGCGCCGCCACCGAAGAGGTAGATCCGGTCAAGGACGACTTCTTTGGACTGCGATTTGTAGATACCGTGGGCCAGCCGCAATTTCTGGATTAGACTCCCGACCACCTTTTTCACCGAACGGCAGACGGCGATATCACGGGTATCGGCCTCCAGAAGCCTGAGACGCCTGAGTTCCGAGTCGCTTATGATACCGACCCGTTTCTTTTCCTTTTCCGCCCAGGCCAGGTCTTCATCCGTGGGATTCTGCTGCTCGGTAACCGCTTTGGCCACGCCCCGAGTCATATGAGTGGAAGCGTAGGTGATGTCCTTGGTAAACCGGAGTTTCCCGTCTTTCAAAAAACTTATTCCCGAAAGCGTGTGCCCGATATCGATGATTCCGCACACCCCGATAGCCAGTTCATCCTTTAAGTGCCTGAAGGCCAGAGCATTGAGACACAGGCACGACGGAAACACCCCTGCCAGGTGCATATCCAGCGAGTCGGCCATCATGATGATATCGTCCAGCACCTCTCGGCGCACCACCGCGACCAGAACCTCGATCCTTTCATCCTGTGTCTCCTCCAATTTCACGAACTGGAAGTAGGTCTCATCGATGGGAAAGGGGAGATCTTTCTTGAGCTCGAAAGCCACGGTTTCCGCAAGCTCCCGGTCGGGTATCTTCGGGAGCCTCAGCGTGCGGACTATGACGCTCTTGCCCCGCACCGCCACCAGCAGCCGGCGGGACGTGAACCCGTGTTTCTTTATGAGCCGCTTGATCGAATCGGTCTGGGCGAAGTAACCGACCTCCCCTAAAGAACTGAGGGAGGGCTCCATCTCTTCCACAGCCCAGCCAAGGATGGCCGGCCGCCCTTTTTCCAGGGCTACTTCGGCCACCTTCAGCGCACCGGAACCGGCGTCCAGGCAGATGTATGTCTCAGCGGTCTTCTTTTTCACAGACAGCATAGATAGTATTTCTCCATAATAAAGACATAGTGAGAGTACATCTCATATAGTGAGACAGTATCTCAGTTGATGTTTCGGTAGATAAGAAAGATGCTCTTAGGATTTTATTCCGGAAGCGACACTCAAACTGACCAGGCGAGCAGACAGATGATTTCGGTTCCTTCAAAAGATGTGCGGCCAAACCCCACGGTATGAACGATGAATTCGCGGTGAGGATGGTAGAGCCTGATAAAACTCTTCAAACCCCGTGGCAGCGGTTTCCCGGATCGATGCAGTGTCTTGACTTCAACCGGAACAGGCTTATTGACCTGCTCCTCCCAGATGAAATCCACTTCGTGCCTGGACAGCCCCGTGGAAACGGACAACTCTTGCCCGTTCACCAGGTTGCCTATTTGCAGGCAAAGGCCTCGCTTATATCCTTCTGCCCGGCCACGAAAACCCTGAAGGAAAGAATCGTCCGTTTACTCAACGCCGCCAGTGCCCGGCGGTTGAGGGGATCAGGCATGGCCACACACAGGGCATTATCCTTGATGGCAAAGGGCGCCAGTTTATATTCGGCAGCCAGCTCGACCGGCAGCTCCCGGACCGCCGCAGGCGACAATTGTTCTTCATCGAGGTTGACAGGAACAATTTCACAAGCTTTTTTCAGCACCGTGTAATACACCTTCTTCGATATCTTCTTGTCCCTGTAAAGGAGATAGGCAATGCTGCTGCCCGTGTCCACGTTCTCCTTGATAGCTTCCCTGATATCAGCGTGTGAAACAAGACCGAGATTTACAAATACATCCGGATGTATGCTCTTTTTCATAGAAACATTTCCCTTTATGATTATTCATATGTTTGATATATTACTCCCTTTTTACGCACATTTCCACCATGAACCATTCCGGTCCGGATCCACATGTATCTACCATAGCCATTGCTGCGCCAGAGGATTTACGGTACAATTCAATCGAGATGAAAACCAAAGAAGAAATACTGGATTTGCTCAAAGATATGCTCCCGTATTTGCAGGAAAAATACGGAATAGGCAGGATAGGGCTTTTCGGCTCATATGCCCGCGGGGAGCAGGAACCCGATAGCGACATAGACCTGCTTGTCGAATTCAAACGGCCCATCGGGTTCTTCGCCTTTTTGGCCGCAGAGGAATATCTCAGCGAAAAATTGGGAGCCAGGGTGGAACTCGTTTCAAACGATGCAGTCAAACCTCTTCTCAAACCCCATATCATGGAAGATCTTGTTTATGCCTGACAGAAAACGTGACGCCACCGTCTATATCGCCGATATTCTCGACGCCATCCGGAAAATTGTGTCATATACGGAACACATCGGCTACGAAGTTTTCAAGTCAGATGAAATGCGGCAGGACGCCGTGGTGCGAAACTTCGAGGTCATCGGCGAAGCAGCTAAAAATATCCCCGATTATTTTAAGAAACAACATCCTGGAATAGCCTGGAACACAATTACCGGAATGCGAAACAAGCTGATCCACGAATACTTCGGTGTCAGCCTGTCAATCGTCTGGGAAACGATACAAACCGATTTGCCTGTGTTAAAAAGGCAGATATCACAATTAGGCGAGTAACCAGTGCTTATTCACCAACCTTGATGACGGCCAGGTTCTGCTTTACCCTGCCGGTCTGCGAGTCGCGGGACACTTTCTTGAACATCACGTGGTGATAGTTGCCGTCTCCAGGGATTGCCGACGGGCACCACTTCGGGAAACAGTAGTTCACCGTGTCCTCCCCGAGCCGGTCCTTCTTGATGACTGACGTTATGGCAATACTCCGTTCGCCCGTCCCCGTCTTATCCAGGATATCGCCAAGAGCAGTCAGGT
>CAYSPT010000129.1:0-1145 GCA_964432985.1 uncultured bacterium
GGCCACTTCGTCCAGGTCCACTTCCTTCTTCATCCGCATGTCGCGGATAGGCATCTTCTCGATTATCTTACCCTTGACGTCGATGACCCCGTAGCCGAAGTCGCCGTTCATGGCCAGGTTGACACCGCCGACTCCTATCTTCTGCCCGAATATGGCGTCGTAGGCTTCCGCCACACCGCAGCGTACCAGGTGGCCGGGGTTGACCACCTTGACCTCCGGTATCTCGTATTGGTTTGCGATGAAGAGACCCTTGTCCTTGAGGAAATCAGCGAGTTTATCATCGTCTTTGAGCCGTTCAATCAGGGCCCGGCGGACATAATCTCCGGCGCCGCCAAGCTCCACGTGCCCGAACTTGTCCCGGTACCCGGAATTGCTGAACATATCCCCGGTCTTGGGGTCCTTGATACCTTCCGAAACCACGATCATGTACATGCCCTTGCGGGTGGGTGAGTGAGCAATCCAGTTCATGTACTTGTGGATCATGTGATCGTACAGGATGTCCATGTCAGGGGGGATTTCAGGGATCAGGATAGCGTCGGCCTGCCCGGCTACGCCTCCGCGGAATGCGGTGTGCCCCACGTAGCGCCCGAAGACCTCGATAATCATGATGCGGTTGTGGCTGCGGGCGGTGGTCCTGAGGTCGAACACGAAATCGGCAATCTTGTTGATGGCCGAGCTGCCGCCCACCGAGTAGGGAAGGGTATCCAAATCCATGGTCTTGGGAAGCCAGATGACCTTGAATCCCTCGTCCTGCAGCTCCACCAGCACGCTGGAGGTGTCGTCACCGCCCACGCCGATGAGCACGTCGATTTCATGTTCCTTCAGGTTGGCGGCCACCTTCTCAAATCCGTCCTCAATATTGCCGAGCTTGACCCGGGACGTTCCCAGCAGGGTGCCGCACTTCTTGGGCCGGTTGTCCACCAGCTCCTTCCAGAGCTTGACGGGGGGCGTAATGTCAAGGTTGTACAGTCCCAGGTAGCCGTTGGTGATACCGACAACCTCCAGGTTGTGCGAGTGGGCGGCAAACACCACACCGCGGATGACGGCTTCCAGTCCTCCGCAGTCGCCGCCGCCGGTAAAAATACCTATCTTTTTTATCTTGGGCACAGCTGGTCACCTCCATAAGAATTTCATCCGGAGTTTTT
>CAYSPT010000129.1:1245-2986 GCA_964432985.1 uncultured bacterium
TCGAAACGGCAGCCGTGGCAGAACGAAAAATCAATACGTCCCTGTATCAGGCAGCCCCGTTTGTCCGGTGCTTCGTCTATACCCAGTAGAAGGCTCATGGTAAACTCCTACCTTGTTTTCTTCGCGTCCTGTTCGAGTTCCGTCACCAGGGCAGATATCTTTTCCTCTATCTGGTCCCGGACCAGGCGGTAAAACCCCACCGGAAGACCGATAGGATCGGCAAGCCCCCACTCCCGTATTTCGGGTACCTGTCGGGCTGCTTTCTCCTCCTGGTGATAGGGTAGGCGGCACTGGCCCACTTTATCCATTATATCCTGGGCGGTGGGCCCGCCCACCGATACGACGAGATTGGCGTTGAAGAGGTTGACGCAGTTAAGCCCCTTGGAAAAGTAGGTGGTGATATCTATTCCCTTCTCCTGCATGACCTGCTTTGCCTCGTCGGACACGAATCCGGCCGGGGACACTCCCGCGCTGACCGCCTCCATGACATCGGCGCCCAGTGTCCGGGCAAAGCCTTCCGCCATGGGGCTGCGGCAGGCGTTACCCACGCAGACGAAAACCACCAGTTTTTTCCTCATTAACCTCTCCCGGTCTCCTTGCTTTCAGCAGCGGGCCTACGACAAAACCAGCCCCAGCTTGCTCTTGACTTCTTCTATGGTTTCACGGGCGATATTCCGGCACCGTTCGGCGCCGCTGGTAATAACATCTATGATGTAGGAGGGATCTTTCAGCAGTTGCCGGTGTTTCTCCCTGATGGGGGCCATGAACGTGCACAGTTCATGGCACAGTTCCTTTTTATGCTCCACACATCCGATTTGGGCGCAGCGGCAGGCGGCGTCTATCTCAGCAATTCGTTCGGGTGTGGAGAACTCCTTGTGGATGGTGTGGATGTTGCATATGTCGGGATTGCCCGGGTCGGACTTCCGGAGCCGGGCCGGGTCGGTGTACGCAGTCCTCAGTTTCTGCCATACCTCGTCGTCATCTTCGATCAACGAAATGTAATTGTTCATACTCTTGCTCATCTTGTTGATACCGTCCAGCCCCATTACGCGCGGAGTCGGAGACAGCACCGCCTGGGGTTCGGGAAACGTGTCGCTGTAAATGCTGTTGAACCGCCGCACTATTTCCCGGGCCAGTTCGATGTGCTGGACCTGGTCGTCGCCCACCGGTACCGCCTCACCTTTATACAGCGCGATATCGGCGGTTTGCAAAACGGGATAGGTGAACAGACCGGCGTTGATGTTGTCCTTGTGCTGATCAGACTTGGACTTGAACTGGGTCATCCGGTTCAGGTCGCCCATGGCGCTCACGGTGTTCAATATCCAGGCCAGTTCCGTGTGCTCCGGCACGTGGGACTGCACGAAGATGGTGCATCGCTCGGGATCGAGACCTCCGGCGATGTTGGCGGCCAGGGCAGCCATGATGCGCCCGGGCATCTCAGACGGATCGTACCGGATGGTGATGGCGTGGTAATCCACCACGCAGTAGATGCCGTCGTATTTATCAAGAAGCCGAACCCAGTTGCGGATGGCTCCCAGGTAATTGCCAATGTGGATAGCCCCGCTGGGCTGGATCCCGCTGAAAAGAACCTTCTTTTTTGCCGGCTGACTCATGTGCTTACAACACCTTTCAAGCATATCAATTGCCGCTAAAGGCGGAGAGAAATATCAGGTAGTGAGATTATAAAGGCCTGCCCTTAATTATTCAAGGATTATAACCGGCCCCGCCGGTTTAAGCCAGT
>CAYSPT010000129.1:3086-4846 GCA_964432985.1 uncultured bacterium
GTTGGGCTAGACAGTCATCCGCCGGATTGACCGGCGGCTCCGCTTGTCCTGTTAACCTTGTATAAGACGGGCAGAAGTTTTTCGGGAGGAACAAACCCGGATATGGTGTGCGCGGGCAGCGGGTTGCCCGCCGCGTCGAAAAACATGAGCTTGGGCAGCGTCCGGGGCCCCTTGAAATTAAACAAGCTCCACAGCTCGTCCATGATCTTCTTCGATCGCTTGTCGTTACGGGTTACATCCACACGCACGGCGATCATCCGGGACAGGTGCTCGATGATTACAGGATCGCTGAAGGTCTCCCGGTCGAGCTGCCCGCAGGCGGTGCACCAATCGGCAAAGAGGTCGACCATAACCGTCTTACCAGATTTTCGGGCACTGTCCAGGTCGCTCTCCCAGTGGACGGCCTCTGGACGGGATACCGTTTGAGATTCCACTGGACCGCCGCCCGTTTTAACTGTCAGATCCACCATTTTATTCCCACCTGCTTTGAGAGATTGGTCGAACAGAGCGCTGAAGGTGCTGGTGGCGATGATGGTCAACCCGACGGTAATCAGGGCCAGGCCCAGGGTGGCGATGGCCACATACTTGAATTTCTTAGGCTTCGGGTGAATATCACCCGCGTCCTCGGCAAGCAGTGTTCTCAGGGCCACGCCGAGACCGGTGGTAATGAGTCCGGCCAGTATGAGCCAGACGCTGCCGGGCAGGGCGAGCCTTGCATAGTAAAGAGCCATTCCCATTAGAAGCAGGCCGAAGAAGTTGCGGACCATGACCATCCAGGTGCCGGCTTTCGGCAGTTTCTTGGCCAACCCGGCGAAGGTACCCACCGCTACCATCAACGTGCCCATCCCAAGCGCCATGGTGAAGAGCAGGGCGAACCCGTAAACGAGGTTTCCGGTCTCCGCTATGTAGGTGAGCAGTCCCACCAGGACGGGTCCGGTGCAGGGGGACAAGACCAGTCCTGATATCAGGCCCATGATGAACACCCCGATAAGTCCTTTACCCGAAAGTTTTGCCAGGTCTCCGGCCAGTGACTGCGACCCCTTGAACTGGTACACGTCGAACATCCCCAGGGCGAGTATGAAAAAGATCAGTGACAGTACGCCCATGGCCCACGGGTTCTGGAGCCAGGAACCGAAAAGCGATCCCGCCGCCGCCGCCGCCAGGCCCAGTACGGCGAAGGTGATGGCGATACCCAGCACGTAGGTGCCGCTGAGGATGAATCCCCGCAGGGCCGATTTGTTTTCACCGTGTGCCCCCACGATGGTCAGGGTGATGATCAGCATGGGGTAGACGCAGGGGGTGAGGCTGAGCACGAGCCCGGCTGCGTAAACGATACCCAGCATGATCAGCCAGTTGGTGCTTCGGAGTTTCTGGATGACAGTGGATTCGGACTCAAACTGCTTGCTACCGCAGGACGCTGACGAGCACTTTTTGGGGGCTGGTGTCCCTGTCCCGACCGCCGCGGTGTGCTCCTGGGGAGCTGGCTCCCGTATAGGTCCCTGCGTGGGCGGCTGTGTCGTTGGAAACAGTTCCTGCACCACCAGCGGGGTTGTAAACGGAGGCGTTACCATGGCGGAGGGATCTGCCAGCGGGGTTGTCATTGTTTCCACGGGGGAAGGTTCCTGCACAGGCGCTGGATCTATCGGCGGGTGCGCTGCCGTCGTGACTGTCCCGGGTCCTGTTATGGAGAAAACAGACAGGGAGACGGGAAACACCCGCTCTTCGGGCATGAAGCACATGTCGCCTTTACAGCCTTGCAG
>CAYSPT010000129.1:4946-7296 GCA_964432985.1 uncultured bacterium
AAGGTCATCCACTGGGCGTGGTCCGAATTGAGAAGCACTATAATCTCGTGCGGGCATTTATCGGTGGGATACAGGTGGTACCCGAGCCCACGCTCGCTGCCTTCCCGCGGGAACATCCAGCCTATCTTGTCATCACCCAGCGGGGCGGTGTAACGGAAAGAGGGGTAAGTCATCCGTATCTGGATGAGCCCCTTGTAGAACTCGTAGAGATCACGGTTCTTCTTCTTCACCGACCAGTCGATGTGGTTGATCAGGGTGTCCTGGTTGTAGGAGTTATCATTGCCCTGCTTGTTCTTCTTGAACTCCTGTCCCTCGTGCAGCATGGGCAGCCCCTGGGACGTCATCAGGACCATTGCCGCCAGGCGGTTCTCCTTGATAGACCCGCCCAGGTGGTCGTCCAGGGTGTCGTTGTCGTGGCACTCTACGAAGTTGGTGGACTGCTGCGGGTTGGCCGCCCACCAGTAGCAGGTGCCGCCGATCATGGTCTGCATATCGCCCCGGGGAGCGCCGTAACCGACGAACTTGCGGGTAAGCTTCTTGAAATCGTCGTTCCACTTGGACCACCGGGTGTCGCGGAAGTCGCCCTTGTTCCACTGGTTGCGGCCCCAGTCGGCGCACCAGGGTTCGGCGATGAGGTGGATGTTCTTGGGCAGTTCGTTGGCGATGGCGTACATGGTGTCTTTATCCAGGATGGTGGCCAGATCAAAACGGAAGCCATCGATGTGGTACTCCTTCACCCAGTGCTTCAGGCTGTCCACGATGAGCTTGCGGCCCATGGGGGTGTCGCTGCGGTACTCGTTGCCGCAGCCACTGGCGTTCCAATAGAAGAAACTCGGGGTGAGACGATAGTAGTACTTGTTGTCGAATCCCTTGAAATTGAGGCTGGGACCGTCCTCGTTGCCCTCGCAGGTATGGTTGTAGACCACGTCCAGGATGACGGCGATTCCCTTGCGATGCAGGGCGTTGACCATCTTTTTGACTTCGAGAACCTTGCCGACGTTCTTGGTGGAGGCGTAGTAGCTTTCAGGGGCGAAGTAGTGGGATGTCATGTAACCCCAGTGGTTGATCATGCCGGGAGGCGCCGCGCGGTTGTCGAACTCGTGGATGGGCAGCAGTTCAACAGCGGTGACACCCAGGTCCTTGAGATGTCCCAGCACTTTGCCGGAACCGGAGCCGTAGGTGAGCCCCATGTATTTTCCCCGGTGGTGCTTGGGGACGCCGCTGCTTTCGTGGGCGGTGTAATCGCGGACGTGCATCTCATAGAGAACCAGGTCTTTTAGCTTCGGGTTGACGAATCCCTTGTCTTCCCACTTGAAATCGTTCCAGGTGACGATACTGCGTCCGTTGTGGTCCCAGTTTACCTGTGCGTAGGGATCGGAGAGGAAATTATCCGGATCGAAACATTCTCCAGGGCCTTCGGGACCGGTAACGACATACTGGTAAGCCATTCCTTGTTTTACCCGGCCGGAAATGCTCACTTCCCAGACGCCGTCTTCATCGATTTCCAGCTCGTAGGTCTCTGCTTCGTCGATGGCGCTGGTGGGAGTTTCGCACAGGTAAAGGGTTACCGAGAAGGCGCGGGGCGCAAAGACGCGAAACCAGGTCTTACGTTGATTGTACGTGACTCCGAGCGGTTTGTCGCTGTAGAGCTTTTCGATCCGGTTGCGGTCGTACTGGCCGCGGATCTGCAGATCCAGGTCCTGGGCGTTGAGGTTGCCCAGGCGCATATTCAGCTCGAGTTCCCGGCGCATACCCGGGTCGATGACCTTCTCGAGCCGGTCCCTAATTTCTGGTTTCAACCGATCGCCTGCCAGGGCCGGGGTCCATCTGGGGACTGCCAGAATCGATACCAACAGAACGAACAGAACAACACTGCCTATGTGACGTGTACGTACCATAATCCTTACCTCCGTTTACTTCCTGCTTCCTCCGGTTAACTTTAAAGTGCTCCCGAGAAAGCATACTTCACGCGTAAATATAACTTGACAAATATCTTATAGATACATGTTTCCTTCGAAGTATTATACTGGTGAAACTGGGGTTTGTCAACGAAAAAGCCAGTACTCATTAGGGTTTTCGGTGGTTTAAGATTTATCGCGAAAACGCCGATTCTCCGGGTGTTTGGGATGTCAAATGCGGTACATGTGTGCTGTCTCCCCCTCTGTACCTGGCAGAGCCCTGTGCCAATCTTGACAATTGTGTGGGCGGCGTGCTACACTCGGCTGATGAACGGGAGTCCGAGAGGATGAATTCCCGGCTCGATGTGCGCCTGTAGCTCAGCCGGATAGAGCGACGGATTCCTAATCCGTAGGTCGGAGGTTCGAGTCCTCTCAGGCGTATCGAAGTAGTC
>CAYSPT010000130.1:0-7031 GCA_964432985.1 uncultured bacterium
GGATACCAGCTAAGCAGTGGTGTTCCATGGTGCTTCTGCTCATGCTCGGCGTTTCCTGTTATCTCTATCTTCCCCTGAGGGCTGTCCGGCATCCCGGTGTCAACTGGGGCGGTACCAGCACGGTTGAAAATTTCGTTCGCCATGTCAGGCGGGAGCAGTACCGGGAACTGGAGTTTGGCGAACCGTTCAGCCTGAGCACCAAGGCACGGTTCCTGCTGCATTTTTTACGTGAACTGGGTGCACAGTTCGGTTGGATTCTGGTTATTCCCGGAATCCTGGGGGTGTGCCTGCTGTGGAAATCGCATTTCCGTGAGTGTCTCTCGCTGCTCGTCCTCTTTGCCCTCAATTCTATTGGGCTGATAGTCATGCTGAACTTTCCCTTTGACGAGGTAAAACGGTTCGTGGTTACGGTCTATTATATTCCGTGTTACATCATTTTCGCGCTCTTTATCGCCGTGGGTATGCAGAGAATCATGTCGGCGGGAAAGTTCGCGGGAAAGATCAGAAAGGCAGCCGCCTGGATAATTTTGGTCGCGGCGGTTGTGTCACTTGTCGCATGGAATTACCCTAAAATAGATAAACGGCTTCATTCCCTGGCGCGCCGATACGGTATGGACCAACTTCGCTGCATGGACAGAAACGCGGTGGCCATCCTGTATGGTGACGGCTCGTGTTTCCCGGTCCGGTACCTGCAGGAGGTGTGCGGGTACCGCCGTGACGTGGTGGTGGTAAGGCGAAATCGCCTTCTTAACCCGCAGTCATTGAACTGGTACTTCGATGAGCTGACACGGCACTATGGGAAGCGTATCGGGCTGCAGCCGCTCCCGGAATTTTTACGGTATCAGGGGCCTGACGATCTTGATGTGGCGCTTCGGCGGATGGAGATAATCCTCAATCACTGCCGTTTGCGCTACCCGGTCTACGCCCTGGGAAACGAAGTACTCGATCGTCCGCTTCAGTACCGGGTGACCGGCCCGGGTGTGGTCGAGCTGAACAAACAGCCTGGCGCGGTAAGGAACAGGTTCTTCATCCACGGTTTACTGGAGCGTCTCCTGGTGTCCGGCGGACCCGGTCCCGCCCACCTTTTACAGGCGGGATACCGGTTCTGGGACCGGGTGCTGTCCTGGAGGCATTCGCCGGTGGTCCACCAGGACAACTTCCTGGAGCGGGAGATACTCATGAATTACGCCA
Organism: uncultured bacterium; assembly: GCA_964432985.1. Taxonomy (GTDB): domain Bacteria; phylum Muiribacteriota; class CAYSPT01; order CAYSPT01; family CAYSPT01; genus CAYSPT01. The sequence goes on from CAYSPT010000130.1 coordinate 1,192, forward strand.
AGACCGCTACCAACTTCGGCTCGCTGTTGTTCGCCAACGGACGTGTGGACGACGCCACCCGCGTGTACCGGCAGGTGTACCGCCTGGTTCCAGCCTACGGCACGTCCATGCACAATCTGGGACACCTGTACCATCAGCAGAAGCTGTTCAGTAAAGCGGAAGAAGCGTACCGGCTGGCTTTGAAGGCGGACCCTGACCTGGTTCAGACCATGAACAACCTGGGAGTGATTCTGCAGTACGTGAAGGGCGATTTCGACGGTGCGAGGGAGCTGTTTAAACGGGTGGTCACCACAGCGCCCGGCTCCCCTACCGCCGGGATGGCAATCAAAAACCTGAGAGAACTGGACCAGCTTCAAAAGAAGTAATGGCCGTGTCCACTTGTGTAATAAGCAGGCTCTATCTAAATGGCGTCCGGACCGGCTTTTCCGGAACGGATTCTGCAGACTTCATCAAGAGAATAGACGTACATGATCCCATCCCCCGGTTCCCCGGTGCGGGCGATCCTGATGATGGTCTCAAAAGTTTTCTCTATCTGGTCGTCCTCCACGACCATCTCCAGTTTCGAATGGGGGATGGTATGTGCCCGGTAGCCGCCTTTCTGCTCTCCGAAGCCACGCACCTCGGTAACTGTTACTCCCTTGATTCCTTGTTCGAGCAAAGCGTCCACCACCGTTTTCACCCTGGCCCTGCGGATAATGGCGGTCAGAAGTTCCACCGTTGATTCACCTCCTGCGTTAAATAGCGTCTCTAGTTATTTCGACACAAAACGGCGCAAGGCTGAACGTTCAGTCCCTGAGGGCGCCGGCCAGCATGCCGGAGCGGATGTGCTTCTGGAGGAGATAAGTGATGACGATCACCGGGATGGTGATGATGGTGGCGTAGGCTGCGGAGGTGAAGATGCTGCCGCGGTTTAAGAAGTAGTAGGTCTGCAGCGGCAGCGTGTTTTTCGAGATCGTCAGGTACAAAGCGTAGGTGAACTCGTTCCACGATTCGAGCCAGGCCAGCATGGACGCCGCCGCCACCCCCGGCAGCGCGAGAGGAACGACGACCTTGGCCAGTGTCTCCAGTTTGCCGGCTCCATCGACGAACGAGGCCTCCTCCAGGCTTCGCGGAATGGTTTCGAAAGTACCTACCAGGATCCAACCCACGTAGGGAAGCACCCGTATCAGGTGGGCCAGGACCAGTCCCAGCGAGGTGTCGATGAGGTTCCATGAGAGGAACGTGACACTGACCGGCAGCGCGATGGCCACCTCGGGAAATAGCCTGGATACGAACAGTGAGATGATAAAGATATACCGGTATCTTTTATCGTTAATGCGGGAGATGACATAGGCCGCCGGCGCTGCGATCAGGATGGCCAGCAGGGTCACCGCGGTGGCCACTCCCAGGCTCTTGAGAAGCGAGGGGCCCAGGAGCCCAGAAGAAAACACCGCCCGCCAGTGCCTCAGCGTCAGCCCCGACTCGGGGGACAGCAGGTTCTTGCGGTGGAAGGGCTGGAATATGTCTCCTGGTTCGCTAAGGGAGATCTTGAACATCAGGACGATGGGGTACAGGACGAATGCTGCCACAAGCACCAGCGCCAGGGCGAACAGCACGGATTGCACTCGGGATCGTTTCGTCACGCCTTCACCTGTTTATCCCGTTCAGCCAAAAAGAGGTAGCCGAGGACAAATATCAGAATGATGGTGGTGAGGACCGTGCCGGCGGCGGCGGAGAGACTGTAATTCTGATGGATGTAGTCGTTGTAAGCACAGGTGGAAATCACCGGTGTGGCGGAGAACCCGGCCAGGATCAGGGGCAGTTCGAATATCCGGAAGGAGTCGATGCCTCTCAGAATGAGGGCCACGGTGATGTAGGGCTTCATCAGGGGCAGGGTGATGGAGAAGAACCTGCGCGCGCCCTCCGCCCCGTCGATGGCCGCCGCTTCGCGCACACTGCGGGGAATCGATTCCAGTCCGGCCATGAACAGCAGGACCAGCACCGGGAGCACTTTCCAGGTGTCCGCGAACACGATCATACCGATGGAGCTCCATCCGCCCCGGGCCCAGTCGATCCCCACCGTATCTATCAATCCTATCTTGTACAAAAGCGTATTCAAATACCCCGAAGTGTCGAAGATATAGGTCATAATGGTGGCCGAGACGATGGTGGGCAGCCCCAGCGGCGTGAGCACGATGGTGCGGAAAATCCCTTTGCCTTTGAACGCCCGACTCAGCATGAGCGCAATGGTCATGGCTGCCACGCACTGCAGGACCAGACCGGTCAGGGTGATGGAGACGGTGTTTATCACCGCGCTTCGGAAGGTCGTGTCAGCCAGGAGATAACGGTAGTTGCTGAGTGTCGGTCCAGCGTCATTGGTATATTTTAGGGCCTCCAGTTCCTCTTCGGCTGTTTTTAGTTCGATTATTTTGAGATCAGTTGCTTTGAATTCGCGTGCATGGTCAGCGTTCTCCTGGCTAACCTGAGTGGTCCGCATGTCGTAGGTTATGTCGTTTATGCGCGCTTCGATCCGGTCACGCTTGCGCGCCCACTGCTGGTCCTCCAGGCTGCTGACCAGGTTCCCCAGCACCGGCAGCACGGTAAAGCCGGTGATGTAGGCAAACAGGGGCACCATCATGGCGGTTTCGAGCCAGTATTTTTTCAAAAACGGTTTCATGGACGCACGGCCGCTGCCGTGTCAAGCTCCTCTTTCAGCCGCCCGGCGTACCGGTCGAGAGTAGCCTTGACATCCTTGCCGTCCACGACGATGTCCTTGAACGCCTTGTTGACATAATTGTCAACTGCGGACCATCCCAGTATGGGCGGGCGGTAGTGGCCGTGGTCCAGGGACTGCATGACGGAGTCGAAAAACGGCTTCTGCCATTCGGGGACGGACCCGGCGGATGGGTCCCCGGGCGCATCGGAACGAATTGCGTCGTAACGAAGGGTATCGTTACGTATCGGCGGCCACCCGAGCCGGGTGACGAAGGTGGTCTGCACCGGAGCGCTCATGAGGTAGACGGCGAAGTTAAGGGCCAGCTCGTGGTTCCCGCTGCGCCTCGGGATGGCGATAACGTCGCCGCCGATCATGGTGGCTTTCCCCGCCGGTCCGGACCAGGTATCGTACGACTGGATGTTTGTTTTCCGGTTCTGCTGCACGATGACGTTCATCCCGAAGGGCCAATTGCGTGCGAGATAGACCGATTCTTCCGAAATAAACTTGTTGGTGGTGTTCCAGTTGGCCTTCCGTGACTCGGGACTGAGATGGGGATAAAGCTTCTGCAGGAACGTAAAGGCCTTGACGCATCCCTCGTCGTTGAGCACGGTGATGTCCCCGCCGGCAGCCTGCACGAACTCGAAGACGTGGGTGGTGGTGTTGGGGTCAAGGGTACCGTGAATGGCCACCTTGCCTGCCCCGAACTCCTCCTTAAGCCGGCGGGATACTTCGATAAGCTCATCCCAGGTCCGGGGAATGCGGTACCGCTTGCCGTCGAAAATATCGGTGTTGTAATAGGTGATCTGCACGTTAGGCCGTCCTGGAAAGAACATGAGGCTGCCGGCGAACTCCAGGGGCTCGACCAGAGAAGAATATACCGCGGAATCCATCAGGTCGCGGTAGGGGCTGAGATCGAGCACGAGTCTCTTCTCTACGTAGGGAGCCAGGTTCATGTTGTCCAGGAACATAACGTCGATTTCCATGGAACCGGCTTTGTGCATCAGTTCCACCTTCTGCAGCAGGTCCACCGCTTCGATATTAACCGCTTTTATCGTGCAGGAGTGCTCACGTTCGAAGGCGGGAAACACTTCGCTGCGCATGATTTCCCACTCGCTTTCCCCAAGGGCCATGGAGATGTTCAGCGTGGTTGTCGAAACTACGTTGTCAGCAGAGGAAAACCGTTCATCACATAAATCCCGGTGCAGGTGAACGGCGGCGGCGGCCAGGACAAGTATCAGGAGAAGGAGAAGAATTCTTTTTCCCGGACTCATGGCAGCGGTTGTTTGGGCGGTCACTTGGGCCTGCCGAAGGTAGCGTTCTTCATGTGGATGATCTCGTTGGGGATCAACTCCAGCCCGGTGACCCGTTTGCTCACCGCGAAAGTCTGGTTGAGCACGAAAAGAGGAATACAGGGGACATCGTGGAAGATTATCTTCTGTATCTGGGAGTAGAGATTTATCCGCATTTGCGGCTCTGTTGTCACAAGCGCCTTTTCAATAAGCTGGTCCACCGTCTTGTTTTGGTAGAACATCCGGTTCGCTCCCCCGGGCGCGAATGCATCCGAGTGGAAAATCAGCCGCAGAACATTGTCGGCGTCCCCGCTGGTGGGTGACCACCCGAATATGTACATCTGGTGGGTTGCCTCTTCGGGAGGTCTGGACAGTTCATGTTCGTAATCGTTCCATTCGAGCGTGCGGACATTGACCTGAATATCAACGATCTGGAGCGATTCCTTGATCGATTCGGCTATCGATTCCGCCATAAAAAAGCGCCCTTTGGGAACAATGAGATCACAGCTGAATCCGTCAATTTTATCAACCTGTGACAGCAGTTCCATGGACCTCTCCAGGTTGAACTCGTAGGTCCCGGTGGAGGTATAGCCCGTTACCTCGGGAGCGAGAGAAGAGGTGGCAATTCGGGCGTGCCCCCTGAGATCCGACCACAGTATTTCACGGGTATCGATGGCGCTGGCCACCGCCTTTCGCAGCTTTATGTCGTCAAACGGCGCTTTGCTGGTATTGAATCCCAGGTACAGTGTTCTCAAGCTTTCCTTTTCCAGAATTCTAATATTGTCTTTGGCTTTAAATGGTATGATTTTCCACGAAGGTACCGGGTAGATAATATCGGCCCGGCCGGTCTCCAGGTAATTGGCCCTCAGGTCATCATCCGGTATGGGGAAGTAGGTGAGACGCGGAATGCCGGGCCGTCCCCTGAAATAGTTTTTGTTCTGCTCCAGGAGAACGTGCTTTCCGGGCTGCCATTCCGTAAACCGGTATGGTCCCGTCCCCACCGGCCGAAACTCTCCGGTCGCCTTCCATTCCTTCAGTACAGCCGGTGAAATCATGCTCCCCGCGTTGTGGGCCAGGTAGTTGAGCAGTGGTGCGAAGGGGTTCGCCGTGGTAATCCTGACAGTGTGCTCATCGATGACGTCAACCGCGGAAATAGAGGAGAAAACAGATCGCCTCCTGAGCTTGTTTCCTCCATCGAGAAGCCGGTCGAAGTTCTCCTTGACCGCCCTGGCATTAAAGGGTGTCCCGTCATGGAAGGTAACGTTTTTGTTAAGGGAAAACGTCCAGCTCAAGCCATTTTCAGAGCACTCCCAGGCGGTGGCCAGGAGCGGCACCACGGTCATGGAGGAGTCCAGTTCAACCAGCGTATCGTAGATGTTCTTGTGGATTCTGAAGGTGGGATCGTCCATGGCGTCGTGGGGATCGAAGGTGGTTATGTCGGGTCCCATGGCGTACCTGAGCGTCCCCTTATCTATCTTAAGTTTCTCCTCCTCCGCTTCCTGGTACTTGCGGTAATAGATGTCCATGGACACCTTGAATGACTGGAAGGCGTCTTTGACAAGCTTTGAGTCGAGACTGGATTTAGACAGGGTCTGGATATACTCCAGGTAGGTCTTGAGAAAGTTCTTGTGGGTCTCCACCAGATCTTTTCGACGAGCGCTCAGGGGAAGGTGTTCGAGGCTGGCGAGGTCGGACAGAATGGGGCCCACTTCATCCATAAACATGGTGATGTCGGTTTCGATGGCTTTCATGGCGTCATCCGGGCTGATCTTGTTCTCAAGAGCCTGGTGAAGGTACTTCTGGAATATGAGAGAAATGACCCGGTAGAACGGTGTTGCCGGGCGCGGAGTTACATC
>CAYSPT010000131.1:0-6975 GCA_964432985.1 uncultured bacterium
GAAAACCTGGTGCTGCAACCTCCCCGGGGAGTAGTGGATCTCCCGCGTAAGCGATCCTATCTCCTCGGGTGGATAGCGGGAGGACTGCTTCTGTTGCTGGCACTGCTCGGGTTCACGATCAGACGGTTGCTCCGCCCACGGACCGTACCTGCAGCGATCGTACCTGCACATACCAGGGCCCTGGCCCGCCTGCAGCGGTTGTTGGAGGAAGAGTTGTTGGAACGGGGAGAAATCAAGCCTTTTTATTATCTTCTGAGTGAAATCTTCAGGTACTATCTGGAAGATCGTTACGGGCTGAGAGCACCGGAACAGACATCGGAAGAATTTTTGCAGGATCTGGCGGCCAGCCCCGAAATTACAGGATCGTACAAGCAAACCCTGCGGTTGTTTCTCGAGCGGACTGATCCGGTAAAATACGCTTCAATGGTCCCGGTGCCGGAAGATATCCAGGACGTATTCAACATGGTAAAAAACTTCATAACCGAGACTGCACAGGAAGCGCCTGTGTCCGCTGCTGTGAGAGGTGGTGGTGGCCATGCGATTTGCTGATCCATGGTGGCTGGTTCTTGTGCCGGCAGTACTTCTCATTCTACTGGTACGGACCACGGCTTCCCGAGGTGCGGTGAGGTTTCCCTCGGTAAAAGCCTTCAAGGAGCTTCCCGGATCGGTGCTGCTTCGTCTTGCCAATCTCCCCCTGTGGTTGAGAGTGCTGGTGCTGATTCTGATTCTCGTCGCGCTGGCCCGTCCTCAGCAGGGACACGAAGAGATCAGAGAACGCACCCAGGGAGTGGCCATGGAAATGGTGGTCGACCGCTCTGGCAGCATGGGGGTGGACATGCAGTACCGAGGCCGGAACGTGACCCGGCTCGAGGTTGTAAAAAAGGTTTTCAATGATTTCGTGCTGGGAGACGGTAAGAAGTTTGAGGGCCGTCCCAGCGATCTCATCGGCTTGATAACATTCGCCAAATATCCGGAAACCCTCTGTCCACTGGTCCACGCTCACGACGCACTGGTTTCTTTTTTGAAAAGCACCCAGCTGGCGCCTCGTGAAGAAGACGGGACATCCATCGGTGATGCCCTGGCCCTGGCCTGTGCCCGCCTCAAAATGCTCTCTAAAGACATGGACAAAGCGGGCAAAGGCTTTGAAATTAAGAGCAAGGTAGTGGTGCTGCTCACTGATGGACGCAATAACGCCGGGAAGCACACCCCAGCCGAAGCAGCCGAGCTGGCAGCCAAATGGGGGATAAAAATCTACACCATCGGGATTGGCGGCAGCGGAGGAATGATGACGGTGACAACTCCGTTCGGTAATTACAAGATGCCGGCGGGACAGGATCTGGATGAGGACACGCTCACCATGATTGCCGAAAAAACCGGTGGTCTTTACCGGCGGGCCGCCGATGAAAAATCCCTGAAAAAAATTGCCGAAGAGATCGACCGCCTGGAGAAAAGTGAGGTGGAGTCGGTCCGCTACGTGGATTACAGTGAGCGGTTCATTGTGTTTGCAGTCCTGGCCCTGGTGTTGCTTTTGACGGAGTTCGCTTTGAAAAATACCATTTTGAGGAGGTTACCCTGACCGTGCGGTTTTATCAGATGAGCTGCCTTCACCTGCTGTGGTTGGCACCTGTGTTGTTGTTTGCGTTGTGGTTGACCGCGCGGTGGCGGATGCGAACTCTCGAACGGCTGGCTTCAGCCAGGCTGCTGAGGGAGATTGTGAAGGGGGTGCAGCCTTCACGGCGGCGGTGGCAGGCGGGTCTTTTTGTATTGGGATTCATTGCGCTGGTGATAGCGTTGACCCGTCCAGCCTGGAATCCGAAACCAAAGACCGTGGAGCGGTGGGGCCGTGACGTGGTTTTCGTGCTTGATGTTTCACGTAGTATGCTGGCGCAGGATTTGCGTCCCAGCCGCCTGGAGCGCGCCAAGCTGGCCATCGGGGATGTCCTGGAAATATTATCTGGCGACCGGGTGGCCCTGGTAGCATTTGCCGGCACCGCGGTGGTTAAATGTCCGCTCACGCTCGATTACGGTTTCTTCGAAATGGCGTTGAATAATCTCACTCCCGGGAGCATTTCCAGGGGCGGCAGCATGATCGGTGATGCTATAAGAACCGCCCTTGATGAAGTCTTCGATGACGAAGGTGGCAAATACCGGGATATCGTTTTGATTACCGATGGAGAGGATCATGATAGTTTCCCGGTGGAAGCGGCCAAGGCAGCCGGAAACCGCAAAGTGAGGATACTGGCCATTGGACTTGGTGATGAAGATGAAGGAAAGCGCATTCCCGTTGAAGATACAAAGGCTCAACGGGCGTTTCTAACCTATCAGGGCAGAGAAATCTGGAGCAAGCTCGATGCCGACACGCTGCGGAAAATAGTGAATGTATCCTTTGGCGGTAAGTATTTTGGGGTAGCTACCGGTACCATCGATTTGGGGACTATTTACCAGGAGCTTATTGCTGAAGCTGAACAGCGCAAGGTCGAATCGTTGGTGATCAAGCAGTACGAGGAAAAATTCCAGATATTCCTGCTCCTGGCGTTCGTCTTCCTGCTGACAGAGATATTGCTGGAGATTAATCCTGGTTTGATCAAATTGTTGAATAGGTGGAAGAAACCAGCGTTGTTTGTCGTTTTGATTGTTTCCGTTTTTGCCAATGCAGCAACTCCGTGCCGGGCTGACTCTCCTGCCGACTGTGTGAAAAAGGGAAACAGGTTGTTTGCGGTACAAGACTTTGAGGGGGCCCTGGGGCACTACAAGAAAGCTGATACTTCGGGTCTGGTACCTGAGGTCAAGTACAATATGGCTACAGCTTTCCTGGCTCAGGAAAACCTGGAAGAAGCAGCCCGTCTCTACCGTGAAGCAGCTGAACGGACGGAATCTTCAGGCCTGAAACAGAAAATACATTATAATCTGGGAACGGTGACCTTTCAGGAAGCGAAACGGCAGACGGATTCCGATCTTAAAAAAGCAGTAAAATCACTGGAGGAGAGTGCCGGCTGGTTCAGGGCGGTTCTCGACGCCAATCCTGAGGACAGTGAGGCCCGTCACAACCTGGAAGTGGTGCGGTTGGTCCTGAAGGACCTGCTTGATCGCCTCAAAGACCAGCAGTCGCAGCAGGATGAGAACAAAAACAGCCAGGACCAGCAGCAACAGCAGAACCAGGAGAGTGAACAGCAGCAGGGCGACGATCAGCAGAACCAGGAAGACCAGCAGAAACAGGATGGTCAGGAGCCTGAGGGAGAACAGGACGAGAAATCTTCGGACGAGCAGGAACAGCAGCAGGTGGCGGTACCGGAAGTGACGCCGGAAGATATCGTTCGGGAAGAGGAAGACCGCAAGCAAGAACGGGCTCGTGTGCGTGGGCGTGTGCGGGCTGTCGACAGGGATTGGTGAGTATGTTTGACCTTGGGAGAAACCGGTTGCCGGTGTTTGTGCTGGTGTGGTTTCTCTGGTTACTCGTGTCCGCTTCCCCGGTGTGGTCCGCTTCCCTGTCCGTAAAGGCCGCGGTGGAAAAACGGACGGTCACCGTAGGGGAACCGTTTATATTCCAGCTCCAGGTGGAGGGCAGCGACACCCCTGATACACCGGTACTGCCGGATATGGACGGTTTCAGGGTGGAGCAGCTCGGCGGTCAGCAAAACAGCAGTCAGTATGTGTCCATCGTCAACGGCCGGGTAGAAAAGGTGGTGAATCGGGGTTACATCTTCAACTACCGTCTGACAGCCATGCGTCCCGGCCGGTACACCATTCCCGCGGTGACAATCACGGCCGCTGGAGCCAGAGCAGCCTCGTTCCCTCTCTCCATCACTGCCGTGCCACCCCGCAAGATAGATTCGTTAAAGCTCGATATGAAGCTGTCCAAAACCGAATGCTATGTAGGTGAACCCATTGTGCTTACACTCACCTGGTACCTCGGGGAGGATGTCCGCAATGCCAGTCTGCACCTGCCGTTTCTGGATGAAACGGAGCGGTTTTTCGTTGATGATCCCACAGACGATCCGGACCCGGGCGCCAAGTACGCCCGTGTTTCCACCGGTTCTGATGAGGTGGTGATGAAGGGCGGCCGGGGAAAACTGGACAACCGCACCGTAACCACGTATTCCCTGCAAAAGATACTCATTCCCCTCCGGGCGGGAGAGCAGGCGTTTCGTGATGTCAGAGCAGTGTGTCAGGTTCTCACCGGCTACAAGCAAAACCGGCGTTCCGACCGGCGCAAGAACAGGTTATTCGATGACATGTTCAACGATTCGTTTTTCTCGGGACGCAGGGAGGTGTACGAGTCGGCGGTGGTTCCCGCCCCCATAGTGTCACTAAAAGTCAAACCGCTTCCTTCCAAGGGCAGGCCGACTGCCTTTTCCGGTGTGGTTGGCAGCGTGAACGTTGACTGTGCTGTTTCGCCCCGCGAGGTAAAAGTAGGTGAGCCGATGACGCTCACCATGAAGGTATCGGGAATGCCGTATACAAAGCATATTCCATCACCTGATCTCAATTCTCTGACCCCATTCACCGAGCGGTTCAAAATTCCCCGGGAGCAGGCTCCCGGCCGGGCAGACGGCGCTGTTATGGTTTTTACCCAGACTATTCGTCCAATGAGCGACTCAGTTACGGAGATTCCTCCCGTCGAAATAGCTTACTTTGACGTTCCTCGCGAACACTACGCGGTTGCCTGCAGCGCGGCGATTCCCATCGTCGTAGAATCTGTACGGGTTGTAGGTCTGCACGATGCTGAGGGTGGTGGTCCGGTAAGCAGACACAGCCAGGTAAAAAGCCGGTCCGGAGGGATTGCCCACAACTACACAGGGCTGGATACACTGGTTGACCAGAGTTTTGAGATCTCCCGGACATTGAGTGATCCCCAATGGCTGAGTGTGTTGTTTCTGCCCATGCTCATCTACTTCGGGCTGTGGGCAAGTCGTTCGTACCGGGAGCGATTCGTTACCGACCCGGCTTTACTGCGTCGAAGAAACGCCTGGAAAACGTATACACGCTCCACTCGTGAAGCACAGACCGTGCTGGATAATCCACAAGACTTCTTCCAGCACCTCGACAGGATCTTCAGAGAGTTCATCGGGGACAGTCTCGACCTGTCGCCCGGGCATCACGATCCCGGTGTTATCGTGGAAAACCTGGAAAAAGCAGGAGTGCCCGGGAAGACTTGCAGCCGGGTACGAGATGTCATGGATACCCTGGCTGCGGGATGTTTCGGTGGGATGTCCGGTTCACTCGAGGGAAGAAAGAACTTGATGAAAATCGTGTCGGAGTGTGCAGGGACTATCCGGAAGGCGGTTAAGAACTAATGATTAACCGTCACTATGTATTGTTCATAACGGTCTTCCTGCTCGTAGCGATATTGGTTCCGCTCCGAATGGCGCCTGCTCAAGCAGCGTCCCCCTCCGAAGAACTCGGCCGTTCTTCAAATAAACTCACCACCGAAGAAATTCATGATCTGTTCAGCGAAGCCAAAACCTATTTCCGGCAAGCGGGAGAACAGACCGCGAACCGGAATGATACCCGGGCCCGTGAACTTTACCGGCTGGCTGTGGCCCGGTTCTACCGGATCGTGCATGAGGGCGGTGTCGAAAACGGAAAGCTGTTCTATAACATAGGAAACATATATTTTCTCATGGGAGATGTCGGCCGTGCTATTCTCAATTTCCGACGTGCCGAGCGGCACATCCCCCTTGATACAAATTTAAAAGAAAATCTACAAACGGCCCGCCTGCAAAGGGCTGATACATTTGACCTGGCAGTTAAGAAGAAAATTCTGAAAACGGTGTTTTTCTGGCACTATGACCTGGCCCTGAAAACCAGATTCGTACTGTTTGCCGTTCTCATGAACATTGTCTGGATATTGGGTATCGTCGGGTTGTTCTTCCGTCGGGCTTACGGGTTGAAGCCGGTGTTCGTCATAATGACCGTTCTGACGGTTCTGCTTCTGAGTTCGGTGGCGGGTGAGGTGTACTTCCACTCACGGTGGAAAGAAGGAGTCGTGCTTGCTGACAGTGTGACTGCCCGCAAGGGTGATGGTGAGAACTACAACCCGAGTTTTGAGACTCCTCTCCACGCCGGCACAGAGTTCAAGCTCCTTGAACGGCGGGGCAACTGGTGGCGCATAGAATTGCCGGACGGACGTCGTTGCTGGCTGCCGGACCGCTCGGGAGAGCTGATATGACACCTTTCAGGTAAAGGTTGACTTTTTATTGTAGTAATGACTATTATTGAAAGATAAACAGCGTTTTTTGGTCTATGCATTGATGTTTCGGATTTTTTTGTATATTCTAAACGTTACTATCTTTGTAGGGAGTGAGAACGATGAGTTCTGAACAGGATGAAAAAATGACGGTGGAAGAAAAATTGAATGACGGTGATCAGGCATCCGTCAATAATAATAGTGACAACGAAACTGATGTGGCACCGGACGGATCAGAGGAAGCTGCGGCCAATCAGGAGGGTGCTTTCGACCTTTCTGCTGCCGGCGCAGAAATGATTTGCAAGTTCTTCGTCAGCCTGCTCGGGCAACTGAGCTGGAAATCACTGGGTTTGATTTCCGATCCTAAGACGGGTGAGATCACTATTGATCTCGAAGAAGCCCGTCTGGCTATCGACGTGATGGGAGATGTGATCGAGAGGCTGGCTCCGAGGCTTGCGGACGATGAGGTACGGGAAATAAGAAACTTATTGACAAATCTTCGGCTCAACTTTGTTGAAAAATCCGGCTCTTCGCAATCAGAGACAACGAGTGAACCCGACAGAACCGGAGAAGGAACCTGACCGGATGCCCATTTACGGATATGTTTGTGAACAGTGCGAGCACAGTTTTGAAGTAATGCATGGTGTAAAGGATCCGCAGCCGGTTCAGTGCGAGCAGTGCGGTGGATCTTTGCGTCGGCGGTTCTTCCCGGTGGGTGTGATTTTCAAAGGGGACGGTTTCTATCACACCGAGTACGGAAAGGGGAAAGACTTCAAAAAGCTCGAAGC
>CAYSPT010000132.1:0-2604 GCA_964432985.1 uncultured bacterium
GGACGAAGTCATTGGTGGTGGGCCTGCGCATCTCGTTGGTTTCGTAATCAAGTATGTTGATGGCTGCCGACCCGGGGGTGAAATAGACATTGTCACTCGAAAAGTCGTGTGTTTCCTCTCCCAGCACATCGAAGAGTTTGAACGGTCCCGAGGCGGCAGCCAGAGCGCCGTCAATGATGTCTCCCGTGATAAAGGCGCGGGAGCTCTCCCGGTCGATTCTGGCTCCGTGATCTCCAAGCATGTTGAGAACGCCATCGTTGTGAATTTCCACGCCGCAGGTAGCCAGAATGTCCCGTGCGGCACCGATGATGTCTTCGATAAGTTTGTCGCCGAGCAAAGTCAGTTTGGGTCTCATCCGCTGTCACCCTCTCTCTTATGTCTCTCTTTTTCCTGGTGTAACTATAGCTGATATTTCAATTATTCACGTGTTAACTGACAACCCGGAACACTTCCTCCAATCCCGTAAGTCCCCGGGCTGCTTTCATAAAGGCGTTGTGCTCCAGACTCGTCATACCGCCCTGCTGCAAAGCGTGCTCCCTGATGGTTTGGACGCTTGCCCTCTCCGCTATTAGCCGCCGCATGGCGGTGTCCACAGTCATGACCTCCAGCACGGCCATCCTGCCCCGGTAGCCGGTGCCGCCGCAGCGCTCGCAGCCGGTGGGCTGGAAAAAAGAGGCATCGACGGGAACCGGGACATCGAACCGCTTCAGAGTGGATTCCGGTATCTCGGCGGAGCGTTTGCACATGGGACACAGTTTTCTCAGCAAACGCTGCGAGGCGACCATCTCAAGGGCCGACGCCACCATGAACGGTTCGGTTCCCATGTCGGTCATCCGCATTACTGTGCTGGGAGCATCGTTGGTATGCAGGGTGGAGAGAACCAGGTGACCGGTCAGGGCAGCCTTGACGGCGATGTCCAGGGTCTCGCGGTCCCGCACCTCGCCCACCATGATGATGTTTGGGTCCTGGCGGAGGATGGCCCTGAGTGCCCGTGGAAACGTCAGCCCCGCTTCGGGATGTATCTGTACCTGGTTGATCCGTTCTAACTGGTACTCTATGGGGTCCTCTACGGTAACGATATTGACATCCGGCTGGTTGAGTTGGGTCAGGGCCGCGTACATGGTGGTGGTCTTTCCCGAGCCGGTGGGACCGGTGACCAGCAGTAAACCGTGGGGTTTTTTGAGGCTCTCATCAACGGCGCGCAGGCAGTTTTTTTCGAATCCCAAGTCCTCTACGTTCAGGGCAATAGCGTCCTGGTCCAGGATGCGGATGACCACCTTTTCGCCGTGGTGGACCGGCAGGGTAGACACTCTCAGGTCGATCTTCCTCCGGTCGAAAAAGATCCGGGCCCGGCCGTCCAGGGGAATACGACGTTGGGTGATATCCAGGCTGGACATGATCTTGAAGCGCAGGGTGAGCGGGACCTGGAGTTTTTTGGGGATGGACAGAAGTTCGTGCAATACACCATCGATGCGGTACCGTACCACGATGCCGGTCTCCCGCGGTTCCACGTGGATGTCGCTGGCTTCTTTCTGCAGGGCCTTGGCCAGGATGGTATTGGCCAGGCGCACCACCGATGCCTCCCGGGCGGATGCGGCCAGGCTGTGAAGCGACTCCTCATCGTCTACTCCCGCCACTTCAACCTGGCCGGACATCGCGGACGAGTCGATGACGATATCGTCCGGAGTATCTTCGTCGAGCATGGCGTCCACGTTGTAGTCGAAGAGGAGAACAATATTTTCGGGTTCGGTGATTCTGAGTCGGTAGCGCCGTGACTGGTTGGTGAAAACAGACCGGTAGAGCATGTCCTGCAGCTGAAGGTTGAACGGATTGCTCAGGATAAGGGCCACGTCGTCGTCCGTGTCGTGCACCGGCACCACCAGACTCATCCGGCAGAAACTGGCCGGCAGAAGCCCCAGTATTATGTCATCCGGACTTATCTGGGAGACATAGGGAACATTGAGAAAATCGGCAGTGAAACGGGCTATTTCCGATTTTTTCAAACCGAGATCGGTCATCTCGGTGTATAGTTCGGTGGGTGACAGCGCGATAAGCTTCTGAAGCTGCTCATGCTCTATCGACAGGCGGGAAGCCAGGTGGTACTTGAAGTCGCTGAAATCGAAAGGTAAAACCTTACCTCCCCGGTCGGTCAATCCCACAGAGCTGAGGCAAAACCACTGGTTCTTGGTGTTGATGTGCTTCGTGACCGTGTCCAGGAGGGCTTTCTTCTTCACCGGTTTGGCCAGGTAATCCACGGCACCCACAGAAAAGGCCCGGATCCGGTCAGGCTCCTCATCCAGAGTGCTGAGGAATACTACCGGAATGTAGGCTGTGTCCAGGCTGTCCTGGAAACGGGAGCAAACTTCGTAGCCGTCCATCTTCGGCATGATGATGTCCAGCAGGATCAGGTCAGGATTGGATATCTTAACCATACGGAGAGCTTCTTCTCCGCTGTCGACGCACGCCACCTTGTATCCGGCTTTCCCCAGGTGATTTCTCAGGAGAAGCTGCATGTTCTCGTCGTCTTCTACTACCAGTATGGACGGCTGCTGCCGTTGGGGTTTTTCGTTACTCATCACCAGGCAGTTTCCATTCTGTAATCAA
>CAYSPT010000132.1:2704-6941 GCA_964432985.1 uncultured bacterium
GTTGCCGTTGGGGCTGTTCGTTATTCGTCACCAGGCAGCTTCCATTCTGTAATCAAGTTGCCGTTGGGGCTGTTCGTTATTCGTCACCAGGCAGCTTCCATTCTGTAATCAGATTGCCGCTATGGCTGAAAGATTGCAGCTCCCACACCTGACCGGTAACAGTGTCGATTCTGAACAGGGACTGGCGTTCCATTCCCTCGTTGTCATCAAGATTGAAGTGGTCATAACTGCCCTGGTACAGCTGGAAACGCCCTGCTTCGCCGGCCTGTCCGGCAGTGTCTTTCTTTTTTCCCGGCACTGTAATCCTCTCCCGTCTGGTAACCTGTACATTTCGCAAGTTTGCCTGCTGCTGACACGACGGCAACTTATGAAATATGCGGGCTGAACCATCGATTCCGGGGAAAATGACAACCGTCACGAAGTGATCATAACGCGGGTAGACGGTGTCTTCTCCACGGGATAATTAGTATAGCCGCCAGCCTGCGGGCAGTCAATACGGGACAAAAGATCAGAGCGATGCTTGATGTCGCGGTGTTGCCGCTATGCAAAGCGTTTTTCCGTCGTCACTCTGAAGCGGAGTCCACGTGTTTCTTGACCGTCCGCCGGTCCAGACCGGTAATTTCGGCCACCTTCTGGTAGGTGCCGTATCGCTCGTAAAGATGTCTGCAGTAGCCGGCCAGCAGTGACCTGGCATCACAGGTCCCGGTCTTGATAGTGCTCATGAGCCTATCGAGCGGGTCAAGGGCCTGGGTCTGGTCGCCGTGGTACTCCCGCTTGATAATGATCCGCCTGACGCACTGGGCCAGTTCGCGCACGTTCCCCGGCCAGTGGTAGTCTCTGCCCAGGTGCGAATCGATCACCTCCTGCACCGTGGCGCTCAGTTCTTTTGAATGGTGCCCGGTAATATACCTGACCGTGTGAACTATGAGCTCCTCGAGCTCGTCTTTGTGCTCCTGGATCCGCTGCTGAAGCGGCGGTACCACGATACAGTCCGAGCAGAGCCGGTAGAAGAAATCATCGCGGAACTTCCCTTCGCGGCGGAGCCGGTTGATAGATTTATTGGTGGCGGCGATGATTCGTCCATGGAAATGAAGCTGCTCGTGGCTGCCAACCGGGCTGAACGTTCTCTCTTCGAGAACCTTCAATAACTTGATCTGCACGGGCTGGGTCAGGTCACCAATCTCATCGAGGAATATAGAGCCGTGGGGACCGCACAGGGAGAACAGTCCCTCGTGTGATGAAACAGCTCCGGTGAAAGCACCCTTGGCGTGTCCAAACAGCTCCGATTCGATCAGTGACTCCGGGTATTGGGAAAGATTGATGGGGATAAACGTGGCGGTGAAGCTCTTGATAAACGTTCCTTTGCTTTCATCGAAAGGTATGAATCCGCACCGGCCTATGGCCGCCGCCGCCGCTCCCTTGCCGCAGCCGGTAGGTCCCAGCAGAAGCGTCGAGAAATCCTCCATCTTATTCCATAAATACTGCTCGTAGTGAAGAATATCGCAGGTGAATATGTTGTTCCACAGGTTCATTCGCAGGTGCTGCATTGAAGGGCTCCGGCCGATAAGGCTCTGGTTGATGAAATAAAACGCTCGGCGGATCTGGTAGAAAAACGAAAAGTACCTGTTTGCCTCCTCCGCGGTGAATCCCCTGGTTTTAAGAGCGTCGAGAGCTTTGTCGGCAAATTTGACCGGTAGCGATTTTGAGCCTGCCTGTACCTGGTCGAGAATGAGTTGATCGAACTGGTGCATGAAATGATGGTACACCTCGAAGAGGAAAACGAACTTGATGGAATCACGGTCGGACTGCTTGAAATGCCTGATCTCAGACAAACCCCCCGACTCGAGTTTCTCCAGTTGAGCTGTCACCTTGCGCACCACTTCGGGAAGCACGATATGCCGTGGCGCCGTCATTTTCCTTCCGGTAATTTTCCGGTCGAGTTCGGCCCGCTCCGGCCCAAAAGGATTGGCGAACACCGCCCGGGATACGAGAGTAAAAAATGCCCTGTCAGTCGTCGATAGTAATTTGGTTTCCATACATTAATTGTACATTGACCGTACATGAAATGTCAACACTGTGTACGCCCCAGCATTCCTCTTGAGCAGGTTAATGCTCAAAATAGCCTAAAAAAGGGAGTTTTGGCGGTATTGCTTTATTTTGGCATGGATTATGCGTTTCCAGTTGTGCAGTGGTTGAAAAACAGGAAAGGGGTGAAGAAGATGAAGAAGGCAAAGAAGATGAAGAAACAACCACAAATCAGAAAGAGGGAAGGTCGGAGCATAATGATGTCACGAGTCCCTGATAGTATCTGTCTCGCAGTAGCGGTATTGGCCGGATTATTGCTGGTGATGGTGGCCATGACCCCATCCCAGGCGGCCGGGCTTCTCAAACCGGTAAACGGTGGCGACGAGCATCATGTCTTTATGAAATCCCATCATGTCACTGTCACCATCAACAACGGTTATGCCCGCACCGAAGTCGACCAGGTTTTCGGAAACGGTAGCGGCCGGGACCTGCGGGCCGTGTACTCGTTTCCGGTTCCCAAGCAGGCCAGCCTTTCGGAACTGAGCATGTGGATCGACGGCAACGAGGTGGTGGGCGAGGTGATGGAGAAGGATAAAGCACGCCAGACCCACGAGGACCAGGTTAAGAAGGGTAACGATACGGCGCTTGCGGAAAAAGACGAGTACAAGACCTTCGATGTTTCCATCTATCCTGTCCGTCCTGCGGCCGACACCCGGGTGCGCCTGGTCTATTACCAGCCGATTACCATCGACGCAAATATCGGCCGGTATGTGTATCCCCTGGCCGAAGGCGGTGTTGACGAAGAGCGTATCGCTTTCTGGTCGGTGGATGATAAAGTGCAGGAATCCTTCAAGTTCGATCTCGTCTTGAAATCAGCTTTCCCTGTAAAAGAAGTAAGGATTCCCGGATTCATGAACAAGGCCGTCATCAACAAGATACAGCCGGACCAGGATCAAGGCCCGGTACCTGCCGGCGAAGAATATCACGCCGTGATCGACTGCCCCGAAGGCGAAGCGCTGACCCGGGACGTGGTGTGCTACTACCGCCTGGACGACAGTGTCCCGGCCAGGGTGGAGCTCATCCCGTACTGCCAGGGCGCCGGCTCCACCGGCACGTTCATGGTAGTGGTAACTCCCGCCGCCGACCTGCAGCGGATCTCCGAGGGGGTCGACTGGACCTTCGTGCTGGACACTTCCGGAAGCATGGACGGCGGTAAGATCGCCACCCTGGTTGACGGCGTGACCAAGGTCATCGACAAGATGACACCCAACGACCGCTTCCGCATCATCACCTTCAACGATCACGCCGATGATTTCACCGGCGGATTCATCAACGCCACGCCGTCAAATGTGCAGAGCATTCTGAACAAGGTTAAGCAAATCCATGCCGGCGGCTGCACAAATCTGTTCGCGGGGCTTAAAATGGCGTACACCAGGCTCGACGATGACCGCACCACTTGCATCATCATGGTCACCGACGGGGAGACCAACGAAGGGCCGACTACCCACGCTGATTTCCTGGCCCTGCTCAAGACATACGATGTCCGCCTGTGCACCTTCGTCATCGGCAACAGCGCCAACCAGCCGCTTTTGGACCGCCTCGCCCGCGATTCCAACGGGTTTGCCATGAATGTCTCCAGCAGCGATGACATCGTGGGAATAATCCTGCAGGCGAAGACCAAGATCCTGTACGAAGCCATGCATGATGTGGAGCTGAAGTTCCACGGTGAGAAGGTCACCGATCTTACTCCGGCGAACGTCGGCAGCCTCTACCAGGGCCAGCAGCTGGTGATGTTCGGCCGGTACAACGGTTCTGGTGATGTAATGGTGGAAATGAAAGCGCGGATTTCCGGACAGGACCGGTCGTGGAAGTGCACCGCCACCCTGCCGGATCAGGATACCGACAACCCGGAAATCGAGCGGCTCTGGGCGCAATCGAGCATCGAGGATGTCATGCAGGATATCCGCGAGCACGGTGAGACCGATCACCTGCGTAACCAGGTAGTTGCCCTGGGCGAGGAGTACTCGCTGGTGACCGATTACACCTCTATGCTGGTGGTGAGCGAAACGGAAATGGAAGCTCTGCAGATCCAGCGCCGCAACTCGCAGCGGACCGTGGCCGAGCGCCAGTCCCGGCAGGTGCGCAGCCAGGCGGTGGCCCACAGCTACCGGGTGGACAATAATCCAACAAATGCTAACAACTCAACGTACGC
>CAYSPT010000133.1:0-6888 GCA_964432985.1 uncultured bacterium
GCCTTGGAGACCGGTATCTGCTGGAGCCGCTCGCACCAGCTCCGCTGGAACTCATCGGAGGTTATGTACTTGAGAACTTCGTAGGCGGCCTCCGCTTTTCCCGTCTCGGCGGCGCTCTTGAACACCACGAAGTTGGTGCCGCCAACGTTGGACGAGGTGCCGGCACGCCCTTCCGGGATGAGGCCTACTCTGAAATCGAGCCCGGAATCCTTGAAGGTTTTAAGGTGCCACGGACCACTGAGGATCATGGCGTACTTCTGGTTGATGAATCCCTGCGAAGCGTTGATGGCGCCGCTCTGCCAGGCCCCGGCCTCGATTCCCGTCTCGACACCTTTTATCTTATGTTTCTTCAGGTAAAGATCCACCTTGAAAGAAAGGGCTTCCACTCCCTTTTCGCCGTTGAGAGTACAGGTCAGGTCGCCGTCTGGAAGACGTGTAAGGAACTTGGCCCCGAAGGAGTTAAAGAACGGGAAAGTCCACCACAGCGAATTATCCATGCCGAAAGCGTACTGGGAACTGTCCGGGATGGTCAGAACCTTGCCGTAGGCCACGAACTCCTCCCACGTTTCCGGCGAACGGTCCGGTGACAGGCCCGCTGCTTCCAGCGCCGAAGCCGAAGCGGCGAACAGCGCGCGGTTCCAGTACAAAGCCACGCAGGTCGTCTGGTCCGGCAGCCCGTACAGATGCCGCGCCACCTTACCGTCATCCTGGACTATCTCGATGATGTTGGAGTCGAAAGCGGCTTCCACGAACTGCTCCCGCAGCTGGTCGATACTCCCGGCGTCGAAGTTTTCCAGGGTGTCCAGGGGCACCACCGACTTGCCGTAAGCCAAAGAGACCACGTGGGCGCAGTCGACCCGGCAGATATCCGGGGTGGTCCTGGTCTGGCAGGAGGTCTTGAGACGGGGCAGGAGCCCGTCAAACGGCACCCGGCCGATAGAAAGCTTTATTTTCCTGCCCGCCCGCTCAAGGGACTGCTCTTCGAATTTCTGCATCAACTCGATGAACACCTTGTGCTCCTCGTTGTTGTAGTTTTCCCAGATGCTCAGCTCAATGATGCCGGAGTTCGCCGCCCCCTGCTCCGTTTGACCGCAGCCGGCCATCAGGCAGCACAGAAAGACAGCTGCGATTCCCAGCAGGCAGGAAGACAGCGTGAAACTTCCGGTTCGTGATTTTCTGACATACAACATCTCGTTCACCTCACCGTTCACCCTCATTCTTTCACCGCCCCCGAGGTCATCCCCAAACATCTCGTGCATTTCACCGTTCACCCTCATTCTTTCACCGCCCCCGAGGTCATCCCCTCGATGAAGAACCGCTGGGCAAACAGGAACAGAAGCGCGATGGGAATGATAGAGAAACAGGCCCCTGCCATCATGGACTCCCAACTGATGGCGTATTGGCCTTTGAATAGCGCCAGCCCCACCGGCAGCGTCCTGAGCGACGACTCCGGGGTGGTCACGATAAGCTGCCACAGGAAATTCGACCACTGCCCCAGGAAGGTCAGCAGAAACAAGGTCATGATGATCGGCAGGGCCAGCGGGATAACGATCATCTTGAACTGTTGAAACTCCGTAGCTCCGTCAATCCGTGCCGCCTCGAACAATGAGTCAGGAATGGTCTTTATATACTGCCGCATCAGAAACAGCCCGAACACATTGGCCAGGTGAGGAATGATCAGGCCCCAGTAAGTGTTTATCCAACCGAAGGTGCTGACCAGGGCGAACTGCGGGACCATGAACATCATGCCCGGAATCATCATGGCCGAAAGAAGCACCATGAACAGCCCATCCCTGAACACGAATTGCTTCTTGGCAAACGCGTACCCTCCCATGGTGCATATCAACGTGGTCAGCGCCCCGCTGAAGAAGGCCACGATCAGGCTGTTGAGGAAAAAGCGTTTGAAAGGAAAGTCCTTGTTGAAAAGGACTTCGGAGAAGTTGTTCAGGGTGTAGAGGTCCCTGAAGGCCACACCGAGAGGACGACGGAACCGGAACCGGTAGAGATAGCGGCCCAAAACGGCGTCCTGAACGCTCCCGGCAAATGAACCATCGGCGTCCGGGCCGCTCAGGTCAATCACCTGTCCCGGGTCTTTCTCGGGGTTCTCGCCCGCCTGCCAGATCAGCACTTCAGCCGATTGTGTACCGGCCACAGGGCTTGTTTTGAAAACAATGCTCTGGCCCTCGACACGCGCCTCGGCGCTTTCGCTGCCGCTCCCGGTGGGCGGTCCCACCACCACGGTGCCGATGTCGCCCAATTTCACCCGGCGGGGCAGAAAATCGAACTTGAGTGCCTGCCCCGGTTGTTTCACCGAGGTAATCAGCATCCAGAACAGGGGCATCAACACAACCAGCGACCCTATGAGCAAGACGATAAACAACACGGCCGGGACGACACGTGTCCGTATGACTGTGGTCTTGGCGGATTCTTTGAGGCTCATGATCTCTGCCTCCTCTCTACTCTTCCTTGAAAAGCTTGATGTTCACAAACGAGATGGCCAGCGCTATCAGCAACAGCATGTACGATATGGCCGCGGCGTACCCGTACTGGCCGCGCTCGAAGGTCTTGAACAGGTAGAAACCAGAGAGCTTGGTGGCCCCCACGGTCCTCCC
The DNA here is from genome assembly GCA_964432985.1 of uncultured bacterium. Taxonomy (GTDB): domain Bacteria; phylum Muiribacteriota; class CAYSPT01; order CAYSPT01; family CAYSPT01; genus CAYSPT01. The sequence goes on from CAYSPT010000133.1 coordinate 2,613, forward strand.
CCACATGGTGGTTATGGGCCCGCCCGAAGCGTTGGTCATGGCATAGATTTCCGTGAAGGCGTTGAGCGAAGCCAGCACCCCGGTGATGATCATAAACAGGATGATGGGCTTGACCAGGGGGATAGTAATATGCCGCAGCTTATCCCACCAGGAGGCGCCGTCAACGTCCGCCGCTTCGTACACCGATTCGGATATGTTCTGGATGGCGGTGAGAAACAGGATCATGCCGAACCCGGCCCCTTTCAGGACCATGGCCAGCGCTATGGCCGGCAAGGCAGTCAGAGGGTTCCCCAAAAATCCAGTCGCCGAAAAATAGGTAATCCCTATTTTGTTGAGCAGGACGTCCAGCAGCCCGTACCGCGGGCTGTAGATCAACACCCAGATAATACCCACCACCAGCAGATCAAGCACGTTGGGCAGGAAGTAGGCGCTTCGGAAAAACGACCGGCCCGGCAGTTTGTTGTTGATCAGGACCGCCAGCAAAAGCGACAATGCTATGCCTGCTGGAATGGTCATGGCAGCATAAATGAACGTGACCACCAGTGACCACCAGAACTCGGCATCGGTGCTCAGCAGGGCCGCGTAGTTGGCCAATCCGCAGAACTGCATGTCACCGAACACGTTGTACCAATCAGAATAAATGCTGGTTTTGTGAAATGACAGAAACAAAGAGTAAAAAATCGGGTATCCGAGAAAAATACCGAATACCAGAAGAAAGGGAGTAAGGAATAGGTAGGATATAACGTTTTCCTTTACCTTTCTCCGGGTGTGGCTGGTGAGTTTCACCTCGCCTCACTCCTTTCTTGCGTGCTGTTCCACGTTCCTTTTCCAATCCGTTGAGGGCCACCCAATCGCATGCCGCCCACGATGATGATAACCCTCTGCGGTTTTTCCGCTGTTCCTTCTCCGCTATACCCCAGTATTACCACTCCCGGGGCCTGTTGCTCAACTGTTAATACCTTTTTTAGTGAACGATCCTCATAAACCCTGAAATCACGGGGAGTCAACCGCTTCTCGGGTACTGGGCTGATGCTTACCTCAATCTGGCGGCCGCCGCCCGGCAGCAGTGTCATATCCCTGATATCCACTGCACATACATCCCTGTCACTCTCAATGGAAACGAGATATCCAACCCGGGGGGAAAGACCCGATTTTTTGTTAGAGTCCGCCGTTTTTTCTCCGCCGGGGGCACCAGTTTCGACAGCTTCCGGTTCTGTCTTTTCTGTCCCAGCCCCAAACTTTTCTGTCCCAGCCCCAAACTTTTCTGTCCCATCCCCAAACTTCACCGTCCCAGCCAGGGAGGCGGTGGTTTTCTCAGGCATTACATCCGATGCTTCTCTAAGCGCAGACAATGTTTCACCCGGAACGGTTTCTTCACCGGCTTTTGCACCGGTTCTTGCCTCTGATCCAGCGGGAGCTGATTGCGATTTAGCAGCAGTGTCCGAATCGGCAGGTGTGGGACGAACGAAGGATGTCTGGCCGCCCGGGCCGTCCGGAGAACTGCTGGGAGAGCTGCTCTCCGAGCTGACATATTGGGCTGTCACCGAAGAAAACGGCTCATGTGAAAGCTGGTCCATGGTGAACTCGCACAGGCAGCAACGCTGGGAATCGAGCACGTAAACAGACTCGCCTTCCACGATCACATCTACCGGAAGTTCCACATCGACGAAACTGCCCAGATAGGCGCCGCGTGAATCAAACACCTGCACGCGATTGCCGAAGTAGTCGGCAACAAACATCCTGCCAGCCTCATCCACCACAAAAGAGGAGATCTTCTTGAACAGACCAGGCCCCACTCCCTGCTCGCCCAGAGACATCACGAACTGCCCCATGGGATTGAACTTCTGAATTCGGGACAGGTCCCAGTCAGCCACATAAAAATTGCGCTGCGCGTCAACACCGACGTCAACAGGAGATAAAAACGTTCCGTTTTCCACTCCACGCTGCCCGATCCACAGCACCAGACGACCGTCGGGATCGAGCTTGTAAACCGAAGATGTGTGTGAATCCACCACATAGATATATCCTAGATAATCCAGGCAGAAAGCCCTGGGAGACCGCATTCCCAGCGCAGCGAGTGCTACTTTCCGCTGGGGACGGCCCATGGCGTCGAGAAACCACAGGTTGGTTTCATCCAACACCACAACCAGTGATTTGAATACTGCCACGTCGCGGGGATTTTGCACGATACCTTCAAACAGGGCACTGTTCTTGACCACCCCGTCTTTCCCCACTTCGATCAGCCCGGAGCGAAAGCTGCCGAGACAATAGATCCGACCGTCGGGGGAGAAAGCGGCTTCTTCGATATTCTGGTCCTGGGGAAGGGAAATATCCGCATAGGCAAAATTGGCATAGCCTATTAATGCGGAGGGAAGCATACAAAGCAGGATGGTCCACCCGAATAGACCGCACCCGATTAGACCCGGGGAGGCTTTTATCACACCCGTTACCTCGGTGCGTTCTTGACTACCAGCGTTTGCTCTACAAGGTCTTTCAGGGGTACCTGCGCTGCGTCGGCCGCTTCCCTGGTATCATACAGGCCAACCCTGACACGGTGTAGTGATTTAGGACCTTTCGAACTAATGATGTGGACCGAATACCCCTTTTCCTCCAGGACCTCCTTCAGCCGTTGAGCATTTATCAACTGCCCGAACGCTCCAACCTGAATAGAGAATCCCTCGTGAGGAATGGGGGGTTCGATGATTGCCGGCCGATCAACCGGAACATCGGGAACAGTTTCTTCGATTTTAGCAGCGGTTTCGATGGGAGGTTCCACCACAGGTTCTGGCTTTTTTACCACCACGGGCTTGATAACAGGCTCCGGTTCCTTCACCGGGATTACCGCTGGCTGGATGATGTCAACGGCAGGTTCCGGCTCTGCTTCGACAACAGGTTGGGAAGGAGTGTCATCCCGGACAGTAGAAATCTGAACAGACGCTTCCCGCTCGGCAAATCGAGCTCTTTCCCTGGTCTGGCGGCCAAAATAAATACCGGCATAGAGCGTAATAAGCAGAACGACGATCCACCCGAGAACGGCAATGATCCGGTCACCTTTTTCGGAGTACTCCCCCCAGTCATAATCTTTACTTTTTTTCGAACCAGCCACCGCAACAAACCTCCTTCTTACAACAATTAAGTCAGCTGAGTGCTAAATCCATCATTTAAACATCATTGTTATTAACAAAAAACAGGCCTTGAAGATACAGCTATTTTAAGCAGTAATAGAAAATATCTGTATTTTCGAGGCCAATTATAACACGATATTTACTTCAGAACCACAGTGCGGGCACTTTTTACCCTCCAGGTGAATCTTCACCGAATAGCCTGCCCGCTCGATGACCACTTCGCCGCACGACGAGCAGAATGTTGAGTTGGCTGACACGTCCATGATGTTACCAAGATACACGTATTTGAGGTATTTCTTGGCTATATCACGAGCCCGGAAAAGCGTGTCCACCGACGTGGGGGGAAGGGTTGACTTGAAGTGAGGAAAATACCGCGAAAAGTGAAGAGGAATGTCCTGGCTGACATTGCCAAGCCACTCCACCAGCGTGTTGATGTGCTCCTTGCTGTCGTTGAGGGTGGGAATAACCAGGTTGGTTACTTCCACGTGTATGTGCTTGTACGCCATCTTGATGGAGTCCAGAACAGGTGCCAGCGTCCCGCGGCAATGCCGCTCGTAAAAACTGTTGTCAAACGCTTTGAGGTCCACATTGATCGCGTCGATGTGGGGCAGCAGATGCTCCAGCGGTTCGGGATTGATATAACCGTTGGTAACCAGGACGACCTTGTACCCTTGCTCCTTGATGAGCCGGGCGCAGTCGATGATGTACTCATACCAGATCAACGGCTCGTTGTAGGTGAAAGCCACACCGATGTTGTTGTCTCTTTCGACGGAAGATACGAGCTGATCCACAGACAGGGTGTTCAGCGTGGCACCGGCTTGAGAAATCTCCCAGTTCTGGCAGAAGAAGCACTTGAAATTGCATCCCACAGTGCCTACCGAGAGAATATCGAGACCGGGATGAAAATGATACAACGGTTTTTTTTCGATGGGGTCCAGGCTGAACGATGTTACCCGTTCATACGTCAGGGCGGCCAGGACTCCCCCCTCGTTTTTCCGCACACCGCACAAGCCGGTCTTACCGTCATTGATCAGGCATGACTGGGGGCATAAATCACACCGTATTCTGCCATCATCCTCGGCAGTGTAAAACGCAGCCTCATGCCGGTGACCACTCATCAGGCCGAAGCCCCCTTTTCAGAATAAGATACA
>CAYSPT010000134.1:0-1869 GCA_964432985.1 uncultured bacterium
CTTCTGCCACATCTGAACCGTTTTCCAGTTGGCGTTGTTGGCCTGGGTGCTGATGTGAATGGGGAGCTCCGAGTGCTCGCGCACGGTTTCGAAAACCCCCGGATCCGAAACGATGACGCCGTCGGCACCGATGGCTTCGAGGAAACGGACATACTCGGGGATGGCAGTGAGCTCATCGTCATGGGGGATGATGTTAAGCGCCACATATACCTTCTTGCACGGCAGGGCGGAACCGGTACCATGATGAAGCGCTTGAGTATGAACGGCGCTTTCCTGGTCTGCCTGCCCGGCTTCCCGGGATTGACCGGAGAATTCGACGGTATTGGCGCTCTGTAAATCGTATCCGTGCGCATACGCCACCGCCCAGCGCAGACTTTCCCGGTCAAAATTACCGGCCAGCGCCCGCAGGCTGAACTGTTCTCCACCCAGGTAGACAGCGTCTGCCCCGTAGCGCAGGGCCACTGGGAGCTTCTCCGAATTACCTGCCGGTGCCAGAAGTTCGGGAATGTTCATAAGGGTATTGTACCAGAAAGCGATCATTGCGTTTTCAATTCAGTAGTACAGGTAGAATGCAAGTACTAATTAGTACCTCTTCTTCTCCTTCCTTATCCGCTTTCTGTTCAGCTGGACATCCTTAAGAAATTAAATTATTATCAGACCAGGTATGAACATGATGAATCCGAAAGGAGCGTCGCCATGAGTGCCGGAACCGACGATCGTGATAGGATTTTTTTTAGCGAAGAAAACCTGGCTGGCATACGGGCAGAGAATATGCGCGAATGGCTGGAGTTTGTCATTGGCATCGATAACAAGGAGGTGGATTTCGCCGGCCGGATTTACCGGAAATTGACTGAGGTTTGCCCGGATGATCCCGATCTTTGTTTCAGATACGGGATGTTCTTCAGGAAGCAGGCTGATTATGATGGGGCCCTGCCGTGGCTGATGAAAGCGGTCCGGTTGAATCCCCGGTTCTCATTGGCTGAAAGCGAAGTTGCCTACACCATGTGCAAGCTTGAGCGGTACGATGAATCGGAAGATTGGTTTTGCAGGGCCTTCGCCCAGGAAGATATTTATTCTTTTCCGGAAAGCACTCTGATGTTCCTTAACTTTGTTCTCTGCAAGCAGTGCGGCTTCGATTATGAAAAAATTAAAAATAGGCTCATTCAAAAAGCCGACCAATTCCCCGGGATGAAAGAGCATGGAGGATTCGACCGGCTGTCATCCCTGGCGGCGAACCACGTCCGGCAGATATATGCCCTGGACAGGCACTTCAGCGGGTTCATCCTCTTCGCTGACCTGGTTGGCTCCACCCAATACAAGCGGGAGTTTCCCCGGTTGTGGCCGGCGAGGATACTTCATTTCCTGATGTTTTCCCGGTTGGCATTTCACTTTTTCGGTTTTGATTTCATCAAGTTCATCGGTGATGAAGTAATGGTTTTTTATCCCTTCAACGAGATGGAATCAAAAGCGCAGATTGCCTTGAAAATCCATAACCTGTTTTTCGACCGGCAGGACTGGTACCTGGGAGAGTTGAACCGTTTCAATCCCGCCCTGGCCCACTGCCCCCCAGACCAGGAAAACCAGCATGAGATCAAGGTAAAGATCTTTGTTGGAGAGGTTCGTGACGCGCTGGTGTTTTCTCCTACCGCCGATGAACATTACGACCTGATCGGTGCCGATGTTGACCGGGCCGCCCGCCTCAAGGAAATGGCTTCTGAAAACCTGGTAGTCGTGGATGATGCGTTCCGCGCGGCCCTGGCCCAAAACGGCCCGGCTTTCGCCGGTGTCTTTGACGATATGCGCTGGAAAAAGGACTTCAAGGGAATTCGGGGGAAAACAGGTTTCTACGGAAAATTCATGCAAGAGTAA
>CAYSPT010000134.1:1969-4079 GCA_964432985.1 uncultured bacterium
AACTCTGGTTTAATAGAGCGTCGATTTTGTACGGTATCCAATTCACTGAAAACCGGTAAGCATTATGCTGTTTGAGAACGTCTGTATCGAATCGGTGGCCCACCTGCTGCCCGAAGAGACGCTGACCTCGGCCCAGATCGAGGAGCGCCTGGCCCCCGTGTACAACAAGCTCAACCTGCCTTTCGGCCGGCTTGAGTTCTTCACGGGGATCCAGGAACGCCGCCTGTGGCCGCCCAACGCCTGCATGAGCGACAAATCGGCCGAAGTCGGTGTTCTGGCGCTGAAAAAATCGGGAGTATCCCGCAAGGACATCGGTATCCTGATCAACGGCTCCGTCTACCGCGAGTACATGGAGCCGGCCACCGCGTCCTTCGTCCACGAGAAGATACAGTTGGGTGAAGATACCATGATTTTTGACGTCTCAAACGCCTGCCTTGGGTTTCTCAACGGCATGGTTATCGTGGGCAGTATGATCGACAAGGGGATCGTCAAAGCCGGTCTGGTAGTGGCCTCGGAAAACGGCCGGCCCCTGGTGGACACCACCATCAAGGCGCTGCGTCGGGACTGGTCGCTGACCCGCAGGAAAATCAAGGGGTCTTTTGCTTCGCTGACCATCGGGTGCGGCTCCGCGGCGGCGGTGCTGGTGCACAAATCCATCTCGAAACACGGCCACCGGCTCCTGGGCGGCGAGTGCATGGTTTCGTCCACCTTTAACTACCTGTGCCGCGGCGGCGCGGTGGACGCGCAGCCCGGTACCGGAGATCCATCGAAGCTGCTCATGGACACCGACTCTGAGAAACTGATGGTGGCCGGATGCGACCTGGCCCGCAAAACCTGGGAGCGCACCAGGGAGAGCCTGCAGTTCGAAAACGACGATGTCAACCGGATTTTCTGCCACCAGGTGGGACGGGCACACCGCCGGCTGATGCTGGACACCCTGGAGTTGGACTCCGACAAGGATTTCTGCACCTACCCGTTTTTAGGGAACATCGGTTCGGTGTCCCTGCCGGCCACGCTCTCCATCGGTATCGAGCGGGATATGGTGAAGAAGGATGATTTCATCGCCCTGCTGGGAATCGGCAGCGGTATCAACTGCATGATGCTGGGGGTGCGGTGGTGAGCGGCAGCGGTCACGGTTTCACGTCTCCCGAGTATCCCTTCACCTCACGCTGGCTCATGGTCCGGGGCGTACGGATGCACTATCTCGACGAAGGAGCCCCAACCGAATTACAAACTCCCGTGGTCATGCTGCACGGCAACCCAACCTGGTCGTTTTTCTACCGCAACCTGGTGAAAGCACTGGCACCCGATTACCGCTGCATCGTGCCCGACCACATCGGCTGCGGGCTTTCGGACAAGCCGCAGCATTACGATTACGTCCTGAAAACTCACATCGACAACTGCGAGTTCCTGCTCGATTCACTGGGAATAAAGGAGTGTCACCTGGTGGTCCACGACTGGGGAGGCGCCATAGGGATGGGAGTGGCGGTGCGCAACCCGGGGCGGATCAAGAAGATGATTATCATGAACACCGCCGCCTACACCGACCGCAAATTGCCGTGGCAGCTGGCGTTCTGCAAGCTGCCGGTGATCGGCGAGCTGGCCATCCGGCAGTTCAACCTGTTCGTCCAGTACGCCCGCTACCGGTGCACCACCCACCCCGGGGGTCTCAAGGGAGAAGCACTGCGTGGGTACCTGTATCCTTACGGCAGCTTCCGTAACCGGGTGGCAGTGTACCAGTTCGTGCGGGACATTCCCATGCACCGGTATCACGAGAGCTGGCCGGTGCTCAAGGACATCGAGGAGCGGTTGGAAAATCTGGCGGAGAACCCGGCGCTTCTGCTCTGGGGATGCCGGGATTTCGTGTTTACCACTCACTTCCTCCAGCGGTGGAAAGAGTTTCTACCTGAAGCGGAGACACTGGCCCTGGAAGAAGCGGGACATTACCTGCTGGAGGACGAGCCCGAACGCACCACCGCTGCCATCCGGCAGTTTTTGGATTAAGGATATACCTGTCAACCAGAACCGCTTGTTACTTGTTTTAAGTACCTCCCAGCGTAAATTCTTACAAACCACCCCGATAGGTATGTCATAGCAACTGCTGTAAAAT
>CAYSPT010000134.1:4179-6786 GCA_964432985.1 uncultured bacterium
ATTTACAACAGTTGAAAAAAGACACACTTAACCGCGGTGCGAGCTCCGAAAGTCCCTTCATTTATCGCAAAATCACGGCAGAATATGATAAAATGCTATGTAACTATGATACAAAAAATTGTAAAAAAAATGAGATTAGAGGATTCTTCGTCTGCCAAGCGGGACCTGGCTTTCTGGAAGCAAAGACCTCCCGAGGAGCGTATTGCAGCCGTTGAATATTTGCGGAGGTTACATCATGGAAATACAGCCCGACTTCAGAGAACGGTTCGAGTTTTAAAACAAGGATGCTCTAAGACATGACCAAAGATAACGAGCTTTTCAATATAGCGCAATACCTGCCTGAGATGGCCCAGCGGTACCCCTTTCGCAAGGCGGTGGTGTTTCCCCACAGCCGCGACAAAATGGGCCGCCGCAGCTACACCCACCTGACGTTCCAGGACCTTAACGCCGAGAGCGACCGGTACGCCCACGGCCTGGTCAGCTCCGGAATAACACGGGGCACCCGGGTGCTGCTCATGGTGAAACCGTCGCTTGAGTTCATCTCTCTCACCTTCGCCCTGTTCAAGACGGGGGCGGTCCCCATATTGATCGATCCGGGTATGGGCCGCACCAGGCTGCTCGAGTGCATCCGCAACGTGTCCCCGGAAGCGGTGGTGGGAATCCCCATGGTCCACGTGGCCCGGCAGGCGTACCGCAAGTACTTCAAATCGGTGAAAATAAACCTGGTGATCGGGGGCAAGATGCCGCTCCTGGCCAAAAGCCTGGAGAAGCTGTCGTCGCCCACCGCCACGCCGTTTCAAATCGCCGACACCACGCGCAGCTCGCCCGCGGCCATCCTGTTTACCACCGGGAGCACGGGGCCGGCCAAGGGAGTGCTCTACGAGCACGGGATGTTCGACGCCCAGGTAGCACTGCTTCAGAAGGTGTACGGTTTCGAGCACGGCGAGGTGGACCTGGCGGGGCTGCCGGTGTTCGCCCTTTTCGACGTGGCCCTGGGAATGACCTGCGTCATCCCGGACATGGACCCCACCCGGCCGGCGCACGTGGACCCGCTGCTGATTATCGAGGCGGTCCACGACCAGGGGGTGACCACCAGTTTCGGTTCCCCCGCCATCTGGAAACGGGTAGGGGAGTACTGCACGAAGCACCACATCGCGCTTCCGTCGATGAGGCGGATACTGATGGCCGGCGCACCCGTACCCGGGGACCTGATCGGGATGTTCAAGCACATCATCCCCAACGGTGACGTGCACACGCCCTACGGGGCCACCGAAGCTCTGCCGGTTTCGAGTATCAGCGGCGCGGAGGTGACCGGAGGGACCTGGGCGCGCAGCCGGGAAGGGTTCGGCACCTGCGTGGGCAAAGCGGTCCCCGGAGTCACGGTGAAAATCATCCGGATACTGGATGAACCGCTTCCCGAGTGGCTGGACGATCTCGACCTGCGTCCCAACAAGATCGGCGAGATCGTCGTCCACGGGCCCATGGTCACCGAAACCTATTACAACCGCGACGACGCCACCGCCAAAGCGAAGATCCACCGCCGAAACGGTGTGTGGCACCGCATGGGTGATATCGGGTACCTGGACGACCAGGACCGTCTCTGGTTCTGCGGCCGCAAAGGGCATCGGGTGATCACCCCGGAGGAGACGCTGTTCACCGTGCCGTGCGAAGCGATTTTCAACCGGCACCCGAAGGTGTTCCGCTCTGCCCTGGTGGGCATCGGTCCCGCGGAGCGCAAAACCCCTGTCATCATCATCGAGCCGGGCCCGGGACACTACCCGAAGACCACTCACCTGAAAAAAAACTTTGCCGGCGAACTGCTGGAGATAGCGGCCGCGTACCCCCACACTGAAGGTATCGAGCACGTGCTGTTCCACCCGTCGTTTCCGGTGGACATCAGGCACAACGCCAAGATCTTCCGGGAGAAATTAGCTGTTTGGGCGGACGGTAAATTGAAAGGCTTAGGACGGATATAATTCAAGCAGACTTCTCGGAATTGATCCTGCCTGCAGGCCATTCTTAAGTGTTAGGAGACAGTATAACCTTGAAGATCCTGGTGACCGGTGGCGGCGGATTCGTGGGGCGGTACGTGGCTCGTCGTCTGCGTAAAGCCGGACACGAGGTGACGGCCCTGGGCCGAAGCCGGTACCCGTTTTTAAAAGAAGAAGGATTCTCAACTCTCAAGCAGGACATCTGCGACCGGCCCGGAATGATAAAAGCCCTGGCCGGGTTCGACGAGGTGCACCACGTGGCTTCCATGACCGGGATTTCGGTCATCCGCGAGCCGTTTTACCGGATCAACGTGGAGGGCACCCGAAACGTCATCGACGCCTGCCGGGCCAACGGCATCAAGAAGCTGGTTTACACCTCGTCGCCCAGCGTGGTGTTCGCCGGGGACAGCCACGGCCTGATCGACGAGTCGGCCCCATACCCGGAAAAATTCCTGTCGCACTATCCCGAGACGAAAGCCATGGCTGAGCGCGAGGTGCTGCAGGCCAACGAGCCGGGCGGGCTGCTCACGGTGTCACTGCGGCCCCACCTGGTCTGGGGCCCCGAGGACACCAACCTGATTCCCCGTATCCTGGACCGGGCCCGCGCCGGCAGGCT
>CAYSPT010000135.1:0-2320 GCA_964432985.1 uncultured bacterium
CGCGCTTGAGCGTGCCCGGTTCGGCAAGGTCACTCAACAGGAAGCGTCGCGGTTTATCGATGAAATATCCTCGGCTCACATAAGGCGGGTATTCTCCGCTCTTACTTGCTGACTAAAATCCCAGCTTGCGCTGGCAGTTGGTAGTACATCTCGTACATGACCGCTACACCCACTACAAAACTTGTCATCGTTCAATGTCACCTTTCCCGCCCTTTCCTGTTAACGAAAACCACTCTATTGCCAGCTAATAAAAGGATTGCTATACTGTGGTTATCATGCGTTTCCGATTTATCACGTCGCATCACGTAACGTTACTGATCCTGCTGTCAATTGCTGCGACCACCCTAGCGGTCTACTGGCAGGTACGACTTTTTGATTTCATCAACTTTGATGATCCATCTTATGTAACGCACAATATCTACATACATTCTGGACTTAGCTTGAAAAGTGTAATCTGGGCTTTTACTACCTGGCATGCCGGGTACTGGATTCCTCTTACCTGGCTTTCGTTCATGGTGGATATGGAATTATTTGGCCAGTGGGCAGGTGGTTACCATTTGACAAACGTGGTGTTTCACATTCTTAATACTTTGCTCCTTTTCTACTGCTTGAAGCGAAGTACCGGAGCGTTTTGGAGAAGTGCTTTTGCTGCTTTTTTGTTTGCTCTCCATCCGCTTCAGGTCGAATCGGTTACGTGGATTACGGAGCGAAAAGATGTCCTGAGCACATTCTTTTACCTGTTGACCATACTGACGTACGTACGGTTTATCGAGGTGCGCACATTTTCTCGATATTTACTTGTTGTGGCATTCTTCATACTGGGCCTGATGTCAAAACCAATGGTGGTTACGCTCCCCTGTGCACTGTTGCTCCTCGATTACTGGCCACTGAGAAGATTTGAAATCAAGATATCCAGCCGCCGCCGGGCTGCGTCAAAAGAGGAAAAAAAGAAATCACGGAACATCATCAGTGTTCTTCCTTCTTTAATCCAGGAAAAAATTCCTTTGTTTGTCCTGTCAGCGGTCTTTAGTGCCTTAACGGTTGTTACACAAAAAGAGGCAGGAGCCGTCCAGGAACTGCATAGGTTGCCGTTTATGGCACGTATATCCAATGCACTGGTTTCGTATGTCAAATATATTGGCAAGTTCGTGATACCTGATAAACTGGGCATCGTTTATCCGCATCCTGGCAGTTTGATTCCTCTGTGGCAACCTTTGGCCGCCGGGGTGTTCCTGGTAACGGTTACGGCGTTTGTAATACAGATGTCGGTCAGAAAATCAGGCTATTGTTTAACCGGTTGGTTGTGGTATCTGGGGACTTTGTTCCCGGTTATTGGCCTGGTTCAGGCAGGTGTGCAATCCATGGCCGACCGCTTTTGTTATGTACCGATCATCGGCTTGTGCGTCATGGTCGCATGGGGTATTCCAGATATTGTTGCAAGGTGGAGATACAGTAAAAAGGTCCTGGTTGTGCTCTCTGTATTGGTGCTTTTGATACTGGGAGTGCGGTCCTGGTTCCAGATAGGTAAGTGGAAGAACAGCTATACCATATTCAAGCACACACTTTCAGTTACTGAAAATAATTTTCTCGTTCATACTGCTCTTGGGGGATTTTTGATGCAACAAGATTATTTTGAACTGGCAATTGAACAGTATAAGATATCCTTAAAAATATGCCCTTATCAACCGGAGGTTTACTATAGCCTCGGAATGGCCTATTCGAGAAAAGGCATGACGAATGAAGCTGAAGCCCAGTGTCGTATGGTTCTCGAAGATAAACCTGAATTTGTGTTAGGTTACATAGGTTTGGGTAAAATGCTCTATGAGCAGGACCGCTTTAAAGAAGCCCAAAGGGAGTTCGAAAAGGCACTTCAAGTAGACGAGAACTGTACTCTGGCCCACCTGGGTCTGGGAAAAATCTTTTATTCTCAGGGCAAGCTTGATGAAGCTATCGATATTTTTAAAAAAGCCTTGAAAATCGAACCTAATTTGTATTTTATTCGAGCTAGTCTTGGTTATGTTCTTTACGAAAAAGGTTATCATAATGAGGCGATCGAAGAATTGCATGCAGCATCAAGAGGTTGCCCGGACGATCCCGACTTGTTTTTCAACCTGGGCAAGGTGATGAAAGCGGTTGGTCGTCTTGACGATGCAATAGAATCGTTTCGCCAGGCGCTAATTTTGAAAGAAGAAGACGCTGAAATAAATGCAGCGCTTGGTACGGTGCTGGCAATGAAGAGGCGTATCGAGGAGGCTATAGAATTTTTGGAGCAGGCGGTCCGTCTCGATCCGGAATTGGCGGAGGCGCGGTACAACCTGGG
>CAYSPT010000135.1:2420-6759 GCA_964432985.1 uncultured bacterium
GTGCGCAGCGCCGGTGATGCAAAGTGCTCGGTGGGGACGTCGTCGCTCATTTCCTCTATTCCAGAGGACAGCCGGGTTTCCGGTGAGGCAAACAGATACATCAGCAGCCTGAAGACCCTGGTCTCGGTATAGAACCTCCAGGTTTTCGGGCCCGCTTCCAGGGAAAAAACCACCAGGCTCTTGAAAAATTTCAAGGTGGCTTCCTCCGGATTCTGAAGCACTTCGTTCAGGGTTCCGAACATGAGCTTTCTCATGGTTTTTTCTGACAGCGTCCAGTTGACGGAGATACCCAGATCTTTGACGGCCACGGCCCGTGCCCTGATCATTTCCAGCCGGTAGGGGTCCCTGGTGGAAACGAGCTTCTGGACCTCGAAGTACATTTCACGCCCCAGGGCCAGCTCAGCTTCCTGTTTGAGATGGTCCGGGATCTTGAGCCCGAGGTCGTGATATCCTTCCAGAATGGGCATGTAGTAAGTCAGGAGAAGCGCGTACACTCCCCGCAGCTGCTCGAGCCGCTCCTGGAGCATGACCTGGTAAATCCGCTCTTTTTCTTCGGTGAAAAGGTCTTTCAACGTGTAGGAGCGCTCACCGAAAAACGGCCGCCAGGCCTCGATCATACCGTTGGTGAGCAGGGTGTCTCCTTCAACGCTTTCCAGCCGGTTTACCAGGGCTTTGAACTCGTCTGCGCTCAACCACGGTTTTACGTAGGACCGAAACGAGTGGTCCGGCAGCTCCACCACCAGGTTCAAGAATTCACGCTCTTCCGTGGTGATGCCGGAACGGACCCGGAGGTGCCCGGCATAGGTTCGCAGCCCGGCCGCATCGGGGCGGGCGGCTGTAACCGTCTGAATGGTGAAATGGTAATTGGCTTTTGCCGGCGCTTCGGATGAAAGCAGGGCCCGGATACCGTACTGGCTGATGAGGCGCTCCCGTGAGACAGCCGCCGGCCGGACCAGTTTTCGGTAGAGATTGGCGCCGTTTCCGTATGCAGGATCATTGCTCGGGGCTTTTTCCAGACGCTTTATGAATGTCTCCTCCAGGTCCTTGCCGGAAAGCTGCTTGATGAGCTCCATGGCACGGGCGGCGTACTGGAGATTCTGTACTGTTTCTATCCCTGAGATTTCACAGAAAAACCAGGCACAGCTGGTGTACATCAGCATACCGTTTCGGGCCATCTCCATGGTACGAAGCGCTTCGACCTGCCGCCTGGGCGTGATGGATGACTTAAGATGTTTTTTTAGAAACCGGCCTACCATTTCAGGTGACCTGTCCAGCACTACATCGATATAATCGTTCCGGGCGGCCCACGGGTCTTTGAACAGCTTACCTCCCCCGGATTCCAAAAGCTGGTAGATCTCGTCCCGCAGCCAATCCAGCGCTTCCCTGAGGGGTTTGCGCCAGCGCTGGTGCCACCCGGGCTGCCCGCCGGTGGAGCAGCTGCAGTCGCGGTACCACCGGCCCACTCCATGGGCGCAGCTCCAGCTCGTCCCTTCTCCCTGCGGTCCTTGTTTGAGTTTTGCTTCCCACTTCGGCGGGTGAAGGGACAGAAAACGCGGGTAATTGACTACCTCGACATCCCATTCGGGCAACGCGTATTTCAATGTGTAGGCTAGTGTCAGGTCGGCGAAGGGCTTGTGATGGCCATACGATTCACCGTCCGTGGCCACGTGGACGATCTGCGGTTCCGTGGCGTCGGGATCGAATCCGGCCATGATCCGGTTGGCAAACCGGTGGGAGTCCTTCAACAGATCGCCGAAAGCCACGTTCTGGGCCAGTCCCCCATCGTAAAAGAACGCGTCGATGTGGGGTAAGGTCTCCCATTTTTTTCTGGTTTTGGATTTGCCCTCCGTCTTTTGGGAGAAAATACGGTACGCTCTGCGGGGGTTGATGTTGCCGTGGCTTACGTCGATCCATTCTTTTTCTTCCTGTGGCCGCACCATTTCCGCCTGACCCGGAGCCAGGATCACGTACTTCATTCCGTGCTCAATGAGGGCCTCCACGGTGGCCTGATCGATGGCGGTTTCAGGCAGCCACATAGCTTCCGCTTCCCGTCCGAACCGGAAGGCGAAATCACGTTTACCCCAGATGATCTGGGTTTCCAGATCCTGTGGTGACGCCAACGGCAGAATCATGTGGTTGTAAGCCTGGGCGATGGCGTTTCCGTGACCGTCCTGGAGTTTGCGGCTGGTGGCGTCGGCAGAGGTGATCCACCGGTATACCTTGGGAAGAGTCGTCTTCATCCACGACAGCAGTGTCGGTCCGAAATTGAAGCTCATGAATGCGTAGTTGTTTACCAGGTCAACCACTTTTCCGCGGGGCGTGTTTATCCTGGCTGAACTGTTGGGGATGTAGCACTCGAAGGCAATCCGCTCGTTCCAGTCGTGGAACGGGTGGGCGGTTTCCTGCCGCTCGATGGCCTCGGTCCAGGGATTCTCCCGGGGTGGCTGATAGAAGTGCCCGTGGATCACCACGTATCTGGGTGGCGGTTCCTGGACGGCCTCGTCAGCCTCTGATACGGACACAGGGTCCGGGGTAGATTTTTGTTCTCGGGTAGATTTTTGTTCTCGGGTAGATTCTTCCTCAACGGGTGTTGCTCCGGCGATTGCTGTCACCTGTTTGTTAACCGGTATTTCGGTAGAGTCATTTTCGGAAGCGTCCGAAACAACCGGCTTCTCTGTCTGGTTTCCCGGCCTGGTTCTGGTATTGTTTTTCATAATGGACACACAATATAGCACAAGCGTCACATCCGTCAACGAGGTAGTTTCTCTTCTTCACACGGACATCCAAAATCCAGTGTTGACAATACATTTGCACCTTGACAATGCAGATATCCACCACTATAATTGAATGCCTTATATAATAGAGCAGATATCTATTTGTATAGTAAAAAGGCAGCTTTTTCAGCATTTGTGGGGCTTTTGGAGTCCGGTGAGAGCCGGGTGTTCATCAGAAGCAAGTAAGCAGTAGAGAGCAGAGGAAGGAGTTGGAGTCAGGTATGATGAGTAAGAAGGTGAATTCAGTACGGGTGTTTGTGGCCGCTCTGGCCGTGGTGTTTATGTTCGCAAGCGTGGGAATTGCTCAGGCTGCACCGCCGGTAAAGAGTTTTAACGGCGCTCCGTTCATGAGTTATGAGGATCTTTCAAAAGGTGAGGTTTGGCTTGACGGCACGCATGTGCTTGATGACATGGTGCGCGAGCACACCGAAGGTGTGGAGTGGGAAGCGCTAGACACGGAGGATCTGCGCGCCAAAGGCAAGTTGGGACGATCCGGGGCCGTACTTCCCGACCGGGAAGGACAGGAAGAAACTTTCTGGTCCGTAGCTCTCGGCGGGGGCGGGCAGCAGTTCGTCGAGGTTACGGCCACGCTTCGCGTAGTGGGCGAAAACGTGTATATCTACGTGGAAAACGGCCAGGAGGTCACTGAAGAAACCCTGGCAAAAATCTGCAAACAGATCGACGAGGTGATTTATCCCCTCAACACGAGTTCCTTCGGTTTCGAGCGCAAGCCCGGTATCGATCACGACCCGCGCATCACCTTGCTCCTGACCGACGTGCAGGATGGCTGGGAGCCCGGCAAGGGTTATGTGGGCGGCTTCTACTTCCCGCTCAACGAGTACTCCAAGCGGGTGTTCCCCCAGAGCAACGAGCGGGAAATGATCTACGTTGATACCTATCCATCCGATCCCACCAGCCCCTTCTACCTGGGTGTGGTGGCCCACGAGTTCCAGCACATGATCCACGCCAACCACGATATGCGGGAGGACAAGTGGGTCAACGAGGGTATGAGCCAGCTGGCGTTCTACATCTGCGGTTACGGCCATCCCAGCCAGGTGCTGGCCTTTATCCGCAACGCCGACGAGAGACTCGACCACTTCGCCAACATCGTTGACGATTACGGTTCTGTCTACCTGTGGTACTACTACATTTACACCAAGTATTGCCCAACTCCGGAAATCAAGCAGAAATTCACCCGGACCCTGGTAGACAGCCCGCTCAAGAGCGTCGAGGGTTTTGACTTTGCCATGAAGGAAATCGGCGTTGACAAGCCCTTTGATGAGATCTTTGATGAATGGGCTGTGGCCAACATCATCAACAAGCCGGCTCTGGGAGGCGGCCTGTACGGGTACGATGACACTCTGGGCATGACTGTCTACCACACCGAAAACTTCGCCACGTTCCCGGTGGAGCGGGAGAAGCAGGAGGTGCAGCAGTACGCCGCCGACTACATCCGGTGCACCCCGGACATCGGCTGGGTGCCGGTGCGGCCCATGCTAATGGACAAGACAACCATCTTCTCCGACAGCCCGGCCACAGTTAACTGGGGTGTGGACGGCTGGCAG
>CAYSPT010000136.1:0-3453 GCA_964432985.1 uncultured bacterium
ACCGTCACCCACGAGAACTATGTCATCGCCATTACCGGCGCCGACGACGTACAGGCAAGTTTCAGCGTCACCGACAGGCAGGGGCGTTCCATAGACAACGTCATGGGTGTCCGGCAGAATAACCACGCCGATTCGGCGGCGGCCGGAATCCGTATCTACCTGGACGATGTCAGGTGGTACATGACCCCGACGAACATGGCGGAAGCCGATATCAGGGTGCAGACCCTCACCGGCAAGTTCGACTTCGAGTGGGAGCTTACCGAACCCACCTACACGGCGCTTACCGACGGTGACTGGTACTGGCGGATCAAGCCCGTGGACACTGCCGGCAACACGGGTGGAAACACCCACTGGACCTATTACAACAAGTTCACCGTGGACACGCTGCCCCCCGACCCGCCGGTCATCGACTCGCCGCAAAACGGGACCGTGGTGACCTCCACCACCATAGACGTTGTGCTCAGCCTGCTGGGAGGCGATGCGGTAGAGGTCTCCGTCTATGCCGTTTCGCCATGGGCCGGCGGCAACACGGGAACCGTCACCGTGGATGAAAACAGTATCATCGGGGGACCGGTGGATGTACCGTTAGGAGCGGAATCCATCACTGTCACCGTGGATATTTCCGCCATCGACGGGATGAAAGCGATAACCGCCACCGCCAAGGACCAAGCAGGCAACGTCAGTGACGGGGCAATACCCGTTTCTTTTATACTAGATAGAACAGATCCCAAGATAGCCAATCTGATCATTCAGGATTACGGTACCGGGTCGACCACGGTAACCGATCCCAACTGGTCGGGTAAGCTGCTGGTAACGGTTGAGTTTTCCGAAGCCATGGACACGGACACCGAGCCCATCGTCACCGTCACCCCGGACTCCAACTCGGGTGACGCCCTGACGGCCATCGGGCTCAGCAACCTTGGGCTGGGCGGAAAATCGTGGAGCGACACGGCCACCGCCTGGACTGGCCTGGTCCGGATTCCCAAGGGACCCGGGTATGACGGGATGGCCACCATCGCAATAAGCGGCCAGTGCAAAGATATGGCCGGTAAGGTGCTGCGTTCAAAGACATTCCCGTCCTATTTCGAGATAGATACCGCTCCCCGGATGATCATACGTGTTTTCTATAATCCGACGGATGAGCGGGACGTGATTATCGGTATTGAATCATCAGAAGCACTCCGATTGACACCTTCCTGCCGGGTCACCGTGGGCGGTGAGACCTACGACATCATGATGAACCACATCAGCCAATACATGTACACCGGGGTGCACCGCCTCACTACCAACCAGGTGGGAACCCTGAAGGTATTGTCATACGCCACCGACCTGTCCGGCAACACCGCCGAGCACGAAAAATCTTTCGCCCTTAACCAGATTACCGTGGCCAAGGGCGGCGCCATCGCTTCGGCGGACGGACGGATGAGAATCACCGTACCGGCGGGAGCCGTGGACGAAGACCGGCTGGTGGCGCTGCTGCCGGCCTATGAACAGGAGTTCGAACAGGCTCAGCTCAAGCAGTACGGCTCAGCGGGAGCCCGGGCGGTAAGCGCCATACGAACAGCTTCCGGTCAGGGATTGGTCATGGCCGGCCCGGCCCACGACCTGGGGCCGCACACCGTGCAGTTCACCGATTACTACATCGTCAGCCTGAAAGTAGACCCGGATAACCTGTCATCCGGTGTGTCCACCGACAAGCTGGGCGCATACGTATACGCCGGCGGCAAGTGGCGGTACATGGGAAGTGCCCGGGAAGACGGCGATTGGATTAAAGCTCCGGGGCGCTCTACCGGTATCATCGCCCTGATGGCCGACTTGAAGAGACCCGATGTGTACAGGACTTACCCGGATGAAGACGACACACCCGAATCCGACCGGCCAACCATCGAGGTCTGGCTGGAAGAAAGCGGCAGCGGCATCAAACCCGAATCGGTGTCCGTAAAACTGGACGGGCGCACCGTGGAGTACCAGTTCGACGCCGTAGACAACCTGATCACTTTCAAACCGTCGAAACCACTCTCGAAGGGTGAACACGAGCTTTCGGTGGAACTGTCCGACCGGGCGGGCAACGTCATGGCAAAGAGGGTGGTACCGTTTCAAGCGGCCGGACCGTTCGGTCTGGTTACACTCAAGAACTACCCTAACCCGGTGAATCCTGACGCGAACGACGTCAAGATCAGGTACACCTTCAACCAGAACACATCAAAAGTGGACATCGACATTTTCGATTCCACCGGCGACCTGGTGAGAACGATTTTCGACGCCGACCAGCCGGTGGCCGATGGCCCCAACTGGACCGGTGAAGAGTTATGGGACGGCACAAACGATTTTGGGGATACAGTGGCCAACGGAGTGTACATCTACCGGCTCCGGGCCACCAACGTCAATGGAGACAGTACCATGGAGCGGACCGGCAAGATTGCCGTTCTCCGCTAGTTTTCAAGCCTGAACAGGCAGAATGTTTATGACGTAAACGCATGCGTGCGTGAAAGGAGGCTTTGCGAGGTGCGGAAACAAACGATCGCGCTTCTGTTGATGCTTATTGCTCCACTTTATCTGGTGGGGTGTGGAGGAACAATTGGTGAGATAGGCGGGACCCGGCCGGGCTCGGCAACTGAGTACAATGCCCTGGGGTGGCAGTCGTTTGAAAACGGAAGCTACACCCGGGCCGAGGAGTATTTCAGTAAATCCCTCACCCTCAATCCGACCCAGGGCGAATACGCCGATGCCTACACCGGCCTTGGTTGGACCAAGACCAAGGTGCACGGTATCAGGGGTGGAATCGCATATTTTGAAAAAGCGAAGAAATACAACAACGATGCCAGGGTTGGTTTGGCCGGCGCCTACCTTTCAAGCACGAACAAGACCGACTATGAAAACGGTGTCTATCTCCTGGAGCAGGTAGGTCTTTCGAGCCTGGACTTTGTGTACACCCCCAAGTACGCTATCGGGGTCACCAACGCCGAAGCCCACGCCATGCTTGGAATACTCTATTACTACACGGGTAACGAAGGCGCCGGGTTGGCCCAGATAAACAAGGCCAAGGAAATCGACGACAACATCTCCTCGGCGGTGGATTCCATAGCCGAAGAATTTGTCAACTGACAATTAGCCTCAGGATGTCATTGTCCGGCTCGACCGGACAAGCACAAATCACGCACGCGATATAACGCCTGCCGGATAAACCGGCAGGCGTTTCTAAATTTATCAACTGATTAATCTATTTTGTTGTTATCCAAGCGAGGCCGAACGGAGCGCCAGCTGCCGCAGGATATCCTTGGGGATATCGTACTTCTCGATATATTCCTTGATGTCGTCGCCGGCAATCATCCAGAAAGTGTCCAGCAGCTTGAACGCCTGCTCGGGTGAAGCTGTTTTCAGATTCGACACCAATTCGGAGATGGCCTCATCGCCAAAGTTTGAAATAGCCAGCTGAATGTATTTGAGGAGGTC
>CAYSPT010000136.1:3553-6670 GCA_964432985.1 uncultured bacterium
ACCTTGATGGCCATTACCTTCAACTCCGGCGATTCATCCCCCATCAGGATCTTCTTCAACACGGGAAACGACCGGGGGTCATCGAGGCGTGCCAGCAGGACCAGGGCGCTGTACCGCCCCAGCTGCGTGCAATGGATCTTCATGATCGCCTGGTGGGTGACGTCCCTGGTTTTCTCATCTTCGGACGTGAGGAACGTTTCCAGGGTGCTGAGGGCCCGCGAATCCTTCATTTCACCAAGGGAACGGATGAGACGCAACTGGAGCCGCTTGTTCTTTTCTTCCTTCACCCGTTTGAGCAGGCTTTTAGAGAACCATGTCTGGCGCTCGAGCAGATCGACCACTGGTTCCAAAGCGGCCTTGCCCGCGCTTTCCAGCGTTTCGATGGCATTGTGTCTGACATCGTAATAGCTGCTGTTCAGCAGGTTGACCGCCGAGATAACACACGACGGCGTACCGATAACGGACAGCACCGCCAGAATGTTCCGCTTGAGACGTGCCGACGGCGTGCGGTCCAGCACATGGGTCAAACGTTTCACGCAACCATCACCGTAAACAGCCAGCGCTTTTACCGCTTCTTTCACCACCCCCGGGGTAAAATCGGACAGGCACCTGGCAAGGGGGTTGAGAGCGGCCGGGCTCCGGCGGTCTTTTAACGCTTTGACCGCGCTGAGCCGCACCGCCGGATGACCATCGCCGAGCAGGGTGATGAGATGCGGTACGGGACGCTCCCCCGGAAAGTAGGAGAGCGCTTCTGAAATCCCCACCCGGGCACGGTAGTTCTTCAACGAAAGGTTTTCCCGAAGCAGCGAAAAGCCCAGCTCCCCCAACTCGAAAAACGCTTTTTCAGCGCGTCGGTAGACCGCTTTGTTCCGCGTCGACAATACCCTGATCAGCCGTTTGGACACTTCGGGATCGGCGTTGCGGACGATCTGCTCGATGAAATCTATGACGATTTGCTCCACGATTATCCGGACACTCCACTCGGAATCCTCCAGGGCCCGCAGCATAGCTTCCAGCACCTTGATATCACCGAAACTACCCAGCGCTTGTACGGTGGCCATCCTGACTTCGGGGACGGTGTGCTCCAGCAGGCTCACATCGAGTAGTTGGGGAATGGCCGCGGGGTTTTCCAGGCGGCTGATCGACAGCACCGCGGCCCGGCAGACATCGGCGTCAGGATCGGACAGGCTCTTCACCAGGTACGGGAACCCTTCCTGGTCCTTCTTGCGGCCGATGATCATGACCGCCCGGCGGCGTATTTCCCAGTCGGGATCGTTCAAAGCCTTGATGATAACTTCTTTCGGCATGACGCGGTCACTTTCTTTCAAGAATACCCTGGCAGAAGTTTTCCAGGGGGTTGCACTTGGTTACCTTAAACGAGCAGTCGAGGCCGGCCAGGTGAATGACCGCCCCCCGGAAACACCCCAGGCGGGCACAGGACAGGCTGGTCAACGGAAGTCCGTCGTGCAGCAGGTCGCCGCATTTTCCCTGATAAGGGCACTCTCTAACGGTAATCTCGAGTTCGTCTTCCGAAACCGACTTCAACTCGAACTGGCTCACGTTCTCGAACAGTCCGGCGTGGATTCCCACGTGGATGTAATTATTCACCGCATCATCAATCGTTTCAGCCCGCTCGGCTATGATGCCGTACTTGTTGGCCAGGATCTTCAGAAAATTCTCCGCCGCATGCTCGTAGGCCTTGGTGCAGAACTCCCTCGGGATGATTCCCTGCAAATCCATGGCCGCTTTTTCGAAGGCGGCCAACCAGGTACGCAACAGCACGTCCAGCGTCTGCTCGGGATTCAGTTTTCGTTCAGGTTCTCCAAACATGGTGCCACCTCCATTCATTCGCATTCACTGTCACAGATGCTGCCCCAGCCTGCGCCCTCACCGGTTGCACGCTTTTCTTCAGCGGTGAGCAAGCATTCGGTTTCCATGGCGATCTTGAGCTCCTCATTGGTGGGAATGACCATGATACTAACCGTGCTTTCATCACCGGAGATGATGTTCCGATGCTCCTCGTTGGCTTCCTTGTCAATAGCTACCCCGAGAAACTCCAGACCACGGCACACGGTGTCCCGGACCCAGTCGGAGTTCTCGCCGATGCCGCCGGTAAAGGTAATGGCATCGACCCCTCCCATGACCGCGGCGTAGGCCCCGATGGTCTTCTTGATCCGGTAACAGAACATCTGCATGGCCATGGATGCCCACTCGTTGCCCGCTTCCATCTCATCGAGGATCTCCCGCACATCGTTGCTGATCCCGGAGACACCGAGCAGACCGCTTCGCTTGTTGAGTATTTTCATCACCTCGTCGACGCCAAGGTTTTCCACCTCCATGACGAAGGGGATGGTAGCCGGATCAAGTTCTCCCGACCTGGTTCCCATGAGCAGTCCGTCCAGCGGGGTGAATCCCATGGTGGTTTCCACCGACTGGCCGCAGTAGACGGCAGCCATGGAGGCGCCGTTACCCAGGTGGCAGGTGACAATTTTCAGCTCATCGAGCGGCCGGCCGATCAGTTCCGCGGTTTTTTCAGAAACGTACAGGTGGGAGATCCCGTGGAACCCGTATTTTCGTATCCCGTGCTTCGAGTAAAGCACGGGAGGTATCCCGTAAAGGTACGCCTGTTTCGGCAGCGTATGGTGAAACGCGGTGTCAAACACACCCACCTGTTTGGCATGAGGAAGCAGCTTCTTGCAGATGTACACCCCGTTGATGTTGTGGGGGTTGTGAAGCGGCGCCAGCTTGTTGTATTTCCTGATCTGGGCGATTTTCTCATCGGTCAGCAAAACCGGCGCCGAGTTTTCTTCGCCGCCGTGCACGATGCGATGGCCCACTGCATCGATTTCTTTCTTGTCCTTGATTGCCCCGAGTTCCGGGTGCAGCAGGAACTTGACCGCCAGCCCGATAGCGGAGCGGTGGTGCGGAACCTGGTGTACCTCGCGTAGCTTTTTTCCACCGGCGTGATAATTGAAAACAGCGCTGATGGATCCTATTTTCTCGACATTTCCTCCCGCCAGTTCCTCCTGCGTATTAGTGTTGAACAGGCGGAACTTGACAGACGAACTGCCGCAGTTGAGCGTGAGTACTTTCACTGTGACCACACACCTGCCTTCA
>CAYSPT010000137.1:0-2172 GCA_964432985.1 uncultured bacterium
CCGGTCCTGGTAACTCCGGCAATGGTGACATCACAATTGGCGGTCCCGTCCGAGCTCATTGGAGCTTCGGTGGACAGCACGGTGAGTGCCGCCGGCAGTTTCAACGGTTGGGATCCTTCGAAAAGCCCGCTCACCTTCATCCCCGGAACCGATACTTTCTCCGGCTCTTTGACGACCGAACCGGGTGCCCACCCGTACAAGCTGGTGGTGGACGGACAGTGGATACCGGACCCGTCCAACCCCCGGTTTATCGACGATGGCTTCGGCGGAAAAAACAGTCTGCTCGAAGCCGGGACCGCCGGGGGGGAGCTGAGATTCCTGCCGCTTTCGCGGTGGTGGTCACGAAAGGACGGGGGTTGGCGCTATCAGGCCGAAATGCTGCTCTCACACGTATCGGCTCCCAAAGGCACGGCCGGCATGTCCCATCCTCTACTGGACATTGTTGTTATCGCTGGCGATCGTGTTTTACTCAATCCGGCAATCACGCTCACCCCATGGAGAGACAAGTCATGGAAGCTCATACTGGACATCTGCGGGTTGAAAGATTCCACCACCAGCTTTTCACTGGCAGCGGCTGTGGCCCCAGGCCTGCCGTGTACCGAATACCGGTGGTCAGACTCACCGGAGCCGCTCTCCCCTTCCTCCAACGTGCTGTATTTCGCCATGACAGACCGATTCATCAACGACAATCGGGACAATGACAGACCGGTGATAGATTTCGAGCTGTTTCACAGGGCCAATTATCAGGGCGGCGATTTTGCCGGGATAACCGGAGCCATCAGGGATGGCTACTTCAATCGTCTCGGGGTGGACTGGATCTGGATCTCGCCGGTGATACAGGGCCCCGGCCGCGCTTACCGGGACGCCCTCCCCCCCCATCGAAAATTCTCCGGCTACCACGGGTACTGGCCGGTGGACATCTGGCAGCCGGAACCACGGTTTGGCACCCTGGACGAACTTAAAGAACTGGTGGCGGCTGCCCACGGCCAGGGACTGAAAATCATGTTTGACGCCGTTTTCAATCATCTGCACCAGAACTCCGCCCCGGTACGGAACCACCCTGAGTGGTTCGTCCCGCTCGAACTTGGGGACGGGACATCCAATATACGCAAGTTCGACGAGCACCCCCTGACCACCTGGTTTGACAACTTCCTGCCGTCCTTCGACTATGCCCGGAGTCCCGAAGCCAGGCGCTTCATGGTTGAAAACGCCTTGTGGTGGATAGAGTCCACCGGGATAGACGGATTCAGGCTGGATGCGGTCAAACACATTCCACGAATCTTCTGGGAAGACCTCCGCCGGGCAATCAAGGACCGGTACCCTGATTTCCTGATGATCGGGGAGACCATTTCTGGACGCCGGGAGATAAATAGGTATCTGGGCACCGACTGCCTGGACGGCCAGTTCGATTTTCCTCTCTATTTTACTATACGAGACACCCTGGCCTGCGGTCGTGGAACCATGGAAGATGTGGAGAACGCCATCAGGCTTTCAGAAACGACCTATCCCGCGGGCAGCGCCATGTCGCCGCTTCTTGGCAACCACGACTTCGCACGGTTCACCGCCTTCGCCGACGGCGACATCAAGCCTGGTGACGATGAAAAAGAAATCGGCTGGGAAAGACCGCCTGAGGTGGAGGATTACCGGGTCTTCGAGCGTCTCCGGGTGGCTTTCGGCCTGATAATGACCCTGCCGGGCTACCCGCTCATCTACTACGGAGACGAGTACGGTATGAGCGGCGGGGGTGACCCCGACAACCGGCGTCCGATGAGGTTTGCCCCCCGTCGCAGCAAAGCGGAACAAGCCACGGCTGATTTCGTATCGTTGCTGTGCAATCTGCGCCGGCGCCACCGGGCCTTGCGATCGGAAGCCCGGTGGCCCGTTCTAGCCCGTGGGGACATCCTGGCTTATGCGCGGTATGACTTCAACAGCCGGGTTCTGGTCGTCCTGAACCGTTCCGACAAGATACAGCCCGTATCATTTGCCCTGCCGCCGGGATTCCCGGACCGATGCCGCCTGCAAGAAGAAATCCGGGGAGAAACCTTCAGGATCACCGATGGGAACCTTCATATGCATGCCGCACCGAGAAGCATCTCGGTCCTGGTACCGTCACGCTGATGAAGGAAGTGTAGCTGATAGAGGGAGTGTAACAAATGAACGCCATGGTTTTAA
>CAYSPT010000137.1:2272-6437 GCA_964432985.1 uncultured bacterium
GATGAAAACCTCTGTTCCCACTTCCGTGCCACGGGCAGAGACGTCAACGGCGGGTACGGGCAGTTCATGACGGTACCCGAACAATTTGCCTATCCGATCCCCGTGATTTTTTCGGATGCGGAGGCGGCGCCGCTTCTCTGCGCCGGCGCCATCGGTTACCGGTCACTAAAACTAGCCTGTCTGAAAGACGGCCAAACCCTTGGGCTTACGGGGTTTGGAGCTTCGGGACACCTGGTGTTAAAGATGGTCAAACACCGGTACCCGAACAGCAGGGTTTACGTGTTTGCCCGGAGTGAAAGGGAACGCGAGTTTGCCATGGAGTTGGGCGCGGAGTGGGCCGGAGACACAGGGGATGAGCCCCCGGACAAGCTGAGAAGCATCATCGACACCACCCCTGTGTGGAAGCCGGTGGTGGAAGCCCTGAAATGCCTGGAGCCGGGGGGGAGATTGGTGATCAACGCCATACGCAAAGAGGAAATCGACCGCGACTATCTGCTCAAATTGGATTATCCAATCCATCTCTGGATGGAAAAAGAAATCAAGAGCGTGGCCAATGTGAGCCGTTCCGACATCACCGAATTCATGCAACTGGCAGCGGAAATACCTATCAAACCCGAGGTGCAGAAGTACTCCCTGGAGGAAGCCAACCAGGCCCTCTACGAGTTGAAGACCCGTAAGATACGCGGGGCAAAAGTGCTAATGCTTGACGATAGTTGAGCACATCAACAATAGTTGACCAACATCAACGACTGATCATCATTGAAGGTCCGCAACAGGCAAACGTGTGAAATAAGCGGATTAACAACGGTTCAGGCAACGATGTCCGGGTTCAGTTTACTGACAAATTTACCCACCTTATTCATGAGTCGGTACAACCCTTTGACCGCCCCGGTTTCAACCACGCCGTCAAGGCTTTTATCCTCGATTTCCTTCCTGGCGTTCTCCCGGCCGCGGTTGAGAAGAGCAGTGATCTCCTCGTCGCTGAGATCCTTTTTCTCCTGGGCCTCAAGATAGGCAAGGGCGGCCCCAATTTCGCCGCAGTCAAACCAGAAACCGTCGCATATATTGCAGCGATCGAGTTTGATGCCCGATGAATACTGGTAAAGGAACGCGTCCATCACAACTTTGCACTTGGGACACATGAGGGAGCCTTCTTCGGTCCGGGTGAACTCATTGTCCGCAGGCTTTGCATCCAGCTCTTTCAGTTCACGTTCATCCATGCCTGATTTAACCGAGTCGAACTCTCCCTTGTCAAACCAGGTTCCACCACAGGATGAGCACATGTCTACTTCTATCCCGGCCCAATCCCGGGAGGAGAGGCTACCGCTGCAACGTGGACAATTCACGTTTCTTCACTCCTTCCAGTCTTGCTGCGACTGCGATTTGCCTGAGGCCGCCGCGGACGTGGCCGCCGCTTGGCTCTCGTTACTTTCCCTATTGCTGCGCTCCTGCTGGGACTCTTGCCAGCGCTCTTTTCCGTGCTACTCCCCGAACTCTTGCTCTTAGTCCCGTCCGTACTCTTGGTCGTACTCCTGCTGGGACTTCTACTCGTACTCTTGCTCGTATTCCTGCTGGGACTTCTGCTCGTACTTCTGCTGGGACTTTTGCTCGTACTTCTGCTCGTGCTCCTGCTCGTACTTCTTCTCGTACCGGAAGGTTTCGTTGGCGCCGGCTTTTTTGATTCGATTTCTTTTGCCGAAGATGTCTTTTCCGCGTCAGGATCCGCGGCCGGTGCCGGCTTGGGTGGAACTTTCACGAATTCTTCCTTGAAATCGGAATAATTAACCGAAGGATCGCCGACGATACGAATGGTGAGGCTGCGCTCGCTTTCCAGAGTCACCAGCTCCTGCCGCAACTCGTTGAGTAGAAATTCCGCTACCACCGGGTTTACGCGCACCGTAACCTTGGAAATTCCCTCCCTGAGAGTAGAGGCGTTGAGCTTTCTCAAGATATGGACAGACATGGTCAACGGAGACTTCACCGTCCCGGACCCGCTGCAGCGGGGGCAGGTGATGAAACTGGTTTCACTGAGCGAGGAGCTCAACCGCTGACGCGACATTACCAGCACTCCCAGCTTGTTGATCCTGGTAATGTCCCATTTGGCTTTGTCCGATTTCAGGTTTTCCCGCAGCAACCGTTCGACGGTCATCCGGTGTTTACGATCACGCATGTCTATGAAATCCAGGGCTATGATCCCACCGAGATCTCGAAGGCGCAACTGCCTGACGATCTCCTCCACGGCCTCCATATTTGTTTGATAGGCGGTATCCTCCATGGAATCCCCCTTGGTAAACCTGCCGGAATTGACATCCACCGTTACCATAGCCTCGGTTTCTTCGATAACGATGTGCCCCCCGGATTTGAGGTTGACACGCTGGGCAAACATTTTCTCAATCTGCTCCTCCAGGTGATACCTGTCGAAGAGAGGCTGATCGGACTGGTAGAGCTTAAGCCTCCTGACATACCGGGGCATGACCTGGCGGGTAAAATTCCTGACCTGTTCGAAAGCTTCCTTGGTGTCTATCATCACCTCTTTTACGTCAGCAGTGAAATAATCTCTCAGCGTGGATACCGCGGGATCCGCTTCGCTATAGATAAGAGACGGGGTCGGATCTTCGATAGCGTGTTTTTTCAGTGTGTCCCAAAGCCGGTACAGGTACCTGAGATCACGTTGTATATCTGCTTTGGTGCGACCTTCGCCAGCGGTGCGCATAATCAGGCCGAGCCCCTTGGGCACATCGAATTCATCTATGAGAGACCTGAGACGATGACGTTCTTTGGTGTCTTCTATTTTTCTCGACACCCCGTGTTTGTCAGCGCCGGGAAGCAATACCAGGTACCTGCCGGTAAGAGACAGGTAGGTGGTTAAAGCAGCGCCTTTTTTTCCACTGGCTTCACGGCAAATCTGGACCAGCAGCTCCTGGCCGCGTTCCACTACGGTTTCGACCCGGGCACGTTTGTTGCGACCGGCAACAGGATCCTCCGAGCGATAGGAAGGATGAATATCCTTGAGGGGTAGAAATCCGTTTCTTTTGGCCCCGAATTCCATAAATGCCGCCTGGAGACTTTTCTCCACGCTGGCAACACGTGCTTTGTATATGTTTCCACGGCTATGCCGCTTTCCTGAAGTCGACACCGAGTGGTTGGTTAAAAATCCATCTTCGATTATAGCCACCCGATACTCTTCGAGGTTGCGGGCATTAACCAGAATCTTCTTCGACAATTCAAATCACCTGCTATTCCTTACTTTGTTTTTTCGCACATCTTTTCCCGGTCTTTGATGTGGTCTTCGATATTGGAGTCAACGATCATATTCTTCTCGGTCTGAAGCACCGTCCGCCACTTACCGATGTCCAGATACTTTCCTTCGAGAACAAGGCCGTAAACCTTCTCTCCCCGTTTCACAGCCAGCTCTATGGCGTCGGTAATCTGGAGCTCTCCCTTGCGGTCTGGCCGGGTTTCCTGTAAATAATTAAATATCTTTGGCTCGAACACATACACACCGCATAAGGCGAGGTAGTGATCTTCGAACTGAAACGGTACGGCTTCATCCAGGGTAGGTTTTTCAAGCAGCTCTTCCACCTCGCCACAGGTACCGTTGCACTCCTTGAGACGGGCTACTCCATAAGCCGTCGGGTCACTTACCCTGAAGAGCAATACGGTGGCCATGGCGTCATTTTTCCGGTGAACGTTGATCAGGTCGTTTATTTCCTCTTTCGGCTCGATGAACGAATCTCCCAGGAGCGTAATGAAGGTGGTGTCTATCCAGTGGGCGGCCTGGAATATGGCGTGCCCCAAACCCTTGCGTTCCTGCTGATAGAGATATGCTATGTCAACGCCGAAAATGCTGCCGTCGCCCAGGTAATCCATCAGGGACCCTTTCTGGTACCCGACGATGACAAATATCTTCGTGATGCCTCCGACCTGGATGTTTTCTACCGTGTGTTCGATAACCGGTTTTCCTAAAATGGGATAGATTTCCTTGGGAACAGCCCGCGAAAAGGGGAACAGGCGCGTGCCTTCCCCGGCGGCTGGAATGAGTCCGACTATTTTCCTGTTCACTACTGCACCTCCCTCAGACGGATATCATGCTTCCGGTATCTAAGTGACGGGGAATCACCGCTTCAGCCGAGATTCGTGACACTGCCGGCCTGGATGAATTGCA
>CAYSPT010000138.1:0-6331 GCA_964432985.1 uncultured bacterium
TCAAGGTGGCCTTTCACGAGCGTAATCTCGGCAAAGGCGCCGCTCTGAAAACCGGATTTGATCTGGTTTCGGGAGATATCGTAATCATCCAGGATGCCGATCTCGAATACGATCCCCGCGATTATGCACAACTCCTGGAGCCAATCCTGGACGGCCGGGCCGATGTGGTTTACGGGTCTCGTTTCCTGGGAGGGCCGCACCGTGTCCTGTTTTTCTGGCATTACGTGGGAAACAGGTTCCTCACCCTGCTCTCGAACATATTCAACAATATCAACCTGACCGACATGGAAACCTGTTACAAGGTGTTTCGAAAAGAGGTACTCGACGGGCTCAATTTGAGGTCATGCCGGTTTGGTTTTGAACCGGAATTTACCGCCAAGGTTGCACGAAGGTATTACCGTATCTACGAGGTACCGATCAGCTACAGCGGCCGGACCTACGCCGAAGGAAAAAAGATTACCTGGCTGGATGGTGTCAAGGCTATATTCGCCATTCTCTGGTTCCGTTTTTTTCAATGAAAGCTCCTCTGCCGGACGAAGGACAGCCTCTTTGTGAATCAAGCGCGACAAAACCAATTGACACAGGGGTATTGAGGATAGTAAACTTTCGAGTTACCTACCGTTAGCAAGGTAACACGAATGATTTGTGAATAATTCGGGTTAGATCTGTATTCTGGAGGGATACCACAATGGAAGATATCATCAGGAAAAAAGTAATGTTGTTTGCCTCACACGATTGGAGCCTGCGGCACGGTATGCGGGCTTTCATGGATTATTACGACCCGGCCATTACCTGGCAGGGAAAAACCTACAAGCTCGATCTTGGCCGGATTATTGCGGAACCGATTATATGCGGGGAGAACCTGCGCGAAAAAGCGGATCTGGTTGTCGACCGTACGGTGCACTGGAACAACTACTACAAGTGCTGGGGCCAGAGCGCTATCAATTGCCAGATGGGTATTGTCAACCATCCCAACACGTTTGACAACCATGGCAAGCATGTAACCTACGACCTGATGGCCCGCGCCATGCACCCGAAGGACTACTTTCCCAAAACGGTGCTCCTGCCCCAGTTCAATCCCTACACCGAAGACCAGCGCAAAGAGGAACTCTGGCAGCTGCGGCAGGGCCTGATTCTCAGCAATACCAAATATGGCTGGGACCCCAACCGCCGGGTGACCGATTGGGACCAGGTCAACCAGGACATGGAGAGTTACAAGCGCCACATGGCCCGGCACAAACTCGTGAGGGAGCAGTTCTACTATCCGGGGAATTACCTCAAGCACGTTATCGAAGACATATTCGAAAACAAGTTTCCGCTCTATCTCAAGAAGGTCCGCGGCGGCGGCGGAGCCGATGTTTTCAAGATCAACAGCCTGGACGAGCTGTACGAGAAGTACGATGAGACGGAAGGCCGCACCTTCCACCTGCAGGAAGCTATCGAGGATTTCGAGGTATTCATCCGCTGCATGGCCATCGGGCCGCAGATCCTGCCCATTAAGTTCCTGCCGGACACGCCGCTTCACGAGCATTACAGTCCCGATAAGCTGCAGGTCAACAAGGAGATTTTTGGACGCGTGTCCAACTATGTCAAGCTGATCAACGCCTTCTTCCGCTGGACATACAACTCCTACGAGTGCCTGGTCAAGGACGGGGTCATTATGCCTATCGATTTCGCCAACGCCTGTCCCGACAGCAATTTCACCTCGCTGCACGTGCACTTCCCGTGGTTGATCTGCGCCCTGGTGAAGTGGCTGAGCTTCTGCGCGGTGACCCAGAAGGACATGGGCATCGACCTGGAGCAGAAACGGTATCTCGACGTCATCAACGATCCGAATGTATCGCAGCTCGAGAAGTACGAGCACCACTGCAAGGTCAGCAATGAGTACTTCGAGATTCCGAAATTCCAGGAGTTCTGCGAGAAAAACTTCAAGAATATCGATGAGCGGATGGTGGACTTCATCGAACATTACCTGGACGAGATCGTCGGCCTGGCCATCGAGTTCAGCGACTTCCCGAAATACGAGCACAAAAAGTTCTTCTGGGAGTACAAGAACGTGATGAAGAACGTGTTTCTGCCCAACGCCGAAAAATACCTGACCACGGTCATTTACGAGGACGAGGGCAAGCAGCTCCAGAACACTTGATGAGCAGTGACACCTTAGAGAAACTCGAAGGCGCCCTTACGGGGATCACCTACTGTAAGGGCGCTTTCCTTATCGCCGACTTCACCTGCGAGGACGGTGAGCGCGTCAAGGTGCTGGGCTCCATGGAAGGGGTTAGCCTGGGGCAGCCCCTCACCCTGTACGGGGAATGGACAGCCCATCTCCGTTTCGGACCCCAGTTCAAGATCCACGCCTTTCATCACCGTAAACCGGCCACAGCGGAAGCCATCCGCCGGTACCTGGGAAGCGGCCTGATCAAGGGAATCGGCCCCAAGCTCTCCGACGCCATCGTGTCCACTTTCGGTGAAAGCACGCTTCAGGTGCTCGATGAGGACATTGAAAAACTGCGCACCGTGCCCGGTGTGGGGCCGTCCCGGGCGCACATCATCCGCGAAGCCTGGGAGAAGCACCGCCGGGTGATGGATATCATGATGTTTCTCCAGGAGCACGAAATTTCACCGGCCCTGTCGGCAAAGATCTACCGCCAGTATCGTGAGCGGTCTATCAACGTGCTGAAAGAAAATCCGTACCTGCTGATTGACGAGCTGCGGGGCGTGGGATTCAAGAAGGCCGACGTCATTGCCAACAAGCTGGGAATAGCCGAAGATTCTGCTTTCCGTATCCGGGCCGGGATCAGCTACATGCTGTCAAAGGCCATGGACGAGGGGCATTGCTGTGCTCCGATGGACGATCTTCCCCAGGCGGTCGAAGCGCTGCTGGCTATTGAACCCGGGCTGGTGCTCGGTGAGATGAAGTCCATGGTAGAAGAGGGAAAGCTCAGCCAGGTAGATGAGGATGTCTATCTGCCGAAGGTGTATCGTGCCGAGCAGGGGGCCGCCGCCACGCTGGCCGGGCTCATTGATGCACGGGTCAGACCGTTGTCCGATCCCGGCGACAGCCTCTTCGGGCAGCTGGAGAAGTCCGGTGGGCTTACGCTCAACAGCGAGCAAAAAGAGACCGGGCGAACGGCTTTGCGGGAGAATGTCCTGGTGGTGACCGGCGGACCGGGAACCGGGAAGACAACGGTAATCTCGTTTCTGGTGCGTCTTTTCGAACACGCTGGACTGGAGGTGGAACTGGCTGCTCCCACCGGCAGGGCAGCCAAACGGATGGAAGAACTGACCGGCCGGCCGGCCCGGACCATTCACCGCCTGCTGGAATACGTGCCGCACGAGAACACATTCCGCCGGGGGCGGGACTGTCCGCTTCCGTGCCAGGCGGTTATCGTGGACGAGGTCTCCATGCTGGACATATTCTTGTTTCATCGCCTGATAGCGGCCCTTAGCGCCGGCTGCCGCCTGGTGCTGGTTGGCGATCACAACCAGCTTCCCTCGGTGGGGCCGGGCAATGTTCTTGCGGACATCATCCGTTCCGGTGTGGTGCCGGTTATCCATTTGCAGGAAGTCTACCGTCAGACCGGTTCGGGGCATATTGTTCTCAACGCCCACCGCATCAACCAGGGGCTGCTCCCCCGTTCGGGAAAGGGAGTATCGCAGCAGAATAAAACGAATACCGATGAGGGCACGGCCAACTGGGCCGAGGATGACGAAGCCGCCGGTGATGAGCTCGATCCGGTTATAGATTTTTATTTCATCAGGGAAGACGATTCACTCAAAGCGGAGAAGCTTGTGATTGATTGTGCTGCCAGGAGGTTACCGCGGCACCTGAACACCAGCGGTTTCGAATCGGTCCAGGTCATCTCTCCCATGTACCGTGGGCCCTGCGGGGTCAATAATCTCAATGCGGAACTGCAGAGGCAGTTAAATCCGGACAGCCGTGGAACACTGATCGGTGGACGTCTTTTCAAGCATGGTGATAAGGTGATGCAGATCAAAAACGATTATCATAGAGATGTGTATAACGGTGATATAGGGATAATCGATGAAATAAACAATGTCAATCGCACCATCATTGTTTCAATCGCCGGCCGCTGTGTGCTGTACGATTTCGATGACCTGGATAATCTCGTGCTGGCTTACGCCATTTCGGTCCACAAATCCCAGGGCAGCGAGTACCAGGCGGTGGTGCTGCCGCTGGTTAATCATCACTACGTCATGCTGCAGCGCAATCTGCTGTACACAGCGGTGACACGGGCAAAAAGAATGATGATTATCGTCGGTTCCCGTAAAGCGCTGTCCATCGCGGTGCGCAATGTCAGGGTGCGGCAGCGCCGCACCGGGCTGGTCCGCACACTGAGGGAAAACCTGGAAGGGTACGATCATGTCAGAGTCTGATATCCTGTCAGAGCTCAATGAGGTGCAGACTCAAGCGGTTGTTTCAGAGACCGATATCCTGGCCGGCCTTAATCCGGTTCAGACTCAAGCGGTTGTCTACGGTGAAGGACCGCTTCTGGTACTGGCCGGTGCCGGCAGCGGGAAAACAAAAGTCATTACCCACCGGATCGCTCACCTGATCAACTCCCGCGGAATCAAGCCCTGGGAGATTCTCGCTCTCACGTTTACCAACAAGGCCGCCGCGGAAATGCGACACCGGATTGAAGCTCTTCTGGGCTTCGATTCTCTCAGGATGTGGATGGGGACTTTTCACTCCATGTGCGCCCGTATCCTGCGCCGCCACGCCGCCGTATTGGGCTATTCCAGCCGTTTTCTCATTTTTGACGAGATCGATCAGAAGTCCGTTCTCCGGCGCATCTTAAAGGAAATGGGAATCGACAAGGAGGTGCTGAAACCTGAACAAGCCCTGTACCAGATCAACACCGATAAGCAGGAGTTGATCGATCCGAGCTTCTACAAGAACATCGATGATCCCGACCAGCAGCTATTGGGCCGGGTTTACCGTGCGTACCAGGACAGCCTGGTCAGGGCCGACGGAATGGATTTCGGCGACCTGTTGTTCAACGTAATCAGGCTTTTCAGCGATCACTCCGACATCCTTGAATCGTACCAGCAGCGGTTCAAATATATCCTGGTGGACGAGTTCCAGGACACCGACTCCGCCCAGCACGCCCTGGTAGACCTGTTGTCCGGGGAGAGCAAGAATGTCTGTGCCGTGGGAGACGATAACCAGTCTATTTACATGTTCCGGGGGGCGGAGGTAGAGAATGTCCTGGATTTCGAACGAAGCTTCCCGGGGGCGAAGGTTCTGCACATGATGCAGAACTACCGGTCCACCATGCACATCCTCGGCGCTGCCAACGATGTCATCGGGTACAACCGGGGCCGCCGTCACCTCAAGGGCCTGTTCAGTGACCTGGGCGAAGGAAAAGAGGTAGTTTATTACAACGCCCTCAACGGGTGGCGTGAAGCCGAATTCGTGATGAATGTGATCGTCAACAAGGTCAAAATGGAGGGACGTTCGTATCGCGACTGTGCCGTTTTCTACCGGACCCACTCCCAGTCACGGGTTTTTGAAGAAAAGTTTCTCGGACGGGACATCCCTCATCAGGTAGTGGGTGGAATCGCGTTTTATTCCCGACGGGAAGTCAAGGATGTCATGGCCTACCTGCGCCTGGTGGCCAACCCCCTGGACGATGTCAGCCTGCGGCGGGTGATCAATGTGCCGGCCCGGAGTCTGGGAACCGCTTCCGTGAACAAGCTGACAAAGGCCGCGGCTGACCAGGACAAGCACATGTGGGAAATACTGGAGGACGCTACCGATAACGAGGCGTTTACCCTGTCTCTTGCCCGCAAGTTCCTTCGGTTCAAGGCACTTATCACCGATCTCAGGGTCTCAGCCAAAGGAAAACAGTCGTCGGAGATAATCAGGATGATTATCGAGAAGACGGAGTACCTGAAATACCTGGGGAAAATGAACCCTATCGAAGCGGTCAGCCGGCAGGAAAACGTGGAAGAACTGGTGACCATCGCCGTGGAGTATGAAGCCGCAAATCCCGAGGGCACGCTGGATGGATTTCTGGAAAAAGTGGCCCTGGTAACCGACATCGACAAGTGGGCCGACCGTGATGACAAGGTAACGCTCATGACGCTGCATGCCGCCAAGGGCCTGGAGTTCCCGGTTGTGTTCATCACCGGTCTGGAAGAGACCATCCTTCCGCACGCAAACTCGCTTGGCGACCGCAGCGAACTGGAGGAGGAGCGCCGCCTGTTCTATGTCGGCGTTACCCGTGCCCAGAGAGAGCTTTTCATTACCTCCGCGCTTGAGCGTGCCCGGTTCGGCAAGGTCACTCAACAGGAAGCGTCGCGGTTT
>CAYSPT010000139.1:0-6191 GCA_964432985.1 uncultured bacterium
CCTGTTGTCATCCTCTTGCCAGATATACCTGTTCATGTGTTATCATGTTTTCAGCTTGTAACTTTCACCAGACTGACTGGATTTTTTATTTATTTTGGATAACATCTTCCGTAATGAAACACGTATTAGTTGATAAACACGGTTCTTGTGACCATGAACAGGTAAGGAGGATTGAAATGTCTGGTAGGTCAGTGCGATACGAACGGACCTGTGCCCTGGTAGTACTGACGACCTGTCTTTTGACCCTGATCGGGACTGGTCATGCCATCGCCACGAAACTCCGTCAGATCGAATTTACCTGTGCCATTTGCGAAACTCAGTTTATGGCCAGTGTTGTCCTTGCTACAAATTCCAATGGTGGAATCGATTCCGATTTCCTGGCACGATCCGAGGGAGAGCAAGCGGAGCCGTATTATATCTCATCTTGCCCTCACTGTCGGTTTACAGCTTACCAGGCTGATTTTCAGGGAGTAACCGACGAGGAACTGGTAGTGATAGCCCAAACGCAGTCAGAAATGGAAAATCTGCCGTTTGATATTCCTTCCGATGACGTGCCGGGAAGCGTTAAATACAGCATAGCCGCCAAACTCTACGCTGCCCTGGGAAGAGACCCGCGCACTGTTGGCGACTGCTTACTGAGGGCTGCCTGGTGCCGGAGGATCGAAGGGCCCAAAATACTCGATTTTTCGGAAGAACTCGGCAATGCGTACTCCAACTCCATGAGCCTGCTTGAAGCGCAACTCGACAGTCAGCAGATCGACCTGGAATGGAACGATATTGCTTCATATACCAGAGCTCTGCGCGCGCTGGACGTACTGCAACTCGGCGGTGCGGATACAGAAACCCTGTATGCCAGAGATTTCCTTAAAGTTTACTTTCTGCAAAGGCTGGGCGAAAACGTAAATGCCTTGAAGATACTTAAATCTTTGAGTAAACGGGCCATCCCGGACACCTGGCCGGTCATTCTCTCCAGGGCCATCCAGGATAGCATTACCAGCGAGATGGGACTGCACAAACAAGCTGCCATGGAATTCAGAAAAGCCCTCTCCAGAAAAGATATCCCTGAAAACGAGCTGGCTATCATTTATTACATTATTGGAGAAAATCTACATCGCAGCGGACGAAACAGAGAATCAATACAGTGGTTCAAGCGGGCACTGGCTAATGCAGACCTTCCTGATTGGCTGCAATCCATTACCCACGTGCAACTCCTGCTGGTGTCTAATTAAAGGCTGGCGGTAGTTTTAAAGTGAATTTTAGCAACCTCAGGCAACCGTTCGCGGCCATGCTTCTCGATAAACCGTCTTCCGGCCTCAACAGTCACTGAGGCGGCACCTTTGGGCAGCTTAAGTCCAAAGCACTTTCCCAGATCAGCAAGCCTGGTGAGAAACCTTGCTCTGGCCATAATCGAAGCCGCTGCAACCGCCGGGTCAGCTTCACCTCTGGGAATCTGCTTGACGTCTAGCCCCTTTTCCCGCGACAGTCTTCTGTCCAGGTATGATTCCCGGGCAAACTTGTCAACCACAACTCTGGAAAAAGGTTTTCTCTTTCTCATGTTTTTGATGGCAGTGGAGGCAGCCCAGGCCAGCAGATCGTTCAATGTCTTTCCCTCATCGCGGAAAGAATTTATCAGCTTATTATATTGTATAGGAGATAATTCAAGCACTTCAATCGATTTTCCAAAACGAGTTTCGAGTTTTTCAGCGATTTCCAGCACTTTTGTATCTGACAACAGCTTGGAATCTCTGACACCGGCCTCTCTGATAAACGGCAAGGCAGCGGCGTTCAAGAAAACAGCGGCGACCACCAGGGGTCCAAAATAATCTCCTTTACCCGCTTCATCAACGCCCACCCATGGTTGTTCGAAATCTCCAGCCTGGGCCGGAGCAAACGCATCACCCCGGGCGATGATACCCGCCAATTTAGTAAAAAGAGAGGAATCTTCCCTTCCCGATAAAACAATCGTCCCGGTATGATATTGTTTTACGACAATCTTCTTTTTCTTTCCAAGATCAAAATCCAACCGGTAGAGGCAGTTTTTCTCCACGACTTCTTGAGCCCCGGGCAAACTGCGAAGTTTATGCTCTATACCCGACTGGATGCGCTTGTCCGGAAATGAAAAAGACCTGGTGCCCATCCGAAACCTCCCTGCTTCCTATTGCAACCTGAAATTACCCGAGAACAGGCCTCTTCGTCAACATTTGACACAGTCTCACCCCCCGTGATACTATTCCCCATAATTATAGCTATGCAAGATAGGAGTTATGTTGATGACTAAAGTCACTTTTTTCACGTCGGAATCTGTCACCGAGGGACATCCTGATAAGTTGTGCGACCAGATATCGGATGCCGTTCTTGATGCTATCTATGCAGATGACCCGCATGCCCGGGTAGCCTGCGAAGCCATCACTACCACCGGGCTGGTTCTGGTGACCGGAGAAATTTCTACCTGCACCTATGTGGATATAGCCAAAGTGGTCCGGGCTACCATTGCTGAAATCGGTTACACTAACCCCAACTTCGGCCTGGACGCCAAAACCTGTGCCGTACTTACTGCCATCAAAGAACAGTCTCCGGATATAGCCCAGGGAGTCGAGCATTCTCTCGAAGAACGGCAGAAAGGTGAAATAGACGAGGTGGAAGCGCAAGGAGCAGGCGATCAAGGCATGATGTTCGGATACGCCTGCCGGGAAACACCAGAGTATATGCCGCTTCCTATTGTATTGGCGCACAAGCTGGTGGAGCGGTTGGCC
The DNA here is from genome assembly GCA_964432985.1 of uncultured bacterium. Lineage (GTDB taxonomy): Bacteria > Muiribacteriota > CAYSPT01 > CAYSPT01 > CAYSPT01 > CAYSPT01. The sequence goes on from CAYSPT010000139.1 coordinate 2,754, forward strand.
CATGTGAGAAAACGGGGAACCCTGGCTTATTTGCGACCCGACGGGAAATCCCAGGTAACAGTTGAATACCATGACGGTAAACCAGTCCGGGTAGAAGCAGTGGTGGTATCCGCCCAGCATAGCCCGGATATTTCCCATGACATCATCAGCGAGGATATCATCGATGATGTCATCCGTCGCGTAATCCCCAAGGAATATATTGATGAAAATACAAAGTTTTATGTCAATCCGACGGGCAAGTTTGCCATTGGCGGGCCTGAAGGTGATGCAGGACTCACCGGACGGAAAATAATAGTAGACACCTACGGAGGATTTGCCCGGCACGGAGGAGGAGCGTTCTCCGGAAAAGACCCGACAAAAGTTGATAGATCAGGCGCCTACATGGCACGGTACGTGGCCAAGAACATAGTCGCCGCCGGTTTAGCCGATCGTTGCGAAATTGAAATCGCCTACGCCATCGGCATAAGTCACCCCGTATCGCTCCTGGTGGAGACATTCGGGACGGCCCACGTAGAAGAAGCCGCCATCGAAGCGGCTGTCAAGGAGCATTTCGATCTTCGGCCGGGAGCCATATTGAGAGACCTCGATCTGCGTCAGCCTATCTACAAGCAAACGGCGGCGTATGGTCATTTTGGCCGGGACGATCTGGATCTGCCATGGGAACGGATTGACCGGGTAGAGGTTTTGAGTGAGTTATTGAAGTAACGATATATGCGAGGGTGCGCGGGTTCACGCAATTTGTGACAGCGTTCCTAATAAAAAACCACCGCTTCAGCACAGAAGGGGGATTTGCACGAAATGGCGAGCTTTATAGAGAAGTCAGGATTCAAAATAATAATTATCGCCGTATTGCTTGCCGGAGCTATCGGAGTTAACTTCGTTTATCTTGATTTGAACAGCAATCAATTCCAGCTAAAAAACATCAAAATAGATAATGCCGTAGTCACCCGGTTCGATGCTCTGGGAGAAGCGTATTACGCAGATGATCAGGAAATGATCGAGCAAGGTATCCAGAAGGTTATCCACTCCGAACGCCTTCCTCATCTGAGACGAACGACATTTTTCTTCCTCGGTTTGTTCTTTCTCGTTCCAATTACAGCTGCCGGAGCACTTATGGGAACACTGTGGGGATTCATCCTGGGCCTGGTGTCCACCGGAATTTTCGCTGCCATGATAACGCTGAACCAGAATCTTGAATCCATGGAGTTCGTCGGAGACCACTGGGCGGTTTTTGCCACTTACATGCTTGCCGGGACACTGGTGGGCTTCCTGGCAGACCGGAAATTCAAGGCACAGGAGCAGGGATTTTCCAAATACAAGGAGGACTTTCTCAAACTGCAGGCCAAGCATTCACAGGTGGCTACCTCCGAGGAACAGCTCCAGGACCAGGTGAAGAAATCTGAAAAGAAGATATTCAGGCTTTCCAACTTCGTGACCATGTTCTACAACCTGTCCAAAGAGATGTCAGCCGCTCTCGAGCTCCAGCACGTTTTGGAAAATATTAGCAAAGCCATCATCAAGCTGCTGGACGCTGAACGGGCCGAGGTGCTGCTGTTTGAACGAGGGTACCTCAAACCGAAAGTCTATTTCGGATGGGATGGGGAAGAAGATATAATCAACAACGTAGCCATCCCTATCGGAGAAGGAGTGATCGGATGGGTTGCTCAAACCCGTAAACTCCTCTCTACCATGGAGATGAAAAACGACTACAAGCTGGCCTCGATACCTCAGCATGATATCATCAGATCTGTTCTCTGCGCGCCGCTCGTGTACGGTAATGATCTGCTGGGCGTCATAAATATCGGCCGGCTTAAATCAGGCCAGGTCAGCCAGGAAGAAACCCGCCTGCTCTACATCCTGGCCAGCATGGCTGCCATGGCCATCAACAATGCCAAGCTGTTCGAACGTATCAGGGAACTGGCCAATGTCGACGGCTTAACCCAGTTGTTCTGCAACCGGTATTTCCAGGAGCGCCTGATAAAGGAGATCAAACGGTCACAGAGGTACAATGATAAATTCTCCATCATCATGACCGACATCGATCATTTCAAGAACTTCAATGACAAATACGGCCATCAAATCGGCGACATGGTCCTGGCGGAAACAGCTCACATACTACAGAACAACATCCGCGAGGATATTGACCTGGCGGCAAGATACGGCGGAGAGGAGTTTATTGTCCTGTTACCCAAGACGGATCAGCAAGGAGCGTATATCTTTGCTGAAAGGGTACGAAAAGAAGTCGCGGACGCGACCTATACGGATCCCGAACTGGACGAAGAACTCAAGGTGACCATCAGCCTGGGGATATCGACATTCCCGGATCATAGTACCGACAAAGACGAACTCATCCGCCTGGCCGACCAGGCGCTGTATATTTCTAAAACCAGCGGCCGTAACAGAACGACAACCTGTCCCGGTAAAGCCAAAAAAAAGCGGGAGTCAAGTGACACCACGGAGGTAAGTATTTAGCAAGGAGTAAGTATTTTGCGAGGGAGCAGAATGATCTCCAGAACCTTCCTCCTGGCGGTGGCCGCCCGCTTGGCAATGGCCACCCGCTTGGCAATGGCCGCCCGCTTGGCGGTGGCAGCGTTTGTGGTTCTGCTCGTTTTCCCGGCGTGTATCGAAGCCGTAACACCGGCCCCCCAACCATTGCGCTATGCGCCCATGACGTTTCTTATCTCCAACAATACCAGAGGCTGGCATTTTCCGCCACCACCGGGTACCTTCAGCACACCGCAGCGAAACACATTATTCAGGTGGTTGGAAAACCGCGGAAGAAATGTGATGGCAATTGACTGCGGCAATCTTTCATCAGGATTTTCACCGGCCAGCAACCAGGATGAAGGAAGAATGGATTTCACCGTTCTCGATCTTCTCGGCTACACTTGCGCCCTGATGGGGACTGACGACCTGGAAACGGGATTTGACGCCTTCGCTTCGAAAACCTCGGCGACTGAAGTCCCGGTTATCTGCGCGAACCTGTACGATGCCATGGACCGAAAACCCCTCTCCAGGCAGTATTGCCTCGTCGATCTCGATGACGGTTTGAGAATCGGTTTCACCGGGCTGTTGGGAGCATCAAGCAGGGAAAGGCTGCCGGAGGACGTGAAGCAGAGAGTCCATATAAGCGATCCCCGTCTGGCCTTTAACGAGATCAGAAAGGAGCTGAAGCGGGCCGGGGCGCAGATGATTGTTATTCTAACTAACATGACAGTTATCGAGTTTTTTCATCTCCATGAACACTGTGGAGACTACATGGATCTCGTTGTGGGAGTCAGAGAAGAGTCCATTCCCTATCCTATGGCCTGGAGAGAAGGTAAAACGGTGGTTGCTCACGTGCCTGAGAGCGCCAGCAGTATCGGAAAACTGACCCTCATCTACCGAAATTTCGGCGTACTCAGTTTTGATCTCGAATCCATTCCCGTGGACGAGCAC
>CAYSPT010000140.1:0-5906 GCA_964432985.1 uncultured bacterium
ACCATTTTGAGTATACGGCGGTAGCTACTCAAATGCTGGATATGTATGCGAATCGATCATTGAAAAAATCAGTGCCCAAAGACGCCGGACCATTGATGGAGATATACGATTGTTATGAACTGGATGAAGCGCTGACGAAAAAGCGAAAGCTCTCCCAAGATGTTTCCAACACTATCAGTAATAACGAAATAAAAAGGCTTAAAGGCGGAGTACGCAAGCGACTGTTTGGTGCCAAACCGGTGCTGACTAAATTTTCGTTGCTCCGGCTTTATAACACAACCGTTACTCGATCCAAATTCTCGGCACATCGAATCTCGGGTGCCAAAATCGCGGACGTATCCTGTGTTTTGTTACACTATAAGCTGATAGATGGTTTTTATGATTACACGGACTGGGCGGTCTCCCAAAAATGCTACCATAAGGAATCAAGAGAGTACAGGATGTATCAGAAATTGCTCCATACCACCCCTGAACTGAATATCGCCGGGGCATCCACCAGGACACTCAGGCATATTGACCAACTTGTGGATGAGGGATTCTTAGTGGTAAGTGATGCCTATAAAGCCTGGGTCGCGGATACCGCCATAGTCTCCTCCGGTCAAAATGAGTTCCACTTTGCGAGGAAACCATGAGAGTTGCTGTCTTTGTTGATCATTTCCCCGTTCTTTCGGAGACATTTGTCCTGAACCAGGTCACCGGTTTGATTGATGCCGGATGCCATGTGGATATTTTTCGCCTTCACCCCAAAAAGAGAGGGATTTCCAAACCGCATCCCGATTATACAAAATACCATTTGGCCGGCCGTATCCGCCGTCTGCCCAGAATAACCGGTAATTATTTCGTTCTGTTGCTGAAATTTATTGGTATCCTGCTGTGCCACGGTTACAAGAATCCCGCCCTCATCCCCGGCTGTTTCAATGTTTTCCGCTGCAAAAAAATAAAGGAGAGTGTCAAAACCGCGTTTCTGACCTTGCCTTTGTGGAGGGAACCTCCCTATGACATCATTCACTGTCAGTTCGGGACAAACGCACTGGAATTTCTGTCTTACCGCTCCTGCCCCTGCTTTCAGGGTAAACTGGTCGTTTCGTTCCGCGGGTACGACATAAGCAGATTTGTCAGGAAGAATGGCGCCGATTGCTATGACGACGTGTTCGCGGCCGCCGATCAGTGCCTTTCCAACAGCGCCTATTTCAAGCAGCGTTTGATCGAGATGGGTTGTGAAGAAAAAAAAACCAGGGTATATTTTTCGGGGATTGACTGCTCGCGATTCGCCTTTGCCGACCGGAAACCCGCGGCGGACGGAAGAACGAAAGTCGTATACGTCGGGCGTCTGGTTGAAAAAAAGGGCCTGGAGTATTCCATTCGCGGCTTTGCCCAGGCAGCCCGGGTCAAGCCGGATATCACTTTCGATATCGTGGGGGAAGGACGTCTGCGTCAGGCGTTGAGCAGCCTTATTACCGAGTTGAACATGGTAGGCAGAATTCGCCTTCTGGGAGCAAAGACCCAGGATGAAATCATCCATGTATTGGATCGATCACATATCTGCCTGGCAGCCAGCGTCACGGCCTCCGACGGTAACCAGGACGGCCCGGTCAACACGTTGAAGGAAGCCATGGCCATGGGATTGCCCGTTATCGGCACCCGCCACGGCGGCATTCCGGAATTGATCGAGGACGGCGTCTCGGGATTCCTGGTGCCCGAGCGGGATGCGGATGCCATCACCGGGAAACTGCTCTACCTCATCGACAATCCCGGAATCTGGCCTGAAGTAACAAAAAGCGGGCGGGCCGCCGTTGAGGACCGTTTCGATGTGAAAAAGCTCAACAATGAGCTTCTCGCAATGTACAATGAATTAATGAAGAGGGAAAAACCGGAATAGAGAGGTGCCGGAGGATGATTCGTGTAGCCATTAACGGATTTGGAAGAGTGGGACGGGCTTTTTTCCGGCTCAGCGCGCATGATCCTGACATAGAAGTCGTGGCCGTTCACGACCGTTTTGAAGCAGAAGAATTGGCGTATCTTCTGAAATATGATTCTGTTCACGGGAAATTCCCCGGCGAGGTGGATTGTGCGGATGATGCTCTTGTCGTCGGCGGGAAAACAGTCCAGGTATGTAAAAGCAAAAGGTTCCGGCGTCTGCCCTGGAACAAGATGAAGGTGGACGTTGTCGTGGAAGCGACGGGCGGGGTGCGGACGGTGCGCTCAGCCCGCAGGCATCTATCCGCCGGTGCGAAGAAAGTGCTGATAACAAGAATTCCCAAAAAAGAGACGCGTGGGACCATCCCCATGTTCTTGTTCGGTGTTAACGAAGAGCACTACCACGGCGAAAGAATCGTGTCAGGCGCTTCCTGCAGCGCGAACTGTGCCGCTCCGATACTCAAGGTGCTGCATGAGGCGTTATCGGTGCGATACGGAACCATGACGGCTGTTCATGCCTATACGATGGACCAGAGAATTCTCGATTCCGGTCATAAGGGTGACCTGCGCCGGGGAAGGGCGGCGGCGCTTAACATCGTGCCCTCGGCCAGCAAGGCCGCCCGGGTTGTGTCGCAGCTCGTACCCGGCCTTGACGGGAAGCTGATGGGATCAACGATACGGGTCCCCACAGCGGATGGATCCCTGATGAATATCGTCTGCCGGGTGGAAAAGCCGGTTAATATCGCAGAAGTCAACGAAATCCTAAAACACGCCGCCGAGACAGGTTACTACGGCATACTGGAGTATTCCGCCGAGCCCCTGGTCAGCCGGGACACGGTCAATAATCCTCATTCGGCCATTATTGACTCGCTGTCCACACGCATCCTGCCGCCGTCGTTCCTCAGGGTGGTGGCCTGGTACGATCACGAATGGGGCTACGCTGCGCGGTTGGTCGATCTCGTCAAACATATGGCGTTAGCTCCCCAAAAAAACAAAAAAAAGCGTTTGTTCACAACACGGGCTGTCAGATATTGGCTTTCACACAAGTTAATGAGGTTTTCTCCGGAGGCGTCCCTGCGCCTTTATCCTGCAAAGAGCCTTTCCATCGAAGCGTCGAGCGCATGTAACATCCACTGCCTCTGCTGTCCCGTCGGGAACAAGGCCATTGAAGGGCATACCATGCCGCTTGACGCTTTTAAAAGAATCATCGACCTGCTCCCTTCACACGTAAAACGGCTGGATTTTTCACACCGGGGAGACCCGACCATGAATCCCCAGTTTCCCAAAATGGTTAATTACGCGCATAAAAGGGGCTTAACAACGGATGTCTACACCAATGGCCTCATACTGGACAGGTACATTCCCGAACTGGTGGAATCAGGCCTGGATATTCTCCGTGTAGATCTCGACGGCGCTTCCGCTCAGAGCTACCTCAAGTATCGCATAGGCAGCGATTTTGAGAAAGTAAAATCAAACATACGGCTCCTGGTCGAAGCCCGCGCCAGGTCAAAAGGGAAGTTCCCCAGGAAGATCTATATCATATGCGTCGTGTCCGCGTTCAATGAGCATGAAATTTCTGAGATCCAGAGTATGGCCGAGAGCATGGGTGTGGAGAAGCTCTTGTTCAAGACGGCGATAATCAACTACGGGGCGAAATACTATCATGCCATGCCGGAACAGCAAAAAAGAATAGTCCCTCTAAACAAGGCCTATCGAAGGGGGGTGCGCCCCAAGGGCTTTGTCTGCAAATTCTTGTGGCAGGGCGCCATTCTCTACAATGGTGATTTACAGGTTTGTACCGCGGATTTTGAGGGAGAATACATCCTCGGGAATATCTTGAAAGAAAACAGCTTTGAGAAAGTTTATTACAGCCGGAAGGCAAACACCATCAGAAAGCAAGTCATCAAACTGGACGGTTTATGCAAGGAGTGCGCCGTTGTTGGCAAAAACCATTATATACCGGATATAAGCAAGACATATAAAGGAAACACATAAATGGTAGATAATTCGGAACTCCCCGGAGTCACACCTGCTCCCGGTAGAGGTTTTCGTACAGACGTACAGTCTTTTCCAGGGGAAACCATTCCTGTACCCGCCGGGAAGCCGCTGCTGCCAGCCGTTTCCTGAGTTCGGGCGAGCTATAAGCCTTTTTCAAGCAGGCGCACAGCGATTCGGCGTTTCCTGCCTTCGACAGGAGTCCCGCGTTTCCTATCACCCACTCATTCTCCGGAATATCAGAACAGACGATGGGTGTGCCGGCGGCCATGGCTTCCAGCAAGGCGTTGCACATGCCTTCGTGAACACTGGGCAGCACGAACGCATCGGCCATGGACAGCAGCGCCGGGACATCATCCCGCCGCCCCAGGAATCTGACGCTGTGTTCGATCCCGAGTCTGCGGGCTCGGGACAGCAGACGCTCTTTCTCGGGACCATCACCGGCCAGGAGGAACACCGCCTCCCCACCCTCGGCCCGGAATCCGGCAATAGCGGACAACAGGCATCCGAGCCCCTTCTTGCGGGTCAAGCTGGCCACGGTCACGAAACAGAATTTTTCCTTCAGCCCCATGGCCTGTCTCATTTCCCGGGCCTCATCTTCCTCGCTGACCTGCCGGGTTCGAAACGCTTCCACGTCGATTCCGTTCGGGATAACGGTAATTTTGGCCTCATCGAATCCTTTGTCCAGCATGAAGTCCTTGATCACCGGGGAGTTGACCGTGTACCGGGTGACCAGCCGGGAGGTGAGCCTGTCCAGCCGGGCCATGAACGGTTTGTCGATCCGTCTGTTGCGGATCGAGCAGATTATACGGCTGCATCCTGATAGCCGGCCGAAGAGACGGGCGAAGAGGTTGGATTGAATGATATAGGAGTTGATGATGCCGGGCTTCTCCCGTGTGACAATTCTCTGGAAAGCGACGATGGCACTGACAAGATTGCGGCCGCTTTTCTTGAGGTCCAGGTAATACACCCTGGTTCCGGCAGCTTCCAGTTTTTTCCCGGTGGTGTTGAAACCGGTCAGGGACACCACCGTGTTATCCGTCGAGAGCCGCGGCAGCACGTTCAGCAGCATGGTCTCGGTCCCGCCGGTACCGAGGCCGTCGACAACATGCAGTATTTTCACTGCTGGGCCACCATCTTGAGATACAGCTTCCGTTTCAGCCGGGAGGGTAGTGGCAGGGCCAGCGTTTCTCCCAGCAGGTACAAAACGGCCAGGAGCCCGGGTTTGTAGCCGTAGAACAATATGGCTCTGAGTTTTATATTCAGGGTATCCAGATGGGTCCTGTTTGCCCGCCTTGATTTGATGGCTCCTTCATGCAAGCGGTATTTCAACAGGTATAAGGGCAGGTTGGCCAGGGCATACTTCCGGCCGATTCTCAGCCACAGGTCATAGTCCTGCGCCGTAATCAGCCGATCATCGAATACCGTTTTGGGAAGCATTGCTTTCCTCACCATGGCGGTGGGATGAGCCACCGGATTCCTTATCAGGATCTTCCGCCTGATCTCTTCGGGTTCCACCGGATACTGTCGCTTTCCGATTATCCTGTTCCGGTCGTCGATCAGGGTGATCCATGAGCCGAGGACTGCGACCTCCTGGTTGGATTCCATGTACTTCACCTGCTCTTCGAGGCGGTTCGGATCCATGATATCGTCAGCATCCATCCGCGCGATGTACCGGCCGTCACACTGGTCAAATCCCTTTTTCAAAGCCCTGGAGATCCCGATATTGTTTTTGTTGACGTGAACCTTGATCCTCGTATCAGTATAATTCCCTATCATTTGTTTGCAGGCGGCATTCGAACCGTCGTCAATGATAATCAGTTCGAAATCACCGTATGCCTGGTTCAAAACACTCGTGATGGCATCTTCGAGATACTTTCCCGAATGGTGAACCGGCATCAGTACGCTGACCAGAGGTTTCATGGCAAATCCTGTTCCGCTTTACACAAAAATCAGTTATCTATATACTTTAACTATATTATAAAAGCAAACTT
>CAYSPT010000141.1:0-5828 GCA_964432985.1 uncultured bacterium
GGGACGGGGTTTCCAGCCGAGGACTGGATCATGCATGATAAACGTTGAATCAGAAGTCAGGTAATGAGCAAGCTTTTCCCGGGTGGAATTGGCCGGGAGCCTGAACGGCTTGAACCGGCGGGACAGGAAAAAGAAGTTCCCGTCTTTGTCCGTGGTACCCACCACCCGGACGACGATCTCTCCCATTGTCGTGGACAGAATAAGACCGACGAGAAGAAGAGCCAGGTTCCTATAGGTTTCTCGTCTCACATTTTGCTTCCGCCAGACCTTACAGATTGATGTTTCCCTCTTCCAACAGATACACCGCCCCGTAGACTCGGGCCCAGAAAAAGCCCCGTGTTTTCGACACGTACTTGTACCAGTTGATGTTCCAGTCGAACGGCTGGTGGTAAAAATCGTTTATCAAACAACCGATGTGTTTGGGATGCCACCCTTTGTCCATCAGGTTCCTGACGAATTTCTTCAAAGCACGAGGCTGCAACGCCCGTGGACAGGGGTACTCGACGAAGTTCCGGGTCTTGGCGCTTAACCGCTCATCATTCATGGCCCGGTACAGTGCCGTTCCACGGGGAAGCTCCGGCTCCATGTCGAATCCCCGGTGATACTCGTACAGGTCCGATTCCCGGTACTCCATGACCAGGCTGCCCATGGATATATCGTCAGCTATGGGGATGTGACCGGTGAAGTGCTGAGCGTGGTCCACCGCTTTTTCCTTGTCCCACATACAGCTCAGCAGATGCTCCAGATCATCTATGAAGATATCCTCATCCGGGGATTCTCGGCCCGGGTAAATCCGCATGATGACGTCCTGGTGCGATTCACTTCCCGGGAAGAAGCGCCGTCGTTTCTTGTGCAGCCCGAAGGGGGCACGCATGATGCGCATGTACCCGGGATCGCCGGTATCGGTGATGTCCTCGTTGACACATTTTTCAGCCGAATCACTTATGGTGATGGGCATATCGTGGTGTTGATCGGCGTTCATCTTTGACTTGAGAGCCATGAACTCCTTGAGACGCCCCACGCCGCTGAAGACCAGCCCGGCGTCCAGACCGGGGGGAGGATTACGTTTGATATCATACGGGTCGCAATAGAGATAGGCTTTGATCAAATCGTTTTCCAGATACCCGATATCAGACACCATCTTGAACGCTTTCGTTCCCCGGAGAATTTTGAAATTGACGTGCCATCCCGAAGGTGTCAGGTCGATCATGTGCGGAAGCCCATGCCGCTGAAGCATTCCGGTCTCGTACATGATGACCGGGAAGATGTGCTTTCTGAAATAGTGAAGCTGGGACCCCAGGTTGAAATAAAGGTTGTAGGGGTCGGCCAGGAAGATCTCGGCATCCTTGGCAAACAGTACGCTCTGTCCCCGGTACCCGAAGATGGGAAGGTAGACTTCCAGGTTCCAGTCCACGGTCATCTTTTCAAGCTGACTGACGGGTTCCGCCGTCACCAGCAGTTTGTTCGGGTCCCACCCGTACCTGATCAGCTCCTCACCGTATCCCAGCACCCAGTTGCAGTAATCGAACGAGTTTCGAAGCTTCGGAAAAACGCTGCGGTAATAATCAGAAATGTCCATTGATAGTCAACAACTTTCAGGTCAATACCGCTTGTATTTGTCTACCGTCACATGCCAGTCCATGGTACCGGTCACCGTCTGAACGTAGAACGGCCTTACCCAGCCGGTCATCCACTTGATGGGACAGTGCTTCCGCAGGTCCACATCCAGTCCGAAATAATCCATCTTCCCCGCCAGCAGGGCCACGATGTCAGCCGGGTGCCAATTCTTCTTAAGCATCGCCAGGGTGACGTTTCGGATAACATCCGGTTTGAGCAGATGATTTCCGTTTTTGGTCGGATGCCATAACGCGTCCTTGACATGGTACGGCAGCCCGCGGAAACTCTCGTTGAACTGGAAGTGCTTCTTGTAGTCACTACCGATGAACTGCTCCATCCCCTGGTCGAAGTACCGGTGGGCATTGTAGACGTCGCTTCGTTTGTAGGCTTTTATCATCCGCTCGACTCCCCACGACATCACCGGCAAATCGGTGGTGACGGACCCCGCATACTGGGCGGTGTTGTGGTAGTTGCGCCGGTTGTTGAAAAGATCGTCCAGGGAAAGTTCGTGATTGTTGCACGGCGTGAACCGGGGTACGGCGATGTTGTACGGCGTGTTTCTGGCTATCTCATGCCCCACCTTGGCGGGATTGACCTTGTGCTTCTGGTGAAGGGAGAAGGGCAGCCGGACGTCACGCATGTGCAAAGGGAATCCGAAGGCGCTCAGGTCCACGGAGATAACATCCCCGTGCCTGGTTCCGGCATACTGGTCGCCAATGACCACGGGCAGCTTGTTAGTGAACCGCCGTGCGCGCCACATGGCTTCATTGGAAATGAACTCGGCTAGTTTTCCCCAGCCATCGTAAGCCCAGGCCTCGCTGTCCTGCACGAACCGGCGGCGTTTGGAACCGTAGCGCTTGTATAAATTGAGCCGCCGCTCGCTCGTGGTGACGAAACCGATGCTCTGCATAAGCTCGAAGGCGTACTCGCTCTTCGGAACCCGGAAACCATAGTGGTATCCCTGCCCGGTAGCAATGACCAGTGGAGAAAATCCAAAGTCTCTGAAGACACTCATCAACGCCTGGTGAAACGGCTCCAGGCACCAGAAGGCCCTGGTCATATCCAGGTAATTGTCACCCGGAAAATGGTGGGACACCCGCTCTACGTCCATGACGCAAATCAGGTTATCTTCGTCGTGGACCGCTCTGAAGACATCGGCACGCTTGTCCAGTATCTGGCCGAGCTGCCAGGTTTCCTTAGCCCGGAACTTCTGAGCAGTGGGCACCCTCACCCCGTACTCAACCAGGTACATGGTGCTCATCAGCTTTCCCAGGTTCCGCAGGTTATAGGATTTTCTCAGGGGGCCGTGATTGGCCGGATACCCGATATCCGCCCGGGCCGTTATCCAGTCGGGTACCCCGCAGTACTCCAGCATCCGCTTGATTACCTCCGGGTGTCTGTAAAAATCTTTAGCATTCTTGGGCATGATTCGATCACCTCTTCAATTGAAATGCAATGCGGTTCACATTGTCTAAACAAAAAACGGTAGAAAGTTTCACCTGTCGTTATATACTTTTTGGCTCAGCAGATTCAAGTGCATCTGCAGTCATAGCAGGAAAATACGTAAAAGATCCCGGTGAAAATAAAGCCGGTTTCGCGGATGAACCGCGAAAACCGGCTTATCGAAACAACAATAACTTTCCTGAAGACTACTGATCAGGGAAAGATGCGCTCAAGGAAATATACCGCGCAGGTTGTAGGTCTGGGCAATACGGCGCAGAGCCACGATGTAGGCGGCAGTACGCCAGTCGGAGCTGAACTCTTTGGCGGTTTCCCGCACGCGGTCGTATGCGTTGACCATCTTGGTGTGCAGTTTGGTATCCACTTCTTCCAGCTCCCAGAACTCGCTGCGCTTGTTCTGCAGCCACTCGAAGTAGCTCACGCACACGCCGCCGGCGTTGCAGAGGATGTCGGGAATCATATCGATGCCCTTCTCCATCAGCACCCGGTCACCGTCCAAGTCGGTGGGACCGTTGGCGCCCTCGGCCACCAGCTTGACATCGAGCCAGTTCACCGTCTCGGCTGTGATCTGGTTTTCCAGGGCCGCCGGGACAAAGATGTCGGCTTTGGTCTTCATGAAGGTCTCGTGATCGATGACTTCAGCTTTCGAATATCCCTTCACACCGCCGTTCTTCTCCACGTAGGCAGCCAGGTCGTCGGCGTCGATTCCGTCCAGGTTGCGAATGGAACCGGTGTGGTCCTCCGCCGCCAGCAGAGTGGAGCCGAAAGGCTTCAGCAGCTTGGCTGTCCAGGAACCGACATTGCCGAATCCCTGCACGAAGTAGGTGACCTTGCTCAGATCGACATTCTTATCTTCGGCCCATTTCTCGATACAGTACACAACACCCTGCCCTGTAGCCTTATCACGGCCGATGCTGCCGCCGGAAGCCAGGGGCTTGCCGGTGATAACGTGGTAGTTGGCGTTCCGCTCGCGGGCAGGCATGGTCATCAAGTAGGTGTCAAGTATCCAGGCCATGATCTGAGCGTTGGTGTTTACATCAGGCGCCGGGATGTCATACTCCGGCCCGATGTTGTTGCTCAGAGCCGAGGTGAACCGGCGGGTGATCCGCATCAGTTCTTTCTCAGAATACCTCCAGGGTGCGATCTGGATGCCGCCCTTGCCCCCGCCGAAGGGGATGTCCATGATGGCGCTTTTCCAGGTCATCCAGGTTGCCAGAGAGCGGACCTCGTCGATGTCCACCGCCGGGTGGAACCTCAAGCCGCCCTTGTAGGGCCCCAGTACATTGTTGTGCTGCACGCGGTACCCGGTGAACATCTCGACTCGCCCGTCATCCATAACCGCCGGGAAATTAATGACGATTTCGTTCTGGGTTTTGGCCAGAATTTTGCGGATGTCTGGTCCGAGATGCATCAGGTCAGCCGCCTTGTTGAACTGCTTGCCGACTGTTTCGTAAAGACTCATGATAGTAAACCTCCTAAAATTTCGTTAAAATAATACATCAGATATAGATACACTTTACACAAAGTGAAGTATGGAGTTAAATGCTGGATACTGGCTACAAAGCTCAGTTGTGCTTGTTTAAATAATACCTTCTAGCGACCTACTTACTACTACTTTCTAACTACGAGCCATGTACTATACCATGCAAAGAGGATGTTGGCAAGAAGAAATTAATCCATGTCAAGTTTTTTTTATTTTTCCTGGTCATGCTGCAATTTCAACTCATCGTATGCCCATTGTATATCGACAAATTTCCGGTGCGCTATCTCCTGGAATTCCTTTCCCAGGTGTGACACTTTGTCCGGATGATATTGTGCCGCCTTCTCCCTGTACGTTTTTTTAATCGTTTCGAAGGTGGCGTCGGGAGGTAATTCCAGGATTTGATACGGATCTTTTTGAGAAGATGTCTGCCCTCCGTAGGAATCCGCGGAGGACCTGGAAAACCCGTTTTCCGGTCCAGTACGGCGGTCGGTACTCCCGGTCCCGCGTGACGCTTCCTGCTTCTTGAAAAATTTCAGAAACGGCAGTGGTGAGCGGCCGGTCAGGATCATGTAAACCATGAAACCGAGCACGACCAGATCGTCCGGGAGTCCACCGGGACCGAACAGGGATTCGGGAATGAGATCAAAGGGAGATACAACATAGATCAATGACAGGATGATCAACGCGATTTTCCCCGTGCTCATTTCGAATCGCCGATCAAGCGGTGAAACCGTTCCATCAACGGCTGAATCCGCGTCCGGTAATAGACTTCAGCCGCTTCCTCGTCACCGGCGGACAGATAGTTCCGGTGCCGGTTGTGAGCGGTTGTTATCTGCTCGTGCAACCGGTTCAATTCCACCAGGAACTCACCATCCGGACAGGGACAACCGGGACAGACATCATTGACACAAGTGGTGCGGAAATTATTGTTTTCCAGTGTTTTATTTTCCAGGGCTTCCTTCACCTTTTCCAGCGTGGGAACCGCAGTTTCTGCACCTGCTGCCGAAAAGTCCGTTTGATACGGTAACGGCGGCTGTACAAAATGGTCATCAAGCTCCACCTCATATGATCTGCACTTTTTGCAGGCGATTTTGTACCAGGTCCGGGCCTGCTCGCAGCGCATATGAGCGATCATCTTATCAACGAAATGCACCCAACCGATGGACTTGAATTCCCTGTGCCGCCGAATGAGTTTTTCCGCGGCCTGAAACTCGGCCTTTTTAAGAAGCGTCCAGTGTCGTATGGCCGCCATACTGCCCGGGTCGTC
>CAYSPT010000142.1:0-5574 GCA_964432985.1 uncultured bacterium
ATCCAGTCGCAGGGGACCGGCTTCGATGAGCGAAAAGCTCCATAATCGCCGGCTCTGACGCTGCATTTCCTGCAGCGGTTTCTCCACGTCACGGCTCAGGAGACCGTCCTGTTCTTTCAGGGCCTGAATTATCTCCTCCGTCACCGTAGGCAGCTTATTGGAAATAACCGATACGAACTCCAGGCGGCGGCGACCCTCGTTCTTCACATCGGTCACATTGGCAATGGACACCACATGTCCGGTCACCTTTCCCTGTGAATCAAACACCGGTGCAGAGTCAAGCGCCAGATTCGTCCGCTCGGGCTTCAAAACCGCCACGTTGAAATGACGGACCTTCTGCCCGCCAGCCTTGATCTTACTGAAGATTACTCCGAGACGTGGATCGTTTTGCATGTCGTCCAGAGATTTCAGACCGAACATCTGCAGCGCGGCGCCATTGGCCAGGCTGGGCCGGAATTTTTCATCCATTACGATTACGCCGTCAGCCAGCACTTCGATAATGCGGCCTATTCTGGCACGCTCTTCGGCATACCTGAGCCGGAGACGTTCACATGCCATGTTAAACTGGGAACAAATAGAATTGACCAGGTTTTTATCATCGCCGGTGTAGACGTGCCCCTGAGGAGCAAGAAGAAACACCGTGCCCGTATACTCCCGTATCTTCTCGAGTTCTATCAGCATCTCATCACCGCCGGGAGCAAACGTCTCTTCCGATTGGATTCCGACGATAAAGACTTCCACATCATCGACCTGGTTGCTGTCAGGAGTAAAACCGGTAACCCGGTTCAGCAGGTGATCATGCCACCGGTCTTTTTCAGCCTCTCCACCGCGGAACACCAGATGACATGTTTTGTGAAGTCTCTCATTCAAAACGCAGATGGCCAGACCGGATACGGGGACCGCTTCCATCAACGTCTGACACACAAAGTCGATCAACTGGTTGTGGTTGCGAATTTCACCGATCCTGGAGGTAACGGAAAACAACCAGGACATGGTTTCATTTTTCTTGCGGAGATTTTCGGTAAGGTCTTGTGTCAGTTTGGACAGAGCCTGCTTTTCCAATACTTTCGCAACGCTCTTTTTGAGAATTGAAATGCTGTCGAAGGGCTTGGTAAGAAAATCGGCAGCACCGTCTTTCAACGCTTCCACCGCGGTTTCAACCGTGGAAAATCCGGTCATGATTATGATTTCGATTTCGGGATTGAACGATTTTATTTTCTTGAGCAATTCCAGCCCTGAAATCCCCGGCATGACCACATCGGCAAGCACCAGGCACACCGGTCTAGCTTTGATTATTTCCAGGGCCTCTTCTCCCGTTGAAGCTTCAATTACTTCAAACCCTTCCTGCTCGAACACCGAGCGGCACATTCGCCGGATGAGCATCTCGTCATCAACGATGAGTATCGCCTGCTTTTGAGTCAGCTTATTTATGTCCTGCGCAGCCATCGTTATCGTATCACTCATATCTAATCGTAAATTTCACTCAGACCTGGCATTAACCTAATCGGAAATTAGCCTAATTGTCGATTAGCCTAATCGGAAATTTCAATTCCCCTCAGGCTCTCCTCCTGATCTTCGATAAATCCATCGAACCGGTCTTCCATTTCATCTGCCTCTTCCTTGAGGAACAAGTAGGAATCCTCTATCATCCGCATGTGGCCATAAAGTTCCTGGTCAGAAGCGCCAGGAATTCCAGGTGCATAATGAAAGTTGCTGTGTAAAAGTCCGTATGGCGAAAGTTCCAGCCGTGGAGACGGTTCTCGTCCGTGAAATTTTTGGAACCATTCCTGCTCTGCCGCACGGGTAAGCAACGCGTCCCCGGCCGACCATACATCATCGCGCCATCTGATTTCACGTACCCCGATCACGAATTTCCGGGCCGCTGCTTTTTCTCCTCCGGGAGGATGAACGACCTCATAGCCTTCACGAAGCAGTTTTGACCGGCGTTTTACACGGTCCCATACCATCACTGCCCCTTTAAGCACTGTGACCGTAGTTCCGGATGATTCCGTCCGCGATACAACGAAGACTGTACCACGGACTCCCACGGACACCTCGGGGGTATCGACGACAAAAGAGACTCCTTTGGGAAGCGGTTTTACCTGAAACCACAGTGACCCGGCAGGAACCCTGACCCGGGTGACCCGTGACCGCATCTCCTTTTCAGCCGGGAATATCTCGATAACGGAACCGGTTTCCATCCTGACGGTGATTCCCTGAATGAGAGCCAGCTCCACCCGTGATGAAACTCCCGTACGGACTGCTTCACCATGATGCAGTTCCTGGAAAATTTTGAGTCCGGTCCAGAAAGCGCCGCCACGGGGTTTGTACTCCACCTGCTCCCCGCTGAGACTCGCTACCCGTCCGCAGGGAGGAAGAGAACCGGCCAAAACTCCCGCTGCCCCCTGGACAAGCAATGCCGCTATGAACAAAAGTACGGGAAACACGCGAAAATTCATGGGTCTTACATCCATCCCATAGCACATAATGCCTGATATCATATCAATATACGGTAGAATATAATCTACAATTGTAACATGATGTTTTATGATATATCAATTGCATTTCCAAACAAGGTAATAAGTGAGAACCAAAACGGCTGGCTTGACCATTACTTTTGGGCTGACTTGAAATTACTTCTGGGCTGACTTGACATTCCTTCTGGGCTGACTTGACATTCCTTTTGAAAGAAGGCAGAATGCCTCACATTATGAACAGAGATGATTTGAGAGCAAAGCTGATTTCCATCGACGGTTCCGGTTACAAAGCCTATAAAAGTATCCGCGGGCACTACTCTTTTGAAGGATTTGTGCTTTTCATCGACCACGTTCAGGGTGATCCGTTCGCCGCTCCTAGCAGGGTCAGGGTTCAGGTGGAACCTGATACAGCCGGTTATCCGCCGCACACTTTCTCCTCAAGTGCCAGGAGCACCGCCCTGGCCAGCTATCTGGCAGAAGAGTTTTCCACTGCCGTCAAGTCTCTTTCCGGCAGGCGGGGAAGCGGGAAAAGCGGACTGTTGGAGATTGACTGTCCAGGACAGGAAGTTCTCAAGCGGACTGCAGTTATCGTCACTGAAGGCCGTGTTGAAGCACGATTCCGGGTCGGGCTGCCCGCCGCCGGCCGTCGTGTGCTTGGTCGCGTTGCCGCCGGGATGCTGTGTGACGATCTGCCCGGGCTTGTCAGCCGGGCTCTACGGTACGGCAGCAATGACCGGGAAATGATCGAGCGGTACATCATGGTCAACGAGGACGCAGATCATCTGCGCCATGAACTGGACAAGTTCGGGTTGGTTGCATTCATCAGCCAGGGAAGCGTTCTTCCGCGCTGCTCCGGCATAGACGACCGTCCACTGACCGAGGGACACGTCGTTCCCCTTTCAGTACCGCCATCCCTGTCAGTGGAAATAGATCTTCCCAACACCGGACGAATTACCGGTATGGGAATTCCCCGTGGGGTAACCTTGATCGCTGGGGGTGGATTTCACGGCAAATCTACGGTGCTTGAAGCGCTTCAGAGAGGTGTATACAACCACAAGCCTGGTGACGGACGGGAGTTTGTGGTCAGTAATCCGGCCACCGTCAAAATCCGCGCTGAAGACGGACGGAGAGTTGAAGGGGTGGATATATCGGCGTTTATCAACGATCTCCCTTTCGGCCGCGACACGTATCATTTCAGCTCCGACAACGCTTCAGGTTCCACATCTCAGGCCGCCAATATTGTGGAAGCATTGGAAGTGGGCGCCAGAGTCCTTCTGATCGATGAAGACACCGCCGCCACGAACTTCATGATCAGAGATCACCGGATGCAGGAGCTGGTAGCAAAAGCGAAGGAGCCAATCACTCCCTTCATCGACCGGGTCAAGCAGATATACCAGGAACAGGGAGTATCAACCATACTGGTCATCGGCGGCAGCGGTGATTATTTCGACGTCGCCGACACCGTGATCGCCATGGAAGAATATGAACCTCGCGATGTAACCGCGCAGGCTCGAATCATCGCCGATAGATTCAGCTCCGAGCGTCTCAGCGAAGCGAAGGGCTCTTTTGGCTCTATTATTCCCCGCATACCGGATCCGCGCAGCATTGACCCCAGGAAAGGGAAACACGAAGCAAAAGTCAAAACCAGGGGCTTAAAAACAATCAATTTCGGAACCGAGACCATCGACATATCAGCCGTGGAACAACTTGTTGACACCAGCCAGACCCGCGCCCTGGCCGATGCACTTCTTTATGCCAGGAAGCGGTACATAGACGGAAAACGAAGTGTATCCGAGCTCATGGACCTGGTTATGGGTGATATTTACGCCCACGGTCTCGATATCCTGTCTTCATATCCTATCGGGGAATATGCCCTTTTCAGGCGTTCTGAGCTGGCGGCGGCCCTCAACCGACTGCGGACTCTCAAAGTACACCAACGCAGGTAAAAACCTGCTCCGTTTGTTTCACAAGCTTAGTTGCTGCCGGAAGCCATCAGGTCGTAGCTTGAAAATACTCGTGGCCGTCCTGGCTGCCGGAGACGATGCGCCCTTCGTTCATGAGGATTACCACGTACTTGAGCACCTCGTTGGGATGGGCCTTCAGGCCCGATACCAGATCATCCACTGTGCATGGGCGACGTCGGAGAAGGTCCAGGACATGCTCCGCGGTAATTCCCATGTCGCCCACCGGTACGCCGGTGTACCCGGCAATCACTTCCGCTGTCCCATCGAATATTCCGGCCAGACGGATCATATCTTGCCGGGGTACCGCCGAAGCATTCTTCTCCAACGGCGGACGCACCACGGTATTCAACTGCACCCTGTCCGGGTTGATCCGGCGCGCGCATTCGGCCAGGTTTTCAACCTGGTCGGGATCTGAATTTACACCGGCGACCAGCAGTATTTCCAGAAAAATTCTTCCTCCATACTCTTGTCTGAACAACTCGAGCCCGGTCATAATTTTTTCGAACGACAGCCCGGGGTGAGGCCGGTTTATACGTTGAAAAACATCATCCGACGGAGCATCAAGAGAAGGGACCACCAGATCTGCCTCGATAAGTGCCTTCCTGACCTCCGGTTTCCAGAGCAGAGACCCGTTCGTAAGAACCGCCACCGGTGTGGCGGTCAACTGTTTGATACCGGCAATAATGATGTCCAAATGGGAATGAAGCGTCGGTTCGCCGGAACCGGACAGGGTAATGTAATCCGGCCGGGTGGAGAGCCGGTCTTCGACCTGCTTGAGGACCGCAGCCACCGGCACCCATTCTTTCCGTTCCACAGTCTTACGGGTCGTAGCGGACAACTGGCAATAGATACAGTCATAGGAACAGGTTTTCAAAGGGACGAGATCGACTCCCAGCGATCGTCCCAGGCGCCGTGACGGAACGGGACCAAAAACATATGATGCCATAACCAGTGTACCTCTCAAATCAGCAAATGCTGTTGGTTGTATTATACCTTCTCTTTACACTGAAAATCTACCTGCGCTAACCATCTGCACCGGCAGAATAGAGGATAGAAATGTCAACCGCAAAACATACTTAAGGAACATTGCCTTGCTCTATAATTATCTGGTAAAATATCAAGACGCTTGTTAG
>CAYSPT010000143.1:0-5497 GCA_964432985.1 uncultured bacterium
ATCTACATTCGCCTGCTTCTCTTCCCGGTTGGTCAGAGCCTTGACTGGCTGTATCCGCTTAAAGCCGGGTTCTTTGACGGTCTGACTCCTGCTGCGCTTCTGTTCCTGGCGGCAGTAATCTCCGGCAGCGTAATGGCGGTAAAAAAATACCCGCTCATTGCTCTGGCGGCAGGGTGGTTTTTTATCACTCTGGCAATTGAATCGAGTATTTTTCCTATCGCGGATACGCTGTTCGAACATCGTCTCTACCTGCCGATGGTTGCCTATGCTCTCTTCGTTCCCTGGCTTGTTTTCCGTCTGGTGCCCGATTCCCGCAGGCGGCTTGGTGCTCTTTTGTGCGTGGCGCTGGTTGTGGTGCTGGGTACTGGAACATATATGAGAAACCGGGTGTGGCGCAACGAGGAAATCCTGTGGCAAGACGTGCTCCAGAAGAACCCACGCAACTACCGTGCCCATAACAACCTGGGGCGTACCCTGGCCAGAGCGAAGCGGTACATGGAGGCCATGCCGCACATTGAGACATCCCTGTCACTCAAGCCTCGTTACGCCGAAGCCTTGAACAATAAGGGATACGTCAGCCTGGCCCTTGGCGACGCCGAAACAGCGCTTCAGTTCAGTATGAAAGCTCTGCAGGTACGTCCGTCGTTTCTCAAGGCGCATCAGAATGTCGCCAACGCCCTGGTAGCCCTCGACCGTCCGAGAGAGGCATTGCCTCATTACAACAAGGCGGTGAAAACAAAGCAAAAAAGTGCTTCGGTCCGCAACAATCTGGGTTTGGCTTTGGCTATGCTGGATTATCTGGACAAGGCGGTAAGGCAGTACCACCTGGCCCTGAAAACGGAGCCCGGCGACCCGGAAATCCTCACCAACCTGGGATTGGCACTGGCACGGAAGGGCCGCCACAAAAAAGCGGTTACAGTATATGAGGAAGCACTGGAGGGAAACAAAGAGTACGCTGAAGCCCATCACGGACTGGCTTTGACGCTGGCGGCACTGGGAGAGACCGATCAAGCGGAGAAGCATTACGCCGAGGCAATGAGATTGAAACCGGATTTTGCCGAAGCCTGCAATAACTGGGGGATATTTCTGGCCGGCCAGGGGCGGGTGGAAGAAGCCGTCCGGCAGTATCGCAAAGCGCTTGAGATGGATCCCGCCTTTGCGGCGGCTCACAATTGCCTCGGAACCATTTTGGCACAGCAGGGGAACGTCGAGGAAGCCGCTGTCCATTTCACGGCGGCCTTGCAGTCCGATCCGGGGTTTGCCGACGCTCACAACAACCTGGGCAACGCCATGACCATGATGAAGCGTTACCGTGAGGCAATCGAGCATTACCGGGAGGCACTGCGGCTAAAACCCGAGCTGCACGCGGCCCGCACCAACATGGAGATCGCTAAAAAACGCCTCGCTGCCGCCCAGCAGAAGCGATAAAAAGCCTCTACAATCCAGGGTTCCCTCAGTAGAATTGAATTCACTATATGATGTTTAACGCTTCAAGTCCTGTGATCAATCTACTGATCTTTTCTGAATAACACACACCCTCTCACTCCCGGTCCCATTGTATCCCCCAATGCCCGTTTTCCCCATGTATGGCGCCATTTTTGGTTGCCGGTAGCCGCGACATAGGGGTATCATTAGGTTGGTGATAGGGGTGCCGACCGGCAATTGTACCGATTTGATACACAACAAGGAGACCGGTGTCACACTTTGAGACGCGGAAGGTAGGGCGGAGGCTCAGAGAGCCCCGGGGCCTGGTTTGTCGGAAAAGGAAATTCCAATAAGTTGAAAAACAGCACTGTAATCAGCAGAATTGTCATCATCCTGATAGCCATATTCATGCTGACCGGCGGCGGTATGCGTGCCCTGGCCGAGGAACTGACCGGGGAAGCCGAGGATGATTATAGCGACTGGGGCTTTGGCGACGAGGTTTTTGATAATTGGGGGAAGGAAGACGACACCGGTTATGACGAAGCATTCGGCGACGCTGATGAAATCGACGAAGGCGACGATTTCGGACTGTCCTCCAGCTGGGATCCCGCAGACAGGTTCGAAGGTGAAGTCGACTATGTGGACTCGAGATTACGAAGCGATTACGACAGGATAATAGTCCTTGTTCAACATCCGGAAGGAGATTCGGGAAAGGAGGAGATACGATTACTCACCCAAAGTCTGGAGTATCCGCTCAAGCACATCGATATTGATGTTTCCGGCAACGGATTGATCAGCAGATCAAGGATCACCCAGACCTTTAAAAATCCTTACAAGAATAACCTCGAGACGTCCTATGTATTTCCGCTCCCACACCGGGCAGCCGTTCACCGGATGACCATGGAAATCGGCAGCCGGACCATCAAGGGTGCTGTCAAGAAACGGAAAGAAGCCCGGAAAATCTACCAACGGGCTATGGCGGTCGGCAAGACGGCCGGCCTGTTGGAGCAGAAGCGGCTGAACATATTCACCCACTTGATGAGCAATATCCTGCCCGGTGACACGATCCGCCTCAAGAATTACTGTGTGGATATGGTGAACTATGATCATGGCAGATACACCTTCGTGTTTCCCACCACGATCGGACCCCGGAGCATACCCCAGGGTTCCGGCGATAGAATCGGCATCACGCTGCACTTTGATCCGGGTAGTTCCCGAGAACAATTCGAGATCCCTTATTTCCGTGGCAACGAGAAGCCATGGCACGACATCGCCTTGACCTGGAAGCAGAACACCGTCGCACCGATCCACGGCATCAATTCTCCGTCCCATAAACTGGATATCCATTCCGCCGCCGGAAGTTCAAAGACAACCATCACGCTGCAAAAACACGATCGGCGCGCAAACAAAGATATTATCCTGAACTACCGGATGACGGACGATAAACCCGAACCGATCCTGCTGACGCATCGCAGCAAGCACGGCGGCTATTTCATGCTGATGCTGCAACCCGGGTCCGGCCTTTCCGATATCGGAGTCATAGAAAATCGCGAACTCAAACCGCAAAGTGGTGTTCTGCCTGAAGGCAGCGTTCTGCCTGAAGGCAGCGTTCTGCCGCAAGCCATTGTTACACCGAAATCCAGTACTGTGCCGAAAGAAATGATGTTCATACTGGATTGTTCCGGTTCCATGCTGGGCGCACCCCTGGATACGGCCAAAGATTTTGTGCGCCAGGTGCTCAAAGAGATCAATCCCGGCGACACTTTTCAGATCGTCAATTTTTCGCAGGTTGCCTCCAGGAATGCAACAACTCCGCTTACGAACACCAGGGCAAACATCAAGCAGGGGCTTGAGTATATCGACCAGCTTATGAGCACCAGCAAAACCCGGTGGGTCAAAAAGATACGAGAGGCTCTTGATCTCCCACACGATCCCGGGCGCCGCAGGACGGTATGCTTTCTCACCGACGGATTCATTACCAACGAAGCGGAAATCCTGGCGACAATCGAGGATACCTTCGGTGAAGCCCGGTTATTCACCATCGGGGTGGGAAGTTCACCCAACCGCGACCTTATTGAACGCATGGCCACGGCAGGACACGGGGCGGCAGACTATCTCCGGCCCGATGGTGATCTGGACGACACGGTGGCAAGGTTTATGGGACGGATTCATAAACCCTGTTTCACGGATATCACCACTGACTTCAATGGCCTGGACACCGAAAGCGTCTATCCGCTAAAGATTCCTGACCTGTTCTCGTCTCAAGCACTGGTCTTGATCGGCCGGTACGGCTCCAGCGGTGCAGGCACGGTGACGGTATCCGGCCGTCTGGCCGGGAGACCGCACACAATCAACCTCCCGGTAACGTTTCCCAAAAAGGAGAAAGCCAATGCCTGGCTGCCCGTCATGTGGGCCCGGATGAAGGTAAACGAACTGATGGCCTTGATGCACCACAGCGGAACGAAAGAATTGCGGGAGCAGATCACCGGCCTGTGCCTGAAGTACAATCTTATGTCCAGATACACGTCCTATGTGGCCGTAGATGAAACAAATCAGACCGATCCCGGTCAAAAGACGATTCACCTGACAGTGCCGGCTGAGATACCGGAGTTTGTAAAGTGCAAGGGCGTGTTTGACATCGAGGACGAGCCCCGGAAGATCAAGGGTAAGTCGATAACCCGCACTATTCATGCTCCCATAGTCGAGGCAAATGTTAAGTATCTGGGCTACCTGGAAGAAGAAGGAGAGCCGGTCGCCCGTATCAATTGTAATGGAATAACCTGCGAAATCAAAGAAGGATGCGGTGTCTTTGGCGCAACGGTCCGTGAAGTAACCGACGAATTGATAAGAGGGAATGCTTACCATGATTCCTTCCAGGTTCTGGAGATTACGCCAGAGCTTCTTACTATTTATCATTATTGTACACGGTGGCCCAAAATACATTTACTGGGTCATGAAGAGAGTCTTAGATGCAGAAGTCTTACCTGCGGAATCACCCTGTGGCAGCCAGACGAAGCGTTTCTAATCCTGCATGGTTTTGCCGGGGAGAAAGGTCTTTACGTAGCGGAAGTCCAGGAGGACAGTAGAGCGTACCAGGCCGGCATAAGGCCTGGTGATCTTCTCGTCGGCGCCGGACACGATACGACCACCCCTACGGGATTGTTTTGGGAATTGGAGCACTCTATTGGGTATACATTCGACCACCAACCCGTACTGATGGAACTTCTCCGAAACGGACAACGCTTCACAACAACCGTGACCGAAGAATGACGAAATGTAACTTTTATTCCATTTACGTTCTACTATTGGTAAAACTATGTAAATGAGGCACCAATTCATGACTTATCGATTCTCTTCGCGGATACTGGCGACAGCGCTCGTTTTCTTCCTGGTGGCAACCTTGATGCCCGATATGGCCCGGGCTGAAAAGTACAAGCTGTTTCGTGACAACATACCGTTGGGCGTTTTTCTGGTCGGCGCGCTCACCCTCGGATTCGTACCGGGTGCCATCGCCGGTCTCATTTCCATTCCGCTGTGTAACATGCTGGACAAGACGCACAACATCCAGAGAACCAGATCGGTCATTGCCGGGCACGACCTGGGTGTGGCCGGCGGATTCCTGGTAGCCCTGGGCGCCATGGCGTTTTTCCCACCCGTAGCTTTGGGCGGTCTGGCGACCATTCTCGCCGGCACCTTTCTCGGAGGAATTACCGGCAGTATCATCGGAGCCGCCAGGGACGGTCAGTTTAGCGGAGCGGGCCGACTAACACCGCAGAAACCTGCTCGAAGAAAGCCCGGCAGTATCCTGCTGGATTCATCAAACGATATGTAGTACGCGGCTCTCCCCTTTGTCCCGCCGCTTCATCTACGTGAAGAGAGATTTATCTAACCTGAATCGCTGCCATACTCTCCACTTAAAAACTGTCTGAAAACCTCCAGCAGAGTTTTCGATATACAGGGGCGGTCCAGGGTAGTTTAGCCTCTTTGTATCATCTCTTAATCTTCTTGATAGCTTTCTTTACAGCTGTTTTAACCAGCTTCGAGTTATCGGTATTGAGAACATTATCCAGGT
>CAYSPT010000144.1:0-3350 GCA_964432985.1 uncultured bacterium
AACGGCGGGACCTACCGGATGCGGGTCCTGGCTTACGACGGGAATTTTTCCTCCTCCGACCAGTCATCGTCGGACCTCACCATAACCAACGGCAACCAGTTGCCGCAGGTGACCGTCACCGCGCCAAATGGAGGGGAAACCTGGGCCGGGATACAGAATGTTACCTGGACGGCCACCGATGCTGATGACGATCCGCTGATCATTTCCATCTATTATCGCCTGGGGCCCGACGGCAACTGGCGGCTTATCGTTTCGGACAAGGCTAATGACGGAGTCTATCCTTGGGCCACCACCACAATCCTGGACGGCTCCACCTACCGGTTGAAAGTGGTGGCTTTCGACGGCAACATAAACCGGGAAGACGAGTCGGACGCTGATTTCACCATTAACAATACCGACACCAATTCCGCTCCCGAAGTGAATCTCATAGAGCCGAACGGCGGCGAGGTATGGAGTTTCTGGCGGGAGGTCACCTGGACGGCCACCGATGCCGATGACGACACGGTAACGCTCGACATTTCCATCAGTCTCACCGGCGGGCTCTCCTGGACGACCATTGCCACCGGCGAGGCCAATGACGGGACCTATCTTTTGAATACCGTGCCGTTCCCCGAACTTGACACCTACCGTTTAAAACTGGTGGCCAGTGACGGGGAAGATACCACCGAAGATATCTCCGACGGTCTCTTCACCATTTACAATGGCCTGGACGAGCTGCCCCCCGGGGCTCCGCAGGGGTTGGTAGCAGCCTCTGGAAACGGCGTGGTCTACCTGGAGTGGCAGGACTCCCGGGAACCGGACATGGCCGGGTACTTCGTATACCGGAGCGAATCACCCATCGTTACCCCCGGCATCCCTCTAGCTTCCGCCCTGGTCGAAAGCAAACACAAGGATTTCACCGCGGTCAACGGCACTACCTACTATTACGCCGTTACCGCTACCGACCAATCGTTGAGAGAAAGCGGTCTTTCCAACCAGATACCCGCCGCCCCTGGCAGCACGGCCCCGGTGGGAATCATTTCAGCCGATGTGACCGAAGGTCCAGCGCCGTTGACGGTGACCCTGACCGTCGGAGCGACTGATGATGGGAATATCGTTCGTTACGGTGTGCTCTTCGGTGATGGCGGATGGTATGATTCTCCGGTACCGGGCACCGTTACACACACGTACACGGCTGCCGGTTCTTACTATGCAAAACTGATCGTTCTGGATGAGACCGGGCTGGTGAGTGACCCGGTCAACGAGATAATCACTGTGAATAACCCGCCTTTCGTCCCGGTGGCGTTTCTGCACGCCAGCGATTTGTCGGGAGCGGCCCCTCTTTCAGTGACCTTTTCCTACAGCGGCGCGGATGTAACCAGCACAATCGTCAGCTATGAGATCGATTTTGAGGCAGACAATTTCTACGATTTCTCCACCGTAGATCCCGGTAATGTGATCTTCACCTACGGGCACTCCGGGATGCACCTGGCCACTTTGCGGGTCACCAACGCCCAGGGGCTGACCGCCACCGACCAGGTGGTTATAACCGTTGGCTCTTCGGGGATTGACGATATCGTCCCCGAAGCGCTCTGCGATGGTTCTGCTTCGTACGAAGGACCGCTGCCTTTGACCGTTTCTTTTTCGGGCACAGCCACCGGTGGAAATCCTGGTATCGGCGGGAGTTATGCCCGCTACTTCTGGGATTTTGAGGGCGATGCGAATTTTGATTGGGAGTCCGGCACTTCGGCGGCGGTGAGCCACACGTACACCGAAGCCGGAACCTACGCTCCGGTTCTCAAGGTTGAAGACAGCACCGGTCTGTGGGGTACCGGCACCAGCT
Source organism: uncultured bacterium (assembly GCA_964432985.1). Taxonomy (GTDB): domain Bacteria; phylum Muiribacteriota; class CAYSPT01; order CAYSPT01; family CAYSPT01; genus CAYSPT01. Next base: position 1,823 of record CAYSPT010000144.1, read on the forward strand.
CCGTTATTGTCAAGCCCCCGGTCGCTTCTCTGGGAGTGTGGATGGAGGAACCTGCCCAGGGCGATACCGTGTGGGGAAGCCAGGTCACACTGAAAGCTGAAGTTTCACCGGCGGTCCTGTTGCAGCAGATGCAGTTTCAATACCGGATTTCCGGCGCCGGCGCATGGACAGATATAGGCAGCCCGGTGACGGGAGTCAACGGAACGGCATCTGCTTCGTGGAGCGTCGTCGGTTTTACGGAAGGAACGCTGTTTGATCTCCGTGCTGAAGCCGGCAGTGTCGGCGCCGGTGGCGTGGGCGGAAGCTTCGAGTCTGGCGTAATCACGGTGACGGTCTCATCCACTTCAGCTGATGTAGAAGAAGGTTTTGACCAGTCGGGACGCAGCTATAAGAAACAAACGGTTGCCTACAATCAGACCACCCGGGTGGAGCTCGCAGACGGCACGGTGGCCGAGTTTCCCTACGGTGCGTTGACGACTGACGCCGTCGCCACCATCACTGCCCACGACGTCAATCCTGTTTCCAGTTCCGGTGTGATTGGTGAGTTGACCGCTTTAAAAGACATAAGCCTGGAAGGCGATCCCGATCTTGACAGGATGGTCACCATCACCCTGCCATACGAGGAGACCAATGGGATCGTCGACGGTACCAATACCGAAGAAGAAGACCTGGTACCCCACTACTGGGACGGGGCGCAGTGGATACGGATCTCTCCTTTCCAGATTGACACCACTTCCAACCGGGTAACGTTTACCGTGGGCCACCTGACGCTGTTCGCGCTGCTGGCTCCTGAAGAAGCGGTGGTGGTGAGCACCGGCGGCAGCGACAAGGGAAGCTGCTTCATCGCCACCGCCGCCTACGGTTCCACCATGACCGGCGAGGTGAAGTTGTTGCGGCGGTTCAGGGATAGGTACCTGGAAACAAACAATCTTGGCCGTGGCGCGGTGCGGCTCTACTATACTCTGTCACCGCCGCTGGCGGACGTGATTGGACGGGACGCCGCTTTGCGCCGGGCCGTCCGGGAAATGCTGAGACCGGTCGTGCTCGTAGTCCGCCCGCTGGTCGAGTAGATACTAAAAAGGAACGCGAAAGAGGAAGCAACCGTGAAGAGATTACGCGTAAAGAGATTACACAGAAAGTCTACTATATCAATTTTTATCCGGATTTTCCTGGCTGGCTGTATGTTGTATGTCTGCGCCGGTAAATCGCCCCCCGCCGCCGTGGCGGACATACTGGTCGGCACCCCCGACTACGTGGTGCAGGCGAACCAGGCAAACGCTCACCTGGGCTGGAGCGTGCACGGCGCCGGTGATGTGAACAACGACGGCTACGACGATGTCATCGTGGGCGCGCCCGATTATGACAACGGTCAAGCAAACGAGGGCGCCGTATTCATTTTTCACGGCACAGCCGCCGGGCTGACCGGTCTCGATCCGTCCAACGCCGACACTTTTATCGAAGCAAACCAGTCCCTGGCTAATATGGGTTATAGCGTTAGCTGTGCCGGTGACGTGAACGGAGACGGCTA
>CAYSPT010000144.1:3450-5381 GCA_964432985.1 uncultured bacterium
CATGGAAGGCGCCGCCTTCGTGTTCCTGGGAAGCGCCAACGGAATCACGGGCAGCAGTCCCGCCGATGCTGATGTACACCTGGATTCCAATAAGGCCTCTGCCTTCCTGGGAGTCAGTGTTTCCGGTGCCGGTGATGTGAACGGCGACGGCTATGACGACGTCATCGTGGGCGCTCATAGGTACAACAGGGGCTCTGCCTCAGAGGGTATCGCGGTGGTGTTCCTGGGAAGCGCATCCGGAGTTCAGGGAAGTACACCTGCCACGGCTCACTCAGTGATCGAATCGAACCAGGTCGGAGCCAACTTCGGTGTCAGCGTGTCCGGGGTCGGCGACGTGAACAGCGACGGCTATGACGATATTGTGATCGGTGCAGACCTGTATGACAACGGAGAAAACGATGAAGGCGCGGTGTTCTTCTTTCTCGGCAGTTACGAAGGGATAAGAGGTAGCAACCCGGCCTTCGCCGTTTCTACTATTCAATCGAACCAGACTGATGCACAACTGGGTTACAGCGTGGCCGGCGTCGGAGATATAAACGGTAACGGGTTGGCCGATACCGTGGCCGGAGCATCATTCTATGAGAACGGAGAGACAGATGAAGGCATAGCGATTATCATAGAGGGCAGCCCTCCCGGGGTAGGGTTTGCTTCAGCGGCGTCAGACGGGGAGGAATCCGTGACCACGGTGCCCGTGGAAGTGGCTCTCGGATGGGCTACGTTAGCTACGTGCACCGTTGATTATACGATAACCGGCGGCTCCGCCACCGGCGGCGGTGTTGATTACACCCTCTCAAACGGCACCCTGACATTTGTTCCGGGTGACATATCTGAAAGCTTCCCGCTTATCATCATCGACGATGCCATTGACGAGCCTTCGGAGACGGTACAGGTAACTCTGTCAAATCCGGGTGACTGCAGTTTGGGAACGAGTACCCACACCTACACAATTCTGGATGACGATCCTCCTCCCGATATCTCGTTTGATTCCGCCGCTGCCAGCGTCAGCGAGACTGCCGGCTCGGTAAATCTGCCTGTTTCACTGGCGGTCGCGTCCGCCTTGAGCGTGGAGATTGAGTATTCAGTGGTGGTGGAGCAGACAACCGCCACCGGCGGCGGAATAGATTACACCCTTTTGCCCTCCGGTACCCTCAGCTTCAGTCCGGGTGAAACCGAGATAAGCATTGGAATCACCATTGAAGACGACCAGCTTGACGAGGACGATGAAACCGTGGTTGTCATTCTGGAAAACCCCGTCAACGCCGACCTTGTCAGCCCATCCACCTATACGCTTACCATCGCCGATGACGAAGATCTACCGCAGGCGGCCTTTACCTCTCCGGGTTCCAGCGGCAGCGAGTCGGCAACATCCGTGAATCTTCCGGTATCGCTTTCCCGGTCATCAAGCCTGGAGGTCGAAGTCAATTACGCCGTGTCGGGGGGAACGGCCGGGGGAAGCGCCGTCGACTTCACACTGATCGACGGAATCCTGATATTCGCACCCGGTGAGACTGCCGAAAACATAGTGCTGTCAGTGGTAAACGATGTCTTTTCAGAGGAACCCGAGACGGTGGAGATAACGCTGTCCGCTCCCGTCAACTCCATCCTGGGCGCTCAAACGTCCTACACCTACACCATCGAAAACGACGACTCGGTGACCCTGGCGCTCACCGCTCCCACCGGGGGCGAGACCTGGAGGGGCGATGAGGACATCACCTGGTCGGCAACGGGTGCGGGCAGCACCGGTCTGACTATTGATCTCTATTACAGTACCGACAGCGGGCAGAACTGGACCGCCGTCGCTTCTGATTTGGACAACAGCGGAAGCTACTCGTGGAGCACCACCTCGGTTGATTCGGCCGCCGCCTACCGGATTAAAGTGGAGGCTGACGATGGAGTAAGCACCGTATCCGACACTTCCGCCGCCGACTTCA
>CAYSPT010000145.1:0-3227 GCA_964432985.1 uncultured bacterium
ATACTGAATCCGTAACCGAGTTTCTCCGGCGTAGAAAAGGATTTTGCCCATTCGTACGGAACGTTTTGCAGCAACTGTATCTGGATTCTACGGTTTTCGAAGTCGAAGACCAGGGCGGTGCGACGGCCCAGGGGAGGAGAGATATCTCGTGTTTCCTCCAGGAGGCGGAACCTGTCCTTTGTCTGTCTGAGCGACGTGATCAATTGTTCGATCACCTCTTGTTTGACTACCAGGGAAAGCTCGACGCTGCAAGAATCCTGGTTCGCCGGCTGACCTGCCGACGTGGTTTGAGTCCTCGATTGGCCGTATACAAAGTCGGGACCGTACCTTATCAGGGCTGTGTACCGGGTGCCCAGGTATTCGGGGCTTGCAACAGCCGGGATCCCTGATGGCACCGTGGTCATCGGCCCGCCTTCAATCTGACCTAGTATGAAGGGTGGAATCCCGTCCGAATTGGCCATGATTACCGGGACCGTCGCGGGATTCCGCACGAAGACGCCTCCGCTGGTAAACGTCTCGAAAAAGCGTGTCTCCGTGGTGGTGTCTACTACCATCATTTGCTCGATTTTCCGCTCAAGCGGCAAATTGGCCAGGTAGTCCGGTACTGTGCGGCCTTCCATAAAATCCGGGCCGAAAAGGCTGACTTTCTGCTTAAGCAGCCTGGTTAGCGATTCGTCGATCCTGTTGACGGGAATCCAACCGTCCCTGACCGCGTGGCAGATAGATTCTCTGATGGACAGAATTTCGTCACGTGATTCCCTGTTTCCCAGAGAGGTGAAATATAGGACCAGGTCGGTTCCCGCCTCGATGGCCAGGATTCCTTTCAGGGCATTGGTTCCGTACCGGGCGCACGCTTCGGGCACTGTCAGGCCGTGGACCTGCTTTTCGTAGCTTGATAAAAACTCGTCCAGGGCCTGCATTACCATGAGTTCGTCTGAGATTATGATACCCTCGAAGCTCAGTTTCGACCGCAGAATCCCGTTTATAATGACCGTCGAAAGCGAAGCCGGCATCTCGTCGAGGTCCGGGTACACCGCGTGTGAAGTCATGATCCAGACAGGGTGTTGTGCGGCGATGTCTTTGAACGGAACCAGGTCGGTGCTGAACATCTCGGCCGGGTTTCCATCTATACGGGGCAGTCTCAGGTGGGAGTCCTCCGTCCCCCCGCCCAGCCCGGGGAAGTGTTTGAGGCAGGGAATCACTCCCGAGCGCAGGTACCCCCCGGCCGAAGCGGTGCCCAGCAGGCTCACGTGTTCGGGAGTGCTGGAAAAGATCCGCTTCTTTTTCATCAGTGGATTCCGCTCGGCGCTCTCCTCGCGGCTCACGTCCAGGACCACTCCCAGGTTGACCTGGTAGCCCATCTCCCTGATTGCCCGGCCGGTACGCTCGCAGTCCGCTGCTACCCGTCCGAGAAATTTGAGACCCGTATTCACCGGACGCCAGAAATATTCATAGCGCTTCGGGAGCGCATCGGCCACCGCCCGTATTCTGCCGAATGACAGCTGCGATGTATATACCTCCAGGGCGTTTTGTTTGCGGGACAGGACGTTCTGAATTGGCACTCGAATGTCGGGCTCGATCATTTCGTGCACGCCGTAGACGCTGTAACAGTAGACCGCGATGTTCCCGTTGCCGCTCTTCAGGTGGTTCATGCTCACTACGTAGTTGAAAAACAGAAATGTTGCCACGTGGTCCGAATGGCTGTCCAGGGGATGCGGCAGATAGAGCTCATCCGGCTGTTCTTCAGCCAGAAGCAGCCGGATGGAATCGGTCAAATGATTTTTGATGCGCCTGGTGCCGCTATCAGCCGGAATTCCTCTCCACAGCTCCATCAAGCGGCCATCGGGCAGGTCCCAGAAGCTAATTTCTTCTTTTGATACCCCAACCATACCCAGAGCCCGGACGGCTTCTGCTTTTCTCATGGCCGTGGAGTTGGGCTGAGGACCTCCCGAACCGTCCGTCACGTACAGAACCCGCACCTGGCCGGTACCGCTGGCGGCTTTCTGGCAAATCACACCACCGCACCCGAAGACGACGTCATCCTGGTGGGGAGCGACGAAAAGCGCCTTCGCCCGGCAGTTGCGGCCCTGGAAGCCAACCAGCAAAGCAAGGAGTAAACCTGCTGGTACGGCAGCTTTTTGAATCAAACCGGAAAACAAGGTTACTATTGGTCTCTTTCCTGATCTTCCTGCTCCCGGCTTTCGACAAAAAGGCTGATTCGGAAGATCCTGTCACGAAGCTCGGTCTCGCTGCCGGGAACGAAATCGCTGTCTAAAACCACCTTGTACGCAGTGATGGCCCTGGTGAATTCACCGCGTGCCTCGTATAATCTCCCCAGGTAAAAGTGGGCTTCACCATGCCCGGGATCCAGGATCACCGTCTTCTCGAAATGAGCCAGTGACCGGTCCATCTTGTTTCTATGGAAACTGGCCACTCCAAGCCCGAAAGTGATGTCCTCGTCCCCGGGAAAATGTCTCTCCGCGGCTGTCAGTTCAGCCTCGGCTTCCCGGAAGCGCCGGTTGTGGAGTTGAACCAGGCCGTTGAGTTTCCTTATTTTTGGGACTTTGCTCTGCTCGGGAAACCTGGTTTTTATTGAATCCAGATGTTTAAGGGCATTATCGTACTGGCGGTTGGCAATGAAGTACTCGGCCAGGACAGTTCGGACCTGGATGTCCAGGGGATCATCCAGTCCCGCTTTCAGGGCCTGCCTGTAATAGTGCTCGGCCTGGTTCATATCGCCCTTGTCGTGGTAGACGGCACCGAGTAAATAGCATGTGAAAGACTGCCCGGGCTCGATGGTGTGAGCTTTTTTCAACACCTTCAGAGCGCGGTCGGTCTCATTCTTTTCGTAAAGATACAGGTGCCCCAGAGTGATATAAGGTTCCAAAGCGGCGGGCGCAGCCTCTATGGACCGGTTGAAGAAATCTACCGCTTCGTCCAATCGGCCCTGCTCCCTGGCAATCATTCCCAGTCCGTTGAGGGCTTCACCGTTTCGGTTGTCTGATGCGAGAACTTTCCAAAACAGGTGTTGTGCTTCACCGAGGTTACCCTGTTTGAAATGAAACCGGGCGTCTTCAAGCTGCTTGTTCATGGCGGGAGATGTCGTGTTGCTCCCGGCAGAGTGGTACCGCATCGGTATCCTGAGCCCCGACTCAACATCAGGAATGGGAATCACCAGCGACAGTTCACCGCGCTTCTTTTTTTTTCCGCTGCTTTTGACCTGCTTT
>CAYSPT010000145.1:3327-5246 GCA_964432985.1 uncultured bacterium
CCGATGTTGAGGCTCGCCCATATGGCACTTCTCTGCATTAAATCATGACCCGAGTTAAGCATTTCTTCAAGCGGCGCGGCTATATCGGTTTCCGGGACATCTTTCAGCGCCACGATGGCGTTGGCCCTGGTCCTGTTGTCAGCATGGTTGATATATGGCTTGATCAGTCCCATGGCCTTTACTCCCCCTATCATGCCAAGGGACTCTACGGTATTGGCTACCACACGATTGACCGGTGATTTCAGGAAAACTGCTATATCATCGACATGTTCCCGGCTTCCCAGGTGACCGATGGCTAACACCAGGGTGGCCAGTATGCGCTCGCTTTTCTCGTGTTTCATGTGCTTGACAAGGGCAGGGAGAACCTCTCGCCGGTTGGTGCTGACCGCGTCCTTGATGAAGTTCAGCTTCACTTCGGGGTCGGTGGCGGTCAACTCACTGTATTCTCCCGCCGGCCCGGCCCGTGTTCCGTCTACCTTATCTTTGCTCCCGCTGGTTCCGGTCAGCTTTTCGAGCAGTTCGCCTGCTTTGTCGGCGAAAGGCTCTTTTCCCGACTTGGCGACAACGGCTACGGCGGGAGCCAGAAAAGGCATCCCTATTTCACCAGCGATTCCCAGAACAGTTGACAGCCCTTCTTTCTTACCGGAGCGGGCCGCGGAAGACAGAAAATTTACCAGGTCTTTAACCGGCAGGAAGAAATGCATTTCAATGATTTTTTGCTTGATGTATTCGGAAGCCATGGGATACATTTCGAATAAGGTCCGGTAACCGGAAAAATCTTTCAATAGGGCCAGGGCTTCTACCGCTGCGGCTGTGATAGCGGAGCTTTTGGCAGTCAGGTACTGTGTGATGATCGGTAGGGCTTTTTCGTTGCCCGTTAAACCGATGGCTCTGAGAATGAGGGCTTTCTCTTCATGCTTGTTCTTAATTTTTAGAAACCGGCTGAGAAGTTCGAGTGACTGCCGGTGGTCCGAGGTAACCAGGTACCGGATTATCTTCTCATGCTTCCCGGGGTCCGCGCTTCCCAGCATTCCGGAGATGACCAGGGGCAGGCTTCTGTCGGGGACATCTTTCAACTCCGGTATCCTGGCGGAGTTTTCCTTCATTTGCGCCATACCATGATATGCGAGGTACCTAATGGATAGTTTCAGGTCGTCCCGGTAGACATTTCTCATGACCGCGATGATCTTGAGATCATCACGGGCAAGCAGAGCGTTGATTGCCGTCTCGCGCTCCTCTTCGAGGGGACTGTGCAGTTTTTGAAATGTTTCCCGGTCAAACATACCTCAATAGTACCATGTCAAAACCACTACTTTCTACACGACCTGGGGTTGTTTGACAATCCCGCCGCCGTAGTGTACGGTCCATAGCATGAAACATACATCAAGTAACAGCGTAACAGCTGACGAATGTCGGACCCTGGCGGAACTGGAGGAAGAAGTAGGATTTTTTTTCGACCGCTGTGCCCATGAAGGTTTGATGAGCGCCTTTTCTCCCGAGGAACAAGCCAAGCTGCAGACGTTATTTCTTCTCTGGAATATTCGGCCGGGTGACCGGGTGCTGGAACCGGGTTGCGGTTCGGGCCGCCTGACCTCCTTGCTGGCCGAATCCGTGGGAGCTTCGGGCCTGGTTTTTGCCTGCGATCTCTCCTCCGGAATGATCGAACGCACCAGGGCCAGAAAGCTGCCGGGACAGGTAGAGACGGCGGTGTGCTCGGTGAACAATGTTCCGTTCGGTGCAGGTCATTTCGACAGGATCATCTGCGTAAACACCTTCCCCCACCTTTCCAATTTCAGCCTGGCTCTGGCGGAGATGGCCCGGGTTCTGAAACCGCGGGGAGACCTGTGGATCAACCATTTCCGGGGGCGGAACCACGTCAACGAGTTCCACCGGCACTCCTCGGCGGTTATTTGCGGGCA
>CAYSPT010000146.1:0-5142 GCA_964432985.1 uncultured bacterium
CTGGGCAAGGGTAACGTACAGTGTGCGCTTTGCCCCAATATGTGTGTGATTCCGCCGGGTTTCCGGGGACGCTGCGGCGTTCGTGAAAACCGTGCCGGCGTGCTGTATTCACTGGTTTACGGTTGGCCCTGTTCGGTTCACATCGATCCTATCGAGAAAAAACCGTTCTACCATTTTCTGCCGGGTACCGGTGCGTTTTCCATCGCCACTGCCGGGTGCAATATGCGTTGCTTGTTTTGCCAGAACTGGCAGATATCACAGCGTCTTCCTGAAGAAACGTCGAATGTTGATCTGCCGCCGGAAAAAACAGTCGAGTATGCGTTTACCCGCGGATGCGCGTCCATTGCCTACACCTACACTGAACCCACCGTTTTCTATGAGTACATGCTTGATACCGCCAAACTCGCCCACAAGAAGAAGATAAAGAATGTGCTAAAAACCTGTGGCAAGGTTAACCTCGAGCCTCTAGCCGAGCTACTTCAGTACGCCGACGCGGCCAATGTGGATTTGAAAGGATTCGACGAAAAATTCTACCGGGAAATTTGCTCTTCGGAACTGAAACCGATTCTTGAAGCCATTGAATTGTATCATCGGCAAGGGACATGGATTGAAATTACCAACTTGCTGGTTCCCACGCTGAACGATTCGGAAAAACACATCCGTGACCTGTGCCAGTGGGTGCTGGAAAAACTCTCACCGGATGTACCCCTTCATTTTTCACGGTTTTACCCGACCTACAAATTGAAAAACCTTCCACGGACCCCGGTGGATTCGGTGGAACGTGCCTGCCGTATTGCTCGAAAAATGGGCATACGGTACGTGTACACCGGTAACGTACCCGGTCATATCGAGGAAAGCACCAGGTGTCATTCCTGCGGGGAGATGCTGATTCACCGGGTGGGGTATATGATAAGGAAAAACCTCATTGGACTGGATGGAAAGTGTCCGTTTTGCGGTGCTGCTATCCCTGGTGTCTGGAAAGCTTAGACGTTAATGGAACGCAAGAGTCGCCTGCATTCACCCACTACCAAAAATTCACCCACTACCAAAAATTCACCCACTACCAAAAATTCACCCACTACCAAACAATCGTCCACTATCTTACATTCGCCCACCACCCACGCTGTTATCTACCTGGCGCTTTTGTGGTACGTTCCGTGTATCGTGACCAGGTTCTATCTGCAGCGGTTCGTAGGTGAAGTATCCGAATTCAAAATGACTTTGTTCGGGTTGAAAATCCCGCTTGTTTTTACCGTGGCCCTGCTGCTTCTGGCATTAGTAATGTTTTTGTTGAGGAAAAAGATAACTCTTTACCGGATCATTTCCGGTACTGCCTGTGTCGCTCTGATGGCACTCAGTCAGCGGATTACCGATTTCTACCTGGATAAACCGTTTTACGATATCCAATACAATTGGCATTACCTGGCCTACTGCGGGTATTCCATCATGCTCTACCGCGCCTTGGCAGCAAAAAAGATTCGTCCTGCGTGGATAATTATTATCAGCTATTTCTCTGCCGTAGCTATATCGGTCATCGATGAAATTAATCAGTGCACCTTCCTTGGAGGTATCTGGGACATCAGTGATATTTCCAAAGATTGCTGGGGTGTCATTATCGGCCTGATAATTGTCTTTTTTATATATGATGAGGGAAAGCTCATCGGCCGTTGTGGGTGGTCCGTCCGCCGTGAAACGCTGAAAGGGTACCTGGAAAGTCCCTGGTCTGTTCTGGTAATGGCGGTAGTGCTGGATATGCTGCTTATGATCTACTCGTCGCACCTGACAGATGATCGGTACTGGTACCACGTGCTGCTCTTCACCATGGGTAGTTTCCTAATTGTTATTGCTATGGTTCATCTGTCCCGCATCAGAGTGATTCGGTGTGTTCTTTTATGTGTGCTGGCCGGAGTTCTTCTGCTGCAGACCTGGGGCTTTTTTGCCTACCGAGACCGGGGAATCGTGTACAATCGGCCTGGAATGACAGTTTTCCGGGGAGTACCGGTCCCGTTTTTTGACATGATCATCTTTCCTGATGAGACGTGGCGGATTATTGACAAGAAACTTTATTTTTACACGACGGACATTGGAACCCTGATGCGTCTAGAGACGGATATTCTTCTGGTCGGGACCGGCTCCGTAGGACAGGGTGGAGTAGGGCTGGGTGCCGAGCATTCCCGGTTTATCTACAACCGGTGGACCGGCCGGTGTACGCAACTCATCATGGCTCCAACTGAGGAAGCCTGCAGAACATATAATCGTTTACGTAAAGAAGGAAAACAGAATGTCGTCTTCGTTATCAACAACTCCTGATAAGGACCGTGAAACCGCTGTTTCTGCCGCAGTCAGTTCTATCGGTCGGCGGCAGCAGTGTATCACCTGGGTGCTTCTGACTATTTGCCTTTTAATAATCGGGCTCGACCTGGTCTATATCCTGAAACGCGAGTGGATAGATCGGCTGGGAAAGACCGAAATCGAATGGCATGTCAACGAACTGGTTCAGGTTGCCACCGAGAATATCCAGCGCGGTCATCATGAAGTAGCGATCACCAACCTGAAGGAAGCGCTTGAACTGGACCCCGCTGCCGGCAATGCCATGCTGGTTATGGGTGAAGCGTACGCTGCCATGGGGGAGGAAGAGAAAGCGGTGACATTGTTTCAAAAATCACTGAACCACGATCCTCCCCTGGATGACCGCGCTTACGTAAATCTAGGCCAGATATGCGCAAGCCGTAACAATTTCGACAAAGCTCTTGATTTTTTCCGCCGGGCTGTTGAGCAGGCTTCCGATCCGAGCGATGTGCTCAGCAGGATCGGAGGGTTGTACCTGCGGGTGGGGAGACCGGATTATGCTGAAGCGGTGCTGAGAAAAGCGCTGGCCGAACTGGGAAACATGAACACGCAGTACCGGGGTGCGCTGATCGCCGGGCAGAAACTCCATTACAAAAAACCGGCTTTGGTCAGCAGAATAAAGCAAAAGCTCGATGGCGTCATTTCCAGAGAAGAACTGGCCCTGTACGATAAAACGGCATACTTCCAATGGAAAATGAACAGTCCGGCTGCCGCCGGTATCTACGATCTGCTCGGACGCTCTCTGGTGCTTCAAGGAAAATATGATGAGGGCAGGACCTGGCTTACCAAGTCACTCGAGGTGCAGAAGCGTATTCACGGTGATGATCACTTCAAGCTGACGACTCCTCTTATCAATCTGGCCGAAGCGTGTAAAAGCAAAGGAAGATATGACGAAGCCGAACGACTCTACCACCAGGCGCTTCAGTTCCAGATACGTGAACTCGGCGACGATCATCGTGATACCACCGTCACGCTGGCGAAACTGGGGAGAATTCATTTTCTACAGGGACACTACGAGAAAGCGGGTTCGGTTCTTAAGCAGGCGCTGACCAACCACGAAAACGCCGTTGAAAAAGATCCCCGCGGCCTGGTGGAAGTTCTGAAGATCATGAATAATATTTACCGGGCAACCGGAAACGATGGTGAAGCGGATAAATGTGAGAAACGCATCCGGTTTATCAGCTCCCAACTCGAGCGCCACTAGGCACGTCATGCAATCCGCTCAATCCCCCAGTGTTTTAAGCTTTGCTTTCGCTTCTTCGAGCGCTTTAGCCGGTGTTCCTTTAGGGGCTGTATCCAGATATTTCTGAAGTGCGCCAGCGGCGTTTGCCTTTTGTTTTAGCTCTATATATACCAGCCCCTGTTGATAGTAGGCCTCGGCATTGCCCGGGGTGAGCGATGAGACTTTGATAAAATCGCTCAGTGCTCCCGTGAAATCACCTGTCTTGAAAAGCGCTTTCCCCCGGCTGAAATAGGGCTGAGGGGAATTGGGTTCGAGCGCACAGGCGCTGGTGAAATCCTTCGCAGCTCGCATGTAGTCTCCGGTAAGATACCGAGCCACTCCCCGGCTATTGTACAGGTTGACCGTCCCCTGGACTTCTGTAAGCTCCAGCGCCCGGCTGTAATCCTTTATGGCTTTAGCGTGGTCACGCATTCCCATGTGAACATGCCCCCGGGATGTTAGTATTTCCACGTCATCCGGGTGCTGCTGAAGAAAGCGGTTGTAGTCTTCGAGTGCTTCGGGGTACTGGCGTTTCCTCAGGTGAGTGTGCCCTCTGAATTTGCATGGTGTCACATCTGCCGGTACCAGAGTCAAGGCTGCGGAAAAATCATCGATGGCATAATCAAGTTTACCTATTTGGTAGAGAGTTTTACCCCGGTCGAAATACGCTTCGTTCCACCGGGGAGCCCTTCTGATGGCTTCGTTGAAATCTTCCAGTGCTTCCCGGTAGTTTTTGCGGTCGTGCCGGGCCTTGGCTCTTCCGTGAAATGCGCAGGGTCCCAGTATGATGTCCTCTGATTCTCCATACAGGCCAATTACGCTGGTGAAGTCGCCGATGGCAGTTTCCAGGTTCTTCAGTTCCAGATACGCGTTTCCCCGGCTGATCAGGACATCAGGATCATCGGGGACCAGCTCCAGAGCCCTGGTATAATCAATTATCGCCCGGTCATATTCCTTTTGCTGCACCAGCACTTCACCACGATGGTAGTAGGCGGGTGCGAAGGTATCATCGAGGGCAAGTATACGGGTGTACAGTTGGATTGCCAGATCATGATCGACGCGACGTCCTGGTTGCCCCTGGTGATGGCTTTGCGCTTCCTTAAACAGTTCCTGTGTGGAAGAGATGTCTGTATTCTTTATCCGGCTTGGAGCCGGTCCTTCAGTTGAGTCACCGTTAGCCGGTACTGGTGCCTGCTGTTCGTTGCCGGATATAGGCATAGCGAAAGCCAGTAACACGACGCATACTAACGTCAAGAACAACAACTGCTTTTTACGGCTGGATTTATTTGGCGAAGTAAATAATCCGCGATTGGTCATGATAAATTAGTCCTCCTTCGAGTTAGCTCCAGCGTATACGCCATACCCTGACAGTGTCAACTTTTCTTTATCATTAGCATTCTATTGAACGCATGTGTGGGTAAACAATAATAAACTTGACTATAAACATGGGTTCTACCTATTATAAAGGTAAGAATATCTATTGTTAAAGCACGCCTGCCGGCAGGAAAAACGCCTGAACAGGAACCGGATAAAGAAATATCCAACTTTTTCCTCCCGAACGGTACTTATGA
>CAYSPT010000147.1:0-5068 GCA_964432985.1 uncultured bacterium
AGCAAAAACCGCATAAATACCCAGACGCACCATCAATAGCGGTGTGGTCTTCATCAACAGGCCGAAGCCTTTCTGTAAACGCCCGATTACGCTCCCCATGATTATATGTATTCCTTTCGCAGCCGCTGCAGCAGATATCATCGATGCTACAGTGCCTTTTCATGATAATATATTATAAGTACAATAGCAATGACGCGCACCTGGAAGCGAGGTGAGAACCATAACTGATAGGATAAAAACAAAACGTCACATCGTCGCCATGGGAGGGGGCGGATTTTCCGAGGAGCCTGACAACCCGCTGCTGGATGATTTCATCCTGGGTCTCACCGGTGAGGAGCTGCCGGCGGTGTGCTTTCTGCCTACCGCCAGCGGCGACGCGGAAGGCTACGTGAACAACTTTTACAACGCCTTTCCTCCAAAGCGTGCCCGTGCCTTGGCCCTGACCCTGTTCAGACACCCGGGGATAGAGGATTTGAGATCGTTTATTCTCGGGCAGGATGTCATCTATGTCGGCGGTGGCAGCACGGCCAACATGCTGGCCGTCTGGCGGGTCCACGGCCTCGACCGCCTGCTTCGGGAAGCCTGGGAATCGGGTGTCGTCCTTGCCGGTTTGAGCGCCGGGATGATCTGCTGGTTCCAGGAGAGCCTGACCGACTCGTTCGGGGGAATTCCTTCACCGCTTTGTGACGGACTGGCATTGCTTGCGGGCAGCGCATGCCCGCACTACGACAGCGACACTCACCGACGCCCCGCTTTTCACGCTTGCATTGCCCGGGGAGAACTGTCTGATGGAGTGGCCGCCGATGACGGGGCAGCGATTCATTACATAGGAACTACCCTGGTTGAAGCAATCAGTTCGCGCCCGGAAGCCAGGGCCTTCACCGTTATCCGCAAATCAAATCGGGCGGTGGAGCGGCCCCTGGAAACCCGGTACCTGGGCTAAAATAATTAAGATCATATTTTTTTTATCATTAATAATTAAAATAAGATCAATTTTTTATGGTATACTTAAATCAGGAAGAGGCGGTCTTGCTGAAACCGCTGCTTCTTCCTGGTTATATCTGCACGAAATCATTGGGTAGGAAGGGGGGACCCAAGAAAACCTTCACAATCTATATGCCTGTATGACATTATGGAAGTAACAATGTTCCACAATCCCACCCTCTGAGTAAGAAGCGTAGAAAGTTGAGATTATATAGAGAAGGAGATTGTCCATCGTGCAGAGGTTTACAGCCACATAACCGCAAAAACCATTGAGACCAGGAAAAAACCATGGGATCAGTATCCCTACAGATAGGGATTAGTATCCCTACAGATAGGGATTTCGCCCAAATAAACCATCCGGTCTCGAAAGAAAGAAGGGTTATTTATGGCTCACATGTGTATAAAAGCAATCTGCATCAACCAGAACGGGCACAGGATCTTCCTGTCAGCAATGAAAGCGGCTGACCTGGAAGGATACACCACTATAGACCGGTACCGTTCCGACATACCCCTGCTCCATCCGGAGCAGGGCTACCAGAGGGCAGAAAAAGCGTTCAGGTACCGCCGTATTGCCAAGTACCTCAAACGCAAGCAGTTAATGCCCACCGCCATTCTCATGACCAGCCGGGAATTCGAGATTCAATTCGACGCCGGTAGGTCCGAAATCACTCTGGACTCGGAGCGTCGGTTGAGGATCATCGACGGGCAGCATCGGGTGGGTGGATTCCGTTACGGTATCAGGGAGAAGAACATGCACGAGCTGGCCGATTTCCAGGTCCCGGTCATCATCGTAGAGGGACTTGACAAGACTGTGGAAATGGAGCAATTCGCCACTATCAATGGAACCCAGAAAGCGGTTCGGACCGACCTGGTCAACATGATTCTCGCCCAGGTACAGTCACAGGATGATAAAGCCATTCCCCAGAGAGCCAGGTGGAAAGTCATCGTGGCCAGGATCGTAGAGAAGCTGAATGACGATCCCGATTCCCCGTGGCACAACCTCATCGTCATGCCCAACGAAAACGCCCCGCGCAAAAAGGACATCCGGTATGATCCCGCGCTGGCCAACGTGAAGATAGTACGGGCGGCATCTTTCATGACCTCGCTGAAGCCCATCTACCGCTACCTGGAGAAGCATCACCTGGGCGCCATAGGCTCCGACGTGGAAAAGGTGGTGGAAGCGGTGTCCCAAATACTGACCGCCTTCTGGTCGGCTGTAAGGGAGCTCTGTCCGGCAGCCTTTGACGATCCGGCCAACCATGTTATCCAGAAGACCCCGGGATTGTTTTCCCTGCATAAGATATGCAAGGACCTGCTGCCTATTATGCACAGCTCGCGGCGGCCATGGAACCGGGAGAGCTTCAGGATAATGCTTCAGGGTGTGAAAGCCCTTTCCGACGCCGACTTCTGGAGTGTTGATCTCAACCGGGAGACGGCTGAGGCGGCCAAGTACGGCAGTATGAAGGGCTTCGCGGAACTGGCTTCGGTACTCTGGGACCAGGTGGAAACGTCGCGGGAACTCGGAAGCAATATGCTGCTGGGAGAATAAACATATAGGGGTCAGGTCATGTAATTTTAGCGTTTCTGCTTGATATTGATATCAGTACGACCTGATAAAATGCTAAAATTCAAGACCTGACCCCATTTATAACGACCATGGCTTGATCAGTTCGCGGCTGTTTTCGCAACCGCACTTCGGGCATACCGGATTATAGCACTCGCTTCGAGCCGTGAAGGACCACCCGAAAAGGACAAGACCCCCAAACCCGGTGACCCATGGCCAGATCGAAATCCCGCAGGCAAACAGTACTACGGTAGCGACCAACTGCAGCACTCCGACGATGAAATACGTGCCTGGGGAGTCCGAATTGCCGTGACCACCAGTAACCACTTTAAACGTTTTTCCGCATTTGGCACATTTCATGTCTTCGTAGTATTTCCTTTCCTCTTACTTACAGGTATCTATTCATATTGCTGAATAATTATACGCTTATTATGTATAATACTACTGTATGACTGGAAAAATGGCTGAAAAAAAAGCTATTCCGGAACGGACGAGAGGTCGGTTGGTGTGGACAAGTTTTCGGAGGAAATACTCGGCAAATACACCATAGAGCGCGAAGTCGGCTCCGGTGGAATGGCACGGGTCTATCTGGCAACACTGTTTGCCTTCGACAAGCCGGTGGCCATCAAGATACTGCACCGCCACCTCTCGGAGGACCAGGACTACATCAAGCGGTTTCACCGTGAAGCCCGGGCGGCCATCAAACTGCCGCTTCACCCTCGAGTCGCCTTCGTTCACGATTCAGGCAGGTTTGACGATTTCCATTTCATCGTGATGGAGTACGTGGATGGGACTACGCTGAAGGACTGCCTGCAGCACGGGAGGATCTCCAGCCTGGAGCACATTCTCGACATCACCAGGCAGATTCTGGAAGCTCTGGAGTTCATCCAGGAGCACCAGATAATACACCGGGATGTGAAACCGAGCAACGTTATCATTCAACGTGACGGTTCGGTGAAGCTGACCGATTTCGGGATAGCCCGGGAGATCCAGGCAAAAGACATCACGCAGACGGACGGGATTATAGGCACCCCGGAATACATGTCGCCGGAGCAGGCTTCCGGTGGGAAGATCGATATCAGAAGTGATGTTTTCTCCGTCGGGTGCGTCATGTACGAAATGCTGGCCGGCACGTCGCCGTTCGCCGCTCCCACCGCGCTTTCGTCCCTCTACAAGGTTATGAAAATGCCGCCCGACCCCATCGAAAACCACGTCCCCCTGATTCCCGGATACCTGGGCCGGCTGGTGCATCGAGCCCTTCAGAAAGAGCCCCGTCATCGTTTCAGCAGCGCTAAAACCATGCTTGATGAGTTAATGAGGGTACGCTCGTTGCTTTCCCCGGAGGTGCTGGCCATGCGGCCGGCGGGAGGTACCGGTCCCGTGTCGGATGAGACAGTGCTGCGGTATACCAATCGGAAAACGGGCACCGCCAGGGTTCTGTCTTTGCCGGAACGTTTCACGGTCACCGGATGGTCAGGATGGAAGCACGTTACCATGGTGGTATGCGCCCTGGGAGTGGCAGTCGCAGCGACATACTTCGGCAAGTTACTGGTACCGGATATTCCTCCCGTCTCCAGGGCTGATTCCGGACACAGGAGCACCGTGACCACACGGATATTGCCGAAGGATTCCACTCGTAAGACCGGCATCGGCAAGTCCGGCATAATCTCCAAAACGACGGGATTGGGCAGTGGCCTGACACCGTTCCCGGCGCCGGGGGAAACACCCTTAAAAAAATCATCGAGCGATACACCGGCCGGGTCCGTACCCGAAACCGCTTTTACCGAGACACGGGGAGCAGGCAAGCCCGCGGGAGCCACTCTTCGCAGCATGAGATTCTACCGCCATCGCCGCCTGCTGAGCGAAATCAAACGTGAAGTTTTCCTGACTCAATACACAAAGGTCATCAGGACGCTGCAACCGCTGGCGGACGACCGCAGCATTACCCCGGAGCTTCAAGCTCTGCTTGGGCTGTCTTATTACAAGATGGTGGAACCACGAAAAGCGCTTACTCACATCAAGGCAGCGGTGGACAATGAGCCTGGAAATGCAATGTACCACTTCAACCTGGCGGCGGTGTACGATGACCTGGGAGCGCGCCTGGCCGCGGTAAAGCATTTCCGTATTGCCGTGAATTACGATCCCAATGTAGTTATGCTGCACGGCGGTTTCTGCGAGCGGTTGATGGCCGCGGACGCCGAGTATGAAAGAGATCGGACTCTCTCCTACCTTGGTATTTCAGCTGTACCGAACTCGACGGCGTCGGGAGCAGTTTATGGGATGCGGATTATCGACATCGATCCGGCGTCACCGGCCGCTCGCTCAGCCATGAGACGGGAAGATATCATGACACACGTGGACGGCGAACCGGTAACCTGCCTGAAAGATATAAACAGCAAGATGGGCAGTATCGTACCGGGTGAAGCACTGTTTTTGAGAATCATCCGGGGAAGACGGATAATGAACTACACCTTCATGACCGGAAAACAGCCACCGATTCCAAGAAAAGGCTTTATGTAG
>CAYSPT010000148.1:0-4924 GCA_964432985.1 uncultured bacterium
CTTGAATCCACTGGAGCGGGTAACAATGACGATATCGTTGACCTTCAATAATCTAGCCGCCACGCCGTTTATGGGATCCACCCGCAAATCCACCTTGTTCGCAGCATCGTCCTTTGACGCATCAGCCTTTGAAGCATTGGCCTTTGAAGTATTGTCTTCCTTCTTTCCTTTCTTCGCACACTGCCCTGCTTCTTCATCGCTTATTTCTTCTTTCGCTTTGTCTTCTTGTACGGTGTTTTTCTTTTCTGAGACCGGTGGCAGTTCGGGTTTTTCACCGTCCGTACAATTATTTTTCGCGGCATCACCGTCTTTGATCTCCGCAGAACCGGTTTCGGTCACCGCCGGACTTTCCGCCTCTTTTTTCTTAGCTGATTTCTTCACCTTTTTCTTCGATTTGTGAAATACCGTCTCCGTGAAGATATCCATGGATAAATCACTCGATGGAAACACCACCTGCAGATCTTCTTTGAATATCGTTTCCAGGGTGATGTTTTTCAGCTTCGGATTGGTGACCATACTGATGGTATCAGCCAACCGGTCAACCCGCTCCGGTTCATAGGATTCAATACGTTTCTGGATATCCTGGGAAAATCCCTTCAAAAACTCGTCATCCATCCGGCTATGTCCCCGGCGGACCATGAGCAGATAATCATTCCACGAAGACAGCATATCCGCCTGTTCGAATAATTTTTCAGAGAAGTATTGTACCGAGGACAGGCACTTGAATATCTTTTGCTGCCTGGCATCACCGATGACGATAGCGTACCCGAGCAAATGACGGTTCTTTTCTTCAAACCTTATCCGCACCACAAACATGAACTGATCATCATTTTTCATGACAGTACCCCGGTTTGCCTTCGTGCGGTAGATCGTAAAACACCTGCTGGAGAGGTGATGGGATTCAGAAAAGAGCACATGATGTGTTATTACCTCCTTGTATAACCCGTGGGGATTCCGTTCCCTTATGACTCTTGCTTTATTTAAATGCAACTATTATGCCGGATCGCCAGCCAAACTTAGATTTTCATTTCTTGTGGTATATGTAATTACCGTACAACCAGAAAGGCTAATGATAATCATACTTTTGGGATTGTACAAACCCCTGTTTCTGAAGATAGCAGATCCGTCTTGATGCCTGGAGGGATGAAAACATTGAGGGCCGGTCTCATCATTGTCCGGGATAATGACAACGGTGATCAAGGAAGTGTCCGGAACATGCACAATGTGCAACGCAGCAACGACGTGTAAATCAGCGTCCGCAGCAGGCAAACCATTGAAATGTTCAGGCAATTCAAGATGTATAGCATGAAATAAATGCAAATTTACACTAACTTTTTGTAATGATCTTATTAAGCTATTGAAAATCGCGGATGTTTGTTGTAATAATGACAGGCATAATGAATTTGGAGGTGGGCATGTATGAAAAATACACTGCGTGGTGTCCGATGGCTGATGGTTCTGGTCTGTGTATTTGCCCTGGTTGCTCTCATGGCTGTCGATGTTGCCAGTGCCCGGGTCCAGGAAGACGGTGAGGAGCAATTCACTCCCCGCACCATGTACGCCAAGGGTCCTGGAAACAAGGGGAAGGGTAAAGGTAAAGGGAAGAAAACCGAGAAAGAGGCCGAAGAAGAAGCTAAAGAGGAAAAAGAAGACGAGGACGAGGACGAGAAAGAAGAAAAAGAGGCCGAAGAAGAAGCGAAGGAAGAAGGCGAGAAGGAGCAGAAAGAAAAAGAGCGCGACAAGGAAATCGACAATGTCGTCAAACAGATGGAAAAAGAGGAAGACAAGCACCGCAAACGCCTGGCCCGCCTTGAGCGTATCCGCGATCTTCTTAAAGAAAAGGGTAACGATAAGGCCGCGGCCAATATAGAAAAGACCATCGAGAAGGAAAACCAGCGACACCAGAAAAAGCTGGATAAACTGGACAAGCTTCAAACCAAGGCTCAGGAGCGGTTCGAGAAGAAGATGGACAAGGTAAAAGAAAAAGAGAAGGAAAAAGCAAAGGAGAAGAAGGACAAGGCAAAAGAGAAAAAAGAAAAGGCCAAAGACAAGAAAAATAAGGGTTCCGGAGGGAAATAGTCCCCGAAGCAAGCTCCAAATATCATGAAAGATTCACCGAAAGGATTCTCGATGATGAAAAAAGCTATTGTGACCTCATTGTTGCTTGTCATGATTTTCACGCTGGTCCAGGGATGCGGCGGAGATAAAACCTCATCGGACACGAGCACCATTGTCAAGACCATGGACGATTACCGGACAGAAGCAGAAAAAGATATAACCCCGGACAACGTAGAGCAGGAGCTGAAAAAGCTCCAGCAAGAAATCGAAAGTGACATCAAATCCGGAAACTAACACAATATCCCGCCTGGAAAAGCTGGGATTCGACACCGGCAAGCACTCCGGACTGGCACTGGTGCTCGCCAGGCACATTCACATTTTAGAGACCGTTTTAGAACCTCTCCCGGAACCGGACCGGGACTTTCTGCTGAATACCGCTCTCCCCTCTGTTAAAACGCTGCTTGACCAGGAGCAACCAGTCGAAAACATTATCTCAGCGGTATGTGACCTCATGCACCGATTCGGCCGCAATCGGGAATCAGCGTTCGGCCTCATCAAGGACATCTCGATTCTGTTCGAACGGTTTGGCTTCGAAGCCCTGGACCTGATGGTGCACCGGGTGGCTGAAACACTGGGAGAAATCACCTACCGGTATCTGAGAACCCTCAAGTTGTTGGTGAGAACCGGGTGTTTTTCCACCCGTGATGAACTGGAAATATTCAGGGACCTGGTGTTTCCTGAAACGGAATCTGATCCGGAGACTCTATCCGGGCACGGCCCGGGAAATAAAAACAGCCTTGCCCCTGAAACCGGATCGAGACGGCGCATGGAAGTGGGCATGCTGGAGTATCTGGAAGCCGTGTTCCGGGAGGTCTTACCCCGTCTGGTGCAGGCAGGGATCGCTATCAAGAAAGACGCGTCAGCAGGTGACGCGGACACCGGTTTCCGCGCTGCATCACCGGAAGCCAGGCCATCCATTTCATATGCGGACCTGAAAGAGACGGGCATCCTAAACATGTGCCGCCAGCTGGTCCACTTCGGCGGCTACAAGATCAATTTCACCCTGTTTTTCAAGATTTTCTTCACTCTGACCGGAAACGACCTGCCCCTGGCCCGCAAGCTCATAAGATGGATCGATGTGGTGAACGGGCGTCTTGAGTTTAACGGCTACTCCGTGGCGGCCTTCTACAAGGACCTGACCAACCGAAAATACCGGGTCGTGGATCGGTGCGCCAGGAACGGAAGACAGGTACAGCTGTTCAAGACCGCCAACGCCATTATGAAACATCTCGAAGAAGATGGAGCGGCCATCTACCCCAATCCCGAACTGCTCGACTACTGCCTTGAAGCTATGGGTACGAACAGGAAGAACTATTCCCTGCTGCCCCAGCGCCAGCCCGAGCTCTTCAGAAAATCAGCCCTGTACAGCCGGGCCCGCCGCCTCATTGATTACCGCCATATTGTCCTCTCTCTACAGTTGACCTACCAGATTTTTCCTCATCAACTGCAAGCGGACATGGTCCCGAAAAATGTCATAAACCAGTTCAGCGAAGTAATGACTGTCTCTTCGCTGGAAACGTTCAGGGTAGAAAACTTCATCCGCCTGCTTAACGAGCACAGTCAACGCCCGATCCTGGTGGTTGGAAACCTCAGGCTGGGGAGGATCTACACCGATCCGCTGCGGCAGGCCTGCGGGGACCTGAAAGGTGTGGAATTCACCTATGCCCGGCTGGGGTCCACCGAACTGACCAACAGAATTTATGTGACCGTCAATCCTTTCGATCGCCGTACAACGCTTCGTCTTCTAAAGCAACGTCCCCACGTGGTGGTGGTGGATGCTTCCATACAAAACCGGTTTCCCTATGCGTTCAAAGGATTTACAAACTTTTTCGCCGCCATCAACGATGTTCTGACCGGCACACCCGGATTTCCCAATTTTGCCTACACCTGCCACCACCCCGAGGAGAAAGCGCTTGATAACACGGCCAGCTACCGGAGCGAATATACCTACAGGATTGTCCGAAGCAAGCTCAGGCGCATGGCCGTCATGAACGACGTCACCGGACCGGGGGAGCCCTACCGGTTGTTTCACCTGTCACACCCGTCCCTGGCCGACGTGGTGCTGCGGGCGGGTTTCGACGAGACGGAACCCATGGTAATGAACCGCGGTACCAACCGGACAAACCTTGACACAAACTGTTACCATCCCACCCTGGTGAGCGGCCGGTTCTTCAATGATCTGCCGGAAAGATCAGCTCATCAATGTGAAACAACCGATTTTGAAAAGATGACCAGTACAGCTCAAACAACTGACCGTGATGATTTTCCCATGGTGTTCCTGATAAACGCATTTTTCCCGTTCGACGTGTTCTATCCGGGGAGGACAGCGGATAAACTGGCCGGGCTGAATGTCAGCCTGGACGAGTTGGGTGTTCACACCAGCCTCGAGGACATAACTGATCCCGAAGAGCGCCAGGGCACTGTCTCATTCGATGACCTGGACCGTATTTTACTGGAAAACACCCGGGGAGTCACGCAGGCCATCAACGCCGATGGGGAAGCCGGTTCTATCAGGCTGGCCAACGACAGCCTCATGAAGCGGCTAACGGAAGTCTACCTGGACTTTAAAAAGAAGTACTGGAAGTAAATCTCGGTTCTTTCTACTCTCCTTGCTGGAGGGTGGGAACGGGGACAAGGAACGACGAGAAGCATTCTGGTAGGCCAAGTGGCCACGAACGAAAACAGGCCCCCGGCTTTCGAGCCGGGGGCCTGTCGTTATTCTTTCACTGTCACAATAGGCTTTAGAAGCTATCCTTTTAGAAACCGAAGCCTCCGCCGCCCATCATCATGGTGTCGCCCATCAGCT
>CAYSPT010000149.1:0-4864 GCA_964432985.1 uncultured bacterium
CCGCCCGGCTGTGACACGATCCTGAGATCGACGTCCGACGGGGTGAAATACAGCTGGGCCTTTCCTTCGCTCAGCTTGCTCAACACATCCCGCTTGCGCAGGGTGTTGAACAGGGCGAGCTTCTCCTGGATGGATACTTCTTCGCCCAGCCCGGACAGGAAGGTGTTGACCCATTCGGCTTCCGCCTCGCCTTCCATCTGAGCCTGCTTCCTGACGTGCTCCTGCTGGATTTCAAGCAGGCGCCCCTTCTGTTCTTCCACCTCTATGTCACCCTGGATCTGCTTGAGCTTGACCTCGTTCTCGCTCTCCTGCTTCTGGAGCTGATTTATCCGGTTGGTGGTCTCCTGGATGATCTCCTGCAGGATCTGCTGGGTGGCCGGGTCCTTGCAGGTGGCGGCGCGGACTTCCACCGCGTGGATCTTGATCCCCCGGTCTTTGTAGAAGCCGTCCTTGTTACTATAAATCGCATTCTGAACGATGGTGTTGAACTCCGCCAGAAATTTTTCCAGGTTCACCTTGGACACCGCCTGGATGATGATGCTGCGGGCGTGGGAGCAGAGGTCGCCGGGAGCGTCGTCGGTAGTTTTTATCATGGCTTCGATGTCGGTGATCTGCCAGAAGAAGGTAATGCCCAGATCGATCTCAACGTTGTCCTTGGTGCGGGCCTGGAACTCGTACCACATAAACTTGGGCCGCCCGTCGAAGTGGGTGATATGCAGGTCGCGCTTGTTCTTGTGAATGCCGGTGGACCAGCTGAGACGCACCAATTCGCAGTACGGCTCCAGGAAGAAGGCACGGTCTTCCTCGGTCCCGTGCTTGAAAACGTATTGGCCGTTCTTGTCCTTGATGACCACCGTCTCGTGATCCTCCAGCCGGATACAGGGATGGACCTCCACGATGTCCTGGTGGGCAGACGGGAAGAACACCTGGTGCTCGGTGATCAGTTCCAGGTTACCGTCGCGGGTGTCGCGGATGAGTACGGCTACCTCGTCGTCCACGTTGATGCCGTTCTGCACTTTGCCCAGGAATGTCTCCGTCGGCTCCAGGTAGACGGTGCCTTCTCCCCGCTCTACCCTGATCTCGCCGGTTTCTTTGTTAAGCACCTTGACATACTGGTTGTGCTTCAGGGGAGTGGCTTTCATGCGTTCGACGATCTCGTCGGTGGCGGAACCGAAGAAGAAGGTCGGCCCCACGATGTTGCGGTACTCACCGGTCAGCCTGTCACGGACCCGCAGGTACTCCGTCGGGCCCAGGGTGATACCCCTGCGTTTGGTCACCCGGTAAAACGGGGGGGCGAAGAACATACCCGGTCCGTCCATGGTCCACCGTCGGGTAAACGTTTCCACCAGCACCTGTTCTTCTTCATTCAGAAAATAGATCCACGGAAAAATCATTTTGTTTATTCCCTCCTCGCTTTCTGCTTTAACTGCAAATAAGTATACGTTTAAATAAATTGGTCTGCACATAAATTACCCGAATAATTCAAAAGCCCATGCGGAAGCATGGGATTCAATCCCTTTGCGCCATCGCGGGATTCAGTATTCGGGTTTAGCAGAAAAAATGACCGCGAGTTCATGTTCCTTCCTTACCCTCCGTCCTTCTTTGTGTTTTTCCTACCGGTCAAAAGAAGCAACATTCGAGCCAGAAGCAGTTCCTCAGGGCTGTAATTCCGCCTCGTTAAATCCGGCCAACGGCTGAAAACCATCGTAAACAGGTGTACGTTGCATCACAGGAAAAATGTGAACTTCTTTACCCGTCTGGTCGTTATACATACGAGGTCCGGGCAGGGACAGACCGGATTCAGTACAGGTGCTGTTCTAAAACCGGACAGTTGTGGTGGCTGGACTGTCCTGGAAAAGCGGGGGATGAGTTGAATGTGTGGTTTTAACGAGGAAAATACTTGCCTTCAGAGGCTGAAAACTGGTAAAGTCTTGTGGTGAAAACATAGATTTTCTCAGGGTTTGATATGTAATTACGCACTAGATATTTCGAGCATGAATAAGATAATCAGGAAGAAGATGATACAAATGAAGCAGGTTTACATGGACCACAACGCCACCACACCGCTGCACCCGGAAGTGAAAAAGACGTTGACGGAGGCCATGGATATGTTCGGCAACCCCTCAAGCCTGCACGCTTTCGGGCGCCTCGCGCGGCAGATGGTGGAAGACGCCCGTGAAAAGGTGGCTTCCTTTATTGGGGCTACCCCGGAGGAGATCGTGTTCGTGGGAAGCGGCTCCGAAGCCAACAACACGGTGATATCGAGCATGGCCTGCCGCTCTCCCATATGCATGAGCAATCGCGGCGGCAACATCGATCTCATCACCACGGTCATAGAGCATCCGTGCATTCTGGAGACGTCGAAGTGCCTCCGTGAACGCGGGGTAAAGGTGACCTTCCTTAATGTGGACCAGTACGGCAAAATAGACATGGACCAGCTGAAAAGTCTGCTTACGGAAAAAGCCGGACTGGTGTCGGTCATGATGGCCAACAACGAGATCGGCACCATGCAGGACATCAAAGACATCTGCCGCATCACCCACGAGCACGGTGCGATGTTTCACACCGACGCCGTCCAGGCAGTGGGAAAAATCCCCGTTGATGTCAAAGACCTGGACGTTGATTTTCTCACTATTTCCGGTCACAAGCTCTACGGTCCCAAGGGAGTGGGGGCCCTATACGTGAAGAGAGGTACGCCGTTTTGTCCTTTGATCAGGGGCGGACACCAGGAAATGGGCCGCCGGGCCGGCACCGAGAATACCCTGGGTATTGTCGGGCTGGGCAAAGCGGTGGAAATGCGCGGTCTGGAAATGGCTGGCGAGGAAAAACGGCTGCTCGAGCTCAAAAACATCCTCAAGAGCGGCATCGAGGAGAGAATTCCCGACATCAAGTTCAACGGCCACCCCACGGACTGCCTGCCCAACACCCTGAACGTATCGTTCATGGGGGCCGAAGGCGAAGCCATCCTGCTGTACCTGGACCTTGAAGGAATCGCCATGTCCACCGGTTCGGCCTGCGCTTCGGGCTCACTTGATCCGTCCCACGTTCTGCTGTCTACCGGTATTACTCCCGAGTACGCCCACGGGTCGCTGAGAATCAGCCTGGGCCGTGCGAACACCCTGCAAGACGTGGAGTACGTGCTGGAGGTGCTTCCCCGGATTATGAGCAAGATACGGGAGATGTCTACGGTCTACGCAAGGAGGGAACGATGAGCGGCGGCGGAAACTGGGCATATTCGGATATTGTCAAAGACCATTTCATGAATCCACGCAATATTCTCAAAGATGAAGATGGCTTTCACGAAGACGGCAGAGGAGAAGTCGGCAATATCAAGTGCGGTGACCAGATGACGGTGGTAATCAAGGTTGACGGAGATACTTCCACCATCGCCGACTGCCAGTGGAAGACCTACGGCTGTGCCAGCGCCATCGCCAGCACGTCGGTCCTCTCGGAGATGGTCAAGGGCATGACACTTGATGAAGCTTTCAGTGTCACCCCCAAGGACGTGGCCCGGGAACTGGGGGCGCTTCCGGAGCACAAGGTGCACTGCTCGGTACTTGGAGACAAAGCGCTCAGGGCCGCCATCAACGACTATTACCGCCGGCAGGGCCTGAAGGACAAAGTGGTGGAGGAAGAGGCCCGCATCATCTGTCAGTGCATGAACATCACCGACGCCGAGATTGAGGATGCCGTGCTGGAAGGGGCCCGCAGTTTGTACGAGCTGCAGGAGCGCACCAAGCTGGGGACCGTGTGCGGGCAGTGCCAGGACGAAGCGAAAGAGCTGGTAAAGAAGTACGTTCAGGAACACTTCAATGCCGACCATGAAGGACATTAAAGACTTCAGCCGTGAGCAGCTGGAAAACCTCTTCAAGCTCAAAGATTCCCAAGGAAATCAAGGGTACCAGGGATTTCGCGCGGGACAGGTTTTCAACTGGGTGCACCGTAAATGTGTCCCGTCCTTCGGCGACATGACCAATCTTCCCAAAACACTGCGAGACGAGCTTTCGGCTGATTTCACCGTTTCCGGCTGCTCGGTTCGGGAGATCAGCGACAGCAAGGAAGGTACCTGTAAACTTCTTCTCGAACTTCAAGACGGTCAGCTCATCGAATCGGTTCTCATTCCGGTTATGGAGACACCCTTTCGGCAACGGGTGACCGGGTGCGTATCCAGCCAGGCCGGCTGCCGGTTTGGCTGCCGGTTCTGCGCCAGCGGTCTGGGGGGCTTTTCACGGAACCTGTCCTGCGGAGAAATCGTCGAGCAAGTGATACATCTCAAACGCCAGGCTCCCGAAGAGAAACTTACCCACGTGGTGGTCATGGGAGTGGGAGAGCCCTTCGACAACTACGAACCTGTCATCAACGCTCTCAAAATACTCAATGATCCGGAAGGGCTTAACATCGGGGCCCGCCGCCTGACGGTGTCCACCTGCGGCGTTGTGTCGGGCATCAGAAAACTGGGCGCCGAGAACCTGCAAATCGAGTTGTCGGTATCTCTGCACGCTCCCGACAATAAGACACGGAACCGGTTGATGCCGGTCAACAAATGTTACCCGCTCAAACGTCTCATGGGGGCCTGCCGCCATTATGTGAAAACCACCGGCCGTCAGATAACCTTCGAGTATGTCCTGATCAGGGACATAAACGCTGCCATCGGGCAGGCAAAGACCCTGGCTCGGCTGCTCAAGGGACTCAACTGCAAGGTTAACCTTATACCTTTCAACCGGGTGAAAGAGTTCGATTTTCGCCCACCATCCCGCTCGGGAGTCCGCGTCTTCAGTGAAACCCTCAAGAAGGCGGGGATAAAGAACACCGTCAGGCAGTCACGGGGCAAGAATATCGCTGCCGCCTGTGGGCAGCTTCGTTT
>CAYSPT010000150.1:0-3026 GCA_964432985.1 uncultured bacterium
CATGCTCTTCAATTTCCTGAGCTATTCGGCCAACATGTGGCCGAACCACTACCAGGCCTGGAATTATTTCCGGTCCTTTCTGGCGGTGCTGGATTTCGGACGTCTCTACAACGGGGACATGATCAAAGCCCTCAACAACATGGTCGAGGCGCACAAACAGATGTACTACAAGATCAAACAGATCGAGGGCAGGGCCGGCCGCCGGGCCATGGTGGGAACGGCCAAGAACATGGCCCGGTATTGCCCCCACCGTTTTGGAGCGGACAACATCATAACCGAGTTCAACAAGCGGTACATGACACAATTCTTTCTGGATGATGTGGCCGGGGAACTGGACTTCATCGGGATCAACTACTACGGGGCCGAATACACCAGCGGTGCCTCCCTGGTCCTGCGCGACGACGTGGAGTACAGCGAGTCGGGACGGGGAGTGGACCCAGAGGGCCTTTACAAGACGCTCAAAGAAGTGCACGAACGGTACAATATCAACTACGTGGGACGGCCGGTCAGGGATAAACGGACCGGATCCCAACTGCCGATCATCATCACGGAAAACGGCGTTTCCGACACCACCGATATCCTTCGCCCCGCCTACCTCATCGAGCACCTGATGGCGGTCAGGAAGGCCATGGGAGAAGGGGTTCCCGTGAAGGGCTACGTCTTCTGGACCCTCTGCGACAACTGGGAATGGGCCGACGGGTACGGGCCCAAGTTCGGCCTGATGGCCGTGGACCGGGAGAACGACCTGAAACGGATACCCCGGATGTCCTACTACCTGTTCTCCTCCATCGTGAAGTCGGGAACCATCACCCGGGACCAGCGAGAGTTCGCCTGGAAACTGGTCCGGGACAATGTGGGAACCGTACGGCCCTTCTACCGCTCGGAAGACGGGGTGACATCACTGGACGAGCCGCGGATGATTCGCATAAAGGACGTGGACTGGAGATTCCAACCGGAGCTCGAATCAAATCTCAGGTTGGTGGTATCAGTGGAGGATCAACCTTCTTTCTGAGAAGAAGGAATCTCGAGTCCCAATTCATCGATCTGCCGGTAGCAGGTGACGCGATTGCGTCCCTGCTCTTTGCTTGCGTAAAGGGCCTCATCCGCCCGCTTGATAAGCTCGCTTCTCTCCACGGCATCTTCCGGATAGGAAGCGACTCCCAGGCTTATGGTGATGGGAACCTTCTCCCCCTTGACCCGGAAGTCGTGGTACTGGATAGCCGAGCGGATGCGCTCCGCCGGATGAAGGGCGTTCCCGGCGTCCATCTCCGGGCAGACCACCACGAACTCCTCCCCGCCGTACCTGGCCACGATGTCGATGGTCCGCACGGTGTCCTCCACGATGGAGGCAACATCCATCAGGACCTGGTCGCCCACTTGATGGCCATAGGTATCGTTGAAATTTTTAAAGTGGTCGATGTCCATCATGATCACGCTCACCGGCTTTTTGTACCGTTTCGACCGGATGATTTCCTCATCCAGCTTGTGCTGGAAAAACCGTTTCAAATACAGCTTCGTCATGCCGTCAGTGGTGGCCAGCCGGTACAGCTTGGCGTTTGAGATGGCGATGGCCGCCTGGTTGGCAAGGGCGCCGAAAAACTCCAGATCGTGGCTTTTAAAGGCGCCCACCTCTGCTTTGCTGATATTGATAACCCCCAGTATTTTATCGGTCTCCAGGGTTTTGTCCGTCACCGTCAGCGCCGCCGACAACATGCTTCCTCCCTTAGTAACCCCTTCGCGCTTCAGGGCCTTGAATTCCGGAGAGTTATCCACATCTTCTATCATCAGGCGCTCACCGGTCTGAGCCACCCTGCCCACGATTCCCTCCCCTAAAAATACCCGGGTGTTGTTGATGATGTCTTCGGGAAGATGCCTGGCCACGGCGATAGACAGGTAATTTTCTTCTTCGTCGAGCAGCATGACGGAGCCCGAATCTGCGTTTAACTCATCGATGATGGTGTTCAAAATGATATTGAGAAGCTGTTTAAAATTGAGTTCTGAGCTGATTGCCTGGCCGATTTTGAATAATTTCTCAAGCTCTATCATCCGGTACTTCAAATAACGGCGCATACGGTCCACATCCGCCGACAGGTCTCCGATCTCGTCGTCACGGTCCAGGACGAATTTCCGGTTGAGATCACCAGTGGAAATAACGTCCACCCCTTCTTGCAGGGATTTGAGAGGAGCGGTGATGGAATGTGCCAGCAATATCCCCGCTCCAACCGCCACACCGGCACTCACAACAGCAATTAAAACTAATGCTCCCCATTGGTTCCCAGCTCCGGCCTCCGCACCGTTGTACACGGTAAATAATCCAATGAGAATAACTGGCAGCAGCGCCGCCAGCACAACGGTCAAAACAAGCCGGGTACGAACAGTCAGTTTCATATTTTCAAGTATAGCATTCAACGGTAAACAAGGTAAAGGATTGGCTGTAATTACCTGGAATGCAAAAAGAGCTTATGTGTTCCTCTCGGCTGATTGACATAACAAATGGAGGTCGGTACAATAACAGAATCCCGGAATAGCATTTCCGGCGGCTTTCGCAAGAAATGAGAAAACGTTACCAATGGAGGATTACCATGACAAAACAGGAAAACACCCACGTCTGCCCTACCTGCCGGAAACCGACCGGTGAGAACGGCCACCTGTGTGTCCCGGTGGCCGCGAACGACAAGAAATGCGACTGGTGCGGCTCGTTGATCATCAACCACCGGCACCTCTGCAAGGATAAATTATCCGACATATCGTATATATGTAACAGCTGCGGCCGCACAGCGGTTCAGGCAGACCTTCTCTGCAGCCCTGAAAAGATCGAGTAGCACTTAGAAGACATTCTGTTAACAATCGTACTTCTGCGGGTGGATTAGCGCAGTGTCCGGGTTGCTCACCAGTCGTCAGAACTATCGGTGGCGTTGTCTATGGCGTCGCCGTAGTCATCCATGGCATCGCCGTAATCGTCCATGGCGTCGCCGTAGTCGTCCATGGCATCGCCGTAATCGTCCATGGCGTCACCGTAATCATCC
>CAYSPT010000150.1:3126-4804 GCA_964432985.1 uncultured bacterium
TCCATGGCGTCACCGTAATCATCCGTTGCTTGCCCTACGGAATCGGTAACATCATCCGTGTAGCCATCCATGGCATCGTTGTAGTTGTCAATGGATTTGTCGAGATCATCGACATACTTGTCCACGTCTTCGACGTATTTATCCACGTCATCCACGATCTTGTCAGTCATTTTCGTCGTTTCGTCGACGGTTTTCATGGCTTCTTCCACGGCCTTTTCGCCGATCTGCAATCCCGTTTCGGTGGCTTCCTGGGATAGCTTCATGGCATCTTCAACGGCCTTCTCACCAATTTTGAGGCCGGCTTCAGTAGCTTCCCGGGATAGTTTCATGGCGGCCCTGGTCGCCTCCCGTGCTGCTTTCAAACCTGCCCGCCCGGCATCCAGACCGAGTTTGGTTGCTTCACGGGCGGCCTTGAGAGCGATCGATGTCGCCCTGAGCCCGGCCTTAAGGCCAAGCTGTGTGGCTTCATCGGCAACCTTGAAAGCCGCTTTCATTTCCCGCCCGGTGTGCGCCAGTATTTTTTGAAGCGCTTTGTTTATTTTTGCCAATTCCTTATCGGTTTCGGCCTCGGCTTCAGCAAAAGCTTCTGTGGTGGTGTCCAGGACAGAAAGCGCATGGTTGACCGTTATATTGGCCTGTCGCACAATTTCAGAAATGTCCTTTTTGATAGCCACATACTCCTGTTTTGTAAGAGTGTTATCGGAAAAAACTCCATCAAGCGATGTCCTGTATCGGTCAATCATCAGATCAAGATCATATGCTCCAGCTTCCTGCTGCGCCATGACCTGACCGCCCAGCGTGCACATTATAATAACCGCTGCTACCATCAGAGTCCGTTTCATTAACTGCACCTTCTTTCTTCATAGGTCAGGGTGGGTGGGGAGAAAGCCTTTTCCCTTCTTCGGATGAACCTCAGCTTTTCCAGAATAATCCCACCTGTTTCTATTACATTGTAACTGAAATCAATAGTTTGTGAAATGTTTAAATGTGCAAACGCGGAGAATTCGCCAGCAGTTGAGTTTAAACAGGACAAAAGTTCTTCAGTTTGACAGAAAAGCCGGGCTGGAATAAAATCCACTTACACATATACCCGAAAAAAGCAGCTGGCTTCGTCATGAGACGCACTCGAAGGCTGATCCTTTTTCCGGGTTAATCAGGAGTGATGCTCAAGTGACCGCTGCAATGTTCATACATAAAAGCCACAGGATGATGGCGCTTTTCCTCATAGCCGTTTCCATATTCACCATCAGCAGTTTTCTCGGACCGGCATACGTTTACGCCGAACCGGCCGGTAATTATATGGAACCAGAGCCCCATCCCGAGTCGACCGGAAGTCCCTTCAGGCTGAAACCGTTTCCCCTCCTCAAGGTACCCGCGGGGAAACCATTCGTTTTCGACACTGAGCCATACATAGTACGTGGGCACAATCGTGAAACGGTACGCAATTCTGAAACGATACGCAATCCTGAAAAAACACGAGTACTGGTCATTGCTCCCCGGGATTGTCCGGCAACAGCCGACGGCCATTCCCTGACCATCGAACCCGCTAGTGAATTATCGGGATTGCTCACGTTGACTATCCTGGTCCGTTCCACCAGCGGAAAACAGGTTATGGGGACGATACCGGTCCTGGTAACTCCGGCAATGGTGACATCACAATTGGCGGTCCCGTCCGAGC
>CAYSPT010000151.1:0-4738 GCA_964432985.1 uncultured bacterium
AGCGCTTGAACACGGACAAACCCTGCGGATTTGCCGGTTAAGCGCAGACCGTTATGTGGGATAAAATATATGGAGGAAGAAAGGAGAATGAAGATGTTCAAAAAACTACTTACCAAAGGTATAGAGAAGGTCACAGGTGCATTCGGCTTTGATACAAAGCAACTTCGTGAAGATCTTGATGCCTACTGTAAAAATCTAGTTGCTAATCAAGACTATCTCCTTCGTTTTCGAGCCGATGACGGGGAACTTTCAAGTTGGACATTTGTTAATGAAAACAATCGTCCGATTGACGTACCAGAAGATTTTACATCTGAGGTGAAAGACTTACTTGATAAACATATCAACCGAAAACGATATCGTCTTAAGCTAACAATAAAAAATGGTGATTTGCAAACGGTTTCCATTCAGGATGGAGTAAAACCTGATTTGGACTTTAAAAATGATGATCTCAACCAAGCTTATAAATCATTTCGAGATGCTTTTGAACATCTCCAAGACACTGTATCTGATCAAATGGGTAATGATGAAATTGAAGATATTGAAATTCTATATTCTCACCTTGAAGAAATCTCTGAAAGAATTGAAGAAATTGAGGCTATATGCGATTGATAATAAGAATGATCCACATAACAAGCGCTTGAACACTGACAACCCTCCGGGTTGCAGGTTAAGCGCAGGACGTTATGTGTAAAAAATGAAAGAGAATTTACATGAAAAAAACCCTCTATATCATTAATCCGACGGGGCACGGGGGAACTGGTATCAAAGCCTGGGAAGCATTCCAGAAATTATGGTCCGACACGATCGATCCTGCGGACGTTGTGTTTACCAAACATCCGGGGCACGCCAGGGAGATCGCAACTTCGGCTGAAGGGTATGACACGATCACCGCAGTCGGCGGTGATGGGACTGTGGGAGATATCAACTCGGGCATTATGGACCGCGAAGGAGATCAAATCACTATAGCGATAATCCCGGCGGGAACAGGTAACGACATCGCCCGCAATATAGGCATTAGCTCCCTTCAAGACGCTGTGAGCGCGCTAAAGGGCGAACATATACGTGCTTTCGATCTTATTCAAGTTGACTACCAGGAGTCAGGGAAACCAGGCCGCAGATATGCCTTCCTCAGCGCTAACGTGGGTTTCTCGGCGATGCCCATGGTGAAGCCCTGGATGAAGCGGATACTGGGGCCGAAGGGAGCCTATTACCTGGGCACGTTCTTGCAGATACTTTTTCACCGATCACCTCATCTTACTGTTCGCGTAGATGAGAACGAATGCTGGAATACTCTCAGCTGGATGATAATTATCGCGAATGTTGAAAGTTCGTCGGGAGGTTGTATGCGAATCGGTCCGGGAGCCCGCACTGACGATGGAGAATTGAATATCACTATCTTCCCTGCTAAGTCGAAGTTTACCATGGTGACCAAACTGTTGCCCAAAGTTCCATCGGGAGAGCAGATCAATGCACCCGGTGTTCTCTATTTTCCCGGGAAGCAGATCGAAGTGGTTAGTGATTCTCCCGCAATCTTGGATCTTGACGGAGATGTCTTCGGAACAATCCCAGCAACGTTTACCGTCTGCCCAGGCTTATTCAGAGTCATGGTCCCCAATAGTAAAGGTATGGAGAACACATAACAAGCGCTTGAACACGGACAAACCCTAACGGGTTTGCCGGTTAAGCGCAGGACGTTATATTGTATGAACATATTGGTATTGAAGAAGCGAGGAGGTGTACGGTGCATTCGCAAAGGGACTGGGATCAGTTTGTCCTGCTCCTGGTTGATCTTCAGCGTGGTTGCTGGACCGAGAACATAGCCAAGGCTTTTCCCAAGCTACCGACAAACATGAAGAAGTTATTAAAGCTCTGCCGTTCTGAGGGGATTGACCTGGTCCATGTCCGTATACGCTTCAAGGCGGACCGGTCAGACTGGATGCCAGTGTACCTTATGGGAAGGGAGCCTCGCTGGGTAGAAGGAACGGCGGGTGAGCAGGTGCTCCCGTTTGCGCAAGAACTCACCGGCGAGAAAGTGTTCTGGAAGAATCGGTATGATGCATTCACGAATAGGGACCTGCGTGACTGCCTTCGAGAAAGCGGTAAGCGATTCGTGCTGACGGCAGGATTAGTAACCTCGGTATGCGTACTTCTCACGAGTGTAGCAGCCACGCAGCAAGGATATCTGGTTGCAGTGGTTGAAGATTGCTGTGCGGATACTACACGTGCACACGAAAACACATTATCGAACTATGGATTCATGTTTGATTGGGTTTGCTTGGATCAAGTCATCAATCGGTATACGGGGTGGCTCAAAGACATCGAGGTCGTCTACAAGGATAGTGTAGGAATGTAAGCCATGCCAAGCAGTGTGAAGTCACATCCAACAACGCGCAATATAACAAGCGCTTGAACACGGATGCACTAACGCGCGCGGGTTAAGCGCAGGACGTTATAGCAAATGAATGAGGTTTGCAACATGAGCGAATTATCGCAACAAAATCGATCATATGTATTTGGATGGATCGCTTTTGCGCTTACTGCATCTGTGTTTTTCGCGAATATAACGCTTCCGCACAATTCTAGCCCCTTTATAAAGTTTATAGGAGTTGCGGTACTTGTTGTGTCGGCACCACTTATGTTTACTCCATTTCTTTATCTGAAAAAACATGGCGGGATTCTTAAGGGAAAGGCTTACCATGAAACAACCACTGTGGTAGAAATCGGCCCTTACCGTTTAATTCGGCATCCGCAGTACCTGGGTTATATTTTACTGGTTGCTGGCTTTACTATTGTGTCGTATAACTTGGTTACTACCACTTTGGCTCTCTTGGGGATTCTGTTTTTCTATCTTCAGGCATTGGCTGAGGAGAAACAGTGCCTCCATACTTTTGGAGATCAATACCGAGAATATTCAATCCGTGTTCCAAGGTTTAATCTAGTTTTAGGTGTATTCCGATTGCTAAGACATCAAAAGTAAGCTTGAATACTGACGTGGCAACCTATACCTGTTCATTGTAGACTGTTACAGCAGGTTATGGTTCGGCTGCGTATTTTAAACTGTTTTTTAAGCGCCCAGTTGAGTAAATATTGATTATTGATTGCTATAACAAGCGCTTGAACACGGACAAACCCTACGGATTAGCCGGTTAAGCGCAGGACGTTATATGGAAATAATTAACATTTATAGTCTTCTGGATTAAAATGGTTAGTTGAAAATGTCTGAGTGGAGAATTAAATTTGATTTTTTATGAATTACTTATTATTTTTATCGGTGTTTGCACAATGTTGAATGGCATCAGCGACGAAGACTGGCCTTTGAACAGAAAAAATGCCAAAGATCGTGATAATTTTCTTCCGAGCAAAGAAACAGACATGACATATGTTATTTCTGGATTTGTTTTGATAATAATAGGTGTCCTGGGCTTATTAGGTATTATAAACGTGAATCAGTGATATTCGAGTAAACCGACTTTTCTTCAAACTGGAAATTACAAACATTGTACTGCTGCGTACGAAGTCTAGACGTCTTTTTCTGAGATTTGGTAAATATACAAACGAATTCTTTGGGCGACAATGATTAATTGGTCAATTTTAGTGAAGGCTATTTGTTCATATAACAAGCGCTTGAACACGGACAAACCCTGCGGGGTTGCAGGTTAAGCGCAGGACGTTACACGTATTAAAAATATAAGCTTTCATTGCTTTTCACAGGAATCATATCCTTGACTAAAGTTAACATCTATGTTAACTTTTAATTATGGGATACCAAGTCCAATTTTACATAACCGAAGCCGGGAAATGCCAAATTATCGAGTTTTTAGACTCCTTAACCGGGAAGCAAGCCCAAAAGGTAACCTGGGTGCTCAAGCTTATTGAAGATCTAGACAGAGTCCCAGTTAAATACCTAAAGAAATTAGTCAACACTGATCAAATATGGGAAGTTCGAGTTGATCTCGGCCGTGAAACAGCACGGTTACTGGGCTTTTTTGAAAACAATTGCTTTTTCGTCTTAGCACATGGATTTAAAAAGAAAACACAAAAGACACCCAGGCAAGCAATTGTTCTTGCCGAAAAACGCCGTCGGGACTATTTGAGGAGGAAAAACAATGAGTGACCTTCAAAAATACATATCAGACCGTAAGAAAGGCGATCCTGAGTTTAACGAAGATTATGAAATATTATATGAGCAATTCAAACTTGGTGCACTTCTCCGAAAGGCACGGGAAGATGCAGGACTTACCCAAGAAGAAGTCGCCCGTAAAATGAAGACTCACAAATCGGCGATATCTCGCATAGAAAATCATGCAGAAGATATAAAGCTCAGCACAATTGAAAAGTTTGCACAAGCTATCGGGAAAACGCTGAAACTTCGTGTTGCCTAAATGATTTTGCAGCAACTGCCTCTATATTTACCTGCTTAACCTCTGCCCTACCCCTGAAGATTTATAAACATTGTCTTATCGCATCCTACAGTTTGTCTCAAATTCTATTGCACTCTTTAAGCAAATGAAATTAATATATGATTGTAATAGCATCAGATTGTTTGCCGGACGATTGGTAAAATTACTTGCCATTTACAGCATACTGAGACGTGTAACAACCGGATGAACACGGACAAACCCTGCGGGTTGCCGGTTATCCGGGGGACGTTATGTGATGAAATTTATAGAATTATCGGGAATGGTGGCTGCGCTTGCATTATCGGCCGGGCATGCTCGAAAAGATCGGCCACCCTTTC
>CAYSPT010000152.1:0-4687 GCA_964432985.1 uncultured bacterium
TTTTTGGCCCTGCCGCGTATTTTTCGTCCCGCCCGATTCTTCTTTTGCCCGACCTATTCTTCTTGGGCCCGTCCGATTATGTTTGGGCCTGGCCGGATTATGTTTGGGCCTGGCCGGATTATGTTTGGCAAATTATATCAGGAGTCCCCGGAACCGTCAAAGGTGAGGTGTTACAGCATATGTTCGAGAAGCAGTCCCAAGATAACTGGTTACTTTCTGCCATGCCTATAGGACATGATCCAGTAACGATGCTTGTCAGTCCCTCCCTCAGAGCAAGGAGCGTAGAAAGTAAAGCGGTAACGGCGGCGGGTCGGCACTTCTCCAAAGGCACCTCTGTCAGACATTTGACATCTTTGTATCTATTACGATACTATTTTCCCTAATTGTTCAATTGATAGGACAAAGTGTGCCCGATAGCGGGCAAGAATGTACCCGATAGCGGGTAAGAAAAGGAGGGATTGCCACTTGAAAGAGGTAAATGCACGTTTGTGGAAGGCGGCTTCCACTCACCGGCGTCTGCTGCTGTGCGCGCTGACGGTGGTCCTGGTGTGCTGTCTCGTGTTCGAGATAGTTCCGGGCCTGGTCACCGCGGCTGGAGCGGAAGAGGCTGCCGGGGAGGCGGTAAAACAGTCAAAACCCTGGTTTGCCATGAAACGCCTTAACATGTTCCTGGCGGTTCTCGTGCTGTCCGGGGCCGTACTGTATTTCATCTACGCGGCCCGTTCAGGCAAGGAATTGTTTATCAGGCCGATAGCCGGTCTCCAGGCGCTTGACGACGCCGTGGGCCGTGCCACCGAAATGGGAAGGCCGGTGCTGTACATTTCCGGCATCATGGACATGGACGACATCCAGACCCTGGCGGGTATTTCCATCCTGTCACACGTGGCCAAGAAAACCGCTGAGTACGATACGCCGATCCTGGTCCCGTGCTCCCGGTCACTGGTCATGAGCTGTTCCCAGGAAGTGGTCAAGGAGTCGTACATGGCAGCCGGGCGTCCAGACGCCTACATGTCTGACAACATCCGGTATCTCACCGATGATCAATTCGGATTCGTGGCCGGTGTGGACGGTATTATGGTGCGCGAGCAGCCCGCTGCTAACTTCTATATGGGGTGCTTCTACGCCGA
Organism: uncultured bacterium; assembly: GCA_964432985.1. Taxonomy (GTDB): domain Bacteria; phylum Muiribacteriota; class CAYSPT01; order CAYSPT01; family CAYSPT01; genus CAYSPT01. Next base: position 1,128 of record CAYSPT010000152.1, read on the forward strand.
ATCGCTGATCCTGGCCGAAACAGGGCACAACGCCGGGGCCATCCAGGTGGCCGGCACGGCCATGCCCAGCCAGCTGCCGTTTTTCATCACTGCCTGCGACTACACCCTGATCGGTGAGGAGCTGTTCGCCGCCGGGGCCTATTTCTCACGGGACCCCCAGCACCTGGGTGGTCTGAAAGGGCAGGACCTGGGTAAAGCGATCATCATCATTTTCATCATTTTAGGCTGCGTTCTCGCGTGCTTCGAATACACGTGGTTCGCCGACTTTTTCACTACCAAGTAGAGGGGGTGAGGACAACATGAAACGAGAAATACCACTTACCATAACCTTCGTGGCAGGTATTGCCATGATCATCAGCTTCTTTGTCCCTCACTGGCCCTTCGGTGAATTGAGGGACGTATTTCAGAGTTGGTTTATCATCATTGCTTCGTTTGCCATCATTCTCGGTGTGGGAAGTCTTCTCAAGGTAAACGGCGAGAAGATTTCTCGGGGCGCTCCCGGATGGGGCTACAACGTGGTGCTGGTATTGGGACTGTTCGTGACCGCCATCTTAGGCCTGGTGTACGGGGTGGATTCGACCCACCAGGAAAACCTCAGAGTGGATGCCGCTACCCGCGGTACATTGGTGGAAGCGTCGGTCTATATCAAGCAGGGTGACTGGCTGGAAGCGGAAGCACGGCTCGCAGAGCTGCTGAAGACCAAGGACCACAATGTGTACCAGCGGATAGTGTCAGATCTCAAAGATCAGAAAAACCAGATTCTGGAAGCCCAGGCGGCCATGCATGCCGGTGATAAGGAGCAGCTCAAAGGCAGGCTGCAACTGATGCTCTGGAATCCCACCGAAGAGACCATCAACAACCTGATGGGACAAAGCTCCATCAACTTCGACCAGCTGGTGCTTTCATTACCGGTAAAGTACACCAACCCGTTCTTCTTCATTTTCAAGAACATATTCGAACCGCTTTCGGCCACCATGTTCTCGCTGCTGGCATTCTTCATCGCGTCGGCGGCCTTCCGGGCGTTTCGGGCCAAGTCTTTCGAGGCTTCGCTCCTGCTGTTGGCTGCGGTGGTAGTCATGCTGGGCCGGGTACCCATCGGGGCGGCTATTTCGCCGAAAATACCCCTGTTGGCCGAGTGGATTATGACCTACCTGAACACCGCCGGGCAGCGGGCCATCATGATCGGCGCCTCCCTGGGGGTTATCGCGGCTTCGATGAAAATCATCCTGGGAATAGACCGGGCATATCTGGGGGGGGGTGACTGACCATGGGGTTCGCTAATTTCATTCTTAATCTCGACAGACGCTGGATCTTCCTGGTGACCGCCCTGGCCGTTGCCATCCCACTTTTGAAGCCCATCGGGTTTCCGGTGGATGTGAGCAAAGAGGTCCAGAGCGTTTACGATTATATTGAAGGTCTGGATGCCGGTGACACGATCCTCTTCTCCTGCGAGTACGATCCGTCCACCAAGCCGGAGGTCCATCCCATGTGCACCTCGATCATGTACCACTGCTTCAAGAAGGACATCAGGATCGTGACCGTGGCCCTGTGGCCGCAGGGAGCAGCACTGGCTGAACAGGCTTTCAACGAGGTCAAGGTCATGCTCAAGGAGCGGGATGATATTGAGGTCAAACGGGGACGGAACTTTACCAACCTGGGATTCAAATCCGGGGGCCCCGTGGTAATTCAGAGCACCGGCTCGGAACCACAGGGCTTCATCGACACCTTTCCCAAGGATGTCGGCGGTAAACCGGTTGCCCAGATAGAGGTCATGAAAGGTATCAAGACCGTCATGGATTTCAGGATGATCATCAGTTTCTCCTCCGGTGATCCGGGTCTGAAGCAGTGGGTGATGATCGCTCACGAGCAGTTCGGGGCTCCTATTGCCGGCGGAACCACCGGCGTAAGCGCTCCCGAGTTCTACCCCTACCTGCAGTCGGGGCAGCTGATCGGGCTGCTGGGGGCGCTCAAGGGCGCGGCCGAGTACGAGCATCTCATGGATATCGCCGGACCTGCCAAGGCCGGCATGGATGCTCAGAGTATCGTCCACCTGATGCTGATCGTATTTATCATCGTGGCTAATGTGATGTATGTTCTCCAGCGGCAGCGCGACAAAGCTGCCGGGGCGTTATAGGTGAGAGGGGTTGATGAAAGATGGAAGCAATAGGTGTCTGGATAGCAGCTCTCCTCACCCTGGCCATTTTCAGTTTTCTGGTCAAGGATAATCCTGTCTACAAGTTCGCCGAGCATCTTTTCGTGGGGGTATCGGCCGGGTACTGGATCGCGTATCAGTATCATAATGTTCTGCACCCGAATCTAATCAGTAAGCTGATGGAAGGGCAGTGGTGGATGATCATCCCGGGCATTCTGGGTGTTCTGATGCTCATGCGCCTGGTGCCGAGCATTGCCTGGATAAGCCGCTGGGCGCTGGCGTTTATCGTCGGAACGACCGCTGGAATCTCCATTATCATGTACTTGCAGGCCAACGTGATCATCCAGATGAAGGCGACTATGATTCCCCTGGTGGTAATTGAGCGGGTGGAGGTGCAGTCAACCACCTCGGTAGGGATACCGTCGGCCGATGACTCGGCGGGAGTGACAGCCGGTAAGCAAGAAGGAAAACCGGGTATCGGCCTGGTCAAAAGCTCGGTTGAGGAAAAAACCATGGTGTCCGGGCTGAAGGGGGAAGAAGTCAAAACCAGGATGACCATCAATTTCTGGAAGACCTTCGAAAACCTGGTCCTGGTTCTGGGGGTGCTATGCGCCCTCATATACTTCTTCTTCTCCACGGAGCATAAGGGGCCGATTTTCGGAGGTGGCGCCAAAATTGGCATATGGGTGCTGATGATTTCGTTCGGCGCCTCCTTCGGTTACACGGTCATGGCCCGTATCTCGCTCCTTATCGGGAGGATGCAGTTCCTCCTGGGAGACTGGCTCGGACTCATTGGTTGAGGCGCAGCTTCAAGGCTTCCTGCTCGGGGGATGTGGTTTACTCGAGCAGGGAGCCTCTGGCCAGCAAGGCTGAGAAGATGTAGTTAAAGGAGATATTCCCATAGCAGAGAAAAAGGACACGGAAAAAAAGAAGCGCAAACCCCGCAGCAAGAAGAAGGGCAAAAAGTCTGCGGAGCCGACGGCTGCGAAGAAGAAGCGCAAAAAAGCAGCTAGTTCCCGGGCAGCCGGGAAAGATGCGCCCAAAAAAGACGCAGTGAAAAAGAAACGAAAATCCCCGGCCAGGAAGCCTGCGAAGACGGGTTCAAAGAAGGCAAAACCCCGTAAAAAAACCGTGGATGCTAAAGCTGTTGTCGCGGCGGAGCCAGTGGTCGTAATAGATGAGACTGTCGCCGCAGCGGAGACCGTGGTTGCGAAAGACGATGCTGTCGCCGCAGTGGAGCCGGTAATCGTTGAAAGTGATGCTGCCGTCGTGGCTGCCGCGCCAGTGGTCGTAATAGACGAGGCTGTTGTAACGCCGATCGAATCCGCCGAACCCACAGTCGCTGAAAGCGAAATCGATGAATCCGCAGTCGTGGAAATCGAGACCACGCTTGAGCAGGCTGAGCCGG
>CAYSPT010000153.1:0-4599 GCA_964432985.1 uncultured bacterium
AAGGCAACACCGCAAACCGTAATGAGAAAAAGCACCGTCAGTCTTGTCATCAAGCGATTCTCACGCTTCACAATAATAACCGTCCTTTCAACACTAAGAGACAGGGTAGTTGAGGGCGTGCGGCAGCTCCTGCATAATAGCGCCGGCAGCCCGGTACAGACAACTGCTCAATGAGCGTACTTCTGCTCTTTACCGGGGACGTACCATCTAATGATATTGTGCTTTATCCCCGACTTGGTAACACTTACCCCGTGAAACCTGTTGCTCAAGGCAACGAGACTGTCCGGGGCAAAAAGAAATGTGTACGGAATGTCTTTGTTGATGATTTCGTGAATCTCGTAATAATAAGCTTTCCTGGTTTCCTTATCAAGCGTTTCTCGGGCCTTCTTAAGCAGTTCGTCAACCCGGGAGTTCGAATAGGAAGTAATGTTGTTTCCCGAATCAATACAGCTGGAATGCCACATGTTGTAGACATCGGGGTCCACCGGTAAATCCCACCCTAGAATGAGTGCCTGGTAATTCTTGACATCTACGTACTTGTTCAAAAACGATGTCCACTCAATCAGTTCGACGTCAACCCGAATTCCCAGCTTTTTTAAATTTGATTTTACGATTTGTGCTGTCAGTTCCCGGCTCTTGTTACCGTGATTGGTAATCAGCGTAAACTCAAATGGGTCACGGGCGCCGTCGCCGTTGATATCCTTGTCGATCCACCCGTCCCCATCGGTGTCTTCCCACCCGGCGTCCTCGAGAATCTGTTTCGCTTTTACAGTGCTGTATCGTCTCGGTTCGATAGATTTGTCATACGCCCATGAATCGGGATGAAACGGCCCCGACAACTTCTGACCGAATCCTCTGATGACACCGTTGATCATTTCATCCCGGTCCAGGCCGAAGGTAATTGCCTCACGTACACGCTGGTCCTGAAAGAGCTTGAAATTCAGGTTATACCCCAGGTACGTGTACCCGAACGAAGGGTACCGATGCTTGTTGAACCGGGCCTCGAAATCAGGGGACGATCCCATTTTCTGGAACTGGTCCGGCTTCATGTTCATATAGTCAACGCCGCCCTTTTTCAGCTCCAGAAACATGATTGACTTGTCGGGAATCACCCTGAAAACATACCTGTCAAGAAACGGTCGGCCTTCATAATACTGATCGAAGGCCTCGAGAACAATCCGTTCGTCGGTGATCCATTCCTTGAACCGGAAGGAGCCGGTACCGATTGGGGAACGGTTGAATTTTGACGTGTTGATATCTACGTTTTCCAGGACATGCTTGGGAACGATGTCCATTCCCCAGGACTCCAGTGATGGGGCAAACACCTTTTTGTAATAGACCCTGAAGGTGTAATCATCAACCACTTCCACCCGGTCCACCAGTTCGTAATCGCTTTTGTAGACGTTCTTTACCTGCGGATCGATAGTACTCAAATAGGTAAACTCTACATCGGCGGCGGTGAATTCCTCGCCGTCATGCCATTTGACGCCTTTGCGCAAATGAAACGTATAGATCAGTCCGTCGGCTGAGATATCCCACGACTCGGCCAGATCTCCTACCAGGTTGAGATCTTTATCGTATTTGACAAGTCCGTTGAAGACCAGACCGATAACATCGAATGAAGCATTGTCTGACACTATAATGGGATTTAAATAGGTGGCATCACCGATAGAACCTTCGATAAGGGCATCGCCGTAAGCAGGCTCGATGATCTCGCCCTGCCCCTGGTCCCCGGGCTCATCGGGAGTTGGGATGTTTTTTCTTCCGCATCCTTTGCCGCACCCCAGGACGTTGACGGATACCGCCAGAATCACAACCAGGAGGGCAAAACGAATGTATACAGCACCGTATCGCTTCATCCACGTTTGCATGTATCTACCTAACTCCTTGATTTCGTGCTCGCCACTATAAGACATAACTGCTGTACATAGTGTGAGACATAGTATCATACCTATTATATATTTTCAAGATAAGGACAGGCCAGCTCGCTTATTTCATGAGCGTCCGCAGCAGGCAAGCTTGTGAAATATGTGAGCTAAATCAGGCACCGGGAAGCAGATACGACGCGCCGGACACCGCATCCCAGAAAATTATTTCCCGTTTCTGCCTCATTATCAGAAGAATCGCCTTCGAATCGTAACTGGCAACCAGGCCTTTTACCGTGCCGCCGGTACGCGTGTAGAAGGTAATCTCAACCTGTGCCGAACGAGCCGCGTCGATAAATTCGGTCGCAATGTCCGCTGTCGGACGACTTGTTTGAACAGGTTGTTCGGGAACCGCCAGGAATTCCGGTGAAGGAAACGGTTGTGGTTCCATCGGTGCAGGAGCGGCTTCCGCGTAAACCGGTGCCTGCGGAAGTGGAGAAGAGACTGGTGCAGCAGGCGGGGGTGGCTCCGGGACCAGCGGCGCTATGGGTTTGGGCTCCGGGGCAGCCACCGGTTGAACAACCGGTTCCTGGAGACCGGGAGAAGGAGCGACACTGCCGCTGTGGTCCCGGTAAAAATCTTCAAACTTTTTCTTGATCTTGCTTTCTGCGCCCACGGCGTATCGCACTTCAAGTTGTGTAGCCACCCGGATCTGGTCCAGCACGGTTAGATCAGTGGGATCATGAATGGCAATATAGAGCCTGTTATCGACCTTACGAACCGGAAGGAATTCTTCCTGGGTAATCAATTTCTGGTCAAACTCCTGCATGAGATCCGGATCGAGAACCAGTGAATCGACGTCGAAATACTGGACACCGAACTGTTTGGCCAGGGCATAGGCTACATCGTCTTCGGTGATCAAGCCGTTATCAACAAGGATTTCTCCAATCCTTTTTTGAACAACTGCCTGACGTTCAAGACCGGCCCTGAGTTGAACGTCGGTAATGACCCCCATTTCCAGAAAAATTTCGCCGATACGCTTCTTTTTTACGAATTCAGATTCCATATCGTGTTCACCTCAATTACCTATTTTAACATAAAAATAACCCCACATACGCATACGCACCACGTACAAGAAAAGATCAGGCAGCAATTGCGCTGCCTGATCTTTTTTTTCCTTAGTGGTACAACTGATTTGCACAGATCAAAATGTCATTTATCTGCGCAAAACAGTGACATACCTCATATCATAGCCGGACATGGCGTTGGAGGTTTCGATCATCACCGAGAAGATGGTGTCATCCTCGTCCAGTTTTTCACGAAGCCGGCCCGTAATCTCCCAGCTCAGTTCACGCATTTCACCGGCCGTCAGCGTGCCGAGCGAAACGGTGTCTTTGCCGGAAAGTCCAATAGCGCCACCCGGGCACGCCCTGACGACTACGTCGTGAGCGGGTCCGTCGCCGGCGTTGGTTACGATAACCCTGACCGTCTTGCGTTCCCCCATTTTGATCTCGTAGGGAATCCGGACCACCTCGGGATAAACCACCGTGGCTGCATTGATCTGGCTCAGAATCAGCCCCGCCTCGAAGAGCGTGTCGCCGAGCAGCCTGCTGGTGCCGGCTGATGTCTTCGCCGACTCGATAGCCCTTTGCTGCAGCTCCTCATTGCCCGGCTCGGCCAGGTAGGCGACGACGTCACCGTACAGGGCGCATTCGTCCATGTCGGATTTGGCCAGGGTTCCACAGCTTTCAAGGTAGACTTTTTCGCCGGCGCTCTTGCTGAGAGGATCAGCGGCGGCAGAAAGACGGGCCTCCAGTCTCAGGAGGTGCTTGTCCATCCGCTCTCCGTCCTCCATCACCTCGCCGAATAGTGAAATGACCTTGTCCCTGTCATCCTGTTCTATGGCCTTCTGAAGCGCGGTCACGCGGAAACCGTACCGGGAGATGGCCTTTTGAAGCCCCACCACCTCGGTGCCGTGTTTTGAGGGAGGATACAGGTCCACCGGACTTTTCTCCGGTTCCTCTTCCTCTTCAGCAGATCCCGGGTGGAAAATGACGTCCAGCCCTGAGCCCATGTGCCCGGGGAGCGTGTAGTATTCCCGGCCGGCCACGTAGGTGCTGTGAACCAGCAGCCCGCCGCTGGCCACACCGGAAACCACGGCCACGATCCTGGCAATCCCGGTGGGATCGATCAGGGATGCGTACTGGGACAGCTGTGAAATGGCGGCGGTGATGCCCGAAAGCTGGTGGTCGCGGTCAACTACCAGGTGCTTTTCGTTGACTTCCCTGTAAACTTTCTCCAGGGCAGCGGTTTTAAGCTCCAGCACACCGTCGTCGATCCCCGCGGCCCAGGCCTCGTCCTGGGTGCCGGAAAAGTCCATCGCTTCTGTCCTGGCGATGGCGTCGTCCACATATTTCTGCGACACCGCCACGAATCCTATCCGCGGCAGCGAGGCCAGTGTGTACTTGCCGAGCACCTTGACCAGCATCTCCTTGTTGCCGCCGCCTTCGTGCTCCAGGTCGATCTTGTTCCACCACAGGTAGATCCCGGTAATGGCGTTGGTCACCATGGGGAGCATGGGCCCGTAGGGGGCCTTGATCCGGGTGGAGGCGAACTGGGCGGTGCGGCGGATGACCTGCACCAGCTTGGCGGTGATCCGGTACTTGACCTTTTTGGCCAGGTTGCCCACGATGGGCACATCCTGCAGGCCGTTGAGGATCTGGGCGGTGATGTT
>CAYSPT010000154.1:0-4447 GCA_964432985.1 uncultured bacterium
CATAATCAATCATAATCCATAATCAATCATAATCCATAATCAATCATAATCCATACAATTACCGTACCCGGCTTCTACCGGTCCGGTTCATCCCTTTCCGTTTCACTGCTTTTCTCTGCATCGCCACGCAGCGGAAACGTGAAGAAAAATACTGCACCCCGTTCCGGCTCCGATTCAACCCAGATCCGGCCGCCATGACGCTCTACGATCTTTTTGCACAGCGCCAGGCCGATGCCGGTCCCTGCATACTCGGTACGGCTGTGAAGACGTTGAAATATAGAAAAAATGCGGTCTGCGTGCTTCGTATCGAGCCCGATTCCGTTGTCTTTCACGCCAAGCACCCACTCGGTATCCCCGCGTTCGGCTGATAGGTGTATGTGCAGCGCTTCATCGCTGCGGTACCTGATAGAGTTGTTGATCAGGTTCTGAAACAGCATCACCAGCTGTGATTGATCGCCGGTGATTACGGGGAGAGAATCGTGTGTGATATCCGCCGCGGTATCCGTGATAGCCAGTTGAAGATTTTTCAGCGTCTGCTTCAGTACCGTCTCGCAGTCCACAGGCTTGAAATCACTCCCCCTGGTCCCCACCCGTGAATAGGTCAACAGGTCGTTGATCATGGTCTTCATCCGGTACGCGCCGTCCATGGCATAGGTGATAAAATCGTCGGCGTCGGCGCCCAGTTGACCACCGTACCGCTGTGCCAGCAGCTGAATATAACTGGCTACCATGCGCAGCGGTTCCTGAAGGTCGTGAGAGGCGATATATGCAAAATTCTCCAGCTCCGCATTGGACCGGCCCAGTTCACCGGCCAACCGCTTCAGTTCTTCATTGCTCCGTTTGAGGTCCTCTTCCATCTGCTTACGGCCGCTTATGTCCCTGGCAACTGACAACACTACGCTGCGGCCTTCAAGCGAAAAAAGATGAGAATTGATTTCAACGGGAATTCTAGTACCTATCTTCGAAACACAGATCATTTCGCCGGTGACTTTGCCCAGCTTCAGCAGGTCCTGCCAGATATCGGAACTCTCAGACGAGGTGCCCTGTGAATAGATATCTCCCGGTGACATACCCAGGAGGTCATCATGGGTGTAACCCAACCGCCGGCAGGCGGATTCGTTGACTTCTATAAAGAGACCGGGGATCCCGTCGGTAGTTATCTCATACAGATATATTGCGTCATCCGCCTTGTTGAAGAGCAGCTTGAAAAGCTCCTCGCTGCCAGCCGGAACAATGGGGTTTTCCTGTCCCGTTCGTTCAGTCATGACGTCCTGTCACCACCGTACCCTATTTCAGTCTCCATCGTGCTGTTTCACCTGCTGCCCCAGTTCGATAGCCAGCAGGGCAACATCATCATGTGGAGCAGGTCCGTCACACCATGTATACACATCCTGTAAAATTGTTTCAACACACCCGTCAAGCTTCTCGAAACGATTATCGCGGACCAGGCTGACCAGACGTTCGGATCCGTATTCCTCCATGCCGGTCCCCGCCCGGGCTTCGGTCAACCCGTCGGAGTACATAAACAGCCTGCTGCCCGGCGGAATTTTCTTCTTAAACGTGGTGAACTGGACATCCATCCTCCACCCTACCGGTCCATCTCCTTCCTCCCAGTACTCTACCGTACCGTCAGGCGCGCAGTACGCTATTGGAGGATGCCCGGCCCTCACGAAGTGCACCACGCGGTTTTTCGTATCCAGTATGCCGTAGAGAATGGTGAAATACTGGTAGCTGTCGCAGTCAATTTGAAACCGGATATTGAGCAAACCCACCACCTCCGAAGGAGTTCGGATCTTACCGGTGGAAGACAACAGTATGTTCCCCCCGGTGGTCCAGTTGGTGAGCATCCTGCTCAGAGAGACCGATAGCAAGGCAGCCTGTACGCCATGGCCCGATACGTCAAGGATGTAAAAACCCACCCGAGTGGCGTCCAGCCTGTATATACTCAGCAGATCACCCCCCACCTGGCCGCACGGTTCGAACCGCCAGGCGGCAGTCATTCCCGGAAGCTTTTGCCCCTTAGACGGCAGCAAACTACGCTGAATCTGGGCGGCGGCTTCGAGATCCCGGTCCAGTGTCTGGAGCACCCGTTTGAGCCGGGTGTTGTGGCTGCTGAGTTCGTCCTTGAGCCTCATCAACTCCCGTTCCCGCTCCTTGCGGTGATCCATTTCCCATTTGAGATTCAAGGCGGAACGAACCCGCGCAACCATCTCAACCCGGTTGATGGGTTTGGTGATGTAGTCCATGGCACCGGCGTCAAACGAAGCCTGGAGACTGGAAGAATTGCTATCGGCAGTGATCATGATAATGGGTGTGTCTCGTAAATAATCGGCCTGTTTAATTATTCTGCAGGCCTCAATACCGCTCATGCCCGGCATAACGATATCCAGAAGAATCAAATCTATCTCCGACGACAGATCAACGGCTGACACACTCCCCGAAGAGGCTGACCTACCCGAGGAAACCTCACCCGGTTCAGAGGAGGTGCTTATCCCCAGGATACGAAACGCCTCCCTGGCGGAAGCGGCACCGTACACATCCGCATAGCCAACAGAAGACAGGATTTTCTTAAAAAGCTCCTGGATTTCCAGTGAATCATCAACGATGAGAATTTTCATATAGAGCTACGCTCGCTGAGTTCCGATCATCCCGACGGTGAACGTTTATCGAGAAAAAGCTTTCGTATCCGTGAAAGTAATTCTTCAGCTTTGAACGGTTTCACCAGGTAATCGGTGGCACCGGTATGGATGGCCTGGATCACGGTTTCAATATCCCGTTTGACCGTCAGCATGATAATCGCTGTTCTTGCCAGCCGTTTGTCAGGATCAGTGCGGATTTTCTCAAGCACCTTGATGCCATCCATATCGCGCATCACGATATCGAGAATGACCAGATCGGGTTGCTCACGCCTGATGAGCTCCAGGCCGGCCAGACCACTGTCGGCAGCATAGATTTCCAGAGGGTGATCCTTAAACTGCTTCCGGATGGTGGAGATAACCAGGCTGACAATGTCGGGATCATCATCGATAACGATAATTTTACCACGCAAAAAAGGGAGCTTGAGATTCCTGGGCGAATTCTCTGTCACGCCATAATCCCCTTTCACATCCTCGGTTCCAGTATAGCAATGCCTCCAGGCGATGTCAATTTCGCGCTGTTCTCGGCCTCAAGTCACTCGGACCTCTTACGGAAAAAAACTTTTTAAGACGGGAAACAAGCTCTTCCGGCTTGAAAGGTTTGGAAAGATAATCGTTGGCCCCTGTCTTGACCGCTTTCAGCACCGTGTCCTTGTCTCTTCTGGCCGTAAGCATGATAACATGCACCCCGGCCACAGCCGGATCGTGACTGGAACGAATGAAGCTCAAAGCGGTCGTCCCGCTCATACCGGGCATATCGACATCGAGCAACACCATACCAGGACGTTCTCGCTTAATCAACTCAACCCCGGACTGGCCATCATATGCGACCAGCACGCTGAGGTCACCAGGGACAAAGAACTTTCTTATTACAGCGATGACCAGCCTGACGAAATCAATGTCATCATCAATCAGTACCACGGTACCTTTAATTTCAAGATGGATTTTCGCGTGTGGCATTATATCATCAGGCTTTCTACGTTTCTTTACTCATCCCGTGATACCGGGCGGTTCTTAACCGGGCGGTTCACCTGATGGTTCACCGTGTGGTTTTCAGGATGTTCGATCCACCAGGCCGCCCGTTTGACGATCTTTCTCAGCATTCCCAGTTCGTTAAAATCCAGTTCTGCACGGTCGAACACACGGCGGATACGGCGCATAGTAACGGCAACGCTGGTACATTTTTCCAACTCCAGGATCCGGACGAGCTTTTCCCAGTATTGGTACAGGTACTCTATTTCCTGCCGCGGAATCAATGTCTTTTGCCGCACGTGAAGTTCGGCGGCCCCTTCGGATATGAAAAAAGACCTTAATTCGTAAGCCAGTATTGCCACCGCGTGCGATAGGTTCATAGAGGGAGCAGAGGGAGAGGTGGGAATGGCCGCCACCCGCTGACATCGTTCGAACTCACTGTTTGACAGGCCTGATATTTCGTTTCCGAACACGAAAGCTACCCGGTTTTTGGTCACGTAATCGGCCGCGAAGGCAACCGCGTCCGCAGGTGTATCGGTCAAGAGGCGGTGCCGCCCGGAGCGGCGGGAAGTCCCGATGACCAGTCCTGTATCAGCCAGGGCCTGGTCAATCGTATCACAAACCTCCGCGCCGAAAAGTGTATCATTGTGCCCCGAAGCCATCATGCGTCCTTCATCCGACAAATAATCACAGGGGTTGACCAGCACCAGCCGTTTCAATCCCATATTGGCGATCACCCGGGCTGCCGATCCGACATTCCCCGCATATTCAGGCCTCACCAGCACAAACAGCACATTGTCCCGGACTGTGTTCCACAGTGCACTGTCTTCAGTCAATAG
>CAYSPT010000155.1:0-2798 GCA_964432985.1 uncultured bacterium
TAGTCGGAATAACATGTGCGCTCATTATTATCCTGGTAACGCTGACCCGGAAAAATACACTCTCTCGAAGGAAAAAAGCGAAGGAGGCCTCTTCCGACGTTGTATAGTCTGGGAGCCGAAGATCCAAAAGAAACAGTACTGACATTTGAAGTGGATACATTTGGAGCAGGGGTCCGTATCGACCGCTTCGTATCTTCCCGCACGTCACTTTCCCGCAGCCTGGTGCAGAAATACCTGGCTACCGGTCATATAACCGTCTTTGACGAATCGGTCAAACCGAGCTATCGCCTCCAGTTGGGAGATGAAGTCACCTGTGTTGTTCCCGAACCGGTGGAGGATCATGTGCTGCCCGAAAACATCCCCCTGGATGTTCTCTATGAAGATCCGCACCTGATCGTTTTGAACAAGGCCAGGGGAATGGTGGTGCATCCGGCCGATGGCTCACCCGACGGCACGCTGGTCAACGCGCTATTGTGGCACACAAAAGACCTGTCCGGTATCGGGGGAGTGAAGCGGCCCGGTATCGTGCACCGGCTGGACCGGGGAACGACGGGACTAATGGTGGTGGCGAAAAATGACGCCAGCCACCAGCATTTATCACTTCTGTTCAGAAGCAGGAATATTTCAAAAAGATACCTGGCACTGGTAGTGGGGAATATTCCGGCCGATGAAGGACATATTGATGCTCCGATCTCCCGTCACCATACCGACCGGAAGAAAATGCGGGTGGACTATCTGGGTGAGAAAAATGCACTCACCCGGTACCGTGTACTCGAAAGAGTTAGCGGTCACACGCTGCTTGCTGTTACAATAGTGACCGGCCGCACCCATCAGATACGGGTACACATGTCTCATCTCGGGTATCCGGTCCTCGGGGATGCTACGTATGGAACGGGCATTGACTGTCTTGATGGTTTTGCTCTTCATTCACACCGACTTGGTTTGAACCATCCGGCCACAAAACGTGATATGATATTTAAGGCACCGCTTCCGGCGGACATGCAGTACGCGCTAGAACGGCTCAGGCAGGGGAGTGATGTGCAATGAGAATGAACGTGGGGAAATCGAGAGGAGTCAGTGCGTACGGTATCGTCGTACTTATACTGCTTCTTTTCTTTCTACTGGTGGCGGTTCCACGGTACAAATTCTTGAGCAGGTCTATCAGCAAAGTGGCCTGTGGTCATAAAAAGGGCATTCTTTCCCGGGCGCTCGAAACGTGTTTCAACGATGAGACAGCCGAGGTTCAGCCACCCTACAAGGCGGTTGACCAGCAAAAGTTGGGGCAGTTGAATCACCTGAGCGTACGTGTCGAGTGCGGGAGTGGTGGGGTTTTGAAGGTGGATAAAAGTCAGCGGGTTTACTGTACCTACCACAATCCGCGGAATGATTGGTAACCCGAATAATTCGTGAATATTCGAGCCAAAGCAGAATGGGTTGTGAATTCTTCGGGTTAAGAGAGGAGGGGTAGCGTAGTGGCTGACAGTCAATCGTATAAACGAAGAACCTACCTGATAAAGAAGGGGTTACAGCTCAGGTATATGGGAGTAATTATTACGGCTATGCTGGCAGTGTGTCTGCTGGTGGGATTCACTATCTACACCACTATCTGGGCAGCCTTTACCGATCCTGGCGTGGAGCTTTATAAGCTTCAGGATATTTTTGAAACGTCAAATCGGCAGTTGATTTTCAGGATAGCTATCCTGTGCGCGTTTATCGCTGCCGCCAGTGTTTTTGTTTCGCACAAAATTGCCGGGCCGGTCTACCGTTTCGAACAATCAGCCAGGGCTATCGGCGCCGGTGACCTCAGTTTGAAAATCAAGCTGCGTAAAGGGGATGAATTGGGTGATCTGGCGGAAGCCATGAATGCTATGGTTGAGACCCTGGCGGACGCGGTGCGCAAAGAGAACAGTCTGCGGGACCGCCTGGTCGGCTTGATGTCGGAAATTGAAGAGAAGATGGGCGATGAGAGCAAGAGGATATCGCGGGAAGAACGAGAACGGTTCACTGCAGAGTTCTCGCAGATGAGTGAGGAGCTAAAGAGCCTTGGTACCTATTTCAAAGTGTAAAAGAAAATACGATTCCTGTATGTGGCTGGCGGTTGGCGTTCTGGCAGCGTCTCTGGCCGCGGGCGGTTTCTTTGCTCCTGTCGCGGAAGCAATGGAACCGGGGTACCATCTGCCCGAATGGCTGGAGATTTCTTTTGAGCTCGACCGTGTCCCCGAAATTGGAGAACCGGTTGGGGTGATCATTCGTCTGACCGCGCTGGTGGCCGACCTGCCCGGGTGTGATGTAACCGTGCGGTTTCCGCGCGGAGTCAAGGTTGTCGGCTCCCCTCCCCAGTGGAATTGCACCTTGAAAAAGGGAGTTACAACCTCCTTAAAAACCATGGTTGTCTGCACCAAACCGGTTGACCGGTCGTCGGCGGTACTGGCGGTAAAAACGATTTATCCGGTGCAGAAACTCAAGGTGCTCGTCCTGCGCCAATACGGTTCTGACGATCCCGAAGCACGGGAACTGGTGAACCAGCTCGATGAGCTGCGAGGCAGGTATCCGGTGGTGAGGACGCTCGATTTTCTGGTTACCGGTCAGGAAGGATTTACCGGCTCTGCTGAAACCGGATTCGGACTCTATCTCGAAAATACGTCTGTCCCCGGTGATCTGGGATTCGTTCTCAAGGGGAGTATGTTCGAAGTCGACGTGGATAAAGTCGATGTAGGTAGAACTGAACGCCAGGTAGCGAATTTTCGCAGATTGCTTTCAATCGTAGCCTCCCGGCCGGCAGTTGCCAAAAAAGTATT
>CAYSPT010000155.1:2898-4357 GCA_964432985.1 uncultured bacterium
GGGATTCACTATCTGCTCAAGGGCAACCGGCAGTTGGCTCTGGTATATTTTAGAAATGCTTTTATCAGAAAAACCCAGTTTACGTTGGTGAAAGAACTGATTCTGGAGCTCGAGTAGCGAATAAAGACCTCCGGTTTACGTTGGTGAAAGAACTGATTCTGGAGCTCGAGTAGATTCTGAATTTCTTCACAAAGCCTGGCTCATGAGTATCTTCGTGTACAGTTCCACCGCCCGGTGCAGGTCTGCCATGCATATGTGTTCGTTTGGCTGGTGACAGACGTCTATGGTTCCTGGACCGAGAATCGCGCAGGGAAGACCGGCTATTCCATTGAAAACCGATGCATCAGTGGTGTAGGGCAGTGTTGCCGGTTCCATTTCCAGCAGGGCAGCCAATTCACCAATCAGGCCTGACTCCGGATCCATGGAAAACGGAGGAGATTCGAGTATAGGTGTGTAGTGGCAGCGGTATCCTTCCCTTTGAAGTTCTTTGAATCCATCGTTGACAAAGGTTTGGAATCGTGCGTGGTCTTCTTTTTTGAAGTACCTGAAATCGCCGCGTATCACTGCCTTGTCGGCCACCCGATTGGTAATGTCTCCTGATTTGAATTCTCCCACATTCGCCGTGGGGCCGTAGTCGAAAGGCGGGTACGGCAGGTTAATGAGTTCATCGTTGAACCGGGCGATGCCCAGGTTGAATCGAGACGCGGCGTAAATAGCGTTCAGTCCTTCTCCGGGCCTGCTTGAATGGGCGCTCTGCCCGTATATCTCCACGTGGAATCCGCTGTATCCCTTGTGGGCGAAACACAGGTGCAAACAGGTCGGTTCTCCGATAATGAACCGGATGTGCTGCAGTCCTTTGCTGGACGTGCCGGATGCAATCAACTCTCGGGCTCCCTCAAGACCCTGCTCTTCGGTGTGTGTCAGCACCAGTGCTGCCGGCACATCGGCGGGTTGCCCGGCACAGCGCTGAAGTGCCGCTATCATGCAGGCGATTGCGCCCTTCATGTCGCCGGCTCCCAAGCCGTAGAGGTTGCCGGCCTTCTCTGTCAGAACAAAGGGATCGGTTTCCCACAGGGCTTGGTCATAGGGAACGGTGTCAACGTGACCGCACAGACCAAAGTAAGGGATGCCGTTTCGATCACAGGCCAGGGCCGACCTGTTCTTCGCCACCAGGTTCTTGTGGGTCCGACCTTCCGTAATCACCACGTGAAACTGCAGTTCATTCAGGTACGTGGCGATGAACTCGATGATTTCCACGTTCGGCTGATCGGTAATAGAGGGAATAGCGACAAGCTTTGTCACCAGTTCGATCAAGTCGGGCACCACGGCGTTCACCGTCCTCGTCACCTTCTTCTGCCCAATCATACCCCATGCAAGCAAAAATAGTATATCCCCGCAATCGCCATGAAATTGGTTCGGATAGAACCTGTTTTTCGAAGCAATTGCCCTGTAACGATAT
>CAYSPT010000156.1:0-2417 GCA_964432985.1 uncultured bacterium
GTTATGGGGATTTGTTGACGTATGGGGATAGTCCGTTTACAATGTCGGTTGGGGTTTTCTTAAGGCCGGTGGACCTGGTCGCCGCTTGCTCTGGGGAGTAATCTCGAAGAACCTTCCCTCTTTGCTCAAAGAAGTTAAAGAGCTGTATGAAAAGGACGACGTCAATTAGCAGGCCTGCAGTTGAACCGTTGAGGAGGAACTCATCCACCCTCAGAGAAAGAAGTATAGAAAGAGGCGGCACTAAATGAATATTGAACTCCAGCTGCGGAGTAAAAGCATTGAAGATATCACTATCCTGATTCCTGCAGGCAGTCTGAACGAAATGGACTCGTGCGTGCTGCGCGACAGGATGAAGGATCTGATCAATGAAGGGCACACCAAGATCCTCATCGATATGAGTGACGTGAGTTTTGTGAGCAGCGCCTGCCTGGGAATTTTCTCCTCCACCGCCATAGTGCTGGCCAAGAAAGACGGCCTATTCTGTCTGTCCAACGTCAACGCGGGTATCAAGAAGATCATGGAAATTACGCATTTGTACACCAAAATCGATGTTTATGAAACCCGCGAAGAAGCCCTCGCCGCCTGGCAGCAGTAGGAATGGCGAGTGACTTGCGTTGACGACAAGAGTAGTCCCTCAAGCGGACAGGCAGCGTCGCACAATTAGAACTTGACACGCGTGCGTTTGGGCTTGCCCGGGAAATCCGACAACCAGTACTCAGAACTTGACACGCAAGCCCATGCGGTACCGATCCCAGCCGCCGGAATCCTCCAGCTGACTGATTGAATCGGCCCGGTCGAAGGTGACCTTATCCCATGAGACTTCCAGGCTCGTGTTTGGCCGGTAACGGTAATCAAGCCCAAGGCTGTCACGCTTGTAGTCAAAGAGGTTGGTCACCGCCGGGCTGTTGTCGTTTACCGACACCTTTTCATGGATAAACCTGACGCTAAGCTTTTCGCTTACTCCGTGATCGATGATAATGGCAGCATCCTCGATCCCCGACAGGGACCCGGTGGCCAGGGTGCTTCCGGCAGGAAGCTGACCAAACGACATGGCGCCGAACAGGTCGTACGGACGCCGCCAGTAGTGGATGCCGATGGGCTGAAACTCCTCGTCACCCTTACCGAAGGTGAAGGTAGCTTTAAGCTTTTGGGCCATGTCCCAGTTCACCGCCGCCCGCCAGGCGCTGCCCACAGGTGAAAAGGCGGTATCCGGATCATAGCGGGCGTACTCCACCTGGTACTCCACGTTTTTGAACGGTCCGGCTTCGGGCATCAGAGGACCTTCAAGGGAAAGACCGTACCAGTACGGTTCGGTGTTTGCTACCTGGGAGCCCTGCAGAAAGTAGAGTTGGCTCTGGTAGTCGCCAAAGTCATACCGGGCGGTGATTCCTGTAAGGGAGAAACCGTTTTCAGTGAAGACATCGTCTTCCTGGTCGGCCAGCAGCAACGATACATCGAAAGCTCCCACGGGCCGGCTGAACACCAGGGCGTCCAGCTTGTCGGCCAGCACCACGCCCTGTCCCAGGTCGACATACTGGCGTCCGGCTTTCACATCTATGTCCTGCCCGAACAGGTCTTCTGTTTCCACATAGGCTACGTCCACCCCAACGGTGCCGTCTTCCAGGTCTTCCATCTTTGCGCCGGCCACATCGTCGTTGACCAGGCGGACGAATATCCTGGTGCTCTCATTTATGGCAGCTGCCATGTTGAGGGCCACCTGATAAAAGATGTCCTTGTCGTCGTCCACCGTGTCGTTGGCGTATTCCAGCACATCGTAATGGATCCAGGTGTCGCCGGTGACAGTAACCGCCCCATGCCGGCCGGGCGCCGTTTCAGCCATATGCGAGTTGGTTATCTGGATGTTCTCCTGAATGGTCTGCTTGAGTATTTCCAGCTCATCTTCGACCCAGGCGAGGGTGACGCCCATGGTGGCCATCTCGTTGGCGAATTCTGCGGTCAGCTTTTTCAGCATGTCCATGTCGCTGTCATCCACGGGACGGGAGGATTCGCTGACAGGCTGTCCAGCCAGGGTGTCCAGGCCATCCAGGGCCTTGAACAGGACCACTGCTACTTCGAATCGGTTTGCCGTCCGTTCTCCCCGGAAAACACCGCCGGGCAGCCCTTCAATGATGCCTTTCTGGGTAAGCTGCTCCAGCGCTTTGACAGCCCAGTGGTCAGCGGGCACATCAGAGAACAGATCATCCGCGGTACCGGGGACTGTCAGCATAAACGTAAGCGCAGCGGTGAACACTACAAGTGCCAGTGTTTTCGTTATCAATTTTGCCGGGAGATTCATTCCTTATCACCTCTTTCGAGTTGGTGCGAATGACATGCTAAGCCGGGAGATGAATAATGTCAAGCAGGGTGATGTCTTTCTGCCGTCATTGCCTGTCTTGACCGGGCAATCCAGCTTACTT
>CAYSPT010000156.1:2517-4230 GCA_964432985.1 uncultured bacterium
TGTCTTGACCGGGCAATCCAGCTTACTTCCGACATTTGAAGCCTGCTTCGATTGCTAAGGGCCAAAATCATGATCGTTCATGATTTTTAGCGGCTGAACGGGAAAGCCATGTTAAACTACAAGGTCCGAACAAAAAAAAAGTATGGAATTACCGGATTAGAACAGGTGCTCAACTTTGCTTGAAGTATACACAGAATTCAGACGGTCAGAGCCGGACCTGAAAGATATCAGGCGGTACCGGAACTTCAATGACGCCCTGGTGGGCCTCGATTGCTGGATGCTTTACGACGGGCTGGCGGACATGGTCGATCCGGGGCTCTGTCCCGGGGCGCTCCGGCGGATACTGATTCTGGATCATCATCCCCAGGAGGACATTGTGGAAGCTCCTTCTCTCGAATTCATCAATCCCACCGCCCATTACGGAATGGACGAAAAATGCCAGGCGGAGATACTCTGGGGAACCCTGCTCTATCTCTACCGGGAGAAGCATGGACGGGATTTACAGGACCATCAGCCCTCCCTGTACCGCCACTACCGGGACCTGGCGGTCATCGGCGCGGTGGCCGACCACCGCATAGGATCAGAGGAGATATCAGGCGCACTGCGGGAGGTGTACAGCGATTACCTCGATTCTTACAACGGCTTTTCCGACAGGCTGACCATCATCATCCGGAAGTTCTCACAGGTCATACAGCGGAAAGACAACCCGCACATCAGCGAGATCGCCCTGTCGGAGATCGGCCTGGCAGCCAACTTTCTCCTGGCGCCGGCCACGGCCAGGGGCAACCATGATCCCCGCTCCCTGAAAACCGTGCTGCTGGACCGCGATTTCAATTTCAGGTGGCTCTTCGAGGCGGATAAACACCCCGCCATTAACGTCTGGAGCCAGGACTTCTACGACCGCGCCAACACGACCTTCGCACTGCTCGACGACAGCGAGTACCGGCATCGGTTCGATCACGGCGTCATCTTCTGCAAGCCCCGCGAGAGAGTCGAATCCGCCACCCTGCTCATCAATCTACTGGGAGACTTCTTCAAAGATTGGGTAGTGGCGGTGAACATCAACAACGGCCGATGCTCCGTAGTCAGCATTCGCAACAATAGCCGCACGGACATCGACGCCAACGAGATCATCAGGAACATGCGGGGGGATTTCTTTTCCACCGGCGGCGGCCATCCCGGCGCGGCTGGTGGCATTTTGAAACGCGGAGTCACTTTCGGGGAAGAATTTCAACAGGCTTTCATCGATGATGTGGTACGACAAAAACAAACACGTACCACGGAAAAGAAGAATGGTCGAGTCCCCTGGGAGCTGATATACCGGGATATCGTCATCAGCCTGGAGAGCCTGCAAGATTATAAAAAGGTGGTCGTTGTCGCCGACCGGGACATAGACGGCGTCATCAGCGAGGTCTTCCGGGAAGAAATATTCCGCCTGCTGGATTTGACCTGATTGTTATCTGTCCTCTCGTTCAGTCCGTCAGCTCGATTCCTCTTATTATTGGTGACAGCACTGTCCGCACCAGCCGGCGCAAGTTCTCGTCCCCAGTGATGGTGGCGGCGGCCGAAAAAAAAACGCGCTTCAAGGTTGTCCTGATCATTTTAAAATTATATTTTTACAGTGAGATCCGAATAGTGAGATCTGAATGAAGCTAAGATGAAAGAGAATTAATGATTAAAAGAGAATTAATGATTGAAAGAGAATTAATGATT
>CAYSPT010000157.1:0-4161 GCA_964432985.1 uncultured bacterium
ATAAATTCACCGGAAGCACCGGGCTTTATCCCTGGGTGCCACAGCCCACCGGGTGCCATGCGCTGCAACAGAGAGTTGAAAAACTCAAGTAGTGTCCCATCAAAACTTGTACCGGTCTCAATGTTCGGCTTATCCGCGGATGGTCCGGCGGCGGAAGGTTGCTCACCATCAGATTCACCGCTGCCCGGGAGGGATATCTCTCCAGACTGGTAAGGATCACTATATGGATGATGTTCCACCTGTGCAGAACCGCCGTCGTTCGTACCGTATTTCTCGGAATATGGCTGATATTCAGGTGCTGATGTACTGTCACCACCCGCATCGTATTTTTCGGAATCGCTCCAGCCGGCAGCGTCGGTTTCACTTTCAAGATACGGTGACAGGTTTGTAGTATCCACCGGCTGGCCCTGCAGCGGCACAACGGCGACCACAATCATCATGGACAGACCTACCAGTAGTACTGTTGTATACCGGGACACCATCGTTCCATCCCCGTTTCGCTTTTATACTTATAGTATACCTCTGTTTGACACAAAAAGGAAAAGTAAGATCATGCATTACGGGCCATAACATGCTATACTCGGAATGTGATGCATTCACGAAGCAAAAGACTCACAATCATCCTGATACTACTGCTTCTCCTGTCTGCCGGGTTGTACCTGCTGAGGATCCGGTTCATTGACAAGAAGGTGGAGGAAACCGTTGTATCAAGAGTGGAAGCTCTGTTCGGAGATTCCGTACAGTTTACCTCGCTGACGAGCTCGATTCTGCTACAGCAGGTAGTTCTCCACCGGGTCACCATCCGTGACCGCTTACCTCAGGTCCCTTTCCTGACACAGGGATCAATAGAGCGCCTGGTGATAAAGGTAGGAACGAACGGAGTGCGAAACATAAGGCTGGAAAGAGCCGACCTCAGCCTGGCCATACGTGAGATTTCCTCTCCACCGAAGCGGTCTGAAGCACCTCCGGGGACTTCTTCCGAACCCGCAGATGTTCCGTCGTTAAGCCTCTCGAAATGCCGTTTCACAATAAAAGACGAAGCCCTAAAAGAACAAACACTCTCCGGCGTTTATCCTGATTTAGTACTGGAAGCCGTTTCCGGAAGGATACATGTGGGGAAGCAGTCTTTAGCTGTCCAGCTCAAAGCAACAGCGGGAACACATGATGCAAACAAGGCCACCGTGTCTCTGACTATGGAGCGTGAAACCGGTGATCTGGAGCTTTCTTTTTCCGTGAAGGACATCACCGCCGAACCGTTTAAACCCTACCTGCCTTTTGTCAGACAATTCACCTGCCCCCTGCGGGGATGTACGGCCAAAGGCACGGTTGCCCGGCGGCGGGGAGCGTGGGAATCAAAAGGGGAAACCGTCCTTGAAGATGTTTGCATTCACCTGGGGGAAAAAGCGGCATTACGCAGTCTGTCCGCAACTGTTAGTTTCACCACCGGATCTCGTAACACCTTCGAATGCAAAGATCTTACCGGCACGGTGAACACCACGCCTATTTCAATACCACGGGCAACGATGGACCAACTGGAAGGTGAAGTAACCCTGGCATCATGCGGCCCGGTGACGATGGTGACACCTGCCAGAATAAGGTTTACGCTTGCACAACCCGGTCCTGCCTTTTCTATTGCCGGCACAGCCGAAGGCACTAACATAGATTTCGGATCTACCCAGGTGCACGATCTTTCGTGCGGTTTTTCTCTCGACCGGGAACATTTCCGGCTGCTTGAAGGAACGGCCGGGTGGATGAATGGAACAGTTCGTTTTAACGGTGAAACCACCTTTACCGGCGAACGGCCGTTTTCAGTGACAGGCAAAGGAGACGATATAGACCTGGCGGAAATATCTTCTTTTCCCCTCCCCGCAGAATGGACACCGGTATCTGCCCGGTGTAATCTGGCCGGAAGTTTGAGCACCCCCTCCGCCTGCTCGCTGTCTCTGACCTGCTCCACCCCTCATGTGAGGGGCTCACTTAAAGGGACAGCAGATCTCACCACGCTCTCTGTCCTGCCCGGGACTTCATTCGAGTTTGAAAACTTCCAACCTTCACATCTTCTTCAAGCTCTGTCCCCGGAAGACGGGTTACCGGAATTTCTGGACGAGACTGCCGAAACACATTGGAGCGGACATGGAAACATAACAGGACCGTTCATGAGTCCCACATTTACCGTTACCGGCCGCAGTCAACCGGTTACGGTCGGACCCTTCAGATTGGCCACCCTTGACGTCACGCTCGAGTGCTCCCCTTCTTCAATGAGCTTGAACTTGCTTTCGCTGCAAGAAGCATCGGGCGGTGAACTGACTTTCGAAGGGACGATTTCACACGACCGGGTGAGAGGCAGCTTCCACGGCGATAATCTCCTGCTCCATCCTCGCCAGGGAATGTCGGCTACCGCCCTGATCGAAGGCACGGTTTCAGGCACTCCCGCGGCACCTGAACTGAAATCCACGCTCAATCTTTCGGCAATGTACTGTCAGGGCATACGGATTGGCAACCTGGACCTGGACATCCAGTATGCAGATTCGAAGTTTTCTTTTAATCCACCCGACGACGCCGGGGAACCGGGAGAGAAAACCGGCTGGCTCAAAGGAGATGTATCTGTTGGTGAGAACCACTTGAGAGTGGATGAACTGGAAGTCAAACTCAAGGAGAGAATCCTGCATTTTTCAGCTGTTATCCCCCGGAGCGGAGCAAGTGATGATTCCCACCCCGAAATCAAGCTCTGGATGGAACCGGGACCGCTGACGCAATTTTCTGAACTGCTTCCCTCGGTGCAGAACATTACTGGGACAGGTTCCGTTGTAATTACACTTGATGGGTCACAGGAGAATCCCCGCCTTAACGGATCGCTGATCCTGAATGACTTCTCCTTCACAGCCGGCAACCAGGTCCTACCTCCCAAAAGCCTTAATTTCAAGACTACAATCGTCAACAATGAACTTGAGTTGAAAGCGGCTCTGAATGATACATCGTTTGCTGTTACCGGTACCGGCACCGTTACACTTCCGGAGCTAAAAACCATTGCTGCCACCATGGTTTTATCGCTTCCTGCATGCCGAATCCGCCTGGCAGAACTGATGCACCGAACGCAAAGTACACCGTTTGATTTCGACGGTCACCTGGAAGCCAAGCTCGATATTCAGAGTGTCGGAAGTCAGGTGACAGTTGGCGGCAACCTGACGGTAGCCGATGCTAAAATCAACATTTTTCCACGAAAGACCGCGAAACCTTCATCATTATTTTCTCCCGGCGAATGGCTCGATCTGGATATCACCCTGGCGGCTGGTAAGCAGGTAGTCTTGCAGGGGACACATTTCAGAATGGAAATAGGCGGAGAGATTACCGCGGAAAGCCAGGAAGGAAGAGTCGGCCTCAACGGCAGCCTCACTGTTATAAGAGGGATCATTACCTATTTGAACAACAGGTTCCAGATAACCAGCGGGCGATTGAAGATGGCCCGGTTTAAGCAGACCGTACGCGCTTTCTCGCTGCCCGACAAAGAAGCATTCACCCTGTCTTCATTTGCCATTGGTGAACCCGCCAATGATACCGATACCCCTGAAATGATAGCCCCGGCTGACACCAGGACATTTGGAATTACCCGCTCACCGCATGTTCTGGACAGCGCGGGTGCACACTCCGATGCGCATCACCTGACACGCCAGTTCGTTGAAATACAGGTTCTGGCGGAAGCGCAGGTTCGCAACAACACGATCACCATGAATTTATCAGGAAGAAACGGTGAATACCAGACCGCTTTCTCATCAGTCCCCCAGTTGACCCAGGAACAGATACTGGCTGTCCTGACAGGTCGCTCTATCGCCCCGGGAGAATTGGGTGGACCGGACATCCTTGGATTTGTGGAAACCGGCGTAACCAGTTCGGTACTCTCGGGTATCGGTCAGTCAATCGGCAAAACCCTGAACCTGGATTCAGTAACCATTACGCCGACTGCCGGTGATAGCGGTTTCTTGACAGATCCGACAATCCAGGTTGGTAAATATCTTCTGGACGATTTGTATGCCATCTACGAGCAAACCTCTTCGGGGCTCGGCAACCGAAGCCTGGAGTTGGAGTACCGTCTGAACGGCAATTTCACGCTTGACGGGGCCATTCAAAACAAGGCAACGGAGCAGGATGTTCGGATGGGTATCA
>CAYSPT010000158.1:0-4159 GCA_964432985.1 uncultured bacterium
CTGAAACAATGGGGCACCAGTATCAAATCCATCGTTCAGGAGTACCGTCAGTGGGCACGTGCCTTTATGAACAATACCGCGATCTACACAGGACTCGAAGCCGAATCACCGCCGGATGAAATGATCGCCAGCTGGCTCCGGTACTGCCACATTTTCGCCTACGAGTCCGATGTCCTGTCTCCGTTATTCACGAAAGAATACAAACGACGTATTATCTTCACTCCCCTGGACGAGAATCCACCGGCTAAGGACATATTTGACGAGCTGTGGAATTTGTTCAAGATGTACTATCACATAAGCTTGAAGTACACAAAAGATGATGGGGACGCTTTTTCGGAGGCCCGGGAAGTGTACGGGGCCGAGATCCAATCCGAAGGAGACGACACCCGGTTCATAAAACAGGATGACTACATTACGCCCTGGGCCATTGTCATAACCTGGAAACTCGAGAAGGGCGCCTGGCGTCTTCACAGCTTCCGGCAGGTGCCTCGAGAGTAAAATCCTTGTCGCCTCAGTACGCAATCGTCGCCTCAGTACGCACTCGCAGTGGCGGATGCATGCAGTGGCGGCAGCATAATGTGATCTTCTTCACATTGCGCTTTCCCTTTTAACTGATATATTATTTATCTTGGAGGGGGATTCCTACCAGTGATAAAACAAACGATAAAAACGTTTACTCTCATTATGTTCCTATTCCTGGCAGTGGTCCTGGTTATCCAGGGCTGCGGCGGTGGAGGCGGTGGATCGGTTGTGTCGACCGGCAGCGGGAGCCAGACCGGGACCTTGAGCGGGACGATAACGCTTCCCGGGGGAACCGATCCGGCCGGGGCTCTGGTAATGGCTTCGAAAATGTCGGCAGACGGCACCCAGCCGGCCTCGGCCCTGAAACCGAAATCGGGCGGGAGCGGGTTGCTTGATCCCAGGGACGGCGATAGCGATACCTACACCACCGTTTCCGACTTAAACGGCAACTACACCTTCAACGACATCGAGGAAGGCGACTACTTCGTGGTGGCCACCAAGGGAGCTTACAAGGCGTCTCACGCGGCCAGGGTGCAACCCCGGGCCGCCACGGTGATAAACCTGGCTCTCACTCCTACCGGGCATATCCAGGGTCAGGTGCTGCTCTCGGGTGATGAGGCGTCCGGGAACGACCTGTCGGGAACCCTGGCTATGGTAAAGGGCACGAGCTATATCGCCGCCACCGATCCCAACGGTTTTTTCGTCATCTCCCAGATCCCGGTGGATGATAACTACAACGTGATGTTCTCGCGGCCCGGTTACGAGGTACTGGAATATGATGGTGAGGTGGTCGTAACAGCGGCCCAGACCACCAGCTTACCTTCGGTGATGCTGGTGGTGGATTCTGACGAGAGAGGATCTATCGGCGGGGTGGTCATGCGTCCCGAGAGCAGCAATCACCAGGGAATATTGATCGCCGTTACCGGCACCCAGTTCATGGCCGTCACCGACGATGAGGGCAACTGGATCATCAACGGGGTTCCGGCAGGGACGTATACCGTGACCTTCGGTGATCTGAACGGTGACATAGGTGACGAGCACATCGCTCTGGAGGGTGTCGAGATCATCGCCGGTGAATTGACCGCTATGCCCACCATGACGCTGCAGCCCACCGGGCTGGAAGGGATGGTATCGGTCCAGGGCGGTGATCCCGCCATGGGAACCATGGTCAAGATTCAGGAACTGGGAAACGAAGGGTTCGCCATCACCTCCTCGGACGGTAACTACCACATCCTGGGTATTGACGCCGGCACCTATACGGTGACCTATGTTCTTACCGGGTACACTCCCGCGGTGGAAGAAGATGTGCAGGTCACGCAAGGTGAAATTCTCGAGCTCAATGTCACCTTGATCCCGGGTGGTACCACCACCGGTACCGGCGACCTCGAAGGCACCGTCACCGTGGAAGGTCCGCCGGCAGGTCAACTGCTGGTCGATCTGGGAAGCCTGGATCCAATACCACTGGGGCAGGCGGCGGTGATGCTTCTGGGGACGAATTTCTTCGCCGTGACCGACAACAACGGTTACTATCACGTGCAGGGAATACCGGCCGGTACCACCTACGAGTTGTTTGTGGACGGTGACGAGGACGGTCTGGACACCTCCGTGACCATCCCCGACGTTTCTATCGTGGAAGGGCAGACCGTCACCCAGGACGCCACCCTGATTGACCAGGTCCCTCCCGATATCTGGGGTACACATGGTGTTCACCGGTTGCAGGAAGAAACCCTGACCGGCGGCGCCACCGCCATGCGGGTATTCTTCTCCTGGGCAGAGGACGTGTCGCAGCCGGTGGTCTACAACCTCTACTACGCTCCGGCGGATTCATGGGACGGTGATGCATGGGATAACAACACCGTTCTGTCAATTCCCCAGGACGATGTCGAAGACAGCGATACCGGTGACGATATCGTGTATTTCGATATTACCACCCTGACGCCCGGGGTGGAGTACGTCTTCGGGATACGTCCGGCAGACGTCTGGGGCAATGAGGACCGCAATAACCTGACCCTGTTTGCCACGCTTTCCGGAGGAGAGGATATCTTCCCGCCGAAATGGACCGACGACTCACGCCAGGGAATCCAGACGGTCTACGCTCTTGAGAATGAACCCGGTTCGGTAGCGGTGGAGTTCGAAAGCGCTACCGATAACACCAACGGCGGCGAGGGTTCGAACCCGGTGATATACAACATCTATTACGCACCGGTAAACGAGTTCAACGAAGCGAATTGGAGTCTCAATACCGTGCTTCCGGTGTCCGAATACGATACCAGGAAAGGCTCGTATTACCAGCGCAAGGTTGTAGTGGATTTTCTTACCCCCGGTGCCGCCTACACTTTCGGTGTACGTGCCGCCGACTCCGCTACCCCGTCCAACGAAGAACAGAATACCAACATCAGGGTGGTCATCCCGGCGGGCAGCCAGGCGGGAGACCCCCATCACCTGGAATTCGGCCGAACTCCAGGACAGGTGAACAATGGTGAAACCTGGCCGGGATTCGGTGTGGCGGTGGTTGACGAGCAGGGAATAATCGTAACCGATTCCACGGCTACGGTTACTCTAACTCTGGAGTCAGGTTCCGCTCCCACCGGTTTGGCAGGAACATTTGAACAGAACGCCGGAAACCAGGACCCGGCGGGCAATTCGGTGCCCGGAACGGCCGTATTTTACGACATCATGTACACTACCGAGACTGCCAGCCTTCCTGAGCAGATCGTCATCGAAGCGACTGCTCCCGGTCTGATCGGCGGTTCAGTGGAGATTAATGTAGCGAACACCGGCAGCGGTAGCAATTCCGCCCCGGTGATTACTTCCAATGGCGGTGGAGCCACCGCCGATGTTAACGCCGCAGAAAACCAGACGGCGGTAACCACGGTGATTGTTTCCGATCCGGACGTACCCGCCCAGACAATGACCTACTCTATCACCGGCGGGGCTGACAACTCGCACTTCAGTATCAACGAATCGTTCGGCGTGCTCACGTTCAACAACGCGAAAGATTATGAGAATCCCAACGATGCCAATACCGACGGAGAGTTCATCATCGAAGTCACTGTCTCAGATGGGACCAACTCAGACGTACAGACCATCACGGTGACGGTAACAGATGTGAACGACAACGCCCCGGTGATCACCTCTAACGGCGGCGGCGCCACCGCCGACGTTAACGCGGCGGAAAACCAGACGGCGGTGACCACGATAACTGCCACCGATGCAGATACCGTCGGCACGCTCTCCTACTCTATCACCGGCGGCGCCGATAACTCGCACTTCAGTATCAACGAATCGTTCGGCGTGCTCACGTTCAACAACGCGAAAGATTATGAGAATCCCGACGATGCCAACACCGACGGAGATTTCATCATCGAAGTCACCGTCTCAGACGGCATCAATTCCGATGTTCAGACCATCACGGTGACGGTGACTGACGGGAACGATGCACCGGTGATTACCTCCAATGGCGGCGGAGCCACCGCCGATGTTAACGCCGCAGAAAACCAGACGGCGGTAACCACGGTGATTGTTTCCGATCCGGACGTACCCGCCCAGACAATGACCTACTCTATCACCGGCGGGGCTGACAACTCGCACTTCAGTATCAACGAATCGTTCGGCGTGCTCACGTTCAACAACGCGA
>CAYSPT010000159.1:0-4155 GCA_964432985.1 uncultured bacterium
TGATACCCATCCGAACATCCTGCTCCGTTGCCTTGTTTTGAATGGCCCCGTCAAGGGTGAAATTGCCGTTCAGCCGATACTCCAACTCCAGGCTTCGATTACCGAGCCCCGAAGAGGTTTGCTCGTAGATGGCGTACAAATCGTCCAGAAGATATTTGCCCACCTGGATGGTCGGATCTGTCAAGAAACCGCTATCACCGGCAGTCGGTGTAATGGTTACCGAATCCAGGTTCAGGGTTTTGCCGATTGACTGGCCGATACCCGAGAGTACTGAACTGGTCACGCCGGTTTCCACAAACCCAAGGATGTCCGGTCCACCCAATTCTCCCGGGGCGATGGAGCGGCCTGTCAGGACAGCCAGTATCTGTTCCTGGGTCAACTGGGGGACTGATGAGAAAGCGGTCTGATATTCTCCGTTTCTTCCCGATAAATTCATGGTGATCGTGTTGTTACGAACCTGCGCTTCCGCCAGGACCTGTATTTCAACAAACTGACGTGTCATGTGCTGCGCGCCGGAACGAGCACCCGCGCTGTCCAGAACATGCGGCGAACGGGTAATTCCAAATGTCGTTGCGTTGCCCGAAACGATTATTTCAGAGGTATCATCAGCAGGTACACCGATGGCAAAGGAAGACAGGGTGAATGCTTCTTTGCCGGGTAGCGAGAAAGGGCGTACGGTCTGTTTAAACCTGGCCATTTTTAACCGTCCGCTGGTTATTTGGAACCTGTTGTTCAGATAGGTTATGATTCCTCGTATAACAGTGAGGCTGCCGTTGAGGCCGACTCTTCCTTCCTGGCTTTCCGCGGTAATCTCTCCGCCTATTTCCATTCGGAAATGTGTTCCTTGCAAGGCTACCTGCTTGCCAGCCGCCAGGGTGATATCCAGATCGAGCCATTCACCGGGAGAAAACAGTGATGAAGATTTCGTGGTCTTACGTGGAAGAATATTGATTTTAGCGTCGGCCACTGTCAGGTTTCCGCCGACTGTCACCTGACTTCCGACGCTCTGAATATCGAGCTTGGCTTCCAGGTGGCCGTCGAAGTCAAACGGTGTACTTTGCGTTCTGTGTATCAGTTCTGCCAGGCGGATGCGGCTTGCCGGAAGCGATAGAACCATAGTGGCAGCAATGGTTTTTAACTCGGGAAGTGTGACGGTGCCGGTGCCGGCAACGGCAAACGATGTATCACTCAGAGCCGCTTTCAACTCAAGTTCATTGTTGACGATTGTAGTCCTGAAATTAAGGCTTTTGGGAGGAAAAACCTGGTCGCCGGCAGTGAAGGAGAAGTCATTCAGGATCAGCGATCCGTTAAGGCGGGGATTCTCCTGTGCTCCATCAAGTGTAATCACAACGGAACCTGTCCCTGTAATGTTTTGCACTGCGGGAAGCAGTTCCGAAAATTGTGATAACGGTCCCGGTTTCATCCAGAGCTTGATTTCGGGGTGGGAATCATCGCCAAGTCCCCCCCGGGGAATAACAGCTGAAAAGTGCAGGATTCTCTCCTTGAGTTTGACTTCCAGTTCATCCACTTTCAAGTGGTTCTCACCGACATATACATCTCCTTTGAGCCAGCCGGTTTTCTCACCCGATGCTCCAGCGCCGTCGGGTGGGTGAAAAGAAAACTTTGAATCTGCAAATTGGATGTCCAGGTCCAGGTTGCCAATCCGTATGCCCTGACAGTACATTGCCGAAAGATTGATCGTGGATTTCAGTTCCGGTGCTGCGGGAGTGCCTGAAACCGTGCCTTCGATCAGGGCGGTAGCTGACATTCCCTGGCGAGGATGGAGCAGGATATTATCGCCATGGAAGCTGCCGTTCACCCGGTCGCGTGAAATAGTTCCTTCGAACGTTAGTTCACCGCCCGATGCTTCTCGCAGCGAAAGCGAGTTCAAGCTTATTGAGGATGGGGAGCTCTCGAGCGTGACGTTCAGGGTGGCCAACCTGAAGGGTCCGAGCGAAACCGGTTGACTGCGGCCGGTAACGGAAAGTGTGGGACTCATGAATGGTCCTGTTATGTTTCCATGTCCGCTCCAATGTGTTTCGGCAGCCTCGTCCAGAAATTCCGGTAACCCGTCTTCCGGAGACAGAGTTTGAAGAAGATGTGAAGGTTGAAAGTTTTCAAACTCGAATGAAGTCCCGGGCAGGACAGAGAGCGTGGTGAGATCTGCCGTCCCGTTAAGTGATCCCCTCACATGAGGGGTGGAGCAGTTCAGAGACAGCGAGCAGGCGGATAGCCTGTTAAAACTTCCAGTCAGATTACACCGGGCAGATACCGGTGTCCACTCTGCGGGGAGGGGAAAAGAAGATATTTCCACCAGGTTTATATCGTCTCCTGCGCCTGTCACTGAAAACGGCCGTTCGTCGGTAAAGGTGGTTTCACCGTTAAAACGAACTGTTCCATTCATCCATCCGGCCGTTCCTTCCAGCAGCCGGAAATGTTCCCGGTCGAAAGAAAAAACGCACGAAAGATCGTGCACCTGGGTGGATCCGAAATCTATGTTCGTGCCTTCGGCTGTGCCGGCAATAGAAAAGGCAGGACCGGGTTGTGCAAGCGTAAACCTTATTCTGGCAGGTGTCACCATCGTCACCGGGCCGCATGATGCCAGGGTTACTTCACCTTCCAGTTGGTCCATCGTTGCCCGTGGTATTGAAATAGGCGTGGTGTTCACCGTGCCGGTAAGATCTTTGCATTCGAAGGTGTTACGAGATCCGGTGGTGAAACTAACAGTTGCGGACAGACTGCGTAATGCCGCTTTTTCCCCCAGGTGAATGCAAACATCTTCAAGGACGGTTTCCCCTTTTGATTCCCACGCTCCCCGCCGCCGGGCAACCGTGCCTTTGGCCGTACATCCCCGCAGGGGGCAGGTGAATTGTCTGACAAAAGGCAGGTAGGGTTTAAACGGTTCGGCGGTGATGTCCTTCACGGAAAAAGAAAGCTCCAGATCACCGGTTTCACGCTCCATAGTCAGAGACACGGTGGCCTTGTTTGCATCATGTGTTCCCGCTGTTGCTTTGAGCTGGACAGCTAAAGACTGCTTCCCCACATGTATCCTTCCGGAAACGGCTTCCAGTACTAAATCAGGATAAACGCCGGAGAGTGTTTGTTCTTTTAGGGCTTCGTCTTTTATTGTGAAACGGCATTTCGAGAGGCTTAACGACGGAACATCTGCGGGTTCGGAAGAAGTCCCCGGAGGTGCTTCAGACCGCTTCGGTGGAGAGGAAATCTCACGTATGGCCAGGCTGAGGTCGGCTCTTTCCAGCCTTATGTTTCGCACTCCGTTCGTTCCTACCTTTATCACCAGGCGCTCTATTGATCCCTGTGTCAGGAAAGGGACCTGAGGTAAGCGGTCACGGATGGTGACCCGGTGGAGAACTACCTGCTGTAGCAGAATCGAGCTCGTCAGCGAGGTAAACTGTACGGAATCTCCGAACAGAGCTTCCACTCTTGATACAACGGTTTCCTCCACCTTCTTGTCAATGAACCGGATCCTCAGCAGGTACAACCCGGCAGACAGGAGAAGCAGTAGTATCAGGATGATTGTGAGTCTTTTGCTTCGTGAATGCATCACATTCCGAGTATAGCATGTTATGGCCCGTAATGCATGATCTTACTTTTCCTTTTTGTGTCAAACAGAGGTATACTATAAGTATAAAAGCGAAACGGGGATGGAACGATGGTGTCCCGGTATACAACAGTACTACTGGTAGGTCTGTCCATGATGATTGTGGTCGCCGTTGTGCCGCTGCAGGGCCAGCCGGTGGATACTACAAACCTGTCACCGTATCTTGAAAGTGAAACCGACGCTGCCGGCTGGAGCGATTCCGAAAAATACGATGCGGGTGGTGACAGTACATCAGCACCTGGATATCAGCCATATTCCGAGAAATACGGTACGAAAGACGGCGGTTCTGCACAGGTGGAACATCATCCATATAGTGACCCTTACCACTCTGGCAAGATATCCCCCCCGGGCAGTGGTGAATCTGATGGTGAGAAACCTTCCGGCGCCGGACCATCCGCGGATGAGCCGAAAATTGAGACCGGTACAAGTCTTGATGGGACACTACTTGAGTTTTTCAACTCTCTGTTGCAGCGCGTGACACCCGGTGGGCTGTGGCACCCAGGGATAAAGCCCGGTGCTTCCGGTGAATTTAT
>CAYSPT010000160.1:0-4122 GCA_964432985.1 uncultured bacterium
CGATATCTAAAGTACTTGTCATGTACAGCAGTTGCATGGTATATAATCCGGTTCTTCACTCTAGGTTACTACTGTCGGAGTCCAGGCCGGCCACTGATGGATTTACTGGCGGTGTAACCTGACGGTGTAAAAGATGAGAAGTCCGGTGCAGCGTTAGCTGGTTGCCGGAAAATCACGGGTATGATAGTATTTTTCTGTACACATGGCGTTTTTTCGCTTTTTAGACGGATTTAAATAATTTAATGAGGTGATCGTATAATGGAAGCAACCAGGGTATTAATTATGGGCGCCGCCGGCCGCGATTTTCACGATTTTAATGTCTTTTTCAAGAGCAACGAATCGTATGAAGTGGTGGCATTCACCGCCGCGCAAATTCCCGATATTGAGGGACGATGGTATCCTCCAGAGTTATCAGGATCTCTGTATCAGCGCGGCATTCCTATTTATTCGGAAGATGAACTGGAAGAACTCATCAAAGAGCACAAGATCAAAGAGGTCGTCTTTTCATACAGTGATGTTTCTCACGAAACCGTTATGAACAAGGCTTCCCGGGTGCTGGCTGCCGGGGCTAGTTTCAAACTGCTCAGTCCCAGAAACACCTTTCTGCGGTCACGTCTCCCGGTGATTTCCATTTGTGCTGTTCGCACCGGGTGCGGTAAAAGTCAGACCACCCGGTATGTGGTTGATGTCTTGAGAAAAAAGGGTCTTGATGTCGCTGTGGTGCGCCACCCCATGCCCTACGGTGATCTGGTCAGGCAGCGAGTGCAGAAGTTCTCCTGTATCGATGACCTGGACCGGCACGAGTGCACTATCGAAGAGCGGGAAGAGTACGAACCGCACATTAACAGCGGTTCGACGGTATATGCCGGGGTTGATTACGGTGAAATCCTGGAGCAGGCGGAACTGGATTCGGATATCATTGTCTGGGATGGAGGCAACAACGATCTTCCGTTCTTCAAACCCGAGCTTCACATCGTGGTGGCCGATCCGTTGAGGGCCGGTCACGAACTCAAGTATCACCCAGGTGAAACCAACCTTCGTATTGCTGACTGCGTGATTATCAACAAAGTGGACTCTGCCACCGAGTACCACATTAATTGTGTAAAAGAGAATATCCAGAAGGTCAATCCCGACTGCCAGGTCCTGGAAGCGCGCTCTCCGCTCACGGTGGAAGACCCGGATATGATCAAGGGCAAGCGCGTTCTGGTGGTTGAGGACGGCCCCACGTTAACGCATGGGGGAATGGAGATTGGGGCCGGGTACCTGGCTGCCCAGCACGCTGGTGCGGCGGAGATCGTAGATCCTAAACCATACGCCGTCAATACCATCGCCGAAACCTTTAAAAAATACCCTCATGTGGGCAAAATTCTACCGGCTATGGGGTACGGCGACGACCAGATCAAGGACCTGGAAGACACCATCAAGCAGGTCCCCTGCGATGTGGTAGTAATCGGGACACCGATAGATTTGAGACGGGTCGTCAACATCGAAATACCTTCGGTCAGGGTGACCTATGACATCGAGACAGTTCAGGAAGGCAAACTGGAAGAACTGCTCGATCGGTTTTGAGGAGAATCGAGATGGAGAAGAATTTTAAAGGACGGCATTTGAAGCTGGTCTCGGACTTTACCGCCGAGGAGATAGCATTTCTGTTCAAATACACTGAGAATCTGAAATTGCGGCAGAAGACCGGCGCTCACCATGCCAACCTGCTGCGGGGCAAGACACTGGCCATGATTTTTGAGAAACCTTCCACAAGAACACGGGTTTCATTCGAAGTAGGCATGCTGCAGCTGGGAGGATTCAGCCTGTATCTTTCATCGTCCGATCTGCAGTTGGGACGGGGAGAGACTATCGCTGATACAGCCCGGGTACTATCCCGGTATGTAGACGGTATTATGGCCAGGGTTTACGCGCACGATACCATTGAAGAGCTGGCATCGCACAGCACGGTCCCGGTTATAAACGGTCTGTCCGATAAAGCACATCCCTGCCAGGCGTTGGCCGACATGCTCACCATTCAAGAAAGATTTAATTCCTTGAAAGGTGTTAAAATGGCGTATGTCGGGGACGGTAACAACGTGGCTAATTCTCTGATCAGCCTGGCTTCGATTACCGGAGTGCATCTCACCATAGCCACTCCTTTCGGGTATGAGCCAGATACCGGGATAATGGATGAAGCCGGCCGGCGTTCCGCTGAAAGCGGTGCTCGTATCTATCTCACCCAGGATCCCATCGAGGCGGTGACCGGCGTTAACGTGGTCTATACGGACGTGTGGGCGAGTATGGGACAGGAAGACGAAGCGGCGCGACGACGTGAAGTACTGATGCCGTACCAGGTAAGTTCCAGTCTTCTGAAGGTTGCTGATCCCGATGTGATAGTCATGCACTGTCTGCCCGCTCACCGTGAAGAGGAAATAACCAGCGAAGTCATAGACGGTTCACACTCGGCGGTATGGGACCAGGCTGAAAACAGGCTGCACGTCCAGAAGGCCATCCTGGCGTTGCTGATGGAAACAGGGGCAGCTTTATAGGAGCATAAAAAATACGCCCGACAGGATTCGAACCTGTGGCCTTTGGCTCCGGAGGCCAACGCTCTATCCAGCTGAGCTACGGGCGCGTGTCAGGCGGAAGTATAGCACATGGCACTGGCAGCAATCAAGCAGGAAGGAATAAAACGGCGTATGGCTAGACGCAAGAAAGTTCGGAGGAGAACTCAGAGGGTACGCTCCAATTCGCTCTTTTCGGAGATGGTTTTATCGCAGTCTCTGAAGAAGCATCTCATCATTTTATGCCTGGTAGCTGTCTTGCTTCTCCTTATTTTTTTTGTCATCAACCGTACCGTGTCCAGGGACGACAAATTCCTCAAAAGCAGATTGATGATCTTTTTCGGAGTTTTTCTGGGGGGGGGGCTGGCCGTGGGTGTGATGGTGTATCTCGTGCGGGCCCTGCTGTGGGAAGAGCATGGAGCGTCACCGAGAAACAATGAAGTGAGCGGTGTTGAGAATGACCAATATCAAGCCTGAAGGGGCCATCGGAGTATTCGACTCCGGAGTCGGCGGATTAACCGTTCTGCGAGCCCTGGCCAGTGAACTTCCGCATGAAGATACAGTGTACTACGGAGACACGGCCCGGGTGCCCTATGGCCCTAAATCGGCCGAGACTATTACCCGGTTTGCCCTGGAAATACTGGCGTTTCTCCTGTCGTGTGATGTCAAGATGGTTGTTGTTGCCTGTAACAGCGCCACATCGGTGGCATTGTCCCGGCTTCAGGAAGTGTCCAGTGTTCCGGTTATCGGAGTGGTCCAGCCCGGTGCCGTTGGAGCCCTGCGTCTTACCCGTAACCGTAAGGTAGGAGTTATCGGTACCGAAGCGACCATATCCAGCGGCGCTTATCGTCTGGCTTTGAAAGCGCTGGAGCCTGAAATAAGCGTTTATGAAAAAGCGTGCCCGCTGCTGGTGCCCCTGGTCGAAGAAGACGAGGGGTACTGGATTGACAGTCCTCTCACCAGGCAGATTCTGGCGTACTATTTGTCTGATCTGAAGAGGAAAGGTGTCGATACCCTGGTTCTGGGATGTACTCATTATCCTCTCCTGTGCCACGTTTTTGCAGACGTAATTGGTCCGGAAGGTCATCTGGTTGATTCAGCCACTGAGGTAGCCCGGGAAGTTCACCGGGTGCTGCTGGAAAACGATCTGCTGAATCAGACGGGGCACCGTCCCCGCCGGTTGTGTTATGTGAGCGATCAGGTTGAAAAATTCCGTATCAGCGGAGGACGTTTTCTCGGTCAGCCCGTGGATACTGTCGAATTGGTCCGGGTATGGGAAGATTATGAAGTCAACCGAATCTACCTCAGGGGCTAAACCTACCTCAGGGGCCTAACCTACCTTGGGGGTTGAAATTTAACGTCAAATTTGATAGACTTTAATGCGCTGGCTCCGGGGTGTAGCGCAGTCTGGTTGAGCGCACCTGCTTTGGGAGCAGGGGGTCGGAGGTTCAAATCCTCTCACCCCGATTGATACAGACGCTTGGTTGAGAATCATAAGCGGTCGAAAACAAATGTAGTTTAAAACATATGCGGGAGTAGCTCAGTTGGCTAGAGCACGAGCCTTCCAAGCTCG
>CAYSPT010000161.1:0-3967 GCA_964432985.1 uncultured bacterium
CTTGGGCGCTCGATTGAATTGACCCGTCATTGCTTGTGAAAATTGACCCACGTGTGAGCACTGCTTTGCCGTTCTGGTCGCTAACTTTGACCCCCTGCCTGGTCACCACTTTGACCCCTCTGTGGTCAGCAAGTTTGACCCCTTCCTAACACACGTTCCACCACCCATTAGCTGGCTGCCGACAAAAAGCTAGCAAGGCCTTAAACAGTGAGGATGTGGTGGTGATGCGAAAGAAATGTCCCTATTGCAGAAAGTATTTCAAGCCAAATCCAAAACTGGGGACTCGACAGAAAACCTGCGGAAAAGAAGAATGCCGAAAAGCCAACAGTCGGAGTTACATGAAGAACTGGTGGTCAGAAAACAAGGAAGAGCAAAACCCCCGGTATGAAGCCACCAGGCAAGCGCCATCACGACAGTCGGAACACCGGGCCGCCTACCGAAAGCAAGAACACGTAAAGCACCAACAAGCCGCGTATATGAATCGCTACAGAAAGCGAAAACGGTTCGATCAAGGCAAGAGCGTAAGGTGTACAAATTTTGATATTGAGCTAACCCCGCACCAGGAGCGGGATTCCACTCCTGCTACTGATAGCCTGCGCGTAAGGTGTACAAAGACTGATATTTCGATAAGCCTAGTATCCATGCGGCATAGCGACAATGTGAGAAAGCCATCCTGGGGCGTAAGGTGTACAAAGATCGATGGATTATAGCTTCTTTCCGGTGTTACGGTGGTAGACAGATGATGTGATTGCCTATGAAACCTATCGAGATCGAGTTCCACCAGATAGAATTGAAGTACTCCGCCCTGAGCATCCTCGACGTGAAGGAGCAGGCCAAACTCATGGCATCGCTGGCCGGACAGGGCCAGCACAGCCCGATCCTGGTGGTGGCCGACGGCGACAGATATGTGCTCATCGACGGTTACCGACGGGCGGATGCACTCAAGCGTCTGGGCCGTGACACAATCCAGGCACTGGCTGTTCCCATGAGCGAGACCGAGGCCCTGCTCATGAAACATTCTCTGGAAAACCAGCGTCGCCGTTCTCCCTTGGAAGAAGCGTGGCTACTCAGGGAACTGACCGAGTCACATGCTCTGAGCCAGGAAGACCTGGCCGACCGGCTCGGCCGGTCCCGCAGCTGGATCTGCCGCCGTCTGGCGCTGGTGGCTGTGCTGCCGAACAAGGTGCAGGAGAAGGTTCGGCGGGGTACCATCAGCCCCCAGGCTGCCATGAAGTACCTGGTTCCGTTGGCCCGGGCCAACCCAAAGGACTGCGATCGCCTGGTACAAAATCTCGGCGGTGCCCATCTGAGCGTCCGCCAGATGGGCAAGCTTTACAGCGCCTGGCGTACCGGTGACCACCGGCAGCGAGAGCAGATCATCGAAAAACCGATGCTCTGTCTCAAGGCGGACGAAGAGGTCTCACGGCCCGATCCTCCCCTCGATACGCGGATAGATAAAGCCCGCTCATTGCTACGTGACCTGGAGATCGTCGGCAGTGTCTGCCGCCGGGCCCGGTACCCGGCCCGGGAGGGTGTACAGGAGGACGACACGCTTGCCGTTCAGATACAGCGGGCCTGGCTGGAAGCCTGCATGGCTTTCAAGACGCTCGGTTCCCTGTTAGTGCGAAAGGAGGAAGAAAATAATGCTGGACAACGAGAAAAGGACCGCGATCCTGGAATTGAAGAAACAGGGGCACGGGACCAGGACCATCGCCCGGGCCCTGAAGGTCTCACGCAACACGGTCAGGAAGGTGTTGCAGAGCGGGAGCACGAAGCGCCCCAAAGTGGAGAGGACGGAGTTGCTTGAATCCCATGTCGACCGAATCCGGGACCACTATGCCAGCTGCCGGGGAAACCTGGTCCGGGTGTGGGAAGAGCTGGCGGACGAGGGGATCCTCGTCGGCTATTCGACCCTGACCGGGTTCTGCCGTCGCTACGAGATCACCCCGAAAAGAAAGAGGAAACAGCGTGCTGGCCGGTATTATTTCGATCCCGGCGTGGAGATGCAGCACGATACATCTCCCCACGAGGTTGAAATAGGCGGCCGGAACCGGGTGGTGCAGTGCGCCTCGCTGGTGCTCTGTTACTCGCGGATGCTCTACTTCCAAGCCTACGAGACCTACAATCGGTTCCTGGCCAGGGTGTTCCTGGCCAAGGCGCTCCGGTATTTCGGCGGCGCGGCGCAGCGCTGCATCATCGATAACAGCAGCGTGATCGTCATCCGCAATACCGGCGCCAACGCCGTGATGGCGGCAGAAATGCGCTCCTTTGCCGAGCGGTATGGGTTCAAGTTCCGGGCACATGAGCTCGGTGACAAGAACCGTTCAGGGAAAGTCGAACGGCCGTTCAGCTACATCGAGGGCAACTTCTACGCCGGCCGTACCTTCACCGATCTCAAGGATCTGAACCGGCAGGCGGTGGAATGGTGCGACCGAACGTCCAACGCCAAGTTCAAAAGGACCATCCAGGCCAAGCCGGTCGAACTGTTCCAGGCCGAACGGGCCTGTCTCCAACCGCTTCCCATCTACGTGCCGGAGGTTTACGCGCTGCACCACAGGATCGTCGACCTTGAGGGCTATGTTAATCTGCACACCAACCGCTACTCCGCTCCCGATGAAACCATCGGAAGGAAGGTGCAGGTCAAGGAGACCGGTGACCGGATCGTCATCATGAGCGGTAACAAAACGTTGTGCGAGCATGAACGGATCGAGGCCAGGGCCAGGAAACGCTCCACCCTCCCCGAGCATCAGCATACCGGACGGTGGAAACGAGGCGGCGCCAAAGGGTATCCACCGCTTCCCGAGGAAACGACCTTGAGACAGGCGGCGCCGGAACTCGGCCAGTTGGTCGATGAGATAAAGAAGAAGCATGGCGGAAGAAGCGCCCGGCCCATCCGCAAACTGCACCGCATGTTTCTCGACTATCCCACTGATACCCTGCGCATGGTGGTAGCCGAGGCGCTCCGCTACGGCCTGCTCGATCTGAAGCGGATCGAGCGGATGGTGCTGCGGAACATCGCCGGCGACTTCTTCAAGCTGCCGCTGGACGGCGTACCGGAGTAGGGCGTGGATTATGAACGACGATCTTGACCAACTGTGCGTCAATCTCAGGCTGAAACGGATTCGGCAAATACTGGACCGGGAGCTCAAACGAGCTGAGAAAACGGAGCCGAGTTACTCCGACTTCCTAGCCCGTCTCCTGCGCGAAGAGTACCAGTGCAAACAGGAGCGCAGCATGGAGTACCGGATAAAGAGAGCCAAGATTCCCGAGTTGTGGTCATTAGAGACATTTCCGTTCAAGAAGCAGCCGGGAGTGCGGCCTGCCACCATCCGGCAACTGGCCGAACTGGACTTCGTCCCGCAAGCCCACAACATAGTTTTCATTGGACAAACCGGTGTGGGGAAAACCGGACTGGCGTCGGCCCTTCTCCTCAAGGCATTGGAAAACGGGTACCGGGGTTTGTTCTTCAAGGCGCAGGACCTCTTCGATGAGATGTTCGCCAGCCTGGCCGACCGCTCGTCGCGTAAACTCGTCAACCGGCTTGCCAGGGTGGACGTCTTGCTGGTGGACGAGCTCGGATACCTCAATTTAAAGCCGGAGCAGACAAACATATTTTTCAAGTTGATGGAGGAGCGATATGGCCGCAAAGCAACGATTATTACGACCAATCTGGAATATGATGACTGGTATGGTTTCCTGGGTAACAAGGCCATGGTGGCGGCGTTGCTCGACCGTCTCCGTCACCGGTGCCACACCATCAGGATCGACGGCCCGTCCCTGCGTGAGCCCGAAATCTAACCCGGGTTTATTGCGTAAAAGGACCGGCTCCTGCCCGGAGCCGGTCTTTTTGTTCCCTGGTGACTATGTACTTGGAAGAACCAAATTTCAAATCATGTTCATGATTCTGTTTCAGCATGGGATCAATTTATTGCAGCACTGATGGGTCAGTTTTCGCCAGCGCCGAGGG
>CAYSPT010000162.1:0-3965 GCA_964432985.1 uncultured bacterium
CACCAGTATCAAATCCACTGACGGTACTCCTGAACGATGGATTTGATACTGGTGCCCCATTGTTTCAGGGAAGGATGCTGTGAGCCCTGGCACATCTTGAGCAGACGGCCCAGGTACTGGAAACTTTCTTTTGAGGGAGCCTGCATAACCCCGGCAAAGCTGGCTTCGAAATCAGGATCGAAGGCAAGCAATTCCTGTTTGAGCGCCTCGTCGGGCGGCGGCAAGTCTCTAATGCTGGCTGTCAGCTTTTCAGTATATTCCTGCCAGCGGAACCAGCGTTTTTTTATCTCGTCTCTCGCAGGTTTCCGCATGGGAAACTCAACAGGCTCACCGGGAACGATAACTTCGGGAGCTGAGTTCGGAACCGTGGCGCTGCGTCCTTCGTCGGCGAGAACGGTCCCTGTCCATCCAGCAGTAATAAAATAACCGGTACCAAAAACACACAGTAACAATCCGGCCGCAATGTATTTTCTCATGTGATATGTCCTCGTTTCCTCGCGCTAAAGGTATGATACTTACAGGCAGCAGTCGGTGACAAATCGGGTAGCTTACGTGGTAGATGCTGCAGAGCCTTTTGACAACGCCGGGCCAAAATCATTATCTTAATCATACAACGACAGGAAAAATGTATTTGAAAGCCAGGTGAAGAACCACATAATGCTAAAAAGAATCGGCTTGTACATGGTAGTGCTTGTTGCTGCAGGGTGCTGTTTACTTCTTGCCCGTGATCTTTCGGCACAGCAGCTGCCGGGTACCATTCAGAAGGAATCCTCTCCCGAAAAAAACGGAAACGTCAAACGAGATTTTCTTTGCATCTCCGGGTCCACGGGGTCGCAGCCCCGTGAAACATTAGTGTTATCATATCGCCCGTTTGTTTTGGACTATCCCCTTTATTCTCCTCCGAATGAGCAGGCTCCTTTCATCCTCGAGCTTCATGACGCAAAGAACGCCGTGGTTGCGTCATACAAATTCGGCACCGACGATATGCATGTTTCCAGAGACGATGGAGACTTTTACGCCGATAGCGGAATGTTCGCGTTCTCGGTCCCGTTCACTTCCACCATGAACAGAATGATAATTAAAAACGGGGATACCGTATGCTATGACAGCGTCCGCAGCCCGAACCCTCCTGAAATCACTATCCTTAATCCCGTGGAAAATGCAGTTGTTACGGGCACTATTGTTATCGAATGGCACGGAGAAGATCCCGACGGTGACCAGTTGCTCTACCGGCTGGAATCAAGCACCGACGGCGGGCAGAATTGGACACCGGAAACCGGTTTTACTACGGTAGAGAAAATTGAGAAGGAAGTGAAGTATTTCTATGCCGACGGTGCCATGCAGCTGCGCGTTATATGTTCCGACGGGTTCAATACGGCCATTGCCATAGTGAACATCCTGCCCAGGTAGAAGCCGGGACTCAATCCCGCCATCCATTTACTTCACCTGCTTGTTCGCCATCACCTCATATACGTTTCCAGAAACTCAGACACCCGTGTTTGATATTCTTTGCCTACAGCCGCATGGAAGTCAACGTGACCTACGCCATCAATAAGCCAAAGAGCCTTGGGTTCGGCGGCAGCATCGAACAGTCGTCGGGTTTCATCAGGCGTCGTGCTTCTGTCCAGCATGCCGCCGACAACGAACATGGGAACCTTGTGGCGGCCGATTCGATCGAGCGGACGAAGCTGCGGCGATGACACCCCCAGTCTTAGAGGAAGCTGCCACAGCAGCAATGGCGCCCCGAAACGTCCAA
The DNA here is from genome assembly GCA_964432985.1 of uncultured bacterium. Lineage (GTDB taxonomy): Bacteria > Muiribacteriota > CAYSPT01 > CAYSPT01 > CAYSPT01 > CAYSPT01. The sequence goes on from CAYSPT010000162.1 coordinate 1,757, forward strand.
GCACCCCGAATCTTTTTCCAAGCCTGCCCGACACGGCTTCCTCGATAGTGGGGTACACTGCCTCGACCACGAGCGCATCGATATCGAGGGGCGCGTCGGCAAGTAAACAAGCAGCGCCGCCCAGCGAGCTGCCTATAGCTCCAATTCGTTCGTTTGGCGCACGGCTGCGCAGATAACGTATTGCAGCAACAACCGAGTCGCTTTCCGACAGGCCAAATGTGATTCTTGACCCGTCGCTCTCACCGTGCGCATGAAGATCAATCAAGAGCGTTGAGTAGCCACGTTGGCGAAGAAAACGCGCCCGCCCCATCATTGACCGCCTACTGCCATGTATTCCATGCAACAGAAGTACTATTCCCCGGCCGGGCTCCCCGCACGCATACCATCCGCGTACCTTGAGACCAGCTTCGGTCTTTTGACCACCTTCGGTCTTTTGACCTCCTTTTGTTTCGAACTCAACAGCTTCGCACTGAAAGTCTACGGGAGGAGAGCCAACGTTGCGGGGTGCGGGCGCTACGAGCCAACTCCCCGCAAGATAGCACAAGACGACTCCCAGTGCGAGTACACAGGCACCCGCAATAATGAAGCGACGCAAAACACGTTTGGAAACGAGCGGCACCTTATCCTTTCTTGTAGCAAACTAGCAATGAGGCAGAAACTGAATACGCTGTTTGTTACCCGTGTGTTTCTGTATAGAACAAAACGGAGGAATCTTCAAAAACCACTGTTATAGATCTACAAATAAGGTCGGCAATAGATTTGCATTTTTGCATTCTATTTGCAATATCCGGCAGACCTGTCTACCCGATCACCGGCGAGAGAGCGTGTTCTAGGTTTTCGAGAACGTTGACTGCTTCAGCGTCCGGTGCCGGGCGATACCGCTTCCTAGTGCGGCACAAGACGGTGGCTGTTTGGACCGTTTCGCTTCCGTACATTCGGCGAAAGGCTTTGAAACCGGCTAGGTCCTTGTTATTGGTATGCTCGGAGAACTTGATCTCGTAGAGATGATAACTGCCGCCGGTGTCGATCACGCAGTCCACCTCGGCGCCAGCGCGGTTTCGCCAGAACCAGATGTCCGGCCTGAGACCTTCGCACATGAAGTGCCGGTAGATGTTTCCGATGACGAAGGTCTCCCAAAGATGGCCGATGAGCGGGCTGCCCAGGAGCTGGTCCCTGGTCCTAATACCGTTCAAGAAGAGAGCGAGCCCGATGTCGGCGAGGTAGACTTTAGGGGATTTTACCAGTCGTTTCCCAAGGTTCTTGAAGTAAGGTTCCAGGATAAACACCTGGCCAGAGGAGCGGAGGACCGACAGCCACTCGCGGGCGGTACTCACCGAAATCCCAACATCCCGGGCCAGATCGGAGTAGGAAAGCAACTGGCCGGTCCGGGCGGCCAAGGCCCTCAGGTAACGTTCGAAATCACGCAGGCTTCCGACATTTAGTATGTTTCTTACATCCCGTTCCAGGTAGGTGGTGAGATAGCTTGAATACCACAGGTTATGGTCGATCTCCTCGTTTGCCCACAGTTCAGGGAAGCCGCCGGTAAGCATGATCCGGAACTCGTCTGCTTTCTTCTTCCTGCGGATCTCTCTGACCGATAACGTGTGGAGATTAAGGACGGCGCAACGCCCAGACAGGCTTTCGGAGACGTTCTGCATGAGTAGAAAATCCTGGGAACCGGTCAGGAGATATCGACCATGGCTGTCTTTTTGCTGGTCTATTACATATTTCAATGTCCGGAAAATGGAGGGGGCATACTGGATTTCATCGATAATAACGGGGCTGGCGTGCTCTTCCAGGAACAGTTCCGGGTTGGTCTCGGCCTGTTCGGCCACTGACGGGATGTCGAGCGTCACGTAGCCGTAATCAGGAAATATCTTCCTGAGAATCGATGTTTTCCCCACCTGCCGGGGGCCGGTGAGCAGAACGGCGGGAAAGGTTTTGGCCGCTTTCAGAAGGATATTTTTGTAATCACGCTTGATCCACATATGTAAATATTACGATACAATCGTAAATATGTCAATATTATATCGTAAAAATTACATAGTCATGAGCCTGGAAACTGAACTAGCCATACAGGTATTTGATGGATTTACATTGCTAGATTATAAGGTTAGCAAACGGTTTGCGTTTCGATCAATAAAAAAGCGCCAAATAAGCTCCATATTCAGGATTGTGACTGCAAGAACACCGGTCTTGAAAACCGGCG
>CAYSPT010000163.1:0-3933 GCA_964432985.1 uncultured bacterium
GCACCAACGTTATGCTCAACGTATTCATGCGGAAAAACTGGGGGATATCCTACCGTTACAAGAACATGGAGTTCACCACTGGGTCCAACACCTACAACCTGGTAGGTATCCTTTTCCGGTTTTAGGTCGTAATTGCAGCCGGTGTATCTGTGATATAATTTTCCTAACCCGAATTATTCACGAATGTTCTGATTTAGTTACTATGAACCGGAAAAAGAAGAAGAAAAAGAAGAAAAAGAAGAATAGAGAGAAGTCCCGGGCGCATAACTCTCCAACTTTGACCAGGACTTCCCGACCTGATCCTCGTCTGATTAGAACACTGGCGACAGCCGCCCAACAGCATCAGGCTGGAAGACTCCAGGAAGCAGAAACCCTCTACCGGCAGGTTCTTGAAATGGATCCTGACAATTCAGAAGCACTTCACCTCATGGGGATACTGGCTAGCAGTGCTGGCAATAGTGAACGTGCCGTTCAACTGCTGGAGAAATCAATTCTTATTAATCCGACGGATCCTATTTATCACACCAACCTCGCCAGCGTACTGCTGAAACAGGGGAGGAAAGATCAAGCCATACGACATTTTCATGAAGCATTGAGACTCAACCCAAACTATCCCGAAGCGCATTTTGGCATGGCAAAAGCTCTTCACGACCAAAACGACCTTGAAGCCGCCCTCAGGCACTTTCAGATGGTTCTGCAGCTAAAGCCGGCCCATTACCAGGCCCGCCTCGAACTGGGTAATGTGCTTCACGTTCTATCACGGACTGAAGAAGCAGTTGAGCAGTATATGGAAACGCTGCGGTACGCTCCGAATTTTCCCACAGCACACTTTAATCTTGCCAATGCTTTTCTGGAACTGCATGAATACGCAAAAGCCATTGGACATTACCAAAAAGCGCTTCAATTAGAACCGGAGCTGGCCGACGCCCACTTCAATATGTCTGCTGCTCTTATGCATGTGGGACAGGTGAGGACAGGTTGGGAAGAATTTGAATGGCGATTCAAGAAAAACAATCCAATCCGGCAAATCACCCTGCCCCGGCCGTTATGGAAAGGAGAGTCATTGACCGGGCGCTCCATCCTGGTGTACGCCGAACAAGGTATCGGTGACGAATTGCTCCATGCCTCATGTTTCCCGGATATACTTTCTCTGGCACATCACTGCTTCATTGAGTGCGATCGACGATTGATTTCACTCTTTTCCCGCTCTTTTCCCACTGCAACTGTTGGATGTTCCACCAACAGTGATTTTTCGTGGATCAGCCGTCAAGATGACATTGATACTTACTGTGCGGCCGGCAGCCTTCCCCGGTATGTGCGGCCGGACCTGGCCAGTTTTCCGGATCACAGCGGGTACATTATTGCAGATCCGCTTCGGCAGCAGGATAATAGTGCCAGAGTCCGCACGTTGGGGCCGGGTCTCAAGGTCGGGATCAGTTGGCGAAGCGGCATGACTAATGCCATACGGGACCAATATAAGACTTCGCTGACACAGTGGAAACCTATCTTGCTGCAGCCGGGGATTCATTTTATTAATCTCCAATATGACGACTGCACCGAGGAACTGGCCGCCATCAAGGATGCACTGGGCGTTACAGTGCATTCCTGGAACGATATAGATTTGTATAACGACCTGGAAGCCGCCGCCGCCCTGACATCCGTACTCGACCTTGTCATTACCGCTCCAACTTCGGTAGCCGATATGGCCGGCGCCCTGGGAGTCCCGACCTGGGCACTGTTTCCGGTCCCTTCACCAAAGATGCTTGGAACAGAAAGAATGCCCTGGTTCCCGGACATGAAAGTATTTACCCGCGGTCTGAAGAAACCATGGGAAGCCACAATTAAGGAGATCGTTGATGAGTTAGTTAATGCTGATAAGTTATCCAGGCTGAAGATCAAATAGTTCCGATATTATGTGTCTTCCCGCGTTCTCCTCATAACCTTGAAGATATCGACTTAATGTTGCTCCTGTCATCCTCCGGCAGGTTCAACCAGGTTACAACGAAGATCCCTATAGCCAGGGCGATCCAGAATATTCCCCATACGATTGCCGGGATGAAGGTGATACCGGCCAGCGCCTGGGCGTCGCTGACGGCGGCGCCGCCGCCGTACCACGACTGTCCACTGAGGATGTCGGATTTGATATCGTACACGGCGTACAAACAGCACATGGTACCTATCACCTGCATCACCAGCGGCTTAACATTTGTGCTCAGTTTGCTCAGAAAATATAATCCGACCACTACTCCGATGACAAACACGGCGGTGAACAGGTCGCGTACCCAGAACACCAGCTCCAGCAAAATGACGCCGCCGAACAGCTCCAGCAAAAAATCTTTCCATGGTTTTCTCGCCGAAAGAGACAGGAGCACCGCTCCGATCAGGGAAGACCCCAGGTACCCGGCACACAGTATGATAAAACGGATACCTCCCCTGGTAACAGCGACGCCTCCCTGCCGGGGATTGATCTGGATGTTCACCACGTCTCCGCCCGTGAGCAGAGCGGCCAGAGCGTGTCCGGTTTCGTGCATCAGTACTACCAGGAGCTTCAGCGGATAGACAATCCAGTGCTCCCACAGAAAGAGGCACAGCAGGGCGATACCGAGCACGACCAGGAGATTCGTGTTTTTCAAGCCCTGGCCTCCTTGAGAGAAGTTACCCGCTGGATTTCTTCCATGCTGGTGAATCCTTCAAGGACCCTGGCAATGCCATCGAAACACAGCGGTTTGAAATCCCGGGAGATAGCTTCTTTCCTGATTGCCGTGCCGCTGAGGCCGTCCCGGATCATCTCCCGCAGCTCTTCATCCAGGCGCAGAATTTCTATCAGGGCTGTCCTTCCCCTGTACCCGTTGTTCTGGCAGTGCTCACACCCGTTGCTGCGGTAGAAAGTGACGTTTTCCTTGTGGCTCAAGCCCACTTCTTTTAACAGCTTTTCCCCTGGAGTGTACGGTGTCTTGCATCGGTCACACAATTTGCGCACCAACCGCTGGTTGACGATGGCCACCAGGGTTGACGACACTATGTTGTCAGGCTCGTCGAACTTACGGAGTTCATCGATCACCGAGGTGGCGTCCCTGGTTTTCACGGTGGTCAGGACCAGGTGGCCAGTGAGTGCGATCTTCATGAGAATTTCCATGGTTTCACCGGTATCGATGGTGGAGAAGTAAACAATATCCGGGTCCTGGCGAAGAATGTGCCGGGCCACCCCGGTGAAGGTCTCGTTCTCGGACAGGCTGGATTGGAAGATTCCCCCGATATTGAGCTCCACCGGCTTCTCGATGGTGGATATGTTGACCGTTTCTTCGTTGAGGTGGTTCAGGCACGAGTAGGCGGTGGTGGATGTGCCGCTCCCGGCCGGGCCGGACAGGATGACCAGGCCGTGGGCGGCCCCCAGGACCTCGTGGATTTCCTGTATCCGCTCCTGGCTGAATCCCAGTTCCTTGAAACCGAGCCGGGTGTTGCGGTGGTCCAGGACGCGGATGACGGCTTTTTCACCGCCGGTGAAGGGCATGACGGAGAGGCGCAACTCGAAGAGCGAATCGCCTATTTCCCGCCGGAACCGGCCGTCCAGATAGCTGCTGTCGACGTGCTCCAGGCCGGCGGCCTTTTTGAGGGCCCCGATAACTCCGTGGTCGAGATATTTCGTGCCGGTGTCGTACTCGCTCATGATGCCGCTGATCCGCACCCTGATGCGCATTTTCTCCCCAAGCGGCTCAAAATGGATGTCGGAAGCTCCCTGCGACACCGCGTCCCTGATGATCTTTTCCATCAATTCTTCACCCTTTCGTTCTCCTTTTTTACTTTCCCGGTCTATAAAGTCCAGGAGGTACTCCCGGTAGAACCGCCATTTTCCCCCAACCTTGAATCCCTTGATACGACCGTCGGAGAGCCACTTGTAGAGCGTGGGCTTGCTTATCCCGAGCACATTCACCG
>CAYSPT010000164.1:0-3917 GCA_964432985.1 uncultured bacterium
TAGGCGTAACTGGGGGATTTGTGCGATAAGCGAAGGTATAGAATTTCTCAGATGGGCTCAAACTCCCTTTTTACGGACAAAGGGTCCAGGTCGGGGACCGGCTGAAATTTGAACTGTCCGTAGAGGTTGATGTGTTCCCGGATAAAAGGCGAGAGGAACCGCAGGTCCTCCTCGCTGATTTCACGGCCTTTTCTTCGCAGATACCGTATGGCTCTCTGCATGTGGACGGTGTTCCAGGCCGCGATGCAGAGTACCGCCAGGTTCAGAGACGACGCCCTGGTCAGGCGCAGCCGGGGTGTTTTATCATATATATTTCCCTGCCTGGCGTAAATCATGTCCTTTGCCAGTGAGTTCCGGGACTCGCCCTTGTTGATTCCCTGAAGTATCCGGCGGCGGTAGTCCTTGTCGCCCGCCATCTCGAGGATATGGCGGGTCCTGATCAGCCGTCCCAGGTTGCGCAGGGCCTTGAACAACGGCTGCCTGCGGCTGAAGGCGCTGATCTTGCGGATGATCTGCGAAGCGCGCGCCGTGCCTGAATGGATACTCTCCGCCACCCGCTGGATGTCCTCCCACTGGTTGGCGATGGACTGCAAGCTGATCTTCCCGTCGAACAGCTCCGGACGCCCGGCCTCGTATCCTTTACCATGCCATAAGGTGAGATCGGGAATATTTGCCAACCTGGGCGCGAGCCTGAATCCGAGCAGGTAGGACAGCGCGAAGACGATCTCCGTGTACCCGTGCGAATCGGTGTAATGTTCCCGGGGCATCAGGGAACTGCCGTGGTACAGCAGTCCGTCCAGCACGTAGGTGGCTTCCCGGACCGCGGCGGAAATTACCTGGGTGTAAAACGGAGCGTAGTTATCAGCGATATGGGTATAAACGATGAACCCTTTCCTCTTGCCGCCGAACCGCTTCTTATTATAGACCGCGCCGAGAGGATGGCCGGCGGCCGCAAACCCCTGCCCGTCCGAGCTCGAAGTCGTGCCAGGCCCCCATATCCGGGCCAGGGGCAGCCGGGTGTAAAAATCAACCAGGGCCGCGGTGGCCGCCTGCAGGGTCTGCTGCCGGAGCGTCTCTTCCCGGACAGAATACAGCATACCCAGTGAAATCCCCGGGCTGGCGGCCATTTTCGTAAGCGGGATGTTGCACGCGCCGGCCAGGAGCACGGCGTACAGGGCCAAGCCGGCTGCTCTTTCATCGTGTTGAATGGGCCGTCCCGAAGACAGCCGGGTGAGATAGGAAGAAAACCCGGTCAGGCCGTCGGTCTCGACGATGATTTCAGCCAGCGAACGGGCCGGCATCCTTTCCTGGATCAGCCGGCGGAGTTCCCGGACCGGTTCGGGCGCCTCTTCTTTCTCCAGCTTGGTCAGGTGGAGACGGTTCTGCCTGTCGATCCGGGCGGTGGCGCCGGTCTCATCAAACCACTGCCCGCTCTTACCTGAAAGGCTCTGAATCGCCCGGAATAGCGCGGTAACTACCGTCTCGGCAGGGGCGGTGAACGGTATATTTGTATCGCTCCATTTCTCCCTCGTCTTCCATTCCGGCCACGGAATCAAGTCGGAATTCAGCGACCGGTACTGCTTTGTCCCCTCGATCTCGATAGATCCCTGCCGGAACGATTTCCTCAGCCTGTCAGCCAGGCAGAGTACCCAGGGCTTCAGCTTTGGTTTACTCTGTTCATCAAAAACGAGCCGTTTCCACTTTGCCTCGGTGACGAAGGCCGTAGGTGCCCCGGCGTCGATTCCTCTCTGTCCCGCGCCGGTCCGGGCCGTGTAATATTCGACGGCTTCCAGGACCGGATCATTGTGGGTGGCGGCCACGATGGTGAACGTTTCCAACAAGGCGGGAAGGTATTTCCGGACGGTGTCATAGCTGCGGCTGGCGAAGTAGATGGTTTCGGTGCCCCGGGGAATCTGCAGCCGGGTGGCGTCCCGGTCGAGATCCTGGAGTAATTCCGATGAATACTCCCTGTGGATCCGCTCCACCATCTCTTCCGGGGTGCTTGAGTCGTCCGAGAGGATGCCGGTCATAAACCGGAACGCGGACACGATCCTGAGGATCGTCTTGCGGTGTTTCTTCAGGTACTTCTCTGCGCGGAGGCGGCCGCGCAGGAATATCACTGACAGGATTTCGTCGTTCATCTGGACGGCGATATCGATCAGCTCGGACTCCAGTTCCTTGAGGGTGACGGCCATGATGGCATACCGATGCGGGAAAGCGTAATCCCTCAACCGTTTTGTGGATGCCCGGATCCCCTGCTGAACGAGATAGTCCACGTGCCGGGGCGGCAGCTTCGTGAAATCCAGCTCCTTGAGCGACAGGTGCCGCACCTCCTTGATGCGGTTCAGGACTTCCGATATTTTTTCGGACGTTGCCTTAAGAAGGTTTTTCCTGGTAAGTACGTTCCACCCGGAAGTTCCTGTGTCACCGGTTAGCAAAAGCTTTTCGAGCATATCTTTACGCCCATCGCCCAGTTGGCGGTTGATCTGCTGCATGACCTGTTCCAGGCTTTGGTGCCGGGCGGAGATCACCAGGCGTTTCAATTCCTTGAGGCTGGGAAGAACGTAGTTGCTTTTTCGGAGAAAGCCCTCGGCGTTCTTGATCCACTGCGGCAAATGTCCGGGATCCGGCGGGTCGGCAACAAGATGGTCAATAAGATCTTGCCGCTTGATCACTGGCAAAAAGGATAACCCAAGATACTCCCGGGCAATCTGCGAGTGTGCCTGGTACGTTCGCAATTGATCCGCGAGCTTAAGCGGGACGAAATTCCTTTTCAACTTCAAGGTCCGGGCCACGAACCGGATAACGGCAGGCGGTGGCGGTTCCTGGTAAGGCTGGGCCCGGCCGATGAACCGATAGGCCCCGATCTGGACGCCCAGCGCCACCCGGTAATGATACAGACGGCACTTCTCCCTGATGAAAGCGCTGCCGCCGGCGTCCAGGGAAAAGTACGCCAGCAGTTCTTGTTTGGTGATGTCGGATGGAATCTCTTCCAACCCGTAGCGGTACGGGATGTCATCGCGCACCTCCGGTGAAAACAGGCTCAACTGCATCGGGTAGTCCTCTTTTCATTTCTGGCCCGTCTGTACTATTGAAACGGGCGTTTGTTTGGGTGTAATATGGCTAAAAATAGCACCGGCTATCATAAGGCGCAAATGTAAATAATAAACCGTTCTGCTGCTTTTTATAGGCAGACAAGGGAGACAGCAATGAAAACAGTGGCCTATCTCCGGGTATCAACGGAACAACAGGACATCAACAGCCAGAGATTGGGAATCTTGGACTACGCCAATAAAAATGATTTAAAGGTTGATGAGTTTATGCAGATCCAGCGGTCGTCCCGCAAATCCGGGGCGGAGCGCAGACTGGATGATCTGCTGGAGAAACTGCAGCCGGGTGATAAACTGATCGTCAGTGAATTGTCGCGCCTGGGCCGCAGCCTGGGGCAGATCATCCGGCTCGTTGACGAACTGGTCAGGAGAAAGATCGAGCTTATCGCCGTGAAAGAGAATATTCTCCTTGATGGGAAACAGAGCATTCAAAACAAGGTCATGGTGGCGATGTTCGGTTTGTTCGCGGAAATCGAAAGGGACCTGATTTCCGAAAGAACTAAACAGGGTCTGGCCGCCGCCAGGGCCAAGGGAAAACTGCTGGGCAGACCCAAGGGAAGTCTCGGAAAATCCCGGTTGGACGGGAAAGAAGGAGAAATCAAGATGCTGGTATCGAAAGGCGTTTCCAAAACGTCAATCGCCAAGATAATGGATATCTCCCGGACGGCCTTGCTCTCGTTCATGAAGAACCGGAATCTGGGGTAGCGGGAATTCTATACCTTCGCTTATCGCACAAATCCCCCAGTTACCCCTAGAAAGCGGGCAAAGCATCCAGTTGCTTCACTCGTCGCTTACATCCTGGATCTC
>CAYSPT010000165.1:0-3630 GCA_964432985.1 uncultured bacterium
CTGACACGTCCGACCGAAGTGCTCGATCTCCTGAAAAGTACCGAGGTGAGCATGGGAAAACTCTACCAGAGCATAGCGGGGCACTTCTGGAAGCTGGCCCAGTATTACGACCGGATCGGTAACGACCTGGAGCATCTGGCCGGCGAAGAGATTGAACACGGCGACATAATCGAACAAAGAAAACTGAAACCGATAATCTAGGGGCTTCACTCTGACACCCGTATCAACTTTGGTCCGTGAGGACTCTTCTTGACTTCACTATATCGCGGTGCCGGAGCTCTTCCTTGGATAAAACGGCGATTTCCTGCGCCATGGTCGCGTAGTGGGCAGACATGTTCTCGTAGTAAAGCGCCAGGCTCTGGTATAGCTTTGCCAGGGTTTCCTCGGTTTGTTCGAGCAAGTAGCAGACCTCGGTTTCCGGTCTTTCCTCGGTCAGTTTCTTGTACAATTCAACCTTGATCCGCTTGTGCAGCGACAGGATGGATTCTTCATTGAACGGCTGTTTCTCATACTGTTCCCTGAGCCTGCCGATCTTCTTTGCATGTCCGCGTGAGTGTTTGTCCATGAAATCGAATACCTCTTTGACGGTGTCCGAGACCGCCTTCGGTTTCAGGTGTTCATATAGCGCTGCCAGGTCGTTTTCCAGCAGTTCCAGCAGTTCAAAAATACGAAGTGACATGGTGATTACCTCCGTTTATGTAAACACTGCGCACAGCAGGCTGGGCATCCGTGCAGCCGTGTAGTCCGCACAACTATTTCAAAATCCTGATGTCGCTCAGCAGCCGCTCCAGCGCCACCGCCCGCACTTGTTCGCCAAGGGGAAAAGTCTTATCACCCGCGTGGATGACATCCAGGTGGTTCAGTTTCAGGTCGGCCAGCGCGCTGCGCATGGAAGGCGTCAGTCGCGGCGAGCTCGTCCTCTTCATCTCGAAGCCGAACCTCTGCCGCCCTCTGACTACCAGGAGATCCAACTCGGCGCCGGCGTGGGTGCCCCAGAAGAAGCTCTCTTCATCCCTGGCTCCCAGACGCTGGATGGCTTGTTCCAGACAGAATCCTTCCCATGAGGCCCCGATCTTGGGATGTCCTTCCAGATCCCTGAACGATTTCAAACCCAGCAGGGTGTGCAGCAGTCCGGAATCTAGCAGATATATCTTCGGCGATTTGACCTGGCGTTTGGCGATGTTCTCGTGCCATGGTTGCAGCTGGCGCACAACCAGTGCTGATGACAGGATGTCGAGGTAATTACGGACAGTGGTGTCGGCGACGCCGAAAGCCCGTCCGAATTCCGCGGCGTTCCACACCTGTCCATGCCAGTGGGCCATCATGGTCCAGAAACGCCGCAGGGTGGTGGAACTGATCCGAATACCCATCTGTGGGATGTCCCTCTCCAGGAAGGTACGGATGAATCCGCGGCGCCACTCGTCGCTGGCGGTGTGGGAACGGGCCAGATAAGACCGGGGAAATCCCCCCCGCACCCACAGACGCTGGTAGTTCTCGATTCCCACTTCCTCCAATGAAAGGCCCTTCAGCTGATGGTAGACAATCCGGCCGGCCAGGGTCTCGGAGCTCTGACGAAGGAGAGACGGGGCGGCGCTTCCCAGGATAAGAAAGCGGGCCGCCGGTCCTGGCCTGTCCACCAGTACCCGAATGACGGGAAAAATTTCGGGTATCCGCTGTATTTCATCGATGACGATCAATCCCCTGAGCTGTTTAAGTGCCAGCATGGGATCGTCCAGCCGGGCCAGGTCCTCGGGATTCTCCAGGTCGAACCAGGCGACCCGTCCGCGTACGCGGTCCGCCACCTGGCGGGCCAGTGTGGTCTTGCCTACCTGGCGGGCACCGATGAGGGCTACCACCGGATGCCGGCGAAGAAGGCCCTGAATACTGGCTATTTCTGTTTTTCTTTCGATTAACATGGACTCTATATTACCTTGAAAATACGGTGGTAGCAACAGATATTTCAAGGTAAGCATAATAAGTCTGACCGTGCGAATGGCTAATCGTGACTCCTGGTGCTGCCGACCCGTTTCATTTCGCCCCAGCTGGCCTTCTTCCCGAACAACCAGCCGATGATACCCGCCAGGCGCCAGAAGGAGTTGATCTGGCGGTAGCCGATGTTCTCCGCCACCGCCGCCACGAACAGCTTGAAGACGTGGCTGAGCCGGGGGTAGAGGTGAAACGACATCTCCTCCAGCATAAGCGCGCAGATGGATAGCAGGATCCCCAGACCGATGGTCACGATCAGAAACGCCAGCATCCCGTAGTTGGGCAGCAGGCCGTAGAAGAACAGCACGGTCATGTAGATGTAGCCCACCACCTCCAGGATGGGGCCCAGGCACTCGAAGATCAGGAAGAAGGGAAAGGCCAGCCAGCCCACGGTGCCGCCTTTCTCGTGAAACAGCAGGTTGATGTTCAAAAACAGGCTCTCGGTCAGCCCCCGCTGCCACCGCATGCGCTGGACGCGCAGGGTGCCCAGGTCCTCGGGAGCCTCGGTCCAGCAGATGGGATCGGGTACGAAGGAGATCCGGTAGGGCTTATCCGCCAGGCGCATCTTGCGGTGCAGGCGCACTACCAGCTCCATGTCCTCGCCGATGGTGTTCCTGCGGTATCCGCCCACCTCGATCACAGCGTCCTTTCTAAAGAGCCCGAAGGCGCCGGAGATGATCATCAGCGCGTTGAGCGGCGACCAGCCCATCCGCCCGAACAGGAAGGCCCGCAGGTACTCCACCACCTGGAACCGGGCCAGCAGGTTGCCGGGCAGCCCGGTCTCCACCAGGAACCCCTCTCTGATGGTGCTCCCGTTGGCGATCCGCACCGTGCCGCCGGAGGCCACGGTGGTGGGGTCCTCCAGGAACGGGTACACAACCTGCTGCAGGCTGTCCCGCTGGAGGATCGAATCGGCGTCCACGGAGCAGAACAGGTTGTGGCGGGCGAAGTTCAACCCGGCGTTGAGCGCGTCGGCCTTACCGCCGTTTTCCTTGTCGATGACCCGGATGTTGGGATGCGACTTGGAGAAGTACTCCCCTTTAATCCGTGCGGCGGGCAGGTGCTCATGGAAAGTCACCGGCACCGGTATCAACGAAAACTCCTTGCTCAGCACCTGCAGGGTCCGGTCGGTGGAACCGTCGTTGATGACCAGCACCTCGTAGCTGGGGTAGGTCAGCTGGAGCAGGGCCCGCACCGAGTTGACGATGCTCAACTCCTCGTTGTGGGCGGGCACCAGTATGCTCACCGGCGGCTCGAAACCCGAAAACGGCCGGGGCAGGTTCTGCAGTGAGTGGATGTTCATGTAGCGGGATATATAGATGACGGAGATGATGTTCAGCAGGACGTACCCGGCGCTGATGGCGATGAAGTAGAGGAAGAACAGCCACTCCATGAACAGTATCAGGCTGTGTCCGGTCATATCATTTCCTCCTCCACCATCACCTGCGCCAGGACGTTGCGTGCCTCGGTATCCGTCTCCCCGCCCAGCAGCTCCTTGTACCGTTCGACTCTCACGAAGGGCAGGGTGGCCAGCGCCTGGGCTGCCCGGTAACGCACCCACCACTGCTCGTCCTGCAGCATGGCCACCAGCCCCGGTTCGTCTTCCGGGACGCCGATTTTACCCAGGGCCACGGCCGTCTGCGC
>CAYSPT010000166.1:0-3597 GCA_964432985.1 uncultured bacterium
TGGACCTGATTCACGCCGCGCTGATGCACCGCTCCTACGCCGAGGAGAACAACATCGTCAGCGAGTCGGCGCGCCTGGCGTTCATGGGAGACGCGCTGCTTCTTTTTTTCATTACCGAAGTGTTGTTCGACGAGTTTCCTGAGCTGGAGCCCGGGGAGATGACCACCCTGCGCTCGGAGCTGATCAGCCGCAACCATCTCTACCAGTGGGCCCGGGAGCTTTACCTGGGAGAGTTTATCTTTCTCGGGCGCGGTGAGGAGTCCCTGGGGGGGCGGGAGAAACGGTCCATCCTGGCCGAGACCATGGAAGCGGTACTGGCAGCGGTGTTTTTGGACGGGGGGATGGAACCTGTGCGCTGCATCGTGCGCGGTTACTTCGAAAGCGAAGTGGACGCGGTGCTGGCCAGCAACTTCGGCAAGAGCGCCAAGGCGATGCTCCAGGAGCATGTCCAGAGGAGGGACGGGAACTGTCCGGTCTACAGGGTGGTAGAAGAAACAGGCGAACCCCACAAAAAGACCTTCGTCATCGAGGTCCTGGTGGAGGAACAGGTCCTGGCCCGGGGCCAGGGCCGCAGCAAGAAGCGGGCGGAGGAATCGGCCGCCCGGCTGGCCTGCCGGGAACTCGGTTTGTAGTTCAACCGGACCCGCGGCCAGAAAGGCCGCGCCCTCGGTTTGTAGTCCTGCCTCTGTTCCTGCCGCAGGCTGGCTGCCCGGGCCGCTGCCTGTACTGCAGCCAGGTCTCCGCCACCGGCCGGCCCGAAGAGGCTGCCGTCGATCTCGTCGCCGTCAAACATGAGATCGACGGGCTCATTTTGCAGTACACCTCTCAATGCTCCATGGCTAATGCACCTCTTGGCTCACCGGATTCCGGCTGCGGCTGTCCGCGCGGCCTGCGATATGAGCCTTCCGGAAAAGACAGTTCGGTTGAAACAATGGCCAGGGCGGTGGAGCTGGCCTTCTACGGGGGCAATTTCACCGGTTTACCGGTTGAGGTGCAGGAAGCACTGTTGGAACATGCCGCGTCGTATATTGGCCGGAGATACCGGCAGCCGCCCACGGAAGGCAGTCTCCCGGAATCCAACGATGCTGAGCCCAACCGCCAACCGCTCACCGGTATCCGGGTCTCCACCCGGCCGGACCACCTGGATACCGACACCATCAAGCGCCTGAAAGGCTACGGCGTGACCACCGTGGAAATCGGGGCCCAGACCATGGTGGCTGAAATTCTCGAATCCCTGCAGCGGGACCATACGCCGGACGATACAGCCCGGGCGGTAAAACGCCTGCAAGAAGCGGGAATTATCACCGGGGTGCACCTGATGGCGGGGCTTCCCGGGGAGCGTGCCGGCCAGGCTGTTTTTTCCGCCGAAGCGGTGGCGGAGCTGCAGCCGGACCACGTCCGTATCCACCCGCTGGTGGTCCTTGAAGGAAGCCCCCTGGCCGGGCTCTGGCGGCAGGGAGGGTTCCGCCCGCTTTCCCTCACTGCTACAGTCAGGCGGATGGCAGGGATGGTGCACATTTTTCAGATGCACGGTACTCCCGTGGCCCGTATGGGCCTGCATCCCCCTCAGGGTGGGTGGGGTAAAACTCTGCTGGCAGGTCCCTGGCACCCGGCTATAAGCGAGCTGGTGCACACCTTTCTCTTCCGCCGAAAGATATGGAAAGCACTGCGAAAAGTCATCCACCTTACTTTACACACCCGAAATACAGAGGGTGAGTGGGAATCAAGCATTTCAAAAATATCCTTCACTTCCAAAACCGCCATGTTCGAAATACACATCAATCCCCGGGACCTGAGCCGGGCGGTGGGATACAAACGCATGAATGCAAAGCTGTTAAAACGTATACTGGGTACAAAGCCTGCATTTGTTGAGGATGCTGCGATTCAAGAAGGAACAGTGAAAATTGAAAACAAGGTACGGTGATAATGAAAAAACTCCGTACTTTCTACACTGCTATAAAGGCCTCATGTCAAATCTACTTGGAGTTCTTGGTCGGCGAAAGGTTTAGAGCGTAGTAATCAGACTGCTATCCGTGCTTTTTCACCTGGCACATGTTAACCTTTTCGATGATGAGATAAGAGAAGCCGCCATCTCACTACGTGATTGAATGTCCACCAGCGTAGAACCGCGGTCATTCTCTCTCTCGATCTTCGCTCAACTGTCTTTCTTGACCAGAACTCGTTTCAATGACATAGATACCCTTGTTTCAAAGACGACTTTAGCTACTGCTAAGCTACCTTACGGTAACTCTCCTTTCGTGTCCCCATTCTCCACATGATAATTGCCAATTTCCTTGCCATAGCCACAATTGCCTTCTTCTTACTGCGAGTATTTGCATACAGCCGGAGGAATGTCTCTTGGGCCAAAGGGTCGAAACGGATCCACTTCCAGGCAGTGACCACAAGCAGTGTTCGAATCCGATGGTTGCCTGTCTTGATTATGTGTTCTTCCCTTCGGCGTTCTCCGCTACTTTCTATTTGTGGTGCAAGCCCAAGTATCATGCCTATCTCCCGACCGTTGTTAAAGCGTTGAAGTTCCATCATTTCAGCTCGAAATGCCATCGCAGTTAACATACTCACGCTGGGAATTGTTCTCCAGCGATGAACGTCTGCTTTATGCCGGTCCGATCGTGCTATCTGGGTAACTTTTCTGGTGACTGGCTTTAAGCGTTTCGTGAGAAATTTGTACTCTTCAAGCAGTTCGTCGAGGAAGAAACGCAACTCTACTGGAAGCTCCATTTCGTACAATGTTTGTACACCATATTTTGCCCAATACTTCAAACCAGCGGGTTGCGCAATCCCGCTGTACATAAGGAAGCTTTTTATCTGTTGTTTTACCTTTGATAGTTTTCGTTTAACCTGTTCACGGAGTCGCACTATTTGGCGATCGGCATCTTCCTGAACTGTCGGGACATACACCGCGTGCAGCAGGCTTTTGGAATCGTGCATTGCCAGTTTTCTACAATCAAGACGGTCTGTCTTGGGTCGTTTCGAAGTTTCTCGAAGAGTCCTTGACGGCGCGATAACATCAGCTTTAAATCCTGCTTCCCGTAACTTCCTCACCAGCGTGTAACCGCAAAAAGAAGCCTCGTAAACAACATGAACAACGTTCTTCCTAAACCTATCGAGTTTACGACACAGAATTGCAATATCTGCCGGCTGGCGCCAGGTCGTGATCAATATATCCCTGTCTGCACTCCATAAAGCTACGGAATAGCTGCTTTTGTGTGCATCGATACCAACGTGTAATCTTTCACTTTCCAGCAGTTTCACTTGCTTCCGTATCCTCTTCTCCCAGTTGCGTTTTGCCACTCTTTGTGCTACATTTTCCATGGCCGCTGCCTCCTTTCTCGTCTGCCGACGTTGGAGTAATTGTAGCTAAAACTACGTCTCTTACTCCAGGAGGCACGGCCTTCATGTTATCTCACAGAGTAGAGGGCGGCAACGCCGGTACTGAACGATGACAAGCCATCTAGTGGGCGTAGCGGCAATGATCGAGATGATACCTGAAACGCAAAATACCAAGGCTTGACAATGTTCACATTGCAGGATACTCTTTAATAGAAGTCAAAAAGTTTGTATAATTCCCAAGGAGGG
>CAYSPT010000167.1:0-3546 GCA_964432985.1 uncultured bacterium
CTCCTCGTGCAGGTCGCGGATGATGTCGTAGGTATCGCGGGCTTTTTCCAGGTCGCGCTTGTACGGCTTGAGGTAGTCCTGGATGATTTCCTCGCGGCGGTAGGCGATCTTCTCCCAGTTGTCCTTGGCCCGGTCCATCGCCTCCTTCTCGTCCTCGACGTAGTCGTCGATGTACCGCTCCATGGCTATAGGAGACTGCATCCGGCGGTATTCCCGCTCGTAGTGATCGCGCCAGCGCTTGGCCGAAGCGATCTCCTCGGCAGTGCGGCCTTCTTCGCTCTTGTACTGCTCGTACTGGTTGTCGTAACGACGCCACTGGTGGAACAGCTCGTTGAGTTTGCGCGAGTATTCGTACTTGGCTTCTTTCAGCTCCACCTCGTACTCGTCCTTGGCCCGATCATACTTTCTCCTGGCTTTCCAGAGCTTCTCCTCGTAATGGTCTACCGCCCGCTCCTCCTGCTCGCGGAGAACCTCTTTGGCCTTCTGGTACAGCTGGCGGTACCGTGCCACGATCTTCTTGCTGGCGCCCCGGTCGGATTCAATACCAAGGTGCAGAGCATAGACTTCCGCGGCCCGGCGGTACGACTCCAGGCAGGTGGAAGGGTTGGACTCGTGATGGAAGAAAACCCGGTCGATGAAGATGTCGGAAAGCTTGCGGTAAAAGTCCGGAAAATCATTCAGCAGGTCCGAGTAGTCCATGCTCTCGAGTTTTGCCAGGGCTTTACGGTCAGACTCCGATTCGCTAAAGGTGTCGCACACCTTGAAATACCAGACCACGGCGTCTTTCACCTTGCCCCACAGCTCGTAGGTCTCGGCGATTTCATACTTGACCTCGTCGCCACGGCCCGAGATGTCAAAGAACCACTTCAGGGCGTCGGCGTACTCCTGGCCGAGCTTGTAACAGGTGGCGATTCTGAACTTCACATCGTCGTTTATCCTGTCAAGCTTCAGGTACCACTGGATCGCCTTCTGGTACTCGCCGTTTATCTCATAGGAGTAAGCGATTTCGTAGACCTTGTTCTGGATCTTCTTCTTCAGGATCGTCAGTTCGCTCTTGATGCGGTTGACGGTGGCTTCTTTCTTGGCCATGTCCTTCTTGAGTTTCTTGAAGGCGCGGCGGTTGAAGATGGTCTGGCCCAACCAGCCCCCGGCACCGTCGAACTTCCAGTACTGCTGCAGGCAGCCATCGTAAGCGAACTCGGGAGAGTAGAGCTCCCGTTCCTTGGCCTTCAGCTCCTGAAGAAGCCCGGTGAGCTCCGACTCGGAGGCAGCGGCGACCGTTACATTAACCAGTACCAAACCGAAAATAATCAGCGTTGCGGCGAAGATACGATTCGTCGTTTTCATTACAGTCACCTCCTATTCCGCCTCATAGTAGAGATCGCCGTAGCTCTTCTCTTCTTTTTGTACCACAATGGGGCGGGAGTGAGGATAGAAAACCTCGTACTCCAGTTCCCCGTTCTTCACCACGAAGAAGTCCTTGCCATCGATGGTCTTGCGCTTGCCGTGCCGTTCGATTTCGGAGCGGTTGTTCTGGTAAATGTAGTCCCACCCCTGCTCGATCACCGTCCCCTTGATCCAGCTCAGGGATTTGACGGAGTCGAACTCCAGGGGCGCTTCCACGATCAGCTCCGAGCGGGTCTTGCCCAGCCACCCGCCGCTGACCAGCTTCACATTCACCGCGAAGGAGTTGTCGGTGACCGTTCCCCCGTAGTGGGCGAGAATCTTCTCGATGAACTCGGCTTGACCGGAGATCATGATATTGTGGGTGTCGTACTTGTCGTTGCTGTGCTTCACCTTGCAGTGACCGATGAGCCGCCCGCTGTGGTGACCGACCACCTCTTCGAGCCATGCTACCCGGCGGACGGAGCTGTTGTCGCGAAGCTCGATCAGGCAGGTGTGCTCCGTGCCCCGGGGAAGCCTGGTCTGGTGCGGACCGCCGCGCATGAACGTTCCGAACGCCGTGGGCTGAAGCCGCGCCTGGATTTCCGCCATCTTTTCGTCCAGGTCTTTCCTGCCCCGCACGATGGCCACATTCACCCGTTCGAGGTACAGATGATAGACCGGGGTCAGGCACTGCAGGTACGGAGACTCGTGATATTCCTTGACGAACTCCTCCAGTATCTCCAATGCCATGTCGAGATCGACATAGTCGTCGGAGGCTTCCAGCGCTTTCTCTATGTCACCGAAAGCAACGGTCTGCGCTGGAGCCTTTTCCGCATCCTCAGCTTCGATCGCCGCCTGGCACTCATGCAGATGACGCTCCAGATAGAACTTGATGGACAGGATTTCTTCCTGGACCCCAACGATTTCCTCTTGGGCCCCAACGATTTCCTCCTCGGCGCCGGTGCTAATGTCCGCGTCGCCGGCTAAACCGACGTTAGCGCAAAGGGCAGAAATCAATACAACACTCAGGAGAATCCGGGAAAAATGTTTCACATTCTCACTCCTTTACCTCTTACTCTATACTCCCGAATAATTCACAAACCATTCGGCTGCGGCTTGAAACTGACTGCAGCCATTTTCTTCGCCTCGCTACGAATGTTTATAAATTATTCAGGTACACAACTGTTTCACACCTGTAAAACAGACTTTGACCATCTACTTACTGTATATCAACAGACACACGAATAGTTACAGGATATTTTCACTATGCATACTATTATAATGATGTAAAAGCTAATTGTATAGAATTTTATGAATTGAATGCATTTTACGTCACACCAGCTGCCCCCGGTTGTTTCGATGGCTGCGCTTTTCCCTCTGCGCCGGGAGCGTTCCAGCCTCTCATGCTCTCTTCCGCTTTTCGCTTCAGCTCGTTGAACTTGCTGCTGGCGGTATTGAGACGCTCCTCCCAGGCGGGATCGGGCTCCATACCCACGATTTCCTCCTGGAAGGTTACTATCATGGCAGCCAGCGCCAGGGGTTCGAAAAAGGCCAGGTTGACCACGTAAGCGGAGGTAATGACGATAAGAGCGATGGCCGACTTGATGGGCACTGAGCCGATGGCTATCCCGATGAGCAGCCCCGGAATGAGAAAGACTACCAGCAGTATGAAAAAGCTGACCATTCCGATGAACCAGATGCTGACGGCCACCTTCAGAAGCTCTTTCCAGCTCTGAGCATACAGGAGAACCCCCTCTTTGGCCGAGACCCAGAGTGTCTGCTCATCGCGTTTCGTCAACCCGTAGCTGAAAATCGCTTCGTCAACATAGGTCAGACTGCGGTCCACAATCCGCATGGCCACCACAGCCAGAGTGTCAATGCCGGGCAAGGGAAGAATATCCACCAGGGTCGCCACAGTTCTCGTAAACGCCTTCAAAGTACCGTCCACGAGCGCGTCGATAGCGAACAGGATCGAGACATCCTTGACGTTTTCCAGGATGAGGGACTTGCCGTATTGGAGTTGTTTGACACCATCGGGGAGTTTCCCGTTGATCAGGATTTCGGTCATCACCGCCACGTGTGCCGCCCTGACCATGTACAGGATGTATTTGCGGACCCAATACCACAATCCCCCAAATCCACACAAGGCCACGAGCATGA
>CAYSPT010000168.1:0-3531 GCA_964432985.1 uncultured bacterium
GGGGTGTGCTCGCGGGGATCTTATGGGTGGGGCGTGGCCTCGCTCCACCAGATACGGGGACGGGTGGGCAGGGGAACGCTCCCATCGGTGTGCTATTTCGTGGTCGAGAGCGGCAAGAAGGAAGCCTGGGAACGGGTGAAACTGCTGGAGCGGGTCACCGACGGCCTGGAAGTGGCCCGGTACGACCTGGAAAACAGGGGGGCCGGTGAGTTCTTCGGCGTGCGGCAGCACGGCGTCCCGGGCACCCGGGTGAGCAATCCGTTCGCGCACCTCGACGTGCTTGAGCAGGCGCGTGTGGACGCTTTTGAACTGTTGTTCGGAGAGGGATCTCCAGGACCGGTGGCCAGCCTGGAAAAGGAAGCCAGAGCACGGTTTCAGCAATTGGGGAATATTTTGTTTTCATAACAATGGTTTGCTCAACGGAGGCTTTTCTTAGCCATGAGCTTTAAAATCACCGGCGGCCAGTTCCGCGGCCGCAGCATGAAAACCGTCCGGCACCACGGATTCCGTGTGTCCACGGCTACGACCCGTGAGGCCCTGTTTTCCATCCTGGCCAAAGCAGTTCCGGGAGCCAGTTTTCTCGATCTGTTCGCGGGATGTGGTTCGGTGGGCCTGGAAGCAGTGAGCCGGGATGCCGCCGCCGTGACCTGGGTTGAAAGAGCGGGCCGCCTGGTCCACTGCATACGACACAATATCTCTCTACTGGCGGCCGATGGCGTTTGTAAGGTAAAGGTCATCCGGGGAGATGTCCGGTCGACGGTCAAGAGATTTGTCGCACAGGGGGACCGGTTCGACATAGTTTTTGCCGATCCGCCGTATGGTCAGAATATTGCCCTGTCACTGGTGGACTCTGCGCCGCTGGATCGACTGATCGGCGACACGGGAATCGTTGTGCTGGAGCACGAAGCGGGTGAAACGCTTCCCAGGGCGTGCGGACGGCTCCAGGTGGTGAAAGTACGGAAGTTTGGAAAGTCTACTCTTTCGTTCTATGGTTTTTCCGAGTACAATACATGAGAGTGGAAAGTGATGACGGCAATGTCATTATAGTAAGTAAGGAAGTGATTCTGTGATTGCAGTTTATCCGGGAACATTCGATCCGCCGACGCACGGTCACCTCGACGTGCTGGAACGAGCCTCCAGGATGTTCGAGGAGCTGGTGGTGGGAGTGTCCCAGGCTCCCGGAAAGAACGCGCTGTTTAGCTACGACGAGCGGATCACCATGATTAAAGAGGTCACGAACCAGCTCGAAAACGTGACTGTGGTACCATTCGGCGGCCTGCTGGTGGAGTTCGTTAAATCCCGGGGAGCGCAGGTCATCGTCAGGGGGCTGCGGGCCATCTCCGACTTCGATTACGAGTTCCAGATGGCGCTCATGAACAGGAGGCTGGCCCCCGAATTGGACACTGTCTTCCTGTTCACAAAAGATGAGTATTCATATCTGAGCTCGCGGCTGGTCAAGGAAATTGCCGGCCTGGGAGGAGACGTTTCCAAAATGGTTCCTCCCGGAGTGCTGTCCAGGCTGCTCGATAAACTGAATTCCAGGCGATGACTCGTCGTAAACAGCTCTTTTTTCTTTCTTGTTTCACCTGTCTGTCCGTCTTCTGCGCGGGCTGGACGTTTCTGTCCCGTTCCAACCTGGATCGTCCGCTCAAGCGCAGCGAGCTTATCATGGACACTATCTTTACAGTTATTGTCTACGGGGAAAATCCTGAGTATCTCAAACAAACGGTGGAAGCAGTGTTTGAGGAGATCCGGCGTATTGAGAAACTCACCAACCGGTATGATCCAGAAAGCGGTTTATCGCGCCTGAACGCCGCCGCAGAGGAACATCCCACGGATGCGGACGAGTTGTTCTCCCTTATAAAAACAACGTTCTCCCTGGCGGAATCGACAGAGAGGATGTTCGATCCCACGCTGGGGCCGGTGATCGATTTGTGGCAGTTCTCCCGTAACGATCCCCCTATCCCGAAAGACTCGGCTTTGAAAACAGCCCTGGCCGCCACCGGTCTGGATAAGGTGTCATTCGGTGATGACGGCCGGATCATCCTGAACGATGGTGTGTGCCTCAACCTGTCGGGCGTAGCCAAAGGGTACGCGGTTGATTTGGCCTTCCGGTTGCTGCAAGGGGCCGGTGTGCGTCATTTCCTGGTTGACGGCGGCGGCGAGGTCCGGGCCCATGGCGGAAAGCCCGACGGGCAACCCTGGCGTATTGGAATCAAGGACCCGCGCGCTTCCGGCTGCCTGGGTATCATCGAGGCAGCGTCTATTGCCTGCGCTACCAGCGGAGACTACGAGAGGTATTTCGAAAAGGAGGGTGTCCGGTACCATCACATTCTCAATCCCGCTACCGGTCATCCGGCCAGGGGTGCAGCCAGCGCTACCGTGGTGGCCCAGACGGTCCTGGAGGCCGACGTGCTGGCCACCGCTTCCATCGTCGGCGGACCATCCTCTCTGGAGATGCTAAACGAACGGTTCTCCGGGGCCGGATTTATTCTCGTTTTAAAAAACGGTCATGTGATGTGTACCGGTAGCCTGCCCGACAAACTTGATTTTTCTCCCGGTATAAAGATACTCCATCCGGGTGAGGGTAACTCTGCGGGTGAGGGTAGCTCGAAATGAAACCTGCTTTAGGGGACGTTGTGCTGGTTTTGACCGTACTCATCGTCAGTGTTTCAGCCTGGGTGGTTCTTGAGATGACCGCCGCAGCTGGAAACCGCGCAGTCATTCAACCGGTTGGCCGGCCCGGGCAGGTACTGGCGCTTGAGAGTTCCTCCCGGGTTGTTTCCGTTCTTGGGCCGCTGGGAGAAACGCGGGTAGAGGTCAAAGAGGGGCAGGTCAGAATTGTTGATTCCCCTTGTCCGAGACACATTTGTGTGTCCATGGGATGGATATCGCGCTCGGGTGAAACACTGGTTTGTATTCCCAACGGGCTCGTGGTCAGGATAGAGGGGAAGGAAGGCAGCGGTTTTGATGCCGTCACGCAATGACGATCCGGCGCAGGTCCGGAAAAAAACGGTAGCGTTGACCAGGCTCGGTTTACTGGTGGCTCTCGGTACCGTGCTCAATCTGGCTGAAATACCGCTGCCGCGCATGTTCTTCCCCTGGGCCAAACCCGGCCTGGCCAATGTAGCCACCCTGGTGGGCATTTACCTGATGGGGCCGGCTGCGGGGCTGCTGGTTGCATCGCTGAGGAGCATTCTTTCCCACCTCCTGATGGGGCTTATTTTCAGCCCGGGATTCCTGCTTTCTCTGGCCGGTTCGGTGGCCAGCGCAGGAGCTATGGGAGTCTTCTATAGACGTGCGGGAAAGCATTTTAGTATAATATCAATAAGTGTTGTTGGAGCACTCGTTCATAACGCGATGCAGCTCCTCGTTGCGTATGTAATGCTGGTACAGCACCGGGGGGTGTGGATAAACCTGCCTCCCATGATGGTGGCGAGCGTAGCGACGGGTTTGTTCAATGGGGTGATGGCTTCCCTGCTGTTGAAAGTGGTGCGAGCTCAGCACGTACGAAAAAGGGATATGAATTGA
>CAYSPT010000169.1:0-3528 GCA_964432985.1 uncultured bacterium
CTGTCTCATTCCCGTCACATGTACGGGGAATTTGTGTTCTCCCAGGACATTGCCATGGAAATGGCAAGTAAATTTCCCAATCGTCCGGTAAATAATTTTCCCAATCACTGAGAAAAAAAATGATCTATTTCTCCTTTCCTTTTATTCTGTATGACTTACCTGAGAACGTAAAGACCTTGCTATGGTGAAGGAGCCTGTCCAGCAAGGCTACCGTCATGATCTCGTCGCCCATCATCTCAGCCCAGGAGTAAAAGCTCTTGTTTGAAGTGATGATGATGGAAGACTTCTCATAGAGTTCGCTTACCAGGTTGAAGAACAGGTTCGCCTCCTTTCGCTCGATAGGTGTGTACCCAATTTCATCGATTATGGCCAGGTCGGACTTCATGATACGGTTGATTCGGAATTGTGCCTTCCGCTGGATTTCCGCGGTCTTGAGCAGTTTGATGAGATTCGTCACCCGCTCAAAGCACACGGTGTATCCAGCCTGGATGGCTTCCAGGCCAATGGCAATGGACAGATGTGTCTTTCCCAGACCGGGAGGTCCGAAGAACAGCAGGTTGTGATGGTTATCGAGCCAGCGGAAGTCGAGCAAGACCGAAACATCCGATTTGTTTATTCCTTTCACCCGGCCGAACTTGAAATCCTCGAGTTTCTTCACCACCGGAAAGTGAGCTCCCGTTAAATTGCGTTTTAAGCGTCGTTCGGTACGATAGTTGACCTCTACGTCCAATAACGTCCCGAGAAAGCTCAAATAGGACACCTTGCGGCTCTCGGCTTCATCGATCTCTGTATCAAGATTCTTTGAGATGCCTTTCAGCTTTAAACCATCCAGCTTGGTTACGATCTGTTGGTACTGTTTCATGCCGTCACCTCCTTGCCGGCGCCAAGCAGGGCACGGTAAACAGCCGGATCACTTTTGGCAACCTGGAAGCTTGGACCAGGCAGGGGGTCACGTTTCTTTACCGAAAGCAGTGCAATGACTTCTTCTGGAAACTGATCCTGTTCTTTCTCCCGGATTCGTGCGAAGTGCTGGTAGGTATCCAGAAGATCGATCATGCTGTAAGTCTTATTCTCCAGGCAGAATTGGAGTGCCTGCTCCAGGATGTCGTTCTCGAAAGTCTTGGCAAGCTTACCCATGAACTCGCCATACTGATCCCGAAAATAACGTCGGTAAGTGCTGTAGTTCTTTTCCACGAACTCCTTCCAGGCCGGGAGGCTGGACTGCTTCAACAGTTTTTCCTTCAACGCCTGGGAGCTTCCCGTTCGTGGCCGGTGCTGATGCGGCCTCTTGATTACACTGCCAGGCACTAGAGAAAGTTCATGTTCCATGATCTGCTTGCCGGTTTTCGCATCAAACAGGAACAGCTCGTGCTCGGACTTGAAGATCTCCACCGTCTTGTGCTGATAGTCAATGGGTACCGGATACTTGCTGGCATCTACAGATATCCGCTTCAGCTTGCTTACGGTTCTCGTGTCCCGATACTTGGCACGATCCTTTTGGTAGATGGATGGCTTAAGCGGCTGCAAGTGCTTTCGCTCTTCCTCGATGATCTCGGCAGGTATCCGCCTGGTAGCAGCGGAGATCTTGCCATTGGCTCGTCTAATCAGCCAGTCAAACAGCCGGCTTTGGGCTTCTTCGATGGATTTGAAGTCCCGCACCTTAAAGAAGTTGTTCTTCACAAACTTGATGAGATTCTCGACTTTCCCTTACTCTCCGGCTCCGCCTTACGGCACACAAACATCTTCAGCTCCATCTCCTCGATGAACGTGGAGAAATCCTGGGTGTAGATGATATCGCCTTTGTTTTCGCTGACCACCATCACCCGGTCCTGGTCGATAACCAGCTCCTTGGGTCTGCCATCGATATAACTGAAGCAGTCGAGCAGGTGATGGATGAGATCGGTGGTGTTGAAGGGCCGGCCTTGCACAGCGCAATACTTGTAGCGGCTGGCGGAAAGAACAGCAGCGAAAATGAACAGCTTCATTCCAGATCGGGTTTTGGTCTGTCCGAAATCGATCTGCAGTTGTTTTCCGAATGGAAGTTCCGGAACCGGTGTGTAGATCCGCTTTGTGGCTTTGAACTCGATCTGTCCGGACTCTTCCAGGTATTGGATGTATTTCCGGAATGTCCGCTCAGATCCCGGCAGTTTTCCACAGACCTCCTCCAGGTAGTCATACACGGCAGCCTTGGGCAACCTTCTGAATCCGTTCTCCCGGTAGACTTCCAGAATGGAGTCTCGTAGAGCGTCAAAGGCCTTCGTCCGGGAACGGACTTCTTCGAGATATTGGTAAAATCCGGGCTCTGACATCTGGTAGTATTTGCTGACAGTTTTGAAGTTCAGTCCCATTTCCTTGACTATTTCTGACTTTGTTAGCCCTTTTTGCTTGAAATATTGGATCTTTTGGTACATAATTTTAGTGATCATGGAACGGTCCTTTAGATTTGGATTTGGATTTGGTAACCCGAAACCAGTCTAAGGGACCTTCCTATTGATTGGTATTTTTATTTGCCGGACTACTGGTAATTTAGTTTACCGGCTGCACCTGGTTCGGCAATATCAGGAATGTCCAGGAGCGCACCCAGCCGGTCCGCTTCGTCTGGCCTTGATACGGCACCAGAAATCTAATCATTTTTAAGTTCAATTAAGAAGACAGTGCCTGAAGTGTCACCCTCCCCGAACTGGACGATTATCGTACTTTCTGGCTTGATCCGCCGGAGGAAGTTGTGAAAGGCGTGCAAGTCCTGGAGTGCATTTATCGATCTGCCTTATCTCGCTAATAATGGTAATATTTAAGTAAGATACTGCCTAACAGAGCGAGAAGCGGAGGGAGAAAGTGATGGATTTTGAAAAATATAAGAAGATGTTCATACAGTCTGTGAACAACATTGTGAACCGGTCAAAAAAGATTATCGATCCTGACAACGTTTCTCTGGATTTTGATAATCGGACGTTCAATGCCACCATCCTGGAACAGTTCCGGGCCACCTATGAAGCCTACAGCAGTTGTCCCTCGGATTTAACCGCCCGCAATTACGGCCTGTTTTTCCGGTACCATTTTATCGGAGACACGGCCATGGCCCCGTTGGCAGAATATTATGCCGATTACATCGACGAGATCTGCCGTCAGCTGCTGCACAATCCCGATGCCGTCCTGGGCTGTGGCGGCGCCTGGCTGTACCTGAAGGATCTGCCGGAAGACCTGATGGATTCGGAAGACCCGGTGCTGGAAAAGAAGGCTCTGATGCTGGGGAAGATGATGGAAAGCCTGACCGGCGAGAGTATTATCCCGGCGTGGTACATCAACATGGATGAACTGGTGGTGCCGATGGAAGCAATCCCTTCCCGTTTCCACGCACTTTACACCGCTCTGTACAGAATCGGGATCGCTTTCTACAAACGTCCGGGCAGACTGACCGGTACCATGGAACAGTTCCGGAACCTGGTGCAGGATGCGGGCCAGGAGAGGCGGGTGGAGTTGATCGATTTTCTCCTGGCCAGCGATGGTTTTGACGGGTATGCCTTCACC
>CAYSPT010000170.1:0-3487 GCA_964432985.1 uncultured bacterium
GGAAACGAGTCATTAGCCGGACTCGAGTCATTCACCGGACACGAGTCATTCGCCGGACACGAGTCATTCACCGGCTTGACCGGCGAATCCAGGTCAGATGGACGTCAGGATCTCCTGTTCATGCCGGAACCGGTCCAGAGCCAGTTGAATCAGCCGGTCGATGAGTTCGGGATACGGAATCCCGCTTGCTTCCCACAGCTTCGGGTACATGCTTATCTTGGTGAATCCGGGGATGGTGTTGATTTCATTGACGTAGATTTCCCCGCTTTCCGTGAGGAAGCAGTCTACCCGTGCCATCCCCTGGCAGCACAGCACGGTGAAGGCTTCTATGGCCAGCCGCTGCACTTCCTTGACGGTCTCCTCGGGAAGCTTCGCCGGGATTTCCAGAGCGGCGCCGTGCTCATCGATGTACTTGCACTCGTAGGAGTAGAACTCGTGTTTTACCACGATCTCGCCGGGCACTGAGGCGATGGGATGTTCGTTTCCCAGCACCGAGCACTCGATTTCACGCCCCGGGATGAACTCCTCGATGATGATCTTCCGGTCGTAGGTGAACGCCAGCTCCACCGCCTTTTGAAACTCGCCGGCGGAACTGATCTTGCTCACTCCCACCGAGGAGCCCAGGTTCACCGGTTTCACGAACATAACGGGGCCCAGGGCTTCGGTGAGGGTCTCGTAATCCGGGGCCTTTTTGCCCGACTTGTAAAAGGTCACGAACCGGGGGGTGGGGATTCCGGCGTCCCGGAAGAGCCGTTTCATGACGTCCTTGTCCATCCCCACGGCAGAGCCGAGAATACCGGCTCCGACGAAGGGGATATTGGCCATTTTGAACATCCCCTGGATGGACCCGTCTTCGCCCAGGGGACCGTGAAGGATGGGAAAGGCCACATCCACGGCTCCGATGGAACGGTGAGTTTTAGGATTGATCAGCAGGTTGGAGTCACCGTCGGGAATGATGGCCACCTCTTCGCTGGCACGGTTCAGGTTCATGAGCGCGGGATTGGTTTCGTTGAGGAGCAGTTTTGACCGCTCGTCCAGGTGCCAGCGTCCTTCCTTGTCAATCCCGATCAAAATGGGCTCATACTTGTCTTGATCGATGGCGTCGATGACATTCTTGGCAGACTGCAGTGAGACTTCGTGCTCGGCTGATTTCCCTCCGAAAATGATGGCTACCTTGATCTTCTGGTCCAATGGATTTTTCCTCAGAATTCAAGCAGCAGCACGCTTGTGCTCATTTTGGATAGTGATCTTGGGATCAGGATTACTCGGTGGTACAGGAAGATTATTTTGTTTCAGCGTTTTTATGTGGTCTTTCATGCCCCATCTGGCTTTGTAAAGGCAATCTTCAATAGAATGGCCAATTCCGGTAAAACCTTCCAGGTCGGGAGAGTAGAATCCAAAATAATCGGGCTCAGCAGTAGCTTCGATAATGAGTGAATAATCAAGATCTATCATTAGTGATCGCTCCTGTTACATTTTTTTCTTGATGCCAGCTGCCTTGAGAATTGCGTGACATGTTCCTGTAGGAACTTCCTTCGATCCATGGTAATCCACTCGTATCAGGTTGCTACAACCGGATTTTCCGTAATACCGGATGGATCCTTTTTCTTTGACAAGTGCAAATCCATGTTTGGACAGAAGTTTAACCAATTCGCTGAATTTCATTGATCTACCTGTTGCAGTTTAATATTGATAAACATTATAGGTCAGATGATACCAGCCGTCAACGGTCATAACACTTGTGATACCGGTTATCATGAGATCCTATTCGCCGACGAATGCGGCCACGATCTCACCGAAATAGATCCGGTGGTAGTCGTTGCCCGGATAGTTGTTTTGGATGGACGGATCGACAAATCCCGACGGGTCCATGTCCTGACAATAGATTTTCCGGCACTCCAGGATCAGGGAAGCTTCGTTGTAGCCCGGGGCCGGTACTCTGGTCGACCGGCGCAGCGTGAGGTTTGTTCGCGCCACCTTGTCACCGTCCCTGCCGGATGTGGTGCCCATAATCTGAAGGTCTTTCCGGTACTGCTCCGGGAACGCACACAGGGTAAAGGAGTCCGAGCGCTCTATGTATCCATATGTGTGCCGCTGCGGCCTGACCACCACCTGGGCGAAGGGCTTCGACCACATACATCCGATGCTGCCCCAGGCTACGGTCATCATATTGCAATCGTCGTCGCTTCCCGCCGTCAGGAGAAGCCACTGGTTCATCCACAGGTCAACCGCCTCGAGTGAAAGCTCGTTAATTTCGATCTCGCGCATACTAACTCCTCCAATGTCTTCTACACCGGGAAGTGATAGTGTTCGCCCCAGAACATTACCAGAAACAACGTGCTGCGGCGCTCGACGAGTTGGAAGAAAATATCGAAGGCCGTCATGTAACGCTCCCTGCCACCGCCCAGGGGGTGGCCCAGCTCCGCCAGGTGTCCGGCGATGACGTACTTCGTTTTGAACTTCTGCAGCCCGATGAAAAAGGCATCGTCATCGTCTCCCAGGTCGTTGGGATTCTGGTCGTCGTACAGCGGGCTGATCCCGCCGCAGTGCAGCATGAGCAGGTCTATGTCCTCTTTGAAGGGATACGTCTCTCCCGAAGTGTAATCAAGGTCCCCGGTGAAGAAGATTTTCTTTCCTTCGGCGGTAATGACTTCGTAAGCCGTCAGCGGCAGGTCAAAGGGACTTTCCCGGTAGATATGCCGTCCCCGGTAGGAGGTGACATGCATGGCGGGGATATCGAAGCTTGCGTGGTGCCTGGCGCGGGTGAGACGGTCCCGGTACCTGGTCCGGACCCGGCAGCCTTCCGGGACGAACACGGGTTTGCCGGCCGCGAGCATCCGCTCGATGATCTCCTGGTCGCAGTGGTCCCGATGGTAATGCGTGACGAACAGTGCATCCAGGCTGTCTGCCACCCGGGGCACGATCCAGTCTGGTACATCCCAAACCCAATGGTGGGACCTGAGACCTCTGACCACGTCGAAACCGATGGTGGCCGACGGAGTTTTGACCACGTATCCCATGTTGTAGAATTGCCAGGCCACCAGCCCTTCATCGACCTTGAAAGTTTCAATCTCTTCGAGCGCTTTTTCTATCTGGTACTCATAAAGATCCTTGACCGGGTTGTGCATCAAATACTGCCGCCGTCCCCGGCGATACGATTCGCCGCTGTAGAGAAAAGAGTCGTTGGAGAACAACTGGTCGATTTCCTCAAACAGCTTGAACCGCGCCAGGTCGAAGTACGTCCCCGGGGGATTGTTGGCCAGTTTGCCGGCAATGTAATCGAGAAAAAAGCTCATATAAAAAATACTTCCATTTTTTTTGTTCGGCCGATTATGTTTGGGCCCGGCCGATTATGTTTTTGTCCGGCCGATTCTTCTTGGGCCCGACCGATTATGTTTGGGCTCGACCGATTCTTCTTGGGCTTGGCCTATTCTTCTTGGGCCCTACCGATTATGTTTGGGCTCGACCGATTCTTCTTGGGCTTGGC
>CAYSPT010000171.1:0-3422 GCA_964432985.1 uncultured bacterium
TCATTCTATTCGGAGTACACACCATTCGGGAAATGGATGCGAATGTCCCGCCGGCCGAAAATCACCAATACTATTCGGGGTCACATTATTCGGGTCTATCGATTTCGCCTCCGCTATCATGGGTACGGAGCGGGAGGTACCGACTCTCTACGGAAACGAACAACTGACCATCCCGCCGGGAACACAGCCCTACACTGAAATTAAGATGAAGGGTAAGGGTTTCCCCCGCATTCATGGGTCCGGAAAGGGCAACCAGGTGGTGACGGTCCGGGTCGAACTGCCGGTAAGCCTGTCCGGTTCGCAGAAAAAGACGTTGAAAAAATTCGCTTCGTCCCTGGGTGCGAAAAATTACCCTCAGGAAAGTGGTTTCAAGAAGATCCTCAAGAAGGTGTTCGGGATTAAGTAAGTGTACCTTTTTCCCGCTACGAAACGTGACGTTTCCAGCCTGCGGTCTCGGCCAGTTTCTCTATCAGTTGTTTCTGCTCATCTGTCAGATTGTCGGGAATATCTACGGTCACTTCGACGTAATGGTCACCGGTACGCCCGCTTTTCCCCTGCTTTAATCCGAGTCCTTTCAACCTGAGCCTGGTTCCAGGCGGTGTCCCCGGGCGGAGAGTGACATTCACCGTGGTGCCGCTGGCCGTTTGCACCGGGATCTTATCTCCGAGCAGTACCTGCGCCAGATTTACATTGAGTCCACTGGTAATGTCCAGGCCTTTGCGGGTGAAATGCGGGTCCTTGCCAATGAGTATCTTGATGAAAAGATCCCCCGCCGGCCCTCCCGAGCGGCCGGGGTTTCCCTGTCCCTTGAGACGGATTTTCGCCCCGTTCGCGATTCCCCGGGGAATGTGAACCTTGAGCTTCCGCGGCGTGGAAACGGTGCCGGTACCGTGACATGAAACACAACACGCTGAGGGGATGAATCCCCGGCCTCCACACGCGGTGCAGGGATGGTTGAGAGCGAATGTTCCTTGTGCCATCGAGAGAACACCGGTCCCGTTGCATTGTTCGCAGGTCTTCTCGGTGGACCCGGGAGCGGCTCCGGTACCGCTGCACGTGGAGCAGGCGTGATCGTTTGCTAAGCTGACCACTACGTCGCTGCCATGTATTACGCTCTCGAAAGGAACATCCAATTCGGTGATGACATCCTGCCCTCTTTCCGGAGCGCGCCGACGTTTTCCGCGTCCGCCGCGGTTGGCGAACATGTCTGCGAAAAGGTCGGAAAAGTCGCCCATCCCCCCAGCACCAAAAATGTCGGCGAAGTCCGCTCCCCTGCCTCCCTGGGCATTTCCCGCCCCGGGAAAACCGCTGAAAAAGTTGAATCCCCCCTGCTTCATACGGTCATACTGAGCCTTGCGCTTATCATCTGAAAGTACCTCGTAGGCTTCGCTGACTTCCTTGAATTTTTTTTCAGCCAGCTTGTCTTCGGGATTCATGTCCGGGTGATACTTTTTGGCCAGCTTGCGATAAGCTTTTTTTATGTCGCTTTTAGACGCCTCTTTCGCTACTCCGAGCGTTTCGTAGTAGTCCATTGCCGTCTCCTTCTTTCAGTTTCAGCCGGTGTTGACTCTATTGTAAGCGAAATTCATTCCAAAGACAATTGGCAATGCTCTGCTAATTATTGACCCTGCCTTATATATAATGATAGAATATTGACTCCGGCCGAAGTGGCGAAAGTGGTAGACGCGCACGACTCAAAATCGTGTGAGCTTCGCTCGTGAGGGTTCGAGTCCCTCCTTCGGCACTACTATTTGAAAGTCAGGTTGTATATCGTGAAATGTGCTGGCTGCCAGGCTCAAAACAGGGATGACCGGCGTTTTTGCCGGGATTGCGGCGTTTCTCTCGATCTGGTGTGCACGGTCTGTCTCGGCACCAATGAATACGGCAGCAACTACTGCGGTACCTGCGGTACAAGGCTGCCTGAAGAGCCGCTCAGAGGCGCTACGGCTTTTAAGCTGTCAGCTGACGAAGTCGAGCACCCCGAGGATATCGCCGCCAAGGCCCGGCTCAGAGAAAGCCGGGCTGTACTGTCGGTAATGGGGTCGTTTCTGGGAGACTGGGAGGGTGATGCTGGTGGTGCCGCTGCTATTTTGCGAAGCACCTTACCGGTCACCGACGAACATGCGCAATTGTGGCCGCTGTTCCGGTCGTGTCTCGCCCGGCTGGATGTCGGGGAGGTGGAGTTGCGTCTGCTGGAATCTTCCGCCATGCACCATGAAACGGTCAAAGTGGCTGAGGTCCATTACATAATTATTTCCAGCGCTTTGCTCGAAGTGTTCGACGAGTTTCAGATACGGTTCGTCCTGGGACACGAATTCGGGCATATTTTGTGTGAGCACGTACCGTTTCTCAATATGTTCCGGTGGCTCACAAATACACAGACCGATGATCTTACCCAAAAGGATGAAGCTCTCGACATTCTACGCGGATGGTGCCAATGTGCCGACCTCTCTGCGGACCGTTCCGGATTCTTCTGCGCCGGCGGGGTAGTAAAAGCCCGGGAAGTCATCCTGGCCTGCGGGGGAGTAACCGGGGATGACCTGGGGAAAAATCCTGTCTTGCTTCACCGGCTCGTGGAGCTGGACCGCTTCATCGACGACTGCCGTGGCGGACGGCTCCGAAGAAGATATCATCCCTATTTGAACCTGGATATGGAGCAGTTGGTAGAAGCGCGGAACATGGGACTGGACGCCGCGGGACACCTGGTCATCAGAACAGCCAACAACTTGCTGCTCAGGGTTGACCAGCATGGCAATGTCCTGTTTGGTATCCTTCCCGGCCCCTATCCGGGGCGAAAGATGTCACCGGAGCAGCACGTAACCCCCCGGGGAAAATCTCGTCGCGAAAAAAAAGTCCCCGATGATCTGGTGCGAGCAGTGATGGTGGACCGAAGCCCACTGCGAGAAGAAGAGCCCGATGACCGGCCGGAGCCGGTTGTGGAGCAGGGGCCGGCAGTTGAGGAAGAACCAAACGTTGGGCCTGATCCGGTCCGGGAGCCCGTTCCCGTACCTCCAATCACGGATCAGCCTTATGAAGACCATGAAGAAGACATTCTGGTAACGGAAGTAATCGCCGGAATGGAAGAATCGGACGTGCGCCCAGGCGCGGCTCCGGGCCATGAATATGATTTCGAGCAGAGTGAAGAAGCGGACCTCGTGGAGGAGCTGACTGGTGACCGGCCGCAGATACGACAGGAGGCGGGACCGGCTGAAGAACCAGCGACAGCTATTGAACGGGCGGCTGCGGCTGACCTGGAAGACAACGAGCCGGCATATCCCGTGGGAGGTCCGGACCGTGTCGAGGAACCGGATGGGGCGGAGGCACCTGCAGATGTACCAGGGGAAGCCCCAAAGGATGCAAGGGAAGCCCAAAAGGATGCAGGGGAAGCCCCAAAGGATGCAAGGGAAGCCCAAACGGATGCA
>CAYSPT010000172.1:0-3406 GCA_964432985.1 uncultured bacterium
CACCTATGAAGACCGAGCGCACATTTCTCATGGTTAAACCGGACGGCGTGGCCCGCGGCCTTATCGGCGAAGTCATTGCCAGAGTAGAAAACAAGGGTTTGAAAATCGCAGCCATGAAGCTGATGAGAATCACCATGGACCTGGCCGAGCGCCATTACGGCATCCACAAAGGAAAGCCGTTCTATGACGACCTGGTGGAGTTCATCACCTCCGGACCGGTGGTACCCATGGTCATCGAAGGTCCCGACGCCATTAGCATCATCCGCCAGACATGCGGCGCCACCAACCCGGTGGAATCCGACTCTGGAACCATCCGGGGAGACCTGGCACTCACTATATCCCACAACGTGGTGCACAGCTCGGACGGTCCCGACACGGCCCGCTTCGAAGTGGGCAACTTCTTCACCGAAGAAGAGATTCTCAACTACGACCTGGCATCCACTGCGTGGCTGTGACAATTCACCCTGTGAATTGAGGAGCCAGTTCCTGGCTGGCATCCACTGCGTGGCTGTGAGCCATTGAGAAGAGCGAAGTTATCTTTACGCTATTGACAACTTCGTTTTTTCAAGACTGCCCATAACGTACCTGCAAATAGCGTCTTGTTGGTTATCAGTTTGAAATAAATACTGAGCTTTTTTCCCAAAAAAGCTTTTAACAACAAATGCTTGAGACCTTTAATGGGAGATCGCTCTGAATGGCTGTAATCAATCTGCACTACTGCCATATTATTTTTTTCTGCTCTATATCGGACAAATTTTTCTGCTTCCCAGGAGGAAAAAAACCATTTATGGCGGTCCTCAGGTTTTTCAAGAGGAAGACCATAGAACTTCATATGCTGTTCTTCGCAATAGTCACCGCGCTTGATATATTCCCAAAATGCCTTATGTGCATTCGGCAGAGCAACAATCACGTGACTGTTACTGACCCTGCAAATCTCATCAAATACATGATGAATAGTATCCAAGTGCTCCAGAACATCTGAACACAGTACAGTATCAAAAGAATTGCTTTCAAAAGGGATATCCTGTTTCTCGAGATCCACAACAATATCGAGTTTTGGGGAGTGCAGACCAATACCAACGTATTGTGTACCGGCCTCGATATACTCTTTTAAAAAGCAATGATCAGCTCCTACATCGAGGATTTTTCCCTGGAGAATCGATTGGTACTTGCAAAAAATATACTTTGCTTTTGAACGCCGGTCAGTATAGACAAAGTCGCTTTTAAATTGCATTGATCCTATGTTCCTCAAATCTAAATACTGCTGTTTTGATAACGCTGTTTTTGTGATTACACTAGTAAAGCCGGTCAGAAACTATTATGGTTTAGAGATTCATAATCCATTGAAAACGGATTAATGTCAATACCTGTCATCCCAAAATATCTTTAACCAAACTCCCTGATTCCACAGTCTTTGAGTACAGTATTTATCTAGACATGAAGTACATTTTGTTTAAAGTATTAATACTTCTTAACCTAAAAGGAATCGCCCTCCAACCCTAAAGTTTCATCCAAAAATGACGAAATACCAAAAGAGGAGTGTGTAAAGATATCTCTGTGATAAATATAATCCCTTCAGAACATAGGAGGTCCAACGAATGAAAAGACGACTGCTACTACCGCTGGCCACTATCGCCGCCGTCATACTCGGCACCACAGGGGCCTGGGCACAACAACTCGATTCGGTTGCCCCGACCCATGTTAATGAAAGCCCAACCACCATACAGTTCGAGGGGAGTGGCGCAACCCTTGCAGTCCCTGACCCTCCTGCTGCACCCGCTCCCCCTCCCACAGTCACTATAACAACATCACTCGTCAAGCACTTTGTAGAGATCATGCTGGAGGAGGGCACCAAGATAGGGGAAGCACCTGTCACTGGCGGAGGAGAATGGTCCTGCAATGCTCAGGTTACATTTTCCGGACCAAAAGACCAGAAATTCAAAGTACTGGAAAAATTAACCTATACGATAGAAACAACGACGGTGACAAACATAGGAACAACCGCCGAAACAATTGAGGTTACTACTGAAGAAAAAACGATTCCGGACCCACCGCCAGCTGCTAATACCTTGCCCGTCCAGGCCCCGGCAGTCGTATTCGATAATACACCCGCTGAAAAGAATACTATTACATCTAATCCCAACACGATCAAGCCGGGAGAACAAGTCACCATCACGGTTAGCTGGAAACAAAAAGCGCTTGACAATCCCATGGACCAGAACGCCGACGCGAAAATCACCCTGACCCTGGACGACCCGCCCCGGGAAATCACGGCGGGGAACGTCTCCTGGACCGACGACCTCACCATGCAGGCGGACGTTACCATTCCCCCGGACGTGGCGGCCGGGGCCTCCGTGGTCAACGCCTTCGCATATACCAAGTGCGGTATGCGTTCCATAGACATTGGAGGCGGGCCCATAATCGAGGCGGCCATAACCGAGAAGCCCACGCTGACCCGGCCCAGGGACGGTGCGGCACTCAACACCACCACACCGACCTTTACCTGGTCGGCCACCACCGGGGCCGATCATTACACCCTGGAAATCGGCACCCAGGACGATGACGCTTTCACCCCCGACGTGCACAGCGAACGGGCCACGTCGCCGCATGAACTCCCCGATGGGATCGTCAGTCACGGCAACGCGTATTTCTGGCGGGTCAGCGCTTACGACGCCGGGGACAACCAGCTAACGTCGGAAGCGGTCTGGGGATTTTCCATCGACACAAACGCGCGGGCCTTGCAAGCACCGGTTGACGGCTACGCCACCCATAACCGGCGGCCGGCCTTTTCGTGGGAAGCTTTTGCAAATCCCACTGATGCGAACTACATAGCTTACGCCAGTTGGCAGATTCAGCTGCAGATATCGAAGGAGCCATCGTTTAATTCAATTGATGAAAACGCCAGCAGCACCTGGATGGGGCCCAGCGTCACCACCTTCACGGCACGTGCCGATCTGGATGAGAACACCACCTACTACTGGCGGGTGGTGGCCAAGGACGGGCCCGATACGGATACGTATACCAACTTAAACAACCTTTCCGCGGTCAGGCTATTGATAATCGACACCGAAGGACTCCAGCCCCCGGAGCTGGTCGCCCCACCCGACGGCACGGTGACCCTGTCGCCGGGAATTGAGTTCAGGTGGAAGATGGTGCATGATGCCCAGAGTTACCTGGTGGAGATCGACCCGAGCGGCCACGATTTCACCGGGGCAGACCTCATGACGGCCGAAGTCACTGCCACCGGTGAATCCATCGAGATTTATTCCACCACCAGCCTGACCAACAACGGCGAGTATTACTGGCGCGTCAGCAGCCGGGACGGGATACCTCCCCAGGGGAATCTTTCTTATCCCTCGGAGTCGTGGAAAGTCACCATCGACCGTCTGGAGATTTCCACCGACGG
>CAYSPT010000173.1:0-3385 GCA_964432985.1 uncultured bacterium
CGGTAGCGGCGGTCTTCCACTCCTGGCTGGTACCGTAAATCACCAGGTTGAAATCAAATGTGACAGTCTCACCCTGTTTGTCTTTTTTCTCCAGGATCCCGTCGCCGTCAAGGTCGCTCCACCCGGCCTCCTCCAGCAGACGCTGGGCTTCCTCCAGATCAAACTCGAGAGGTTTAATGGACCGGTTGTACTCCGGCGACAATTTGAAAAAATTCCCGGTGGTGACCTCCCCCAGGTTCATAAAGATGTTCTGGAGGATGTCGCGGCGGTTGAACGCGTGGGTCATGGCCCGGCGGACCCGCTTGTCTGAGAAAATGAATTTGTCTGCGTTCCAGCCTATATAGTAGTACGACATCCGGGTAAATGACTCGTGCTGTATCCGGCCGTCCTGGAAGGGGCTCGTATCAGCACCCTGCAGAATCTGCTCCCGGTACTGGGTTGGATTCAGCGCGCCGAAATCCTGCTCTCCGCTTTTCAGCTTGAGCAGGTTCTGGATAGGATCCGAGTATATAAGCCAGACGATTTCCTTGATCGCCGGAATGCCTCCCCAGTACTCCTCGTTACGGCGCAGCCTGATGGTCACCCCCGGTTCCCAGGAAACGAATTCATACGGTCCGGTACCGATCGCCTTGCGGTTGTACCAGTGCTCGTTGAACTTCAAACCGAATGTTTCGGGGGGATAGGGGTTGCCGTCTTCGTCCCGTGTGTACAGAAACTCGGGCAGTATCCCCAGCCCGAGAGTGAACGACAACGAGTGGAAGATCTTCCGTTTCCACCTGATAACTACGGTGTGATCGTCAATGACCTTTACCGATTCGAGGTCCTGGTAATAGTTTCTCAGAAAAGCGCATTCAACCTGCGTATTGAGAATGGTGTTGATGGTGAACTCGATATCGCGGGCAGTGAGAAAATGGTCACCTTTCAACCACTGGTAACGGGGATCGGACCAGTTGACCGCCGGTTTGTGCCACTTGACTCCTTTTCGCAGATAGATCGTGTATTCTTTGAAATCGTCGGTAATTTCGATCCGTTCAGCCAGAACGGGTTTCCATTTATCAGGACTGGTTCGCCAACGGGCGGCGGGAGATTCAGCCACGTAGTTTTCAACATAGTTGGATACATCCGCCCCGTTTTCAATCAGGAAGTTGAGCCCCTTGGGATCCGTGCCGAACCATCTGACAATAACACCATCGGTATCTGCCTCCTCCGGGGCGGTGACAAACGGCTCTTCTTCCAGAAAATTGGGTACCTCGGGATGCAGCCAGTGGCGTGATGGCTTCTGCGAAGCAGTGTAACTGGTCTGACGCTGTCCCACACTCAGCTTACCTGATTTGAGCTGGTTGTTCATGCGATCCACTGACCGCTTCAGTTCTTTTTGATCCTCGCAAAGGGATTCGACCATGTTGGAGAGTTTGATAAACCGTTTTTCAAACGTGTTCATCTGCAGCACGTAAAAACCAAAGACGATAACAAATGCCAAAAGCAGCAGGACTCTGACAGATAATAAAAACAGATTGCTTCCTTTCATGCTCTGTCTTCCTCCATTTCTTTAGCCGGCTTAGCTCACCAGGATGGATGGCATGTCAGTCTCTGTCAAACTGCCATTTTTCAGGAACATACCACCTGGAAACACCCTGAACCGGGCCGAGAGGGGAAAGCGTCCCCGCGCGCCCCTTGAACCGCTTGTGAACTACCGCCAGCCATTTTGGTGCATAAAGATATACCGCCGGAATATCTTCACGGATCAACCGGCAGGTTTTACCGATAAGATCGTGACGTATTGACTGTTCTGATTCTTTATTCAGCGCATCAATGGACGCGTCAACTTCGGGATTTGTATATGACAGGTAATTCTGGCCGGACTCCCCGACACGGGAGTGCCACAACGGTTCGAACACCGGCCAGGGACCATGATTCCATTCCGCCAGCAGAGCGTTGAAATCCCCTGATGGCAGAATAGTGCCCGACAGAGACGACCAGCTCTCACTACGGACCACGGCATCAATACCTATTGCCTGCCATGACTCGGTAATACGACGGGCAATTTCTTCCCGCTCCGGGTTGTCCTTGTTGGTTAACAGAACCAGATTCAACCGGTCCAATGTACCGTCGTTATTACTATCCTTGTCAAGAAATCCATCATTATCCCTGTCAGTCCACCCGCTTTCCGCCAGAAGTTTGCGGGCGCCTTCGGGATCAAATTCAATACCGCCACCGGTCTGAGCAGCTCCAGGAGCGGATGGTGATAATGGCCCATTCACCACCGAAGCCTGACCAAACAACACCTCGTCGATGAGCTTTTGCCTGTCCACCGCTTTGACCAGTGCCTGACGGATCTTTTTATCGGCGAGAGGAAAAGAGGGTTCCGTTTGGGCCCCGGAGTTGTCTGTTGGGGCCTGGGAGCTATCTGCTTTGAGATTGAATCCCACGAATGAATATGATAAACCAGGGGCCGATACAAAATCGAAACGCTGGGCGATCTGCGTGTTTGATGAAGCACGCAGATACAGCCTGGCAGGCAGGTGAACCACGTCGAGCTGACCGGCGGTTACCAGGTTAAACAGCGCTTCATCGGTGGCAACTTCTCGTGCCTTGACTCCTGATAGAAGCGGCTTGCTTCCAAAATATGACTCAAACGCCTCCAGCACCAGTGTTCTCTCACCGCGATCTTCGTCTTCTTCCCACCGGGAAAACCTGAACGGACCGGTGCCGCACGGTTTGTTCCAGAAGGGCGCGGAATCCAACTCTTGATAACCACTCAAGACCTTCTGCGGCAGGATGGCCGATGTCAGCAGGTACAGGCTCCCGGCGGCGGTTTCTTTGCCGCTTATCCGAACTGTTTGAGCATCAATTTTCTCGACCTTGTCAAAGACGGAAAATAATTGCTTCAATGGCTCACCGAAGATCCCTGACGAGATAAGATCGAACGTATAGACGACGTCACCGGCGTCCAGAGGCCAGGAAACCACATCGATACCTGAAGCAGTGTCGTGATATGGGTGCCAGATTACATTGCTTTTAAGTGTAATCGTAATCGTGACCGCACCATCCGACTTTTCAACCTGAAACTGCTGGGCCAGGTCTTCGACCAGATTGAGTTGCTCATCGTACATGAGCAGCCCGTTGAACAGCAGAGAAGCAATATCAGCTTCTATCTCATGCGCTGCGAGATAAGGATTCAGTGTTCCGACCTTACGGGTGCCGCCCAGGATCATCCAGTCTCCCGGGTGGGGAGGAAGATCTTCCGGAGTGTAATCAGGAACGGTTTCCTGACCCTCAATGGTTATGGTCGTGGACGGTTTGCGTTTGCACTGGCATCCGCTGCCAAATAAGGCAACACCGC
The DNA here is from genome assembly GCA_964432985.1 of uncultured bacterium. Lineage (GTDB taxonomy): Bacteria > Muiribacteriota > CAYSPT01 > CAYSPT01 > CAYSPT01 > CAYSPT01. The sequence goes on from CAYSPT010000173.1 coordinate 3,344, forward strand.
AAACCGTAATGAGAAAAAGCACCGTCAGTCTTGTCATCAAGC
>CAYSPT010000174.1:0-3090 GCA_964432985.1 uncultured bacterium
CTCGAGCTGCAGGTTGAACAGGGTGTTGTGAGTGTGATAGAGAGGCGTCACAAAGATTTTTCCCTCGTGACGGCCAGACAGCTTCCGCAGCGTAACCTGGAAGACCTTCTCTATCTCTTCGAAATCATCCGCCCCTGGCGGAACCTCCTGTACCTTCGTGACCCGGGCCCGCTCGTACCCATCCTCTGCGCCGCCGAACGTGCCGCCCACGGGGCACATGAGAACAGCGGCGGCCACCAGCAGGATGCCCACCATTACCAGCGGTCTGCGCCGGGATCCGCCCTCCTCTTGCTTTCCGCCGGGTGGATTATGCCGTTTGGATTGATTCCTCCGTTTTTGTGTCTCTTTTTTTTTATCGGGATTATCTGCCATTGTGTTTGTATCCGTGTTTCAAACCGGTGTTATTTTTCGTTTTCAAACCGCTTCCGGCCGGCTATCTCCAGGTGCCCGGCCCGGGGGAAAAAAGCAGGATCATCATTGTGTTCAAGCTCGAGTTCGAGAAGCCACTGTAACAGAGAAGGATCGTTCGCTTTGAACCAGGGAAGACGGTCACGGAAAACGAGCTTGCCGATGATCCGCTCAACTGCCAGCCCGTTGGACTCGAACAACTCCCGGAGTTCTTCAGCGGTATACGCGTGTACGGTGTAACTCAACTCCTTTTTGGGAACGGGCATGACTACCTGCCCGGTCTTCAAAAGCCGCGTCACCGCCTGGCGGTCTTCTGTCTCATCAAGCCATTTGAGCGCCGAAGCGCGGTTGTCCACCGATGCGATCACCGCGCCGCCCGGCTGGACCACCCGCGCCAGTTCGGCCATGGCCCGAAAGCGGTCGGAACAGTACGACAACGGGTCCCCCTGGCACACCACCATGTGGAAATGGCTATCGGGAAATCCGGACAGATCACAGATATCCGCCACCCGTACTTCGATCTGGTCTGCAAACCCAAGGGAATCGATTTTTTCCCGGGCTTTGCCCAGCATTCCTTCCGAAATGTCGGTCAGCACCACTCGGTAGCCCATACGAGCCAGCTCGACGCTCCAGATTCCCGTCCCGCCGCCGGCGTCGAGAACCAGGGAGCCTTCCTTTTCGGGAACGAAACGACGGACATTGTCCAGGCTTACCTGGTGATACAGGGAAAGTTTTCCGAAATAGTCATCGTCATAGGTCCCCGACCACCAGTCGTGGTGCGCGACCATTTTACCGGTGCGTGAGTCCATGCTTGTTCAACTCCTCGTGCTATTGCTGCGGTTTACGGCACACGAATATGGGGATGAATTTCGATTCGGTGGACGTGGGATGCTCGAACTCAACCGCTTCCAGTTCGAATCCGGTTTTTTCCAGCAGGGATGTCCAGGTTTTCAGATCGAACAACCCGATGAGATGACGGTCGGCCTGGGCAGTGAGAGCGCCTCCCTGACGGATCAGGTAGATAAGAGTATCTTCAAATGTGGTATCACCGGTGTCCGGATCGTAGGCGTTTTCGATGAAGGTAATCTCCATATCACCCTGGGAATGGATGGTGCAGTAGGTCCTGTTCTGCTCGAACTGATCGGACAGCTCTTCAGCGAAGGTGAGGAAAATCCCACCCGGATTCAGGTGCTCGAAGGCCGTCATGAACGCCTGCTCAAGGTCATCCTCGCTGAGCATGTAGTTGATGGCATCGGTGATGACTACCGCATCGAACCGGGCGTCCAACCGGACCGACCGCATATCACCCTGATGATAATCCGCAACGGGATTAAGGGTCCGGGCCATATCAAGCATGGGAGCACTCAGATCTACACCGGTAACAGTGAAATACCTTTTAAATACCAGGTCTTCATGCCCGCTGCCGCAGCCAAGGTGGAGCAGTGATTTCACTTCACCCGCCGCTCTTGTCTGAATAATCTCGGCGAACAGGTCGACCTCTTCTTCGTAATCCGCCGGGGGGCTGACCACCGGCCACACCCAGGCCATATCGTCATAGAGGCGCCTGGCGCCGGCTTCTGGAATGGGCACGGAACATAAAGAAACATACGTTTTTTCCTCTTCCCCGGGTACCCAGGGCTTGAACCAGTGGCAGCCGGACTCTTCCATGATCTTGAGAACTTCCATGTTACCCAGCGGCATCTTGCTAGCGGTGTAATGCAGACCGAAATATTGCTGAGCGGGATTGATGAAGTCGACATTCCGTATACGCTGGATACATCTGCGGGCAAACGCTTCGCCGTGGACCACACGGCACACGGACTCTATGGACTTGAGCCGCTCATCGGTAATCTGCACCTTCGTCTCAGGGTACTTGTCATCAAAAAACGCCAGCAGTTCTCCGTCGTTCAGTTTCCGGTAGGTTTCTTCGTGCACAATTGCTTTTGCCGACAGTTTCCGGCGGATCTTCGGAGGATGCTTCGGGTAGCCGAGGCACAGCAGCACCACCGGGAACACCCCCGGCGGCAGCTTAAACATGGAGCGGAGTTTTTCCAGGCCTTCCAGCACCGTTCCGATGTAAACCGAGCCCAGTCCCAGCGAGTCCGCCGCCGTGCACATGTTCTGAGCGGCAATCACCGTGTCCTGTAACGATATCCAGAAGTGACGGAACGAATACCTGCAGGAAAACGGTGCGTTTTCCAGCTCCGCCCACCGTTCGAGCCGGTGAAAATCAATGCAAAAAAGCAGATCAACCGGGGCATGTTTAATACAGGGCTGGTTGCCGCAGAGCGCGGACAGTTTTTCTCTGGTCTCCGGATTCTCGACCTTTATTATGGAAAACGGCTGCAGGTTGCCCCCGGAGGGAGCCCTGATACCGGCCTCGAACAACTGCTCCAAAACATCCGGTGGTATTTCCTTATCGAGAAAATTACGGCAGCTGCCCCGTTCACATAACAGCCTGAGCGTTTCATTGGGAAAATCTCCACCCGGTGGTTCTTCCACACCATGGTGAGAAGGTGTAATAGCTTCCTTCACGGCCAAACCTCCTTAATATCAATAGCAATAATTCTTTTCTGCCCGGAATGCGCTATGGGCATGCAAACAAGTTTCATTTTTTGGTGAAAACATTCAGGTATTACAGTACACCATTTTCATCCTGTTTTTCCATAAACCCGAAAAAAG
>CAYSPT010000175.1:0-3069 GCA_964432985.1 uncultured bacterium
CATTGACCCTGTTTTTCACCGGCGGAGTCAGTCTGAAGACCTGGGACGAGGTAGGAAACCTGGAGCGGGAAGCGGCCCTCTACCGGAAGCTGGCCGGGTGCATGAACCAGGTGGACTTCGTCACGTACGGCACCGGGTGCGACACCGCTTTTGCGGAACGGCTCCATCCTATCGGGGTGCTGCCCACAGCCTGGCATGGCAACGAACTGGTGACCGCCGGCCGCTTGCTGTTCAATCACGGCCGCCGCCTGCAACGGTCGAACATCTTCAAGACCAACCAGATACGGGGAGCGGAGATTCCTCTCCGGCTGAAGAAGATTCTCGGGAAAAAGGTCATCGTCCGGTGCGGGTACTTGCTCAGCCAGTTTACCCGTAACCGGTACGGCGACAGCCGGGAGACCGAACAGGCTTTCCGCCTGGAGCGAAAAGCCTTCCTGGAAGCCGACGCCGGTATTGTCACCTCGGACTGGCAAAAGGAGTATGTGGTCAAGAAGCACGGAGCCGATCCCGGGAAGATAACGGTGATCCCCAACTACGTGGTGACCGATGTCTTCCGCCCTCACCCAGAATTGCCCCTCCGCTACGACCTGGCTTTTATCGGCCGGGGGGGAGAGCAGAAGAACCTCCCCGCTTTGCTCGAAGCACTCCATCTCCTGCAAAAGCAGGGACGCCGCCGGGTTTCCCTGGTGATGGCCGGAAGCTGCTGCACCGATTCCACCGTACGGGAGGGAGCCAGCCGGATGGGCCTTAACATCACCTTCGCCGGAAACGTTCCCAACTTCGACTTGCCGGCCCTGCTCAACCAGGCCCGGGTGTTTATCCTGCCCTCCCTGTACGAAGGGCACCCCAAGGTGCTGCTGGAAGCCATGAGCTGCGCCAGGCCGTGTATAGGGACCGATGTCACCGGTATCCGCGGCGACATCCGCCACGAAGAGACGGGGTACCTGTGCAGCACCGACCGCCGCAGCCTGTCCAGGGCCATCGACAAGGTTCTCGAAAGCAGTTCCCTGCAGGCAACCCTGGGTGAAAATGCCCGGCAGTACATACTCGGCCACTACTCCCTGGACCGGGTAGCGCGTTTGGAACTGGACGTGGTAAGGAGCGTGCTTACCGGATGAAACCACCCAAAAAACTTCTTCATGCGTTTGGCCGCTGGCTTGGTACACTGCCTCCGGAAGAAAGGGCCCGAGCCGTATGCCGAATCCTGAGCGCCTCTGCCAAACATTCTTCTGCCGAAGATACCATGATATTCCTCCTGCAATTGGACAACCTCCTTTACCAAATGGAAGGAAAAGCTTCGGTGGTCCACGGAAATGGAGTCCATTCAAAGCACCGGCACATTAACTATCACGATTATTTTATCCGCCACATTCCCCCTGGGAAGCGGGTACTTGATATCGGCTGCGGGGAGGGGACTTTGACCCAGGACGTGGCCCGGCGTGTCCCTGGTGTGACCGTTACCGGAATCGAAATTTGTGAGGAGAGAATTGAATCAGCCCGCAGCAGATACGATCTGTCAAACCTGGTCTTCATCCACGGCGATGCTCTCGAGCAGCTGCCTGCAGGAGACTATGATGTGGTGGTTTTATCAAATGTGCTGGAACATATCGAACACCGGGTGGATTTTCTGAAAACCATTCTTCTGACCGTGAGACCCGAGCGCGTGATACTCAGGGTCCCCCTGTACGAGCGGGATTGGCGAGTCCCCCTGAAAGAGGAGCTCGGGATCGACTACCGGCTGGACCACACGCACTTCATCGAGTACACCCGGGAGACTTTTTTAAACGAGCTTGGAGAGGCAGACTTGAAAGTAATCCACATGGAAGTGCGGTGGGGGGAAATCTGGTGTGTGGCGGAGGAAGACCGTGGATAAACCGCTGGTGAGCGTGGTCATGTCGGTGTTCAACGCCGAGCGCTATCTGAAGGAAGCGATGGACAGTATCCTTCAGCAGACCTTCACCGGCTTCGAGTTTATTATCACGGATGACTGCTCAACCGACTCCTCCAGGAACATCCTCTGCAGCTACGAAGACAAGAGAATCATTGTAATCAATAACGAAACCAACCGGGGTCTGACACCTTCGCTCAACGTGGGAATCGGCAAAGCACGGGGCCGTTACCTGGCCCGTATGGACGCCGACGATATCTCGGACTACGCCAGGCTGCAAAAGGAAGTTGACTTTCTCGAAGGAAACCGCGGGCACGCAGCGGTTGGGAGCTTCGCGAACGTAATAGACAAGCACTCCAGGTTACTCCGCCAGTGTCCTCATCCGGTAGACGACAAGGCCGTGCGGCGCTATCTCAAGCGGGACAACTGCCTGACCCACGGATCGGTCATGATCAGGATGGATTGCCTCCAAGAGTCGGGACTCTACGACGAAACCATTTCACGAGCCCAGGACTACGACCTGTGGCTGCGGCTTTCGGAGCGGTATTGCCTGGCCAACATCCCCGAGTATCTTTACTCGTTCCGGGTGCACCCCGATTCCATCGGCGAGCGGTTTAGAGAAGAGCAGAAACGATGTGTCCTGCTGGCCAAGGAGAAGGCCTTCAGGCGCGCCGCGGCGGCGTTTCTGAAACCGGATGGGGCACAAGACAATCAACCGGTTGAGAGCGGAACACCCGCTGCCGGGAAGGTCGTCCGGAACATCACGGACTACGTCGCCGGGTACCTGATTGACACCGAATTTCAAAGAAGGCGGTATCTCCCGGTGCGCTGGCTGCTGAAGGTGGTACAGGTACTCACGCTGGGGCGGTTGTCTCCGGAAAACGCCTGCCGCCGGTGGGCTGCGCTGCGATACTCACAACAGGTTGGCACACTGCTTAAACGTTGCCTGCACCAGGGGACGCCGTCGCCGGAAACGGCCCGCGCGCTGGCCTCCTGTATGGCCCGGATATTACAACAAGCCATGAAACCGAAGGGCTGAAGCGTTATGACAAATACAAAACTCCGGGTAGCCATCGGCGCCGAGTTCAAGAACCGGGGCGGACTTCTGTATCACCTGCGGGGCCTGCACTCCTTCTCTTCGCATCACACCAGGCTTTTTCCGTCTGATACAACCCGGTCCC
>CAYSPT010000176.1:0-3032 GCA_964432985.1 uncultured bacterium
TTATGATATGCTACCTGGCATTGCCTCTTCCCCTCTGTCTGGCGTCAATGATGTCTGGAATCGTGTTCGAGGACCTCAATTGCAACGGGCTGCGGGAAGCGGGCGAACCGGGACTGAAGGGAATCAAAGTGTCGGACGGAGCCGTCTTCACCCGGACGAACTCACGGGGCGGCTGGAGCCTGCCAGGTGATGGAGGAGATAGCTTCGTCTTCATCATCAAGCCGGGGGGATACAGGCTGACCACTCCCTGGTACCGGGCCAAATACCGGCAAAGCCTGCCCGCGCCACGCTGGTTCATATACCCGGCAGCGGCCAAAAGAAACAAGATAGCCTCACCCTGGCCGTTCGTGAGTTTCGGGCTCACACCCGCTCCCCGGGAAAACAAATCCTCTCTTTTCCTGGTGCAGGTATCCGATGTGCACATCTCCGAGGACTACTCGGACACGATTGATGGTATCGTTAGAGAAATAAACGACCTGCAGCCCGAGTTGGTCGTCGACACCGGCGACCTCATTTACTATGGAGACCGTGTTACTCCAACGGTGGGCAGGAGATGGTTTGACCTGTACTTGACCACCATGAAAAACATCAGCGCTCCACGCTACTCTTGTCTTGGCAACCACGACCTGGCCGGCCTGTCCTGCCGGGGTGCCGAGACAGGCTCTGTTGATTTCGGTAAAGGCCTGTTCAAACAGTTTTTCGGACCGACCTGGTATTCGCTGAACGTGGGAAACTACCACCTGGTAATGCTGGATCCCAACATGGTGGAAGGCAGACGTCTCAGCTACGGTCTTTCTCCGGTTCAGCTCATGTGGTTGAAGCAGGATCTGGAACTTCACCGGGACAGGTTGATTCTCATCTTTTATCACGAGCCGACCAGCACCTGGACTGACCGGGAAGCGTTCCTGTCAACCATCAAACCCTACCAGGTACTGGGTTTGTTTTCCGGGCACGTTCACAAGGACCACCAGATTCCGCTTGATGGAATTACCGAGCAGGTGACCGGCGCCGTGAGCGGCAGTGTCTGGACCGGTCCAAACTCCGATGGTCAACCAGCGGGATACCGGCTGATTTGTGCCGAAGGAGACCGGGTATACTCCTTCTTCAAAGGGGCCGGCCTGAAGGGACACATCAGGCTGATGGATCCTGTCACTCCCGTAATCCACGGGCCGGCCAATTTCCGGTTCAATATCTGGGCAGCGACTCCAGTCAGAACGGTATACGCAGCCCTGGATGGGGTAAATATCATCGAGATCACGCTCTCCAAAGAGGGACAGTGGCTGACGGGTACAGCAGCATTTGACAGCAGCGCCTTCAAGGCTGCCGGGACGGCCGCCACGACAATGAAAGCGCTACCCTGTGTCGATAAACCCCACCCAGGGAACGATCATCTAATATCGGTAGTGGTCACCACGCGCGACGGGATTTTTACAGAAACCTTTCCTATCAGATCAGGCGGACCGGACCGTATCACCATCCGGGACCTGAAGCAGAATCCCGGCCGGTACTACGGCAAGAAAATCACTGCCCGGGGAACTATCACCGCCTCGTTCAAACGGGTGTTTGTCCTCAAAGATGAGACCGGTGCAATTCCCGTCTATTACGGCGACTGCTACCATCCTCCGAAGATCCATGTCGGCAGCAAGATAAGAGGAACCTTTATGCCGGTGGAGTTCTGCCGGCTGGACGAACTGGAACTGCTGCAAACCCAGGACCTAACCGTAATCGGGCAAGGTGCGGTTCCGCCGGCGGAAAAGAAGACGGTTGCTGAAATCGGACAGTCAACCGTGGGGCACCTGATCAAGTTGGCCGGTGTGACCGTCATCCGCAAAGATCGTTTAGGCTTTTTCGCCCGCGACGCCACCGGCGAGATCTACTGTTTCATGGGCAGGATGAAGCAGGGGTTGAAAGAGGGACTGGATGCAATCCGCAAAGATGACGTTATTACTGTAATCGGAGTGGGTTGGAGATACAAAGAGCGCTACGAACTGTCGGTAAGATCTGCCGACGACCTGATGATACTCCGCAGAGTACTCGAAGGCAGGCGCGAGCACCATTGATCCTGACAGAATGATACACCTGAAGGCCGCTTCACCCTTCAGTCGTCGATCTTGATCTTCCCGTCCGTGACCATGTTTCCGAGTTTAAGGCTCTCCAGTTTACTCTTCGTCTTGCCCGTCATCCGCCATGTGCCCTTATTGTACATGAAAGAGAGAAAGATTTTTTCCACGCTGCCGGAACCGCAGGAGGGACAGATCACTTCAGACTCAGTGCCCAGCTTTATCCATTTTTCAAATGTTTCCTGGCACTCCTGGCACCTGAAATCAAACGTGGGCAACGAGACTCACCTCCCGAACACTTCTTGCCAACCAACATATCGAATCAGCCGGCATGATATTCTACGATTATCATAGCACGCAACCTGTTCGACGTCAAAAGTCTACCCTGGATATCACAAATGTTTGCTACCTGAGGTTTTCCGTACAACCGACAAAACAATACAAAAAAACGATGAAAAACCCGATAAGCGACTCTTCCACCACCACACCCACAATATTGCCAAGCAGCCTGACCGCAGGAACCAGCACTGCCAGCACACAAACGATGTAAAGATACTTCCATTGCTTGAGAAACCAAATGGTGGGAAGATAGCCGGCGGTACCGTACGCAAGTCCAACAGTTCCCCTGACGCAAATGTCCAGCATAACCTGATTATGAACTCCGGCTCCGGCGAAAAATCCGGTTAGAAACGAATGCTCTCCATAACCGAGACTGAAAGCGGCCACCGAAGCGCCGAAAGTGATCAGCAAGACTGTGTAATTCCTGGTTCTGTCCAGGACCAGCGTACTCAGGATTCCGGCGACACCGTACCGGCGGACGGATTTAGGGAAATGATCACTCCCCCCTAATCGCCACAACAGCCCTCCCAGGACACCGGCGAGACTATTGATACTTGTTTTCACATATTTTTGATCGGTCATTGTTACTGAAGTATGTTCTATAAGCCTGATAGATTGCAATATGCTTTTGTT
>CAYSPT010000177.1:0-2999 GCA_964432985.1 uncultured bacterium
CGAACTGCCGCAGTTGAGCGTGAGTACTTTCACTGTGACCACACACCTGCCTTCATTAGTTGTCAACCTGACTTCCCAATAGTACCTCAACGAGCACGGTGCCAAACGATGAAAACTGCTTCTTAAACCGCAATGCACCCACCACCACCGCGCCGCCCGCAAAAACCAGGAAAACTCCCGCCCCGGGACCGGGCACGTCTTCGAGATCCATATAGACCGGCCGCTTGAAAGCATGACCCCGGCCCCGAAACCGGGCGGCGATATCTTCGTTTATCTTTTTCAGCCGTCCGATATACCGGTTGGTTCCCACGGGAGGTCCCTGTACCAGCTTGTCGCTGGTCATCACCGGAAGATGGAAAGGTGTTTTTTTTACAGGGTCTTCAATCACGTAGAGTTTCACGTCCAGGTCTCCCGGCAGGGTGAACTCGACAGTGCTTTTCACCACTGTTCCCCCGTCAACGACAGCTATCCTGCCAAAGGGAACACTCCTGGCGTCGGAGGCAGGACGCAGAACATCGACGATGGTCGTTTCGAGAGGAGCGGGAGCAAGATACCACGACAGCATTTGTGCTGCTCCGACCACCACCAGCACTGCTCCGGCCGCCACCAGGCACATGTCCAAACGTCCCAATATCCGGTGGATTATCCCTTTCTTTTTCATGAGATATTGTCTAACATATAAACCAGGTTTAGTCAAATTGTTGAAGCGGCAATCATTCGTTGAGCGAGCATTTAGCGAAGCGAGGAAGGTAGAGCGTTGGTGCGTATTGACCTCATATTCGCCTGATGCTATACTATCCACCTGATGACTACGGCTCCACTTTTTGCATTTCTTTCTCTCCTGGCTATGGCTACCTGCATCTTTCTGGGATTTTTCGTCTATCGCCGTAATCCGGTCAACCAGGCCAACAAGCTGTTCCTGGGCCTGATGGTCTGTTTCATCTTCTGGCAGCTGCTGGAGCTGAAAGTCATCATAACCAGCGGCCCCCAGCAGTTGTTCTGGATCCGGGCGCTGCTGGCGCCGATTTTGTTCCTGGCGCCGTTTTTTTATCATTTCACCCTGGTTTTTCCCAGGGAAGACGAGCGCCTGGCGTCAAAAAAACAATTGGTGAGACTCCTGTATGCTCCCGCTGTAATTATCTCATTGCTGCTTGTAACCGTCCCTTTGGGGATAGCTCCTTCATTTCCGCCGGTTGAGGCGTTTTCGACCTTCGAGCAGAGTATCCAGGTATACCAGTGGGGATTTACAATCGGAAGCCACCCGGCCTTTAGAGCAATACGGATCTATTATGTCATATACCTGATACTGATATTCTTCAACATGCGTGCCTGCCTGAAGCGGTCCCGGGAGAAGCAGGAAAAGCTCCAGCTCAATTACATAATCACCTCCCTGCTGCTGCCGCTGGCTCTGGGCAGTGTCGTCCTGTTGACATTCAAGTACCTCCTGGTTGGGCAGGGAGAAGAAAATCTCAGCTACTACCTCATCGGACTGTTCCCTGCCATAATCATCCTGATGTCCCTGGTGCTGGCTTACTCCATCGTCCGCTACAAGCTCATGGGTATACGGGTGATTATCAACAAGACCCTTCTCTACACCCTGGTGACCGGCAGTCTGGCCACCGTGTACGTGGCCGTGGAGGAGCTCATGGAAACACTGTTCCAACGGTTACTGCCCCAGGAGATGTCGTTCTTCGGTATCGTTGCGGCCCTGGTGGTAGCCATGGTTTCTGTACCACTGTACCGGAACGTAGCCAAAATCATCGACCGGCTCTTCGAACGAAAGATGCTTTCGCATCAGGACTTGCTGAAGCGTGGAGTGAATAAGCTCCGGACGATTACCGACAGGAGTCTTCTGCAGGAAGTCATACTCGAAATCACCGCCGGTTGGATGAAGATAAGCCACGCCGACCTGTACGTAAAAGAAGATGGAGATTTTTTCAGACGGTGTGCTTCCAGGGGAGCACACCCCCGCCGGAGCGATACCCTTAACGTACCCGGCTCCTGCGTAATTCTCCTTAACACCGGGGAACCCCTGGTCCTCTCGGGGATGCAGCCTTCCAGAACCGCCCCCGAGCGCGAAGAAGCACGCCGGTTGTGCACCTCCAATGGATACGAGGTGCTCTGCCCGCTGGCGGTAGGCGGCAACCTGTACGGCCTGGTAGGATTCGGTAGCAAACAAAGCGGTGAGGCCTTCAAACTGGACGACATCCACATTTTCTCGGTGCTCTGCCACCAGGCGAACCTGACCCTGGAAAACATTCTTCTTAAAGACCGGATATCTTCAATCGAGAAATTCGAGATGGAGTTCGAAACCGCCAGGAAACTGCACGGGCAGTTCATACCGGCGGCGGCACCACACCCGGAAAATTACTCCATCTGTTTCACCTGCCAGCCGAGTCCCGACATACGGGGAAACTTTCTCGATTTCACACCGCTGGCAGCGGGAAAAACAGTGATCATCCTGGGTGACGTTCCCGGAAGCGGCGTGGAAGCGGCCACCAGGGTGGCGCTGCTCAACGGTCTCATTAAGGGAATCACCGCGAAAGGTATGGACCCGGCGGACACCGTGGAAGCGGTCAACCAGGCACTATCAGAGCTTCCCGGAGAGCAAAACGTCATTCCCCTGTTCTTCGGAGTACTCGACTGCATAAACCATCTTCTTAAGTACTGCCACGTCCACGACACCCAACCCTACCAATTGAGCGGCGGAAACAAAACACCGTTGAAGCGCTGTGGAGAGTTTTGCGGTCTCAGCGCAGATTCGCGGTATACCAGTGAAACAGCCAGACTGGCTCCCGGCGACCGGATCGCCATTTTTTCCAAAGGGGCGGCCGACGCCGTGGACGTCGACCGGTTGACGATGCAGCCGGACCTCACCGGTGATGACCTGGCGGAAATGGTACGGCAGACAGTCGGGTCGCCGCCGTCTCTGCCCGATGACAAAACCGTCATCATACTGGGACGTATAAGATGACCAGATAGAGGAGTACTCCCTGAGC
>CAYSPT010000178.1:0-2934 GCA_964432985.1 uncultured bacterium
TCAATTCGCAAGCTGTATGATATTGTCAGGGACCGAGGAGGATATTCACCGACGGTACAATCCTCTTCGGGAGACCGACGGGCCGGCTCCGAACAGCATCTGGCTGCTCGCAAGCCCACTTTGGAACCCAATCAAGTTACAGAAAACGATGTGCTGGACATCAATATCTGGGGACATCCGGAGTTGTCCGCCAAATACAATGTCTCCCCACGAGGTGACCTGGGATTCCCATTGTTAGGAGACATCGAGGTCAGCGGGAAAACGGTGGAACAAGTTAAACAACTACTGACAGAGCGGTTGGGAAAAGACTATATAAGAAACCCATTTATAACTATTTTTCACCGCCGGGGCCGGAGCATACGCATCAACATCCTGGGGAAAATTGGACGGCCCGGTATTTACACGTTTCCGGAGCCACCGACGTTGTTGGAAGCACTGGCAGCTGCCGGAGGAACCAGTCCATCATCGGGCAAGCGGGAAGTTTCAACCGTGCAGCTGGTCAGGTCACCGTATAAAGAGGACCTTGACCTGCACAACATTCTGGTTAAAGGTAATTTCAAGAATAATTATTACCTGGAGGACCGTGACACGCTTATCCTAAAAGAAGAGCTCCTGCAAGAACGAATCTATATTTTCGGCAGCATGCTCAAGGAGCAGGGAATCTTCAGATATGAACCGGGGATGACGGTACTCGATGCTATACTGCTGGCTGGCGGCAGCACCACACCACCGGAAGTATTCGAGAAGTACCGGCCCAGGTTCAAGAATACCCGTATTGTGAGGGGCTATCTGGATAAACCGGAAGTGCTGGTAGTCGATGTGGACAGAGTACTGTTCCGGGGCGATCTTTCCAGGAACATTGCCTTGAAACCGGGGGACATTGTCATTGTTCCTACTCGCAGAGTGAGAGATTTCTGGGCCTGGCTCGAACGTATACAACCGCTGCTATCAACTATTCTCACGGGAGATAGTGTAGTTAAACTATTCGAGTGACAGCGATGAATTATCACATGAGACTATAAGGTAAAATGGATCAACACGTACCAAACGAACCAGAACAGAGCGATATCCACCTTCAGGATTACCTGAGGATGGTATTCAAGCACAAGTGGCTCATCATCCAGGTGACTGCAGTGTTTACCATCACCGCCCTGGTGTTTGCCTACACCAAGACTCCAATGTACAGGGCATCCGGTACCATGCTGTTCATAAAAACCCCGGGAGCGCTTATCCGCAGCTTTCAGGAAGCTATCATGTATTCCAGAACCTCACAGGTGGAAACATATCTGGAGCTCTTGAAAAGCTACAGCATCATGGAACGCACGATTGAATATGCAAAAGTCCAGGATTTAAAGCTCAAATCAGGTATAGAGACCGATGATTCCGCCTCTTCTGGGAAAACACCCTCAGCCAGGAATCAAAAAGCTGACCGGCTTTACGTTTCAGATATGTCTCCCGGACAACTCGGGGCTTCACTACGGGTCTCAGCCCAGCAAAAGACCAGCATGATTGTCGTTTCCAGTACCGACGTCGACCCTCACCGGGCGGCAGACATAATAAACTATGTCATTCACATCTTCATAGAGGAAACCTACCGTCAAGCTACCGAAAGCCTGTCAGATACCAAGCTGTTCATACACAAGCAGTTGAAAGAAACCCTCACCAGTCTTCACGCGGCCGAGGAACGGCTAAAAAGACACAAGGAAAAGCTGACAGAGGAGAAACATATAATAAGACTCTCCAACGATTCGAGCACCCGGATCAGCCGCATTGCCGGTTACGAGTCCCGGATCAAAGAAACAAAAATCGAGATACAGGAGACAGAAACCAGGATTCTTGAGCTGATGAAAGAGCTCGAAGTAGAGGATGAAACACTTATCACATCCTGGAATACCCTGGAGAACCCGGTTATCAGAAATTACCAGGGACGTATTGCCTCCCTGGAAATCACCCTGGCCAAGAAACTGTTGAAATACCAGGAGAGCCACCCGGAAATCATCTCCATCAGAACCGAGATACAGGGGCTGGAAGAGCACATCGCCAGCGAAGTGGACCAGTTCATATCCTCCCGGGAAGAGCGGCTGAATCCCTATTTCCGCCGGCTGCAGCACGATATCATCCAGCTCCAGATAACCATTGCCGGCTATGAAACCCGGATAAAAGCCCTGGAAAGAAGCATGCAGGAAGAGGAGAAAATCCTTGAAAACCTGCCTGAAGAAGAACTCATTCTCTCACGGCTGAACAGGGATGTCCGGGTCAATTCCAACAACTATCATATGATCAAGCGGAAATACGCCGAAGCGGAAATAGCCGAAGTGGCCAAGGGTAAAGATCTCAGGATCATAGACTCTGCCAAGGTCCCCGTTTCTCCCCTCCCCCAGCGCAAAAGGTTCAAAGTTATTCTCGGCTTCCTGATCGGTTTTGGTTTCGGAATCAGCCTGGCCTTTCTCATCGAGTACTTCGACACCAGTATCAAAACAGTCCAGGAAGCCGAGCAGTTACTCGGAATCAACACCCTGGGCGTCATCCCCCTGATAAAAACAGATGAAACAGCACCAGCCTCAGACGATGAGGGTCTCCACCGCTACCTGGTCACCCATCACAAGCCGACGGCCATCGCTTCGGAGGCATATCGGATACTGCGAACCAACCTGCTCTATCAGAAACCCGACACCCCGATACGTTCGCTGTTGATTACCAGCGCCAATCCGCTTGAAGGTAAAACACTCTCGGTGAGCAACCTGGGGATCAGCCTGGCCCAGGCTGGAATGAATGTGCTGCTGGTTGACACCGATCTGAGAAAACCCAACCTGCACAGTATCTTCGGCCTGGACAACAACCGTGGATTCTCTTCCTTCTTCCTTAAAGGAGGCGACCTTAAGGACCACACCCAGGACCCGGGTGTTCCCGGGCTGCACGTGCTTACTACCGGTC
>CAYSPT010000179.1:0-2910 GCA_964432985.1 uncultured bacterium
TCATCGGAGGTGATCGTCCTGGTCCATGCGGTCTGGTTGTCGTCCCGGTTCAGCTTTACCGTGTTGAATCCCCCGGCTTCGGCTTTGTCGTTCTTTCTGGCGGACTTCTTATCGGTGACGGCTTCGTTGAGCAGGCCCAGCATCCGGTCGGCTTTTTCCTGAACCGCTGTCTTGAACTCATTGATAGTGGCCAGTCCTTCTTCGGCCTGTGCCAGTTCGAGCTCTTCGGGAGTCCAGCCGGTGCCGTTCTCGACGAAGCCTTCAAACGCCCCAATGATCTGGTCGCGGGTATGCTCGAAAGCCTTCTCAACGGCCTTCGGCAGCGCACCGAACATTGCGCGGGCGTTTTCGAAACCTTCCTGAATCGCCGGACGAATGATTTCGACGAACTCGGCGCGCTTTTCTTCGGTGTCTTCTTCACCGTTCAGCCACTGGGCGTACAGCTGGACACCGAAGGAGAACGTTTCCCGAACCGTGGTCTCGCTGAACTCACTCATTCCGGTTGTACGCTTGGACGGATCGATGGATTTTGTTTCCGCGGTGTGAGTGGTCAACTCGGGTTCCCGGGTGTGGTCGACAGGATTGCTTTCCGTGGAACGGGTGGCTGACTCGCTTTCCCTGGTCTGATTTTCCGAAACGATGTCCCGGATATTCAGCTGAGACAGATCTCCCTGGGGCAGGCTGATTTCTCTGGAGGTCCTGTTTCTGGACTGGATTTTTTCACTCTGTGCGGTTTGTGCGGTACTGGATGTTTCTGATTCCACCCGTCGGCTGCCTGCGCTTTGCCGCCTGTTAACATTGCCATACCTGTATGCTTCCGCTGTTCTCCGTGCTGCGCCGTTTATCGTCTGAATCGCTGTCATTTTGTTTTTCCTCCTCCTGGGTTTGGCCGCCGGTTTTTTTTTGTGTTTGGCGGCCGTTGTTTTGTTTTTGTTCTGCTTGTATCCAAAAGCGATAGATATGCCAATGCATTTTCAATAGCTTATAATAGCGATGGATAAAGGGCTATCCCAATTACAAGAGAAATAGAAACATGGTTCAATCCGGCCACATTGTGGACTGATTACCAGAAAACACGGCCAGTTTCTGGCCGGTCATGTCCATGCACCAGGTAAATAAAGGTCAAAACGCTCATTTTCAAGACCTGACCACCTCACTTTCTAAGCTTCTTGCTTGAGGGTGGGATTGACAGGCACTGTTACTGAATCATGTTCAACAGACCAGATAGAAAGTAACCAGCCTTCTTGGGCTAAACACCCATTCACAAGACCTGACGTTATTTATTTTTCAGTTTTTTTCATTCACCTGTAACCTATTGATTCCCGAAGTGCACATACCTGGTGAAAGGTCGACCAAACGAAGCACACGTAGGGCCGAAGCGAACAAAATAGCGAAGGACCGAACGAAAACGAATCGAAACGAAGCGAACGAAGGACTGAAGTAAACGAAGCGCCCGTAGGGCCGAAGCAAGCGAAGGACCAAGGCACGTGAATAGCGAAGTAAGGACACAAGAAGAAGGACTAACAAAAACTAAGGAGGTAGGGAACATGAACACGAAGCGCTGGATGGTTATCGGATTGGCGGCCGCTGTTCTGGTCACGGGGACCTTGATGGTGGCGGAAACGGACTATGCGGAAGCTGTAGATGCCGGAGCGGCAGGTTTTGTAGCGGCAAGTATCGGGGCGACAGGTACAGGCCCCATGGGTGACGGACCCGGCAAATTCGGCGAATCCGGTGGATTCGGGAACAAGCCCCTGGGGCGGCTGATCAGGGCCAACCTGGGCAGGCTCATCACTCTGAAGGCCGAGCTGAACATCACTCCCGAGCAGAAGGAAGCCATGAAGCATATCGTTGAGA
The DNA here is from genome assembly GCA_964432985.1 of uncultured bacterium. Lineage (GTDB taxonomy): Bacteria > Muiribacteriota > CAYSPT01 > CAYSPT01 > CAYSPT01 > CAYSPT01. The sequence goes on from CAYSPT010000179.1 coordinate 1,858, forward strand.
AGGAGAAGCAGAACGTCGTTCCGGTCATCAAGCAGGTGGTGGAGAGCCGCCGGGCGCTGCGTCAGGCGGTCATGAGTGAAAACAGTGACGAGTACCTCATCCGTAAGGCGGCAGCAGAACTGGGGGAGGCCATCGGAGAAGCGGCAATAGCAGGCTCCAGGGTCGTGGCCGAAGCCAGGATGCTTCTCACCCCGGAGCAGGTGAAACTGCTTGAAGCATTTTCATCCGCCAGGGAATCATCTGTTGACAAGTGGCTGTCCAAGATAGCACACTGAGACCATGCAGGACGAGGACGGACTGGATATTCAACACTGCCTTAACGGGGAGACGGATTACTATCGCCGCATCGTCGACCGGCACCAGCAGCGGGTGTCGGCGATGATGTGGCGGTTCTCCCGGGACGCAGCGGTGCACGAAGAGCTGGTCCAGGAAGTGTTCGTCCAGGTCTATTTCAGCCTCTCGGGATGGAAAGCCAGCGCCCCGTTTTCACACTGGCTTTCCCGTATTGCCACCCGAGTCGGTTACCGGTACTGGAAAAAGCAGGCCCGGGAGCGGGAGCACCCGACGGTCTCGCTGCAGGAGTGGGACCTCCCGGGGGCGGACGCGGCGGGCGCGAAGGTCGCGCAGGGTACGATGAGCGTGGTGGACGCCATGGAGCCGGTGGAAGCAGCCGAGTACGTCCACAGTCTTCTGGCCCAGCTGCCGCCTAAGGACCGCCTGGTTTTGACGCTCCGCTTCCTGGAGGATCGCAGCGTCAAGGAGGTTGCGCAGCTGACCGGAATGAGCGCCACCATGGTCAAGGTGCAGACCTGGCGGGCACGCAAGAAGCTCAAGAAACTGTTTGGGAAAGCCGGTAAAAATGTATAACGATGAGCGAGAAAGAGCTATTAAAACTGATGAAACAGGGCGGGCTCAAGAGCCTGGGGGAAGAAGGGATGCTGATGGGGCCCGAATGAAGCGCAAGATAATACTGAAAAAACTGATAAGAAGGGATGCTGATGGGGCCCGAATGAAGCACAAGATAATGCTGAAATAGACTGATAAGAAGGGATG
>CAYSPT010000180.1:0-2898 GCA_964432985.1 uncultured bacterium
TCCCAATAACCTCTCTGAAACCGGATCTTACCGTCAACCACGTGGAAGAAACCGCACCCTCGCAGTCCCAATGGATCGCGCCACTCGAGAATAGCCCATTCACCATCCTCGAATAGATTCTCGACAATGCATGTCATCTCTGTTGCTGCAAATTCCTTTGAGAACATCTCTCGTATAGCCTTTCGTCCCTCGACAGGCGTCTCAGCAACCTGGTGATTGACGGCGTCTTCAGCATAGAGGGATGCTATCGCTTCAGCATCTGCACTGTTGAAAGCGTTAACAAAAGCTCGAACAACTGCCTTCGGATTTGTACCTGTCATATTTCCCATTCCTTACATCAGATCATTGGCTTTTATTTCTGGATGATGATAACGCTTGCGACCCTTGGTATTCTTGCCAACCTGGATTGCTTCCTGCGGGCACCAGTGCAGGCAGGCTAAGCACTGTTCGCAATTGTGGAGCCATTCCGGCTTGCCGTCTTTCATCTTGATGTTCCCCACCTGACACACCTTTTCGCAGATTCCGCAACTATTGCATGTTTTATCGGCAGTGAATTTCTTGTCTTGGTTAGCGAAAAAACCTATTGAAAAATTGTAAATCAAACCCGTAAGGACAACGCGGCCAAGCAAACCACCCATCTCGACTTCTTGTACCTTCTTCTCTTTAATCACAGTACATATCTCGGCGATGCGACCTTTGGCACGAGCGAACATCGCCTGCTGTTTCTCTTCGGGAGGTGCTTCGCCCCACACGATGTAGTTTGTTGGCATCAGAATGACAAAGCCGGATGAAAGCGTGATTCCTTTCACCAACAACTGTTTCTTAACCTTCACCAATGCACCGCTTGCCTGTCCCCCGCAGGTACATACAGCGAACACGTACTTGTCCGAACCGATACTCACCCTGTCCAGGAACTGCGTCACTACCAATGGTGGACCCCATGCGTATACAGGAAACACGATACCCACAGTTTCCGTGTTGGGCGCAAGTTGTTCCTCTGTCGCCCTGGCAATGGGTACGAGATTCGTGTCATCTAGAGCCTCAGCCAGGTCCCTGGCAATCTTCAGCGAATTTCCCGTACCGCTGAAATGATAGATGGTTGTGCTCATCTCTTCTTCTTACACCCTTTCATCTGGCCTAACGTGCTCATGCTTAACCGGCGCGCGTCAGCGCGTCGGTGTTCAAGCGCATGTTCTAGGTTTCTTCCATTATAAAATCTCTGATACCAACCAGGGCAGGGGAGTATCCGTCTGTCGTCGTCACGCTTATCGTGGGCACGTCAAACGATGGTGGGTCATAGTTCCCTGGTCCCAGGAATTGGCCTGTCTCTTTGAACACCTTCACCCTTTTGTCACCATGATAGAGCTCCCGGCTCGGATCATTCAACCCTCGCTCCAGATGGCGTTGCGCGCACAGAGTAGGATTCACATCACAAATAACAAAATACAACTGACTCACGCTGGACCAAAGAGGAACGATTTCTCCCCACAACTTGTGCTGGAAGGCCGCCTCGACCACGATTGAAACGTTCGCCTCCAGAAAAAACTGCGTGGCCGAGAAGAATAGATCTTTCACTTTTCGGTTTGTATTCGCTGGCAGCTTCTCATGACTGATACCGAAGGAGCTAACTAATCCCTCCTTTATCTCATCCCGGCTTAGCATCGGCATATGGAGCAACTCGGACAGCTTCTTTGATAGCGTCGTCTTGCCAGACCCCGGTCTACCTGTAACAACCACACATTTTACTTTAGCATTCATCTTCTCACGCCTAACGTCCCTCGGTTAACCGGTGCGCGTTTGCGCGTCCGTGTTCAAGCGCTTGTAATAAGCTTTCAATCTGCTTTTAATCATATATCTAACACTTACATCGCCAAGTAGAATACCTAGATAACTACAAATGAGATCAAGCAAGTCGAAAGCACGCATAGGTATGAATAGTTGGCTAATTTCTTCGAGTGTAATAAAGCATAATACAGTTAAAGTTCCTGTAAATATTGATTTTCCGAGAATACAAATATGACGTGGGTATAGGAAATAATTTACGAATAATGAGAGGATGCCTAATAAAACAATATGAGCAACCTTATCTCCACCTGGGAACATAATAAGTTGGCGGAAGAGGAGAGGAAGTGATCCCCTATTTGCTGAGTAAATAATATAGGCAATAAGAATGATAAAGAGGATTCCACTTATATTCAAAAAGTGCTTTCTATAATTCTTCATATATCAATCATCAACATTCCTTCTGTACCAAGTGGGAAGCTTTTAAGAACTTTGCCTTGTTTAGAGATAGCCCATGCCCCACCAAAACTGAAGTCTCCGGATAAACTGATGTCTGCAAGGTAATTGACGATTAAGGTTGAAGCGCCCAACATTTTTACACGGTCTACATAATCTGTAATCTCCTGAGAGTCCCATCGTTTTTGATTAAAGTCTTTTTCTTCAAAAGATCGAGCGAGTAGATAAAGCACCCAATCTGGTTGGAGAACAGCAACACGTTGGACAATATCATCATCAAATAAATCTCCGCAAATCAAGAAAGCCACTGATCCAAAATCAGTATTCGTCTTTGGAATAGTAGTGCCTTGGCAATAAACATCTGGATCCGCTTTTCGCCCATGCCATTGAGGATGATTACGACGGTATTTCAAGCATATTGCACCCTCAGGATCAATGAGTACCGCTGAATCAAAAAGTTTTTTATCTTCGCGTTCGAGTATCCCGATTCCCAAATAAACACTTTCTTGCAGGCAAAATCTACTCAATTTTTCCGAAATCGGTCCTGGTATTTCTTGTCCAAGTGGCAAATCATGTGCAGGATCATCATTATTAATAAGTCCGGTTAATGAAGCTTCTGGAAAAAGTATAAGCGTTGCACCAGAAATGACTGCCTTATTG
>CAYSPT010000181.1:0-2884 GCA_964432985.1 uncultured bacterium
TCGGGGCGGCCTGGGGCACCACCATTACCACCATGATCGGCCTGGTGGCGGCCGCCGCCTTCGTTTACCGCCGGTTTTTCGGACGGGGCGACAAAGGTGTACAAAGAACAGGTTTACAGATCACGGAGGCACAAAGCCCAGGCGCGCAAAGCATGGGTGCACATAACGCAGACGAGAAAGAAACTGAAGGAAGAAACTCGACGACAGAAGATTTTCGTGTCGATTTCATCGGAATCGGAGCCTCGAAATCAGGTACCACCTGGTTAACGGATTGTCTCTTCGAACACCCGGAGGTCAGCTTTTCCGAACCAAAAGAAGTCCGTTATTTCAATGAAACAGTCTCGTTTGCACGCAAGTACGTAAATAAAGACCACAACAAACCCTTCTCATGGTACAAAAAACATTTTCTGCACTGTAAAAAGGACAACCTTATCGGTGAATTTTCGCCGCATTATTTGTATGACGAGAAAGCGCCGGCCCTGATCAAGCAACACTTTCCCGACGTCAAGCTGATCGTCTGCCTCAGGAATCCCATGGATCGGGCCTATTCCGAGTACGGGATGCACCGTTACTACACCCTGGCGGAAAAAAGATCCTTTGAAGACGCCCTGGAAGAAGAAGCTGAATATATCGGGAAAGGGTTGTACTTTGAGCAGCTCCAACGGGTTTTGCAGTATTTTCCCAAAGACCGGATGCACGTTATCCTGTTTGATGACATTGTTGCTGATCCTGAATCGGTCTTGAAGAAGCTTCTCTACTTTTTGGGGGTTGACTCTTCCTAAGCTCCCGAGCTGATACAGCAAAAATCGAACATCCTGAAGAGAGTCAGGTTCAGGTGCGTGCTGGATATAATGGCGGCCGTTACCCGGTCGCTTATCTACCTGCGATTGAGTTTCTTGGTACGCTTCATGAAGCAAATGGGCGTCAAAAGGACAATAATCACCTTAAACTCAAGCCCATTCAAGCAGCCTGCCATGAATCCTGCCACCAGGGACCACTTGAGGAACGTATTTAAAGATGATATCAGTAAATTGGAAGCACTGCTCCAGCTGGACTTGAGTCACTGGAAATAATTATGCAGCAATGATTTTGCGGATGCCGGCTACCGGCACCGCTGGATCCGCGTGGCCGGTACCAGTTTTTTTCACATTATAATGTAACCGGGAGTTTCGATACCACCGCGCGGAGCTTGCCCGATTGATCGGTCGGGATACTGTCGACAATGGTGATAATGACACGGATGTCCCGATCCAGGTGTTTGGTGATTGTTGCCTCTATCTGCCCCGGTACTCCGGAGCTGAAGTTCCTTCCCTTCTCGATGTAAACCGTCAACTCATTCAACTTCTCTTGCTCAATTCTGTACTGCTTGATACCCTCTATATCGCGCATGATAAGAGAAAAAGAGGCGGCGGTGAAGATAATGTCTCCGGGCAGTTGCACGAATCCGTCGGACCGGCCCTCCAGGTTCTCCAGCAGGGGAAGCCCCCGCCCGCAGGAACATTGCCGGCAGGCAGGAACACCTACATCGCCGAGTTCGTACCGGATGAGAGGCATGGTGTAGGAGTGTAGAGCCGTGCAGATCAACTTCCCCCTCTCTCCGGAGGCTGATGTCTTCCCGTCCTTGATAAACTCGATAACCGTAGTATCGATATTCATGTGATATCCCTCGTGGCGCTCGCACTCCCAGGCCATACATCCAAACTCCTGGGAACCGTACATATCAGACAAGGTAACACCGAATGCGGCATTGATCAGGTCCCTGTCAGCCAGGTTTAGAAGTTCCGAGCGGGTAAAGACGGCCCGGGGACGGACGACGGGTGCCTGCGGATTCTGCTTCAACTCCAGGGCCAGAAGCTTCAACAAGGATGGGTAACTGACAATAACCTCCGGCTTGATTCTCCTGATCGTCTCGAGAGTATCGGTGCTTTCATCGTAGAGATATTCGTACTTTCTACGCATGATTCCCAGGTACTCGAACCAGTAGGCTGGTGGATCGGGACGCAGAAAGGATCTGAGAACAAGCCTTCTATCCCGCAGCTTGAGACCGTTTTCCTGGTAGGCCCGGGCCCAGACCAGGTCCAAGAAAGTCTTCTCTTTTTGTGAAAGGAAAATATCCAGTTGTTTCCCCGTGGAACCGCTGGTTCTCAGTCTGATGCAACTGTCGACCGAAACTCCCCCGGCCAGGAATTCATCCGGCGGCAGCTCCTGGAGCCGTGATTTGGTGGTGACAGGGATCTTTCGCAGATCATCCACGGTGCGGATGTCATCCGGAGCGACGCCGGCGGAATCGAACAATCGATGGTAGTAGGGAACCTTTTCATAAGCGTGCCTGATAATTCTGACCAGCTTTTGCCTCTGTATCTCTTCCAGTTCGGAAGTTGTCCGCCACTGGTTTATCCGGAGCCGGTACAGGCTGCAGAGAGAAGAAAGAAGCATTGTGAACCTCACTGCCTTTTCCGGTTTAACAGCTGGAACAGATAATCCGTATTTTCCATCGCCCTGGCCTGCAACAGCCGGATTCTTTCGTCGTGCCCAACCTGTTTGTGCTCACGGTTGGCCAGGGCGGACAGCATCGCCTTCGACAATGACTCATGTTTCAGTTCGTTGACATCGATCAGGAACTCCTTCTGCCGTATCATTTCGAAGAAGGCATCGAACTTGGGTGAAATACCGATGCCGATAACCGGCACACCCATGGTGCTCCCCATGATGAGGGGGTGCATACGCATGCCGATAATCAAGTCCGTCTGCCCCAGGATGCTTTTCAGTTCACCCGGGAGGTAATCCCGCGACAGTATTCTCGCCCTGTCCCCGTATTTCATCAGCCTGAGTCACTAGTGTCCGGTTAAGAGTCGAACAATGATAGCTGTTTTCGACGATCATC
>CAYSPT010000182.1:0-2780 GCA_964432985.1 uncultured bacterium
TCACCGATAGGTGCGTCATCGATTTACCTCCGAACCTGCTTGGTTCAGCCGGATTGCGCCGCGTACAAAGTGGTAAACGGTCTCTGATTCTCAAATTGTTGTGGACACCTCCTTTTAGACTGCCAGCAGGGCGGGTTGAAACGAACCTGCCGGTACAACTGGTGAAAAAAGCATTGTTGTACTCTGCCGTTGTGCGGGTAGAAATCCCATCCCCGGCAGTTCTCCGGTCGGGATTCTCCACCACAACGGATTCCTGTTTGCTATGCCAGCGATGTAATTTTTCAGATGCAGCGACTGCGACAGTGTCCTGACCAGCTTGAGGATATTGTTCTTGATTGTCAGGGTGCTGGTAGTGAACCGGTACTCCTCAGGCCTGGACAGATCCTCCTTGACAGCCCTTACAGGGGTAATCTCATGTTTCGTGTCAGGAATGGCTGTTTCAAGCCCGCGGACCTGGGTCCATCTGGCATCGTCTGATGCCAGCGTGGCAGTTTCATGTCCGGTCACGAGGTTGGCGGCGAGACCTTTCAACATGATGGTGAGTAATTCATCCGTTGACTTCAAACTTCTTTGTGCATTTATCGCAGCTATCGTGCGTGTTATTTTCATTGTTGTTTCCTCCTTGTTTTATGGTGCTTCTCATCCGTGTTAGCCAAGCAGTTGGAGCACAGACTGCGGTATCTGATTGGCTTGCGCCAGCATGGCCGTGCCCGCCTGCAAAATTATCTGGTACTTGGTAAACTCCATCATCTCCTCGGCCATGTCGGCGTCCCTGATGCGGGACTCACTGGCCTGCAGGTTCTCCCTGGTCACTCCCAGGTTCTTGATGGTGTGCTCAAGCCTGTTCTGGAAAGCTCCAAGCTTTCCTCTTTGCAGGGAGACGATGTTGATGGCAGTGTCGATTGTTTTGTTATCCATCAGATCGAAAGCGGCCGCCTGGGTGGTAACATTGGTGCCGCTTCCCAACCCCAGGGCAGATGAGCCCATGTCGTCCACGGCAAAGGTGACCCGGTGGTCCCAGCCTTCATTGGAACCTACCTGCAGGGTGAGCGACCCGGCGGTGGCCAGGATGGAGAAATGGTCGTGAACAGAGTTGTTGTACACTCCCTTGAGCTTGATCTCCTTGAGGGTGAACGTGATCCCGGCAATGCCGCCCGAGGTTGCCGATTCACTGCCGGCCAGGTCCGGATCAACCCCGGAAGATTTCAACGGGTAGGATGATGCCGACGCTCCGAATTGCGTGGAGCGATCTCCCTGGTTGCCCCGGAGCATGGCTTCATTGTTGTCCGGATCGGTGACCTTGATCACGTAATCATCGGTCTTGGCCAAACGCACACCGACGATGCTGCTTCCATACACTTCTTTATAGATACCGAGGCGGTCGGCCACACCAAAGTCCTCACTGCCGCCGTTTTCCACCCTGAAGGTGTTGATACCGGTTGAGCTGTCATTGAGGCTGATAGCACCGGTTATCTCGTCGAAAGAAACGGTGATGTTGGTCAGGTCGTTGAGGCGGTTGACCAGGTCTTCGATGGTGGCGTCGGCAGTGGCGGCCAACATAAGTGATACACTTACTATCTGCCGTACATTGTCACGGGTGATCACGGCGAAGGTACCGGTGCCGAGTCCGTCGGCCACACCTAGATCGTCGATATTGCCCGTTCCCCCCCACGCGCCTGCAAGCTGCGTGGTCTTCAGCAGTTTGCCGGTCCGCGAGGTGAGATCAGAGTTGTACACAGCGAAAGGGGTCCCGGCGGCGGTGTTACGGTTCGACTCTACAAAGGAGTTCGCTTCCGGTTGGGCCGAGATTTCAACGTGGATCTCGTGCTTGGATCCGTACGTGTTGGCTTCGATAACGATTGTTTCCAGAGTGGTCGAGCCGTTGGTCGAGTAACTGGCGGTGGCGTCGATGCCGGCGGAAGTCATTGCATTGTTGATCTTCTCAATGGCTTCGCTCATGGAGTCACCGGCGTTGTTCTCTGCGGATACCGTGGCCAGGGCGATCTTGCTTTCGGATTCCACCTTGAAGGTGTAATTACCTGCAACGGTGGAGCCTCCGGCGCCCAGGAAGCTGTAAAAGCCTCCGGCGGCGTCCGCGCTCGGCCCGGTGGTGGTTCCGCCCACAATTACCGCCTTGGCCCGCTCGGCGGCTTTATAGATTGAGAGCTTGTATTCACCGGTTGCCTGTACCAGGCCATCCACTACCAGTTTGTCCAACTGCTCGTCGCTGTTGGTCTCCGATTTTTCCGAGACGGTGGCGCCGATGACACCGTTGAGAAGCTTCTTGGTGTTGTATTCGGTGGTGTCAGCTATCCTGTCTATCTCGGTGAGAAGGTTGTCAATTTCGGCCTGGTAATGCTCGCGGTCACCATCGGTCTTGTCCCCATTGGCGGCCAGTTCAACCAGGTCGCGCATTCGCCTGAGAATGGCGTGTGTCCTGTCCAGGGCACCCTCTGCGGTCTGGATCATGGTGATGCCATCCTGCGCGTTCATGATGGAGTATCTGAGCGAGCTGATCTGGGCGCGCAGTTTTTCGCTGATGGCCAACCCGGTAGCGTCGTCCGCCGCACGGTTGATCCTGAGACCGGAAGTGAGATGCTCGAGCGTTTTACTTAGCCTTCCATAGGTTTGCGTCAAATTCCGGTGTGAATTCATCGCTGATAGGTTGTGAGCAACTATCATATAGTTTCTCCTCCTTGGATATTCTTCAGCTGTCGGAAATCCATTTTCCGATCAGAGTCAATTCTTTTGAAATCTTCTTGCTCCTGATTACCTGGATA
>CAYSPT010000183.1:0-1608 GCA_964432985.1 uncultured bacterium
TAGATCTCGGTGAGGAGCATGGTCAGGTCCTTTTTCATTTGTTCGGGAACCTTGTAGCTGAAAAGCTTCTCCCGGCGCGCCAGTACTTCGTGGTAGCACTCGATGGCCCGGTCGAACTTGCCCTGTTTCATGGAAAGCTCACCAAGCTCGAAGTACGCTTTCATCGTCTGGGCCAGGGCGCCGAACTCATGCACTTCGTCCCCCAGCACCTTGACAAGGGTTTTCCATTGCTCTGCCTCATCTTTGTCCCCGGCTACCGCCGCTCCGGCCAGCAGCCCGACCAGCAGCGCTGCGGTCAGCAGCAGCGCGGAATATCGTTTTACCTGTTTCATTACTTGTACCCTCCTGTCATGCGGATAATTGTTTCGTGCCATTGTAAAGGTACTGCCAGCTGTAAACATCTGCCGGTAGTCAGATAGCTTCACCTCCTTTTTTGTGCCGGCGTGCCTCATCGACGTCATCCATGACCCGGTCCCAGGCAGATTTATCGATGGATTCCATTAAGGAGTCAAATCCGTGCCCAACCGGCATCGTAGGTGCAATACTCTGCGGAGTGGAGCGAGACACCAGCTGTGACAGTACCTCCAGCCGAGCGTCAAGTGAGGCTTCCGCCACCCGCCGGTCGAGTGACGTCTCCAACCGCCGCCACATCACGGTATTGGCTCCCAGCAGAATAATCACCGCGGCCAGGGTTGCCAGGGCAAAGGGAGCGCTTCTACCGAATATCAGGGCCAGGCGCTCTAATAACCGCGGTTGCCGGTATTTATGCCTGAAGGCTTCCAGGAGCACCGATTTTGAATCGTCGGTATCCTCAGCCAAAATCTCTACCGGAACAGTCAATTGCTCCAGTCCCTCGTCGAGTTCATGATAGATCCGGTAGAGCTGTCGGCACTCCCGGCACTGCTCCAGGTGCCGGCCGAGCTCGATAAGTTCATTGGCTTCGAGCTCCCCGTCAGCACCGGCACTGGCCAGAATCCTGTACGGTTCACACGTCATCAGTGTCACCACCTGTCAAGTTGTTCTCTCAAACGCTCCCTGATTCTGAACATCCGGATCCTGACCGCTCCGGGGCTGGTCCCGGTGATTTCAGCGATCTTCCGATATTTCATACCGGTTTGAAGTTTTAGGGCCAGGATTATCCTGTCTTCAGGATCCAGGGAGTTAATGCACCGGGTCAGGTGCTGAACCCGGGCTTTGCTCAGTATCGTCTCTTCCGGTGTCTGCTGCCCCGTGGCGGCCACCTGCACCGAAACGTCCATTTTTCCGATGTCCGGCTGTTTTTTGCGCAGATGAGCCAGGGCAACGTTGCGGGCGACGCGGTAAATCCAGGTGTACAGTCTTGATTCCTCCCTGAAGGTCTTTATACCTTCAAAGATCTTGATCATCGTTTCCTGGAACAGATCGTTGGCGAGGTCGCGGTCCCCGGTCATACGATAGAACAATCCCACTAGCTTCGTGGAGAAATGGCGGTAGAGGTCGTGGAAAGCGGCTTCGCTGCCCCTTCTGAGGCCATCTACTATGGTTCTCTCTTCTCGAAGCGTCAGGTCCACTGTCTGTTTTCTCCTTCCAGCGTTTTCTCCAGGCTTACTCAAACAGCGTCAGGTCCAC
>CAYSPT010000183.1:1708-2772 GCA_964432985.1 uncultured bacterium
CGTTTTCTCCAGGCTTACTCAAACAGCGTCAGGTCCACCGCCTATTTTCTCCCTCCCGCTCATTTTTCACGGCTTGTTCACAAACGTTTGATGGTGCAACCAGCCCACATGTTACAAAAAATTTGAGTGATTTGTATATACGGCTTCATCAAGGTTGAAACTAAGTCGAGTTGTGCAAGGTAATTCACAAAGCAATTATACCGCTGGTTAAATAGTTGAAAAACTGGGAAAATCATATTAAACTAGGCCTTGTATAATTCATAGTGATATTTAAAATTACGAATAATCATTAAAGATTAGAGCTGTTAGGTAAAAATTAAAAAGAATTAACAACTCACTCCAGCTGACCATCACTTCGCACGGGCAGCTGACTTCAATCGTTATCAGTAAAATGATAGATGAAACATATGAATCAAAAAATAGAACTATTGGAAAATGCTAGAAGTATCGCCAATATTACCCTTTTGCATGAATGTGATACCTGGATACTACAGGCTTTAAGGTTAGGCGAAGCGAGTGATAATGTAGATAATACCATTTGCGAGCTTCTTTCCAAGGCCTTACATCAGATCCCCAAAATGGCAATGGTCGAATGTCTCCTTCATGACCATTATGATCCTGGATTGTTGAGCAGTATTGAGAACGTCATAACTTCCAAATTCAAATTTAAAAAGTTCTGTGACAAATATATTTTCTCGCTATCACTTGAGAATATTCCCCGTCAAGATTGGGAAACACAAGCAAGTATATTTACCTACGATAACCTTGAAGTATTGGGGTTTGATTATTTTACTGAATTATTTACTGCCATCCAGAGTGATTCAGCTGACCCTTATGCCACAGATGCTGCCTTTGATCCAGCACGCGAGCTCATGAGCTATAAAGAACCATCCAGATATATTCCGAGATTCTGGCAAATTGCATTTTTAAATGGAGAACCCGTTGGAATGATATTGCCTGGTCATATTGAAGAAGAAGGAACCGTTCAATTTATTGGAGTCTTACCTTCATTCAGAAAAAAATGTTATGGCCTGATTCTTCATCGAAAGGCACTGTTGATGCTA
>CAYSPT010000184.1:0-2687 GCA_964432985.1 uncultured bacterium
GTCAATAGATAATAGAGAAAGATGCGGGGGATTGTTACAATAAACTTTCAGGGAAAACCATAATAATTTTCGGATGGTTCACGAAAGCGACTCACGAACCGGTGGCAGCAGCCCGGGATTTCTGTCCGTCAAGAATTTCTTCTACGTCTTGAGCAATGAACGGTTTGGTGAGATAGCCGTCGAGGTCGAGATTCATCCGATCGATGTCATCGTCATCCAGTATACCGGACATGGCGATGACCTTGATGTCCGAGCCGAACTGCCGTTTGACCCGGCCGCAGACTTCTCTCCCCGGTTGTTCGTGATTCACCATGTCGATCAAGACGGCATCAGGCTGGTCGATCCTCAGCCTGTTGAAAAACTGGTTGATGTGGCTGTAGGGAGTAACCGTGTGTCCTCGTGCCGCCAGGTCTTCGGTAATCAATTCGAGGTCGTCAAGATCATCATCGATTACCAGAATGGTGTACGCTTTTCTCATGGTCAAATCCTTACTATTTATGCTGTATTGACGTAAAAAATGTCACGACCTGTAAATAAATAATATCGCGAAACAATGTGGTTGTCAAATAAATTGTCTCCATTAATGCCATTTAAATAAGCAGCGCATTTTGCACCCGATAGATCAATATAGTTTGCGCTTGAGATTTTTTATCTTATACATTGACTAAATAAATAATTTTATTGTAACGTGATTAGAACGGGTGAGGGAAAGGCGGTAAAAGTGGCCGGAATAAGGCACGTTTTCGTTTATAATTATAATAATTAATTCTTTATTGTTAATCATAAATAAACGGTGTTGTAACAACTGGTTTCAGGGGGACAATCATACGCAGCGCGGAGTATGGCCCTGAAGGCCGCAAGAAGGTGAAACCAATGAAAAAGAAGACAAAAAAAGGTTCTTCGAAAAGCGGGATCATTACCGTCTACCTGCCCGTGGCGTTGATCGAAAAGGTCAAGAATATCGTGTATTGGACTCCCGGGCTGACCATCGCCTCGTTTGCCGAAAAAGCGATATCCGGTACTATCAACGGCCTGGAAAAAGACAGCGGGGAACCGTTTCCCAGCCGCACAGCAAAAGCCTGACAAAGGTTTACGGCAAAACAGCAACGCTGTTACTAAGTAAGCAACGCTGCTACTTTAGAGTGCAACAACACCTGGTAGAGTACTGTAAGCACATTACTGTGTCCGTTACGGTCTGCAATTGAACGATAGGGCCGAATGGAATAAGCTGAATTTATTCGGCAGGGACGAAACTATTCGGTCACGCCGAACCTAATCGGCGGAGCCGAACCTAATCGGCAGGGACGAACCTAATCAGTGGCCTCGCCTGCGGAAATCTTATCGAACACGTACTTCTTGATCTTCATGCGGTCGGAGTCCAGTATCCTGGCGAAATTGATCCCGTACTCGAAGAGCATCTGTCCCTTTTCTATCCGCTCGTTGCGCCTGACGATCTGACCGAGTATTTTCCCAACTGCAACTTCCTCCTGGGGAAACTGAAGGATAAAAAAGGACCCGTGGGCAAGCTGGAGGGGAGAGACGAAAAGAACGCCTCCGGAGTTGATGTTCAGGCAGAGACCGGGGAGTGGCGTCGGGGCCACGTTGCCGCTGCGCATGACCTGGTAGAAGTTGATGTTGAATTTGCAGTTGACCCGGATTGCCTTTCTCCGTTCCACCGTGCAGGCCATACGGGGCCGCATGACCATGATTGACGGAACGGGACCCTTGTACTGCTCCACGACCTTGGATTGGGCTTCCAGCACGTCGTTGTCCTTGACAAAGGTCAGCTTGATACGGTCGTTGATAAACTTCTGGAATATGTCCGTCTTGTCGAACACCTGCCAGGCCAGGGTCAATCTGAACTGGTCCGATGTCAGTACCGGGGTGGTCCGGGTTTTCTCCTGCCCATCGGTTTTGAATGTGACCTCCACCAATTTTTCCCGCCCCACCAGGTCGTCGTCCACCATGACGTATTTGGAGCGTCTGACCACCGAAAAGGAGCTGGCGGCCTTGGCCAGGTTGCTGCAGAAGACGGCTTTTGGCAGCAAGCGCTTACGGTCAACCTCGTTGAGGCAATCCAGGCCTACGATGCGCAGTCCCCCGAGCAGCCGCTGCATGTGGTTGTCCACCTCGGAAATAAAATTCGCGCTGTCGGCATCCAGTTTATCGAGGCGTCCGCACAGCAAAATGACTTTGGTGTGGCCGTGGGTACAGATGGCTTCCATGACACGTTTCAACCGGGGAAGCGTGTAGACGTCGAGCACTCCTTTGAGGCCGATCAGAATGATGTCGCCGATGTTCTTTACCTCGAAATCGAGGGTCTCCTTGAACGCGCTCCGTCGGCCGGAGAGGGTCTTGCCCGACCCGGCGGTGGACTTCTTTTCATCACCGATCTGGAACTTTTCACGGATGGCTCTGGTTATATCAACGTTTCCGGTTTTTTCCAGGTACTGCAGGGTGGAGTTGATGAGTGCTTTGTCATCCTGGCACAGGTAGTTGGACACGATCTTGAGCAGGACATCCTGGTCGTAACTTTTCAGAACGTCGAAAATAAGTTCGAGCCTGTCAGGTTCCGACTCCCCGAGCATGTAGAGCAGGGGAAGAATGGCGTTTGTGTCCTGGAGGTTGGTGATAAGTTCAGGGCTCCTGACATACCCATATAAAAAATACTGATAACACTTGATTTT
>CAYSPT010000185.1:0-2403 GCA_964432985.1 uncultured bacterium
AGGAAAAATCAAGTGTTATCAGTATTTTTTATATGGGTATGTCAGGAGCCCTGAATTTAGAGCGGGGCGACATCATTCAACTGGCCAATGAGGTCTACCTCACCCCCTTTCCCACCGACGAAGAGTTCGCTTCTTACGTCATCCGGGGAGAGATCAAGCAGGTGGTGTCGCTTCTCACCAAGGAAAAAGAAGCAGACCGGCAGTGGATCGCCAAAGAGCGGTCAAACTGCGAAGACTACGGAATCGAGTTCCTGTCACTTCCCGTCTCTTCCACCTCTCTCGATCCCGACGAGATACTGGCAGTTGCCCGGAGGTTGAAAACCCTGCCCCGCCCCATGGTGGTGCACGCTTTCAGGTCCGACTCGCGCCGCAGCCAGTCTTTCGCCTACGCCTTTCTGTATGACCTCCCACCGCTGGTTCCCTCCTCCTTCGATGATCCTATCACCAATGGGCGAGTGACCATGGCGGGACCCAACCTAGCGGTGGGACCGGCTCCCACTGAGATGGAAATCAAGACGTTTTTCCGGGAGCGGGGTATCTTCCAGTACATTTTCGCCGGCGATCCCAAATCGGCCCAGGCCATGGACGACCGCCGCTTGTTCGGAGCCTTCGGGCTGAACTGGCAGGCGCTGGATCCCCGGTACGAAAACGTGTTCGAGCCCACCAGGGCCGGCGGGCCCTGGTACGTGTACGGGCCACACATCCGCCACAGCAGCCTGGCCCTGTGTCAGGGATTCGAACGGGGAGCACTCCATCACATCGACCTGGGTGTCTACGTAACCCCCTTCCCAACCCCCGATGAAATCACCCGCTTTTACCTGGAGCAGGATATACAGCAGGTAGTAAGCCTGCTGAATCCAGCCAATCAGGATGACCGTCACTGGGTGGATATGGAAAAGGCTGCCCTGGCAGGGAAGAAAACCCTGGAAATATTTCCTTTCCCGGTTGAAAATTTCGACTCCGGAAAAATGCTCGAAATCGCCCGCAAGGTTCGTTCCATGCCCAAACCGGTGATCGTCCACGCCTACAAATCCAATTCACCACGAGCCATGGGCTTCATCCAGGCTTACCAGACGGACCTGCCGCCACTGCCCCCGGCCCTGGTGAGCATCCCGATCACCAACGGGGTAGCAGAGCCGCTGGCGCCGCACATTGCGGTGGGCCCACGGCCCACGGCCCACGAGTTCAGCGTCATTTTGCCTTCGCGGGGCTTCAAACGGTTTATGTACCTTGGCGCCGCCGGGACCGAAGAAGCCCTGGCTGACAAGACCATCTCCGACAACTTGGATGTTAACTGGCAGGTGCAGGATCCCGACATCAAGGGCTTCGCCGATCAGTTTGCCGTCCAGGAGGGTCCCTGGTACCTGTACGGCCCGAGGATGCCAGAATTCCGGAGAAAACTCGCTTCCCGGTACGGACCACCGGTACCCGGCAAAGTCATGCGCTACTCGGACACCAAAATCACGAAGTGGCGGGAACCTGAGAAACAAGAAGAGCACAAATCACTCTCCTTCGTCACCCGCTTCCTGGACGAAGGCGTACCCGAGCTGCGGCTGATTCTCCTCCTGGGTCCCATCCTGCTGATCTACTCCATGCTGGCAGCGGCCTTCGCCGGGTGGCTACGCATGAGCAAAGAGGTCCGCACGCCCTACACCCGAAAGACGTTCCATTTCTTGATATTTACCGCCGCCTGCTTCCTGCAGTACAAGGGGGGACTGCAGTCGGTGTGCCTGTTTGGCAGTATCGTCAGCCTTTGCGTGCTGTACGCCGTGTGGCGGGGAAACGACTTTCCCTTCTACGAGGCCATGGCCCGGCCCACCGATGAGCCGCACCGGACCATGTTCATCATCATCCCCCTGATAACCACCGCCCTGGGAGGAATCACCAGCAACATGTTTTTTGGCCGGTTCTCCGCCGTGGGGTATCTGTGCGGCGGATGGGGAGACGCCGTGGGTGAACCGGTGGGCTCACGCTGGGGGAAGCACAAGTACAAATGCCTTTCCCTGGCCGGGGTACCGGCCACCAGGAGCCTGGAAGGCTCCGCCGCGGTGATGCTGGTGAGCATGGCAGCGGCGTTCCTGGCCCTTGTCCTGGGTGGGTTCGCTACCTTCACGGCGATGAAGATAGCCATCGTCTGCGGTATCGCCGGGGCTTCCGTGGAAGCTGTCAGCAACCACGGTCTGGACAATTTCACCATCCAGGTGGCCACTTCCGCTACGGCCTACTTCTTTCTGGGATAGCATATGATTAAGGTAAACTCAAACCACCTCAGCCACGGCATACTTCTTTCTGGGATAGCATATGATTAAGGGATACTCAAACCACCTCAGCCACAGCTTTCTTCTTTTTGGGATAGCATATGATTAAGGTAAACTCAAACCACTTCCGCTACGGCCTACTTCT
>CAYSPT010000186.1:0-2308 GCA_964432985.1 uncultured bacterium
ATAAACAAGACCTTGACCATTGGGCAATTTACCGCGTTCTGGATAGCTTGTTGGCGCCTGCAGACAGCAATAACCGGTCTGGGAAGCTCCTTTTTCAACATCTCGGAGACGGAGCTGAATATTTTTAACCTGCTGGAGCTGCTTTCCATCCAGAACAATCTTCCACCCAACGGGACGCACCGTCCACAGTCTAACAGGAGAAAAATCGAGATTCGCGGCATGTCATTCACCTACTCCGGCACGGACCATTCCGTCTTGAAAAATATCTCACTGTGCATCGATCAGGGCGAAACCGTAGCGATTGTCGGTCCCAACGGCTCCGGAAAAACCACCCTGGCCAAGTTGATTGCCCAGTTCTACGTACCGACGGAGGGAGAAATCCTGATTAATGACCTGCCGGCCGGTGAATTTGACAGGAAAGCTCTCTACGAGACTACTTCATTCCTCACGCAAAACCCGGTCCAGTTCGAGGCCACCGCCCATGAAAACATTGCTTTCGGCCAGTGGGAAAAGCTGCTGGATGCTCCGGATACTGTTCAGGGCATCGCCAAGAAAACAAAGGTGGATCAGTTGATTCAAAATATGCCCGAGGGATATGACACGCTGCTGGGCCGGATGTTCGGCTTGTACGATACTTCAGGCGGGCAGAAGCAGCAACTGGCGCTGGCCAGGGCGCTGGCTTCCGAACCGGAACTGATCATTCTGGACGAACCTACCTCCTCTCTCGACATACAGAAGGAATACGAACTTTTTTCAAATATCCGCAGCCTCATTCAGAACAAGACCACAATACTTATCTCACACCGGTTTTCCACCGTGCTGATGGCCGACCGGATTTACGTATTGAACGAAGGAAAGATCACCGAGTCGGGAACACATGCCGAGCTGCTCGCACAGAACGGCACCTATGCAGCAATGTTTACCATGTACGAGGAGATGAGCTCCTCCTGACAAAATATTAGCTAGCAGGTACCATGAAGATTATCAAAACCATTTTGAAGTATATCGCCATCCTGATTGGCATCGTGGTCGGGGTGCCACTCGTGATGCTCATCGGATACGTGCTGTACAACACGCCCTTTTCGTCACCCTATCCCGACCTTACCGCAGATGAACTGAACCCGTATGTCAGCTACCTGAACGAGCACGGGCAGGATCCCATGAAGTACGTGGGAGCAAAGTTCGATACCCACGACGTGGTCATTATCGGTGAGCAGCACCGCACCGCGGAAGACTCCTCTTTTATCGCTTCACTGGTTCCGTACCTGTACCGTGAGCACGGGGTCCGCCGGCTCTGTATCGAGTTCGGCAGCCACTCCCACCAGGGCCTGGCCGACCGGGTTTTAACCGCTCCCGAGTTTGACCGGGCAGCAGTTATCTCCATGATGCGGGAGTGGTTCTACAGTTGGAATTATGAAGAGTACTTGAGTATCTACCAGGCGGTCTGGGAGCTGAACTGCACTATTCCCGACGATGGAGAAAAATTCCGTTTGATCCTTCTCAATACCAATTTCAGTGAATTTAAAAAAAAGCTCGTCAACCAGGAGCCTATCGAGCACAAGAATGATGTTTTCGGGGACGGCTCCATGTGGTATGTCTTCAAAAAGGAAATCCTGGACCGGAATCTCAAGTCCCTGGTATTCTGCGGGCTGCATCACGCCTTTACCCGGTTCCACCAGCCCAAGTTTCTCTTCCTGGAAAAGTTCACGCCGCCCGCCGACCGGCTGGGCAATTTGATTTACAAGACCGCCGGCGATAGGGTGTTCATGATCAACCTGCACGCTCCGTTTTTCAACCGGTTCGGGCTGTTTGCCTTCCACCCCATAATGATGAAAGTATACTACCCGTTCGGCGGGGTTCTTGACCGGGCCTTCGAGCAGGTTAAACAACCGGTTGGATTCGACGTGCCCGGGTCACCATTCGGCGGTCTGAAAGATAAATGGTCCTACTACTCCCTGGACCGCGGAAGCATCCTGTGGAAGGATTTCTGTGACGGCTGGGTCATGCTCGACTCCCTGGACCGTCTGCACCGGGTCAAGCCGATCAACGATTGGGTGGCTTCAGACAAAGCCTGGCAGAATATTATGGACCAGTACCGGGACATGGGGAAAACAGGACCGGAATCGCGCGAACGGTTTATCAACATGCTTAACCGTGACGGTCTTGATATAGAGCGAATGTGCAAAAGCAGACTGGTCAAGCCCCGCTTCTGGGAAACCCACCACTCGTCCTTTCCATAATCACATGTTCAAGGTGTGGGCAGCTCTGAAGAGCAAGAAAGCGAGGATCGATTCACCGATGAGGAATA
>CAYSPT010000187.1:0-2283 GCA_964432985.1 uncultured bacterium
ATTATTGCGAGTTAGATTATTCCTCCGTCCCCAACCTCTGGTACCGAAAAGAGGGAATAGTAGTAAACAATGAACTGGCTCCTTTTGTTGAGGACCTGGACGGGCTGCCGCTTCCCGATAAGTCCCTTTTTGAAAGCGAAGTCAACTACGAGGACGATTACCTGATCATGGCCGGCCGGGGATGCGCTTACAGCTGCAGCTACTGCTGTGAGCACTACATTAACAAGCTGTACGGCAGCAGGTATTACCGGAAGCGGAGCGTGGACTCCATACTTCAGGAGCTAACCGCTATGCAGAAGCGGTACCGGTTCCGGGAGGTCATGTTCAACGACGCCCTCTTCTTTACCGACCGGGTCTGGCTCGAGGAGCTGCTGGGGAGGTTCAAGCGAGAAATCGGCGTGCCGTTTCGCTGCTTCGGTAAGGTTAATCTTCTCGACGAGGAGCTGGCCCGGATGCTGAAGGATAGTGGCTGCTACTGTATCGAGTTCGGGATGCAGACGGTGAACGAAGAGGTGAAGCGCACCGTCCTCAACCGTACCGAGACCAACAGCCGTGCTTTAGAAGCTTTCAAGGCCTGTGACCGGGCGGGGCTGAGGTACGATATAGACCACATGTTCGGGCTGCCGGGGGAGTCGCAGCAGGACCACATAGAGGGCGCGCTTTTCTACAGCCGCCTGCGGTATCTCAACCGGATCAAAGTCCACAACCTGACCTATTTCCCACGGATGCCCGTCATCGAATCCGCACTGAGCCATGGCCTGCTTGACAGCGAAGATGTGGCTGCCATCGAGGCCGGGGACACGGGCAATTTTTTTCACGGCGAAGCCGTGGAGAACGAGTGGATGCAGAAAGTAAACCGCAACTTTTCCATGTTCTACAAGTTCCTGCCGCTGCTGGGAGAATCAGCCACCGGATTCATCGTTTATAAAAAACTGTACCGCCTGTTCGGTTCCATCCCTAAACCGGTGACCATTTTTCTGCAAATAGTGGGCGCCATCAAGGGCAGGGATTACCGGTTTTTCCTTTACATAAAGTACTATCTTCTCAGGATCAAACGAAAGCTGCTCTCATGACGGTAAAAACCAGGCGAATTCTTAAATTTTCGGCGGTGTGGCTGATCACTATCGCCATATTTGCCGTGCTGTTTTCGAAAATAAAGCTGTCAGACGTGGTTGAAGCACTGAAACAGGCCGACATCACGCTGTTCGTCCTGAGCCTGGTTGTTTCCGCCGCCGCTCATATCGCTATTACCATCCCCCGGTACCGGTTCATGCTCAGAATCCTGGGCTGCCGCATGTCTTTTTCTGAAACACTTATCCTGCGGATGGGGACGCTGCCTATCAAGAATGTTACCCCGTTCAAAGCAGGAGAGTTGAGCCGGGCGGCATACTTGAAAAACAAGCATGGTTTTCCCTATACCAGGGGAGTAGTTTCCATCGTTATGGGATATGCACTGAGCTTCATTTCCCTGGCCTCATGCGCCCTGGTCGGACTGGCGCTGGTGGTGGCGGTTCCCTGGCAAAAGATAGGAGCGTGGCTGCTTTTTGCGTTGTTCTGGGCACTGGTGTTCCTGGGGGGAAGTCCGCTGGTGAGCCGTCTGGTGAAGGTGTTCCTGAAGCTGCTTAAACTGCCCGAGAGTGAGTTTCGGGTGTGCCGGAAACTGCTTCTTCCCTTCCCGTTGAGCGTCTTGCTGGGATACTCGCTTGCCTTTGAAGGGTGCCAGCTACTGAACACCTGGCTCCTGCTTAAAGCCCTGGGTGCTTCGGTGCCGGTGGAAACGTTTCTGCTCTTCGGTCCGTTGAGTATACTCATCGCCGTCCTACCGGTGACGGTGTTCGGGCTGGGGACCAGGGAGTCGGCCATCGTGTATTTCTTTTCGCGGTTCGCGTCACAGGACCGGCTGCTGGCGGCCAGTTTCCTGACTACCTTCGCCAACCGCTTACTGCCCATCTTCCTGGGCCTGTTCTTCGTGAAGCCCTTTCTGGACCGCCTGGTGAAGGTAAGAGAAGGCGCGGTCAAGGAAGAGGAATAAGTTCTTCCGCTACGAGCATCTCGAAGACGTTTTTGGCCATGAGCCGGCAGCCCTTGATGGTGGTGTGCTCCTCGTCCAGAAAGTACTCTTTTTCACCTTCCTGGTCCATCAGTTTCTCAAAGGACGGAAGCTGTGGAACAAAGGGTAGGGCCCGATCCCGGGCAACATCTCTGAGGGTGGTATTGGCAGCGTGGTAGGTGTAACGCACCGCGCTAATCCAGGGGAAACTCCCGCATAGTCCCAGGGCCGGA
>CAYSPT010000188.1:0-2275 GCA_964432985.1 uncultured bacterium
GATGTCTTTGAGTTGAACGCGGCTGATTTAATACCCGGCAAACCCTGCGTTCGGAAACGTTCAATGTATTACATACATGTTCAACCGCACGGCGCCGCTTAGCCGGGCTTAGTATTTTCCCTTGTACGCCTCTTTCAAAATGGCGTTATCCAGGGCGAGATCTGCTATAAGCATCTTCAGCCAGGCGTTTATTTCTCCATATCCTTAAAACACTTGGCTTGATCAAGACGTAGTCCGTCATATTATTTGCGCCAACAGTAATAGGTTCGTTAGGTGACGCCATTCTACCGGCTGGCTTCTTTGACCGACGCTGCCTTCCTTTCCTGATCCAGTTCTGAGTCTAACATAAAACTGGACCGGTTTCTGGGGTGTCGTTGGCCTGCTACTTTGACCCCCCTGGCCATAACTTTGACCCCCCTCTTTTAGCCAGGGCTTTCTGAAAATCAGTACATCACTTTTTCTTCTCCTTTTTCAATCCTTTTTTCCTGTTGTGCCTCTTCCTTGCTCTGTAGGATGGACCATCGATGACGATCTCGTGGGCGTGGTGGACGATCCGGTCTAGAGCTGCTGAGGCCAGCAATGGATCACCGAATAGTTCAGGCCATTCACTGATAGCTCTGTTCGTAGTGATAATCATGGAGCCCCGTTCGTACCGCTCAGCAATGATCTCGTAGATATCGTCCGCCGCCGGCCGACCGAACGGTTTCAAACCCAGGTCGTCGAGGATAAGAAGGGCTGGCTTTAGATATTGTTGTAGCTTCGATTCCCATGTCCCGTCAGCCCGTCCCTGATTCAGGTGCCGCAACAGATGAGTGGTTTTCACGAACAGCACATCGTAGTTTTTTCGGCACGCCTGGTGTGCCAGGGCACAGGCCAGATGCGTTTTGCCCACGCCAGCCGGGCCAATGAAGATAACTGATTCTTTCCGTTCGATGAACCGGGTGGTAGCCAGGTCGTAGATCTGTTGCCGATTTATGTTAGGGTTGAACGAGAAGTCGAATCCTTCCAGGGTCATGTCTGTAGCAAATCCGGCCTTCTTGAGACGTCGCTCGAGCTGACACATGTTCCGGCGCTCAACCTCGTCCTAGAAGAGCATGGCCAGGAAATCAAGATAGCTTATCTTTTCAGCAACCGCTTGCTGGAGGCGAACCTCCAGTGTGTCCAGCATTCCTGAAAGTCGCAGTCTTCTCAGATACGGTTGGATCTGGTGAATCATCTCCATGAATATTCCTCCTTAGTGTTTGGTGTTACGTATGAAATCCTCGATAGGCCGGGCAAAGGTGTAGGCTTTTCTGATAGGTGTTGTGCTTGCTTCTTCCGGAAGTTCCAGGGGCAAGAGATCGAACTCTTTTTCCAGTATCCGCTTGATTGACTGGTAGGTATAAACCTCGAAGTGGAGTGCTCGTTTACTAGCATTCTCAAGGCGATCGTAGCCATATCGCTTTCCCAGACCGATGATTCCCTGGGCTCTTCGCAGTCCGTCACACGGGTGGCGACCGGAAAGTATCGTCAGGATCAACTTGAAGGTTGCCGGACCGATCTCCCGTGCTTTTCTCAAGCACCATTGCGGTGTCTTTTCCAGGAAGGCGGCCTTCTCCGGCGGGTAATGGTCCGAGTTGGTCCGCCTGGTTCCAGGCCGGTGAGCTCGAACATGGCTGGCAATGAGTTCATATTTGTGGAAGATATGAACCATGGTGTCGGTAATCCGGACGATGAGTTGCTGGCTGCGGAACCGGTGTGGGGCCGAGTAGTACGACTTGTCGGCCACAATATGGCAGTCGTCGTGCAGTTTTGCTTTCTTCCATGTCGACATGACGTACTGAGTTTCCGGCAGCGGCTGGAGCATTGAGTGCTCGACCTGGTCGAATACAACCAGCGGTGGCTGTTTGGTGGTGCCATGGATTCTGAGTCCGGCCTTCAGCATAATCCAGTCGATGAGTTGAGTGTTGGCATCGGCAGTGTCATTGAAGTCACGGCCAGGCCAAAACGACTTCTTGACGTAAGCAATACCTCGTTCCACTTTTCCCTTGTGGGCAGGTGTTCCCGGCTTACAAGGAGATATGACGAATCCGTAATGCTCTGCGCACTCCCGGTATGTTCTGGTGATCAAAGGATCGTGCAAAGCAGCCTTGATAACAGCGGCTTTCAGGTTATCGATGACGATTCTCTTAGGCACCCCACCGAAGTGCTCGAAAGCCCGCCGGTGACACCCGATCCAGGTGGCAATGTCCTGGGAGAACACAAATTCCCCGTACATGTGACGGGAATGAGACAG
>CAYSPT010000189.1:0-2252 GCA_964432985.1 uncultured bacterium
TGGGGACACGGCTTCGTGAGGCGGTGAATAAACGGCGTTTTTCGCGAAAAACGGATCGATTCCCCGGCACCGTAACCGGTCAATCATCCCCCATCGACATCGCCCTGCAATATTCCGAGGTTTTACAGGATCCCTCAGTTACATCCAAAGCCGAGGTGGCCCGGAGATTCGGAGTCAGCCGGGCGAGGGTCTGCCAGATGCTCAAGTTGTTGGAGTTGGATCAAAGTATCCTGGAATATCTCAAAGACGTAGCAGACGACGAAGGAGCAGAACATTTCACAGAACGTAAGCTCCGCCCCATCGCCTCCGTCAGGAACCGGGACCAGCAGGTTAAGATGTTTAACAAGCTCATTGTCGGGGAAAACGGTTAATTATTGACCGAGAGAATCCAGAAAATTCCTGACGCGCTCAACGAATACCGGGATCAGTTCCTCCGCTGGAAAAGCCGTATAGTCACCAAAAACAAAGGGACAGCCGGACTGATTTAGCCTGGGAATAACTTCCTTATGAAGCAGGCGCCGCAGATCCGAAGACTGCGCGAGGGCCGACAGATCGGACAGGTCCGATCGCATAAGAAACAGCCAGATGTGCTCCAGGGCGCTGAACAGCGGTCCCCATGAATACCATTTCTGAACGGATTCATCAGCGAGCAAAATGCTTTTCCAGGCTTCTGGTATCAGCGTGTAAATTCTACGCCGTCCGGATTCGCGTGACACCAGGTAGCCCGAATCCTGCATCTCTGCCAGGGTTTTGGTGGCCGCAGGAGGAGAATATCCACACGAACGCGCAATTGCACGCGGACTCCCCTGACCATGTATTAATAAATAGGCCAGGAGCTCGCATCGGGCGTTCACCCCGAGGAGCGCCCTTAGTTTAAGCAACAGGTTGCAGTCGGCTTCCGGACGGAATCGTTGAGCAACGCTGCGCTCCGGGTTTCCTGTGAAACGTTCCCTGGAAAATCCATAAGCCAGGAAGACAGCATCTTCATTCTTTACCAATGGCACATGACGGCCGTCACTCAGAAAGAACAACGGCTCCTTTTTTCCTCCGCGCTTCCGGGAAATGCTTGAAAGGTGCGCCCATTTTTTTCCATTGACCGAGTTCTTCACTGTTGCGGCAACAGCTTTCAATACCATTTTTCCTGTGAAGGACTCCGCGGCCATCAACCTCTTTATCCGCTGGATGTTGAGGTAACGACCATTGATTTCGATCCACTCCAGGACAGCATCAAAGAGGCGCGGATCGTGGCGTCCTATCGTGCACGTTACCAGCAGCAAAGCTTCCGGGTCGATGACAGTCCCCTGCCAGGGAACCACGTTTCCGCTAACGCCAAGAGCAACCCATTGGCGCCAGAGAAGCGTGAGCATTCTCTCTCTGAACTCTACCTTATAATCGTTCAGCAACATGATCATACCCCAATTCCGTCAGCATCTGCTTGAGAATTTCGGCGAAGCCCTCGGAAACGTCGTGCGTCATAGCCCAGCGGGCACCGGCTTCTATTTCTTCGTTTGTCGGACGGAGGGACAGCAGATCCTGGATATGGTAGCCGCCCCGGTCGGCAGCGGCATAGAGTTTGAAATGAATCTGATCGAGTCTGGAAATAATATGGATACGCAAGAAATGTCCATATTCCCTGGCGGTAAGGCGTCCGACGAATCCCTCCGGCAATCCCATTTGGAAGAGCCCGCCTTCCGAGCGGCTGGGACCATTATTGAGCCACCCGGCATGCAGGTTTAGATCCTCAGCCACTTCCCCGGCAGCTTTCAGCAGGTCATCCGGCAACGGATCCGGCGATGACAGGTTCCCGTTTCGCATAAGGGCAACCACATCGACATCGCGGGTAACCCTCGCTACCAGACGGGTCAAGATCAAAGCCGATCCGCCGCAGAGCACCAACTCTACCGGGGCAGCTTTGTTTGACTCCAAACGAATAGCCAGAAGCTGTAAGGCTTTCTCCAGCATTTCACTATTCATATCGAGCCATTTATGGTTATCTGTAGTAGTCATTATGAATACTATAAACTATACATTCAAAAAGATCAAGGAACATAACATACTTTTTAATGGAGTGTTTTGCTGGGACTCATGTATCGTACTCATGGCGGGCCGGCACAGTAATTCCATTTTTGATCTCAATTTGGAATTATCAATGCCAAAATTACATTCTCTATCGGTCCAGACAATAATTCGGGATGTAACGATGCGCTTAATTTAGTGGCTAGTATGCACGAAAAGCCCCATCAATAGGGGCT
>CAYSPT010000190.1:0-2160 GCA_964432985.1 uncultured bacterium
TTGAAATCGTAACGGACCGATCGTTTGTGCATCCGCTGGTCCGGTTTTTCAAGAAACGAGAGCGGCGGCTTAAGTAACAGTTCCGGCTAAACCGTAACAAAAGGAGTTGTGTTGGATGAAAATGGAAGATCTTGATCTCAAGGTTTCGGATGTTTCAGGAGTGTCTCCGCAATCTTCCCTCTCCGGTGGGAGAGCCCTGCTAGTCACTTTGACAGCGGCGGTGTTTTTGCTGGTTTGCCTGTCGGGTGCGCTCACCATTTTGCTGTGGCGCGGGATACCGGCAGTCGGTACTCGGGAGAAACAGTCTTCTCTCGGTGCAGACGACTTCAAAGAACTGGCCTTGAAAATGGAGGACCGGGGTGTGACCGACGAAAGCGCCAGGTTCTGGAGCCAGTACCTGGAATCTCCGGGACTCTCCCGCAAGGAAACCGCCAGTGCCTCCTTCCGCCTGGGAACACTGTATCAGAAGGACCGGCAATGGGGAAAGGCGCTTTCCTGGTACTATCAGGCCGACCGTTTGAGTCAGGACGCCGAGCTCTCGGCGGATGTCGGGAGAAGAATCCAGGAATGCCTGGAAGGCATGGGAGCAGTGACGGCGTTACGGCGCGAGCTTAAGGAGCGGACATCGGTGAGCAATAAGGCGGATGTTTCCGAATTGGCATGCGTGGCTGAAATTGACGGTGAGAAGTTTTTCCGCTCTGACCTGGAGTCTCTGGTAGAATCCGAAATTGATATGAAACTCAAAGCGTTGCGAGGTCAGCTCCAGGGAGAAACCGTTCGCAAGGAACGGGAGCGCCTGATCAAGGAAATGACGGGACTGTCAGCGCTCAGAGAGCGTCTCAACACCTTCGTGGTGGAAGAAGTTCTTTCGAGGGAGGCGCGTCGTCTCGGTATGGACAAAAACGAAGATGTGCAGGGCTATCTTCGTCACATCGAACGGCAGTTATTGGCCCAGCGGCTTCTTACCAGGGAAATTTCTTCGCGGCTTAACATTACTCCCACTGACATCAATAATCATTATCTGGCCAATAAAGACAAGTTCTCCGTCCCGGCGGGTGTTCGGTTCAAGTATGCCGTAGTGAAAGATAAAGAAACTGCCGAAGCTGTGGAGGAAAAAGCACGCCAGGCGGGAGGGCTCAGCGCGGAACTGGGGCCCGGTCAGGCGCTTGAAATAATACAAAGCCCCGGATGGATGACAGAAGAAACGGATTGGAAGATGGATATCTCCTACGGCAGCCGCCGGGAGATCATGGATTCCGGCAAGGGTGACTATCCGGTGGTCTCCCAAGAGTCGGGGAAGGGTTACCTGGTGGCGGAGATCACCGACAGGCGTGAATCGCGTCTCCCGGCCCTGCAGGAAATCCAGAAACAGGTCGAGCAGGACCTGGTTCAGCACAAAGCGTCCGAGGCACAAGATAGTTATATGCTTCGTCTCTGGGAGAAATACGATGTGGTTATCCACTCTTCGGTTCTTTCACCGCAAAAAAAAGATGAACCGGAACAGGAGCATTCCGGGGGGAGCCCCGGCATCAAGAGTATCCCTCTGAATAAAGGAAAAGGCTCAGATACGCTGTAAGCCAGGAAGAGGAGCGGCAAGTATGAAGTCAAAGAGCAAAACAGTTACAATTGCTTGTTTGATAAGTATGCTCCTGGTTTTTTCCGCCGGATGTGTACGCGAAGCCGCTGAAAAAACAGCGAAGCATGACTACTCTAAAGAGTATCACCGCGGCCCTCTCACGGTTACCATTCAGGTTGACCGGGTCACCCTGTCACTGGCAGATGAGTTGACAATCAGAATCATTGCCTCTCTTCAGGAGGAGTACCGGCTTGATCCCCAGCAGTTCGGGGCTGACCTGGAAGGATTCGGTATCCGGGATTACCGCACTGAACCGGGACGACTGGACAGTGATGGGCATATGGTCGAGACTAGATGGTATCGCCTCGAACCATTTTTTACCGGGCAGTTGGAGCTTCCGGCGTTGACGTTTACCTTCCGGAAACAAATCGGTGAAAAAACAGACAAAGAAACTGATGAAGAAAAGGTTTATACTCTTACCACCGAAGCGGTGGAGGTTGAGGTAACGTCACTGCTTGAAAAGGACCGCGAAAACCTGGTGCTGCAACCTCCCCGGGGAGTAGTGGATCTCCCGCGTAAGCGAT
>CAYSPT010000191.1:0-2153 GCA_964432985.1 uncultured bacterium
CCCTCTTTTCGGTACCAGAGGTTGGGGACGGAGGAATAATCTAACTCGCAATAATAATCACGATTTTCGTAATCCCGTTTATCAAAAGGCCGGCCGACCTTCGAAAGAACCCCCGCCAGCTCCACCAGCGCATGTTCCCCTTCCCCGGCTACCACGAAGTCCACGAAATCGTTTTTCATGATTTCTTCTGGAACCAGGGTGGCGTGGATGCCGCCGAACACCACCGGGATATTCAGCTTGTCTTTAATATCGCGGGCCACCCCGCAGGCCCAGTGGTAAGTGCTGGTGTAAACCGAGAATGCTACCAGATCTGGTTTCTCCCGCTCGATGGAAGCAAGCACCTCCCGGCGGCGGCTGAACACCTTCTGAAGCGCCTGGATATGGAACACGTTGTCTTCGGTACCAAATATTCCCGGATCGTAAGCCAGAGCTGTCCGATGACCTGCCTGCTTCACTACCGCCGACAGATACTCAATACCCAGGTGCTCCCGTCCGAGATGTACGAAAACAATGTTCATTTGAACTTGGCAATCTTCCGGTAGAAATCCAGTCTTTTGGGATCACGGTAGGCGACGAAATCCTTGTCCTCGGTAGACTGTTTTTCCTGGCTGAAGACCATTTCCAGAAATCCCAGGAACTTACGTCTGAATTCTGAAAACGACCGCACCTTCAAGGTGGCCTTGATCAAAAAGGAGAGCCGTGAATGGAAACTGACATAAGCCCATTTGGCCAGTTGATCCAGCTCCTTGTTGCTCAGCTCGGTCCAGGGCCGGGGAAGCGAGCGGTCTACCTCGTGCCCCATGATCCACTCCGCCCAGTAGTCTTTCCCCTCCAGTTTCTTCATTTCCTTCCACAGCGGGGTGAGGGGTTTGGCCAGACACTTGGAGAACTGAACGTAGTCCAGGTCCAGCTCCTTGGCAAACCCCACTGTCTGCCTGATGGATTTCTTCGTGTCACCGGGAGCGCCGATAAGAAAAAATCCCAGCGCCCGCATGCCCAGGTCCTTCGTCGTACGGATAGTGTTTCTGACCTGGTCCAGGGTGATTCCTTTGTTGATCCGGTCCAGGGTCTCCTGGGAGCCGGATTCGATCCCGTAGTAGACCCGTCCGCAGCCGGCGGCGGCCATGGTTTCCAGCAGGTCGGCGTCGATATCAACCCGGCTCCGGCAGGCCCAGAGAATATCCAGGTTACGCCGTTTCATCTCCTGGCAGATAGCTATCACCCGTTTTTTGTCTACGGTAAAATCGTAGTCGAAAATGTCGATTTCCCGAATACTGTAGCGAGTGTAGCACTCTTCCATCTCGTCGACCACTGTCTCCGGGGTGCGCGGGTTGTAGGGGGTTCGTCCCGCTTCGCAGAACACGCACTTGAAGGGGCACCCCAGGCTGGTCACCTGGACAGTGAAATTCTTCCGCTCGGTGGGAAACTCTGCGTACAGCTCGTTGGGGAGAAGATCGCGGGCCGGGTTGGGAAACTTTTCGAAGACGACCGGCTTCACCGCTGTGATCTTGACTTCGCCATCCTCCTTATAGGCGAGCCCGGCTACTTCGGAAAGCTTCCTTTTTCCTTCCAGCGCTTCGAACAGCTGCGGGACGGTGTCATAGGCGTGTTCGATCACCCCGAAGTCAATTTCCGGATGGCTCAACGTCTCGCGCGGGTACACCCTCAAGTTGTATCCCCCCACCACCACCGGGACCTTGAGAGCCTTTTTCAGATACCGTACCCATTCAAGCGTATCCTGAAACATGTACGTAGTCATCATGAATCCCAGGATGTCAGGCTGATACTCCTTGAGCCGCCGCAGGGTCTCTTCCATGCTCAGACCGAGGGTACGGGAATCGATGATGGTGACCTCGTGTCCCGCTTCCCGGGCGATGGAGGCCACCCAGGACATGCTCAGCGGCGGGAACATCCCGAAGTACTTCTGCACTATTCGCAGATTCTCTTCATGCACTTTATACTTGAACGGGTTGAACACCAGGGCAAACCGCATACGAGTCCCTTCCTTCATATTCGTCCAGTCACCGCTGAATCATCATCGCTCCAACACCGGGTTACTGCTGCTTCTGTTCCCCCCCGGGCAGGAGACCGCTTTTTCCCAGAACATCATACACATTCCGAGCCATGACAGCATGCCCCTGGGGCGTGCAGTG
>CAYSPT010000192.1:0-2145 GCA_964432985.1 uncultured bacterium
ATCGCTTACGCGGGAGATCCACTACTCCCCGGGGAGGTTGCAGCACCAGGTTTTCCCTGTCCTTTTCAAGCAGTGACGTTACCTCAACCTCAACCTCTTCGGTGGCAAGTGTGTAGACCTTGTCTTCATCTGTTTCCTCGCCGATTTGCCTCCGGAAGATAAATGTCAATGCCGGAAGCTGCAACTGCCCGGTAAAAAATGGTTCGAGGCGGTACCATCTGGTCTCGACCATGCGTCCTTCACTGTCCAGTCTTCCCGGTTCCGTACGGTAATCACGGATACCGAATCCTTCCAGATCAGCCCCAAACTGCTGGGGATCGAGCCGATACTCCTCCTGAAGGGAGGCAATGATTCGGATTGTCAACTCATCCGCCAGTGACAGGGTGACCCGGTCAACCTGGATGGTTACCGTGAGAGGACCACGATGATACTCTTTAGAGTAGTCAAACTCTGCTGTCTGCTCAGCGGCTTCGCGTACACATCCGGCTGAAAAAACGAGGAGTGCACTTATCAAACAAGCAATTGTACCTGTTTTGATCTTTGACTTCATTCCTGCCGCTCCTATTTCTGGCTTACAGCGTATCTGAGCCTTTTTCTTTATTCAGAGGAATACTCTTGATACCGGGGCTCCCCCCGGAATGCTCCCGTTCCGGTTCATCTTTTTGCGGTGAAAGAACCGAAGAATGGATAACCACATCGTATTTCTCCCAGAGACGAAGCATATAACTGTCCTGTGCCTCGGATGCCTTATGCTGAACCAGATCCTGCTCGACCTGCTTCTGGATTTCCTGCAGGGACGGGAGACGCGTTTCACGCCTGTCGGTGATTTCCGCCACCAGGTATCCCTTTTCCGACTCGAGAGAAACCACCGCATAGTCTCCCGTTCCGGAATCCATGATCTCCCGGCGGCTTCCGAACGAGACATCCATCTTCCAATCCGTTTCTTCTGTCATCCATCCGGGGCTTTGCACTATTTCAAGCGCCTTATCAGGGACCAGTTCCGGGGTGAGACCTCCCTCCTGGCGTGCTTTCTCCTTGACAGCTTCAGCAGTTTCTTTATCTTCCACTACGGTATACGTGAACCGGACACCCGCCGGGACGGAAAACCTGTCTTTGTTAGCAAGGTAATGATTGTTGATGTCAGTGGAAGTAATGTTAAGCCGTGAAGAAATCTCCTTAGTAAGAAGCCGCTGAGCCAATAATTGCCGTTCTATGTGACGAAGATAGTCCTGCACATCCTCGTTTTTGTCCATACCGAGACGCCGCGCCTCCCTCGAAAGAACTTCTTCCACCGCGAAGGTGTTGAGACGCTCTCTGAGCGCTGACAGTCCCGTCATTTCCTTGATCAGGCGCTCCCGCTCCTTGCGAGCGGTTTCTCCCTGGAGTTGACCGCGCAACGCTTTTAGTTTCATATCAACCTCGGATTCCACCAAAGACTCCAGGTCAGCGCGAAAAAACTTCTCCCCGTCAATTTCAGCCACGCATGCCGATTCGGAAACATCCGCTTTGGTGCTCACCGATGTCCGTTCCTTAAGCTCGCGCCTTAACGCCGTTACTGCTCCCATGCCTTCCAGGCATTCCTGGATTCTTCTCCCAACATCTGCCGAGAGCTCGGCGTCCTGACTCAACCGGTCGGCCTGATAGTACCAGGAAAGCGCCTTCCCCCATTGCCTGTCTTTTTGATACAGCGTTCCCAGACGAAAGGAGGCGCTGGCGGTTTCCTTGCGGGAGAGTCCCGGAGACTCCAGGTACTGGCTCCAAAATCGGGCACTTTCGTCGGTAACACCCCGGTCCTCCATTTTCAAGGCCAGTTCTTTCAAGTCGTCTGTACTGAGAGAAGAATCCTTCTCCTGAGTACTGGCTGCAGGCATCCCGCGCCACAGCAAAATGGTGAGCGCACCCGACAGGCAGATCAGCAAAAACACTGCCGCTGTAAGAGTGACTACCAGGCCTCTCCCGCCGAAGAGGGAGGACTGCAAAGACACCCCTGAAACATCCGAAACTTTGAGATCAAGATCTTCCATTTTCATCTAACACAACTCCTTTTGCTACGGTTTAACCAGGACTGTCACTAGAGCCGTAGCTCTCTCTTCTTGAAAAACCGGACCAGCGGATGCACAAACGATCGGTCCGTTACGATTTCAA
>CAYSPT010000193.1:0-2035 GCA_964432985.1 uncultured bacterium
GGGAGGATATGCCCAAACCGGTGTTCAGAAGCGACGTGCTGTCCATGAAAGACCTCAAGCCCGGGATGGTGCTCACAGGGACCGTGCGAAACGTGGTTAATTTCGGCGCCTTCGTGGACATCGGGGTGAAGCAGGACGGGCTGGTGCACATCTCGCAGCTGGCCAACCGTTACGTCAAGAATCCCATGGACATCGTCTCGGTAGGCGACAACGTCAAGGTCAAGATCCTCACTATAGACCAGGACCGCGGCAAGATCTCGCTCAGTATGAAAGCGGTGAAAGAGTAACAGCCTTTGGTTTCGCTTGCCTATTTTTCCGAACAGGAGATGGTTATAGGTCTTTCTCATTTCCTATCAGCATCGTCTTCGGCCTCTCCAAAAGCTCACGAATAAAACCTGCACCTTCCCGTATGCGTTCTGAATACTCTTTACATGTATACATAGTGGGTTTGATTTCTCTCTTCAGGAACTCTTCGATTTCAGCCAATTTTTCGTTCAACAAGTTGAAATCAGAATCACCGATTATCAATAGAACAATATCGCTGGATGCATTTTCAGGCCCGGCGGCAAATGAGCCAAAGATAAACGCTGTCGAAATACCGGGAATCATTGAAAGTGCCTTTTTTATAATGCCTGTTGCTCCAATCGTTTTAAATACGATGTTTTTCAGTTCTTCATATAACGGATGCTCTATGTTTAGATAATAATAAACAAGATTGGCTGCTTTTTCAGTCAGGAACAGGCCGTCATTTTTCAATTTGAGTAATTCCCTGCGAATATTCCCGGCTGAATGCCCGAGCAATCGCTCTAATTCACGAAGGTAATATTTTTTTTCCGGATTAGTGAAAAACAGGGCAAAAAGATCGCGTCGGACTCTTGATTTTGTCAAATAAACAGCCACCAAAACTTTGCACTCTCCTTTGAGTACAATTGTACTCATATATGAGTACATACGTCAACAAGTAATTACTTACCTCAGGAACATCAACAGTAAGAGAATCCGTTTTTGTATATAGCTATGTAACCTACGATAGGGTATCGCATGACAGCCGTTTGACTCTGTTGTGGGCAAGTGTTATCTTCGTTTTCTGAACGACGATTGCAGAAATAGTATCAGATTCACCGGCACTATATAGAGAGAGAGTTCGGAATGGACATCTACAGCGATCCCCTCATCAGGGTGGTGGCCGTCTCGGGCGTCTCCGTGGTGGGACTGGCCATCCTGATGATGGTGATGGTGGTCGTTATGCGGGTGCGGTTCATCCTCCTCGACCGTCACCGCAAGCGGTTCCTGGAGACCTGGCGGCCACTTATGGTGCAGTGCCTGCACGAATTTCCCAACGACCTGCCGGCCATCGTGCGCTCGGACACCATGCTCTTCCTGTACCTCTGGAACTACTACCAGGAGGCAATGCTGGGAGAGGTCAAGGACCACCTGAGCCAGCTGGGCCGGGTGCTGGGGATGGACCGTGAGGCCCGGGGATTTCTCCAGACCGGAAACATCCGCAAGCAGCTCCTGGGGATCGTGACTCTTGGACACCTGGGCGAAAAGGACGCCCGGGAGGAGCTGTACGATTTCACCAGGCAGGACAATCCGGTACTGTCGCTGGCCGCCGTGCGCGCCCTGATCCAGATCGAGAAGGAGGACGCTATCCCGGTGGTGATACCGCTGCTGTGCACCCGCACGGACTGGCCCCAGGACAAGGTGGCGTCCATCATTAAGGAGGCCGGCGGGGACCTGGTGGTCAAGCCCCTGGGGCAGATCGCCCTCAACGCGCCGGCTAACGTCCAACCGCGCCTCATCCGCTTCCTGGAGGCCACCGACAGCCACGAGTACCATTTCTACGTGCAGGCCATCATCCAGTCGGCCAAAGACCCGGAAGTTATCGCGGAGTGCCTCCGCGCCCTCATCCGCCTGGGCGATCCCCGGGACGGTGAGATCGTACGCACGTTCACCGGCCACCCCGCCTGGCGCGTCAGAGCGCAGACGGCCGTGGCCCTGGGTAAAATCGGCGTCCCGGAAGACGAACCGGGGC
>CAYSPT010000194.1:0-1938 GCA_964432985.1 uncultured bacterium
AAGGACCACACCCAGGACCCGGGTGTTCCCGGGCTGCACGTGCTTACTACCGGTCCGCTTCCTCCCAATCCGGCGGAACTCCTTTCTTCCACCACCATGCGCAAAGCGGTGCAGCATATGCACACTCATTACGACTTCATTATTTTCGACAGCCCCCCCCTCGTATCGGTTACCGATGGGGCGATTATCGGCTCTCTGGTGGACGCGGTGTTACTGGTTATAGAGCTGGAGAGACATTCCCGGGAAGCGGTGCTGATGGGAAAACGCCTGCTCGAGAATGTTAATGCTCCCGCCACCGGTCTTATCTTCAATAAAACCCAGATTTCGTCCCGGTACGGCTACTACTACTACTACCAGTACAAGCCCTACGGCGCTTAGAGTTAACCCACCGGCTTTTTCACAGACCTGGTGGCAACGACATCCACATCAAGCCCCAGCGCGTTTCGCACCACGATCTGACCGCACATAACCGGAGCGGCCACCGACAAGGCGGAGATGGACCTGACCAGCTCCGCTGCCCGCTGAAGCGGTACCGGAGCAGAGGTGCGGATACTGACCAAAGGGGCACATCCATCCTCAACTTCCATGGTAGAGGTGACCGTTCTCATGGGAGATGTCATTTCTTCTTTTACGTACTCTTCACCGCGGAGACACGGTTGGCCCGTGAGAAATTCGAGAATCGATATTTCACCGTTCTCGTCCTGGTCGGCTACAACCGTGCAGCTTCGTGGACAGAGAACACAAATAATCTTTCTGGTCACACCGCTCACCTCTTTTTCACTTCAATCAGAACCGGCTGTCCGCCGGGAAGACCTTCCGGAAGGTGAAGACGAATCATTTCAGAAGGAGTGACAAAAGGCAGAGGGACCTCTTTGATTACTTTTCGAGAACCCTGCAGCACCCGGAGGACAACCTTCCACGACGGTGATGTGACCCTTCCGGCAAAGGTGACCGGTCGGCCGGGATAAACTTTCTGCGGAACGATATAACGTAAACCACGGCCCACCTTCACAGGAATAAACTGATCGAATCTCCTCCGATGTTCCCCGTGTTCAATCCACTCCGCAGCGGCACGGCCGACCCGCTCTGACTCCTCGGTGACCCAGTCCACCAGGTCATGTACATGCAGGGCGTTTCCACAGGCGAAAAAACCGGGCTGCGATGTGTGCCCGTCCTGGTCGACCACCGCCCCGCCGGTGCGGGAATCGATGGTAATGCCGATTCCCCGGGACAGTTCATTTTCAGGTATAAGCCCCACCGAAAGCAGTAACGTATCGCAGGGGATGAAACGTCCTTTCCCTACCCCGCCCCGTGGTCCCACTGGAGCCACCGTGACTCCTTCAAGCCTTTTGAAGCCGTGTATGTTCACTATCGTGCTCTTGATCAAAAGAGGAATTCCAAAGTCGTGCAGGCACTGTTGTACATTGCGTGAAAGGCCTCCGGGATACGGCATCTTCTCTACTACCGCCGATACTTCGGCTCCTTCCAGCGTCAAGCGGCGAGCCATGATCAATCCTACATCCCCGGAACCGAGAACAACCGCCCGTCGCCCAACCATGCGATCATGCACATTCACCGCCGCTTGCGCCACCCCGGCTGTGTATATGCCAGCCGGTTTACTGCCGGGGATGCAAAGGTTCCACCTGGTCCGCTCCCGGCACCCCATGGACAGCACTACCGCGGAGGCGGAAACCATGACCATAGTCTCGCGTGACACGATCAGGGCACGACGCTGGGGATACAACCGTACCACGTGTGAAGAAAACCACAGATCAACACCGCTGTCCCTGGCCTTTTGAATATAGAGCTCCGCATACTCCGGGCCGGTCAGCGCCTGGTTGAGAATTTCCAGGCCAAATCCGTCGTGAATACATTGCGGAAGGATACCGCCGGCATACGGCAGACGTTCCACTACGAGAACCTTGTCGGCTCCCGCCA
>CAYSPT010000195.1:0-1850 GCA_964432985.1 uncultured bacterium
TTAAATTGAGCGGTATTTTTATCTCAGTAATAAGTTTATGAATTATCCGGGCTAATGTTTCCAGAAAATTACTTTCCGTTATTTATTTCTTATCACAAAAAAGCAGGTTGTCACCGTGCACCGGCCAATGACATAATGCTGATGTCCCAATCGTAAGCGCTGAGGAGAGAGGATGGAATATGAGCGACGAGGAGTATAGGTTTGTCAGGGTGACGGTTGGTGATAAGGGGGGCTTCCGCGAGTTTTTTGATTTTGCCACACGGTTGTATGAAGGCAATACTGCGGTTCACAATTACCAGCTCAAGGTGAAAGGCGTCCTGGAGGCCTTCCCGGCGTCGGAGCTGTACCTGGTGGAAAAGACGGACAAAACTTCTGTCCGTGCGGCAGACAGAACTACTGTCGCCCGCTTCGCCCTGTGCTCCAACGAGCGGCTGGTGGACGACTCGGGAAAACCTTACGGTCACCTGGGATTCATCGAACTGATCGACGATGTACGGCTGTTTGCCACCATCATGGATTTTGCCCGCGACAGGTTCAAAGACCTGAACTTCCTGCTCTTTCCTTTCTTCTACTCCACCTGGTACGACTACCGCCTGGAAGAGGTGACGAAGGACTTCTTCAGCTTCTTCATGGAACCCCCGGTAAAACCTTATTATCACGGTTTCATCGACGGGTACGGTTTCGATGAATCGTATCTTTACCAGAGCGCCCGCAGCTTCGACCTGGAAGGCTATCTGGCCAGCCAGGCGAAATCCTGCCGGAAAGCCACCGAGGCCGGGATCACCATCAGAGACCTGGATAAGAGCGATCTTACACGTGAAATGGAAATCATTTACGATCTGAGTCTGAGGTCTTTTGCGGATAACCTTTTTTACGACGAAATCTCCTTCGATGATTTTTCCAGACTCTATTCGAGTTTTTTGAAGATACTCGATCCGGAAACCGTGTTCTTTGCCATGGCGGACGGAAAGGAGGTCGGCTTCCTGGTGGGGCCGCCGGATTTCACCCCCCAATACTCCCGTCTGCGCCTGGACTCCTTCATCGACCGGCTCCGTTTCTTCTTTTCACGCAAGAAGGTAAAGGGAATCATGATAAAGACGGTGGCGGTTGTACCCGAGTACCGGGGGAAAGGCATCATGGGACTCCTGTGCTCCCGCACCGCCCGTATAGGGAAACGCAGAGGTTACGACTACATCATGTTCGCCTACTATTACTGCACCAACGTGAGCAAGAAAGCGGTCGATCCCGGCTGCGAAAAAAACTACTATCTTTACCGGATCAAGGTGTAATGTTTTCCAGGTCCGGATCAGACGATTTCCTTTCCAAACGGTGTCAGGGCCAGCGAAGCCAATTTCATGTGCTGCTTGGCAAAGGGAATACCAATAATGGTTATGGCACAGAGAACAGCAAAAATAAAATGTGTAATGGCAATCCATACCCCGCCCACCAGGATCCAGATTACGTTCATCACCGTGGATAATGCTCCGGGTGATACCGGTGTATTGCGCACTTCGCTGCCGAAAGGGAGCAGAGCCAGCACTGAAAGTTTAATGCACTGGATACCAAAGGGAATACCAATAATGGTCAGGCACAGTGCGATCCCGCCGACAAGGTATTCCAGAAAAAGAAGAATCCCTCCTCCAAGAACTATCCAGAGAATATTTCCGATAAGGCTCATACGGTCCTCCAATAATGATCAATTATAGCGTACGTGTTCCTACTTTTCAATTGTGACAGGTATGCCTGTAATGAAGTTTATCACACATCAGTTCGTGCCTCATTTTGAGACAGTTGGTTGAATCACATTGAGACACTATATTCCTTTCATGTTTGAAAACCTTCTTTAACAA
>CAYSPT010000196.1:0-1850 GCA_964432985.1 uncultured bacterium
GACAAACAACTCTATCGTAACCATACCGGAGTTGTCAAGTTTTTGATTTTCAGGCATGCGTTAATGCAATCAACAAGACTTGTATAAAAGGCAGCTACAGCTCTTCAAGCAATTCATCGGCCGCGGCTTCGATGATGGAGCCCGGCTCAATCTCCTGCTGGCGCCGAGGAGCAGCCACATGCATATTTTTTTCTTTCATTTTGAGGTAGGTAAAACTGAGGTTGAGGAGAATGTCAGGCGTAACGCCGGCTTTTTTGAAAATGGTCCGTGCTTCTTCCAGTTCTCCGAGAACCAGGTGGGCAAAACCAAAGTTGTTCCACAGGACGGACGACGTGGGCATCCAGAATACGGCTTCTTTGAAATGTTCCAGAGACAGGCGGGAATCACCCCACTGTATTTCCATGCAACCCAGGTTGTTGACGTTCTCACTGGTGCTGGGCTCGCGTCCGTAAGCCTGACGGATTTCCTTTTCGGCATACCGCTTGTTTCTGCCCTGGTAGTAATACACCACCGCCAGGTTGCCCCTGCTTCGGTCGTCACTCACATTTTTGTGCAGTTTTACGGCCTGGGCCAGCTGTTTCTGAGCTTTGGAAAAGTTGGGTCTTTTCGAAGAGGACGAAGCACGTCCTTTCAACTCAGATTCCATGAGATGCACCAGTCCCAGGTTGTTTCTTGCCTGGGCCAGTTTCGGGTCCCACCTGGCAGCTTTTTCCAGCCAGGGTTTGGCCTGGGAAAGAGCATAGGCAACAGCGTCACGGCTCAGGGCCCGGTCAACCTTGAGAAGGTGTATGGTTCCGGCGGCGTTGGCGCACTGTGCATCCTTGAACTTGACGGCTCCTGCTTCGAGGACCTTCAACGCTTCCGATTCTTCCCCCAGTGTCTGAAGCAGCAGACCCTCCACCTGGTACGGCCAGCTGGACTTTTCGTAATGTTCCTTCATATCCTGCAGCACATCGAGGGCGCAATTATACTGATCATATGCTTCCTGCACCATGTCAAAAACTTCTCCTGCCCAGAGCTGCTCTTTTCCCATATCGCCATCCATTAGCTGCTTCACCTCTGGCAGCGCCTCATTAAGAATCAGAAAACAGGATTTTGGCTCAACCACCGATGGAGGAAACAGGTTCTTCAGCCAATTTTCTTCCGGGTGCGCGTAAAGGCGCCGCTCATGAAGCGTTTTCAACATCTTGTAGGCGGCCTTCTGATACTCGTCCGCAACCTGCAGACGGGTGTACACCAGCATGGTGAATGCCCGGTAATTACCGGGACGACCATCAACAATGCCGTCCTCTTTGCCCCGGGGATAAATAATGTTTTCAAGCTCGTCTACCGTGTATTTCAGGTTCCAATAATACTCGCTCAAAGACTCGAGTCCAGAGTCCTCACCTGTTTCCGTATCTTCAAGCTCCGGGATAGCGGCGGCCTCTCCCGTCATACCCGCCTCCACTGTGGTCCCGGAAACTACATCGGTGGTGTCAGGGGCTCCTTCCGGGGTTACTGAGGCAGGTTCACCGCCCTCGGGACTTTCTACAATCGTGCCGGCTTCCTCTGTCAGCACTCCGACAGTCTCGCCGGCCACCTCCACGGTGGAGCCGGATATTCCCGGTATCCAGGTCAAACCTTTTTTTTGAAGCCAGGGCTCCAGGCGCGAACGCTCTTTAAAAACGGCCAGGGACAGCACCAACAGGAAACAGCAGAGGAGAATAACTACTCTGGCCTTGCGGTTGGCCCACAAACCGGCCAGTACTCCAAAGAGCGCACCCAGGCGAAGCTTTGTGGCGACCGCCTTGAGGGCCGGCCCGATTTTGCTCCACACCGCTCCAAATACCGGAGCGGTTTTTTCTTTGATT
>CAYSPT010000197.1:0-1756 GCA_964432985.1 uncultured bacterium
CCAGTTCGTGGTGCTGTGGGGAGGCCGGCCGCTTGACCTGCTGGACGCCGATCCGCCCATCTACAGCGGCGGTCTGGTGGATACCACCTACCTCAAGCTCACCAGGGTGGAGCACGACGGGGCCGACCGGGGCTGGCGGGTGGTTAAAAGCTCCATGGTGGGCCAGTGGTGGGAAGACGATACCTGGCTTCTGCTGGACGAGTGCATTGCCTCGGGAGAGACCGTCCGCTACTGCGTGGAAGAAGGTTTTGCCCACCACCGTCCGAAGAAGCTGTTCATCTTCCCGGTGTGCGCCAGCGCCGAAGGGCTGGAAAGTCTCAACGAAGTCTGCCTGCAGCATGGAGTGGAGTTCATCCCCGTGCTAAACGAATCAATCGTCCAGGTGGCGGAAAAAGGTGTATCACTTCCGTATACGGACCTGGGGCTGCTTCCGAAAACCATCGTCAGCGAGCAGTTCTACCAGGCGTTGAAGATACGGTATCAGGACACCTCCATCTGCTGGCTGGGCGATGTAGGTGACTCCATGTACAAGACGCTTGATTATATAATCGAAACTCTGCACGATATGGTGGTTACCGGTATGGATCTGACCAGGGAAAACTTTGACGAATGGCCGGATTTCGTGCACACAGACCAGTTTCTTGAACTACTGGTGCACCAGCTGCCCGGAGTGTTCAACAAAATCGCGCCGTTTTTAAAGGAGTGGCGCCACCGCTAGAAGATACTATTGCGGCTGCCGCAGCAAGTGGATGGCATTATTGGCTCACTTGTTTCGTGGGTAGCCGTTGCGTCAGATGAAATGAGCGGGTCAGGTTAAGCCCGTTGACGGAGGTAAGGACATGAGTGTTATTGCCAGGAGCGAACTGGTAAAGTTGCTGAAGAACGGTGACATCAAAATAGAGCCGTTCGAAGATTCACAGATAGGGCCCGGATCAATCGATATCCACGTGGGTAACACCTTTATCATTTACAAGAACGTACACGAGTTGGTTCATGTGACCGATGATTCAGATTTCAAACAGATCACCCGGAAGATTACGGTCAACGACTACTACCTGCTGCTTCCCCACGAGTCGGTCCTGGCGGTAACGAAGGAGAAGATTACGTTACCTGACAACATATGCGGGAGGCTGGAAGGGCGGAGCCGCTTTGCCCGCCTGGGTTTGTTCGTGCACATCGCCGCCTCGTTCATGCATCCGGGGATCAGCAACCACCAGATACTGGAGATGTACAACGCCAGCCCGCTTCCGCTGGCCATCCACCCGGGCACGAAGATATGCCAGTTCATCTTCGAGCGTACCGAAGGCACCGGCCACTATTCAGGCCAGTTCAAGGACCAGTAGAAGATAGTCGCCAGGGTCGCATAGTATCTCGAATTGCGTGAAGGCCGGACACCTGTTGCATCCAGTGTCCGGCCTTCATCTATGTAAACGCAAAACCATCAGCGGTCCGCGGCTCAAAGACCATGTTCGAGCCGGGATGATACGACAACTTCCGTTATTAGTCAACAGATAAATTAGAATTTTATGATCTTGCAGGGCACACAAATAAGCGAGGATACATTTCACATGAGCTTTTATTTGTGATTATTAGTTAGTGCAATGAATGATCTTATGAAGAGGACGTAGATCGTAACAATGACAGGAAGTCATTGTTACTATCGGGATCCCTAGCGGAGGCGCGCCATGGATGGTAAGCGTCGTGAGCGGTCCTCGAAAGAGGGTCATTCATTGTACGGATCGAGGTAGAACACAAA
>CAYSPT010000198.1:0-1726 GCA_964432985.1 uncultured bacterium
ACTGGGCCGAACTCGATATCATTCTCATCACCGGTGATGCCTACGTGGACCATCCGGCTTTCGGCGCCGCCGTCATCGGCCGGGTGCTGGAGCACGCCGGCTACCGGGTGGGGATCATCGCCCAGCCCGACTGGAAAAGCACCCGGGATTTCCTCGTTATGGGAAAACCGCGGCTGTTCTGCGGCATTACCTCCGGCAACGTGGACTCCATGGTGGCCAACTACACCGCCAACAAGCGCCCCCGGCAAAGCGACGACTACTCACCGGAAAGCCAACCGGGCCTGCGTCCCGACCGGGCGCTCATCGTCTACGCCAACCGTGCCCGGGAAGCCTACGGCAAGGATGTCCCCATCGTACTGGGCGGTATCGAAGCCAGCCTGCGGCGGTTGGCACACTACGATTACTGGGACGACAAGGTGCGCCGCTCGGTGCTGCTCGATGCCAAAGCCGACATTCTGGTGTACGGGATGGGTGAATCGGCGGTGCTGGAAATCGCCCGGCGCCTGTCGCCGAAGGCGGCGGAGGGCCTGGATGGTATCAGGGGAACCGTAATCGTCCGAAAATCCATGGATAACCTGGATGATCCCGTCACCGTTCCATCGTTTGAAGAGGTAAAGAAGGATAAGGCTGCCT
The DNA here is from genome assembly GCA_964432985.1 of uncultured bacterium. GTDB lineage: Bacteria > Muiribacteriota > CAYSPT01 > CAYSPT01 > CAYSPT01 > CAYSPT01. The sequence goes on from CAYSPT010000198.1 coordinate 634, forward strand.
TCAACAAGGCTTTCGTGGCCATCTCGGAAAACCAGGACCCGTTCACCGCCTATCCCGTGGTCCAGCCGCACGGAAACCGCTGCGTCATCCAGATACCGCCTCCGCTGCCGCTTGAAACCCGAAGGCTGGACGAAATCTACGCCCTGCCCTTCCAGCGGGATGTCCATCCGTCCTATCAGTCAAAAGGCCGGATCAAGGCTATCGATACCGTGCGGTTTTCCATCATCTCCCACCGGGGCTGCGCCGGCCAGTGCAATTTCTGCGGGCTGTACTTCCACCAGGGCAGGATCATCCAGAGCCGGAGTCCCGCTTCGATACTGAACGAAGCCGGGTTGCTGGCGAAGCGTAAAGACTTCAGGGGCACGATCACCGACGTGGGCGGGCCCACGGCCAACCTCTACCTGGCTTCGTGCCGCCGATGGGAGAGTGAGGGGGCGTGCCGGGAGCGAAGCTGCCTGCTGCCCAAACGGTGCCATTACCTCGAACTCGGGTACTCTCAAAATCTCGAACTGCTGGAGAAAATCTCCTCGCTCCCCGGCGTGAAGCACGTGTTTATCGGCAGCGGCCTCAGGTACGATCTGCTTACCAGCCCGGGCCCTCGAAAGTACCTCGAATCGGTGTGCAGAAACCACATCAGCGGTTACATGAAGATCGCCCCGGAGCACGTCTGCGACAGCGTGCTGAAGCAGATGAACAAACCGCCGTTCGAGGTGTACGAGGCCTTCGTCAAGCGGTTCGACCAGACCCGCAAGAACCTGCCGCGCCGGGTGTTCCTGGTCAATTACTTCCTCAGCTCACATCCCGGCTCCACCCTGGCCGACGCTTTGAACATGGCCCTCTTCCTGCGGCGCCGCGGCATCAAGCCGGAGCAGGTTCAGGACTTCATCCCGCTGCCCATGACCGCATCCGGCTGCATGTACCACACCGGGAGAAATCCGTTCACCGGGGAGAAAGTTTACGTGGCCCGCACCTTCCGCGAGCGAAAAAAGCAGCGTGCCCTCATCCAGTACGCAAATCCGAAGAACCGCAAACTGGTGGAGGAGGCCCTGCGCGATCTTGGGGCGCCGCACCTGGTACGGAAGTTTTATTCATC
>CAYSPT010000199.1:0-1704 GCA_964432985.1 uncultured bacterium
GTCAAGTTCCCCAACGCCGCTTCCATCCATGACATCAACGAAGACGGAAAGCCCGACATCATCGTGCCCAGCGGGTTCCTGGCCACCACCCCGGTGAACGCAGGCGCCATGACCTGGTTTGAACAGCTCGATGACGGATGGAAGAAACATGAAATCACCAAGGGACAGAAATATTTCTACCATCATGCCGAGATCGCGGACCTGGACGGAGACGGATTCAAAGACCTGGTAACCGTGGGAGAGCATAAGGGCATGTTCAACGATGGCAGCGCCCAGGTTCACGTATTCAAGGGAACCGGCAAGGGCCTGTATTTCGAAATGAAAGCGAGGAAGATCGCCGACGGGCTGGGCAGCATCCCTACAGTGAAAGATATCGACGGCGACGGCGACCTGGACATCGCCTCAGCCGAGTACTTCGGCAGCAAGGGCTCCTTTGCCTGGCTGGAAAACCAGGGAAGACTATGGAAAAAACGTTACATTGACGCTTCCGCCGGAAAATCCATTCAGCTTTCGTTTATCGACGACCTGTTCGGAGACGGCGTTACCCGGGCCGTGGGAGCCAACCACACCAACACCAGCGACCGGCCTTCGGACCCCGAATCAGCGGTATTCGTCTACGATATCCCGGAAGATCCCCGGCAGGCCTGGCCCCGTGAGCAGATCTCGGAAGGAATCAAATCCAACGCTTCCCCGCCCATGGCGCCCCAGGGCGCACCCGGCGTGTTTCATTGGGGCGACGTGGATGGGGACGGCGACATCGACATCGTGGCGGCCGGTGACGGCGACCCCCGGGTATTCCTCCTGGAGCAGACCGCTCCGGGAACCTTTGTCACCCGGGTCCTGGCCAGCGGCCTGGCCCAGGGCGGCGTAGCGGTGGCCGACCTGGACGGCGACGGCACGGGGGAGATCATCGTGTCCAGCTACCAGAACAACAAGCTGCTCATATTCCAATCCAAACAACAGGACGAGAACCAGGCGCCGGTCGATACCACGGCAGAACCCGGTCCCTCGAGTGAACCGGCTCCGGAGAACCGAAGCAGATCCGGTAACACCGGGAGCAGTGAAAACGACGAAAATATTTACTTCGACGAAAAGCACACTCGCAGCACGGGTCCGGTAGTGGCAACCTTCGGCAGCCAGGACGAATTCTTCTTCGGCCTGGCCTCCGCTCCGGGGCACGCGGAAGATCAACTCGAGGACGGATGGATGAGGGCCGCCCGTCAGGGGAAGGTGGCCGCCTGGAACAACCAGGCTGTCCCGGAGAAGCGGCTGGAGTTCTGGACGAAACCGGAAGTGGAGCTCGATCTGGCGCAGCAGACGGGAATCAGCGTGTACCGGCTGGGAGTGGACTGGGGCCGGCTGGTGTCCCAGGATCCAGAAGAAGCGCGGGTATGCGGAACCGTGGCCGACGGATTCAGGCAGGTTCAGGACGCCGATGCCCTCCAGCGGTACAGCGACATTATCGATATGGTGCAGGAGCGGGACATGAAGGTCATGCTCACGCTGTTTCACCACTCGCTGCCCACGTGGGCCATCGATAAGGGCGGATGGACTAACCCCGACATCGTGAACGAGTTCGTGGAGTTCAGTTGCGATGTGGTCGAGCGCATGGGCGGACGGGTGGATTACTGGATCATTTTCAACGAGCCCATGCTCTTCAATTTCCTGAGCTATTCGGCCAACATGTGGCCGAACCACTACCAG
>CAYSPT010000200.1:0-1558 GCA_964432985.1 uncultured bacterium
GTGTGGGCAGCTCTGAAGAGCAAGAAAGCGAGGATCGATTCACCGATGAGGAATAATTACTATTCCTGGGATAGGATGCCTGATTACAGGTTGTTTCAAATAGTGAAACAATTGTAGCGAAATCTGAAACAGTCTTCAGCGAGACTATATCTCACCGCTCTTTGCTCTTCGTACGATAATCGCACCGCAGCCCGCCTACGGAACAGTTTTCAAGCGGCGGAGCCGTATGCACCACAGTGCAAATGCTTTTTAATTACGTCTTTGTTATGGTATTATTGAAACGTTATGGCGATAATCAAGCAACTACCCGAAGAGGGACAGAAGAGCGATGACCTGATTCCCCTGGAAATCGACCGGATCATGAACATCGGCCGGGGACTGGAAAACGACCTGGTGCTGGCATCAGGGCGAGTCTCACGGCAGCATGCCCGGATCGTCCGTGACGGTTCTCACTATGTAGCCTACGATCTCAAGAGCGCCAACGGGACCCTGGTAAACGGTATCCCCATCAGCGAACAGGTCCTCAAGAGCCATGATATCATCACCGTGGGCAACATTAAGCTGGAGTTTATCGACCAGACCAGCGGCTCCATAGACATGGACGCCTGGATCCTGGCCAAGTTCGGCACTTTCCTGCACCGCTACCAGAAACGTGAAAAATCAATGTCCGCCTTTCTCCAGTCCATCAAGGCGGTACAGCAGGGGATCAAATCGATTGACGTCCGTATGGATTCCGACCATCCCGACCACTCAAACACGGCAGAGCTCCGGCAGGACCTGCAACTTTTCCTGACCGAGATGGGGAAGATCTACGAAATTGCGGAAAAACTGGACAACCTGCAGCGCTCACAGAATATCGTTCTCGAGATTGCCAATATCGTCTCCCCGGTATTCGAACTGGATCGGCTGCTGCGGATCTCCCTGGATATTATGATTAAGGTCATGCAGGCTGAACGCGGCTACATCCTGGTAGGGGAAAACGGCAAACTCGTTCCCCGGGTGGCCCGCAAAGCCCGGGCGGATATTCCCAACATCGAGCTTGACAGGATCAGCTGGAGCGTGGTCAAGGACTCCGCTGAAACCGGCAAGACCATCCTGGTCACCGACACCAGCAAGGAACAGGAGATGGACAGCCGGGGCTCCATCATTGCCCACAATATCACCTCCATCCTCTGCACTCCCTTCACCGGCAAGGACGAGCTTCTTGGCGTGGTGTATCTCGACCGGCGAATCGGGTTGGCTTCCTTCTCCGAAAACGACCGGCACCTGATCAGGACCATCGCCAACCAGATAGCCGTGGCCATCGAGAACGCCAAGTTCTACTCGGGATTTATCGAAGCCAACCAGGAACTTAAAAAGAAAGTCATCGAGCTTACGGCGCTTCACAAAGTAAGCGAGACTATCAACGACTTCGCAAACCTGGACACCATCCTGGAGCAGGTGCTGGATATCGCCATCGGCGTCATCAACGCCCAGCGGGGCTCACTGATGCTCTTCGATCCCGCCATCGAGAAGCTGGTGGTGGAGGTGGCCCGGGGTATACCCGGTAAGATGGAGA
>CAYSPT010000201.1:0-1553 GCA_964432985.1 uncultured bacterium
AGAATGGGACCCCATTACTGTCAAGAATGGGACCCCATTACTGTCAAGAATGGGATGAAAGGAAGTGGATATACTGCTTGCCCTGTTCGATTCCGTGCACGATGTCATGCGGGCTGAGAAGATACTCAAGCAGGCGGATGTGACTGTGACGGTGGTCCCGACCCCCCGCACGCTGGCTGCTGGCTGCAGCCTGTCGCTGTCGTTTGAAAGCCGGCTTGAAATGACCGTGCGGGAGTTGTTGAAAGAACAGGGAGCGGATGTTCGCACGATAGCGGAAGACATGGAAACCTGATCAGTCTTACCCCTATGCAATATAAATAGAAAGACAGGTTGCGAAATGAAACAGATTGACGCCAGGAACAAGCCGTGCCCGCAGCCGGTGCTACTTGCAAAAAAGGAACTGGATGTAATGATAACCGGATCGCTTCAGGTGCTGGTAGACAACAAGGCGGCGTGCGACAATGTGGCCAGGATGGCGGGGAACGCAGGGTGCTGTGTGGATATCGAACCGCGGGGAAACGAGTATGTGATCCATATCGACAAAACGTGCACATTCGAGGCGGAGGAAGTAGCCAGGAAAACAAAAGAACTCCCCGAACTCCCTCTGGCGAAGGAGAGGGAAAACACCGGAGAAACGGTCTTTTTCATCTCTTCGGACAGCATCGGACAGGGAAGCGACGAGCTTGGAAGAATACTGATGAAGGCGTTTTTCCCCACGCTGCTTCAGACCGAACCGCGGCCCGGAAAACTGGTGTTCATGAACAGCGGCGTGAAGCTGGCCGTGAGCGGCTCGGATGTCCTCGAAAGTCTAAAAAAACTGGAAGATCAGGGAGCGGAACTCCTGGTGTGCGGGACGTGCCTTGATTATTTCGGCGCCAAGGACACCCTAGTTGCCGGGCGTGTCTCCAATATGTTCGAGATCGCCGAGACTTTTACCAACGCCGGAAGTGTAATCACGGTTTAGATGTTCCAGGTATGGTGGCAATAGTGACAGTGACTTTGAACTAAAAGCAGCCTCTGGAAGTGTCATTTTTGAGGAGATAACTAATGGTGTATTTTGACAATGCTGCCACCTCCTATCCCAAGCCGGCAGCGGTTTGGGAGGCCATGGAGCACTGCCTGAAAAAGCTGGCCGGCAGCCCGGGCCGGGGCGCGCACCGCGGAGCGGTGGATGTCTCCCGGGTGGTGTACGAATCCCGCGAAGTTTTGAGCCGGTTCTTCAACGTGCCGGACTCCCGGCAGCTGGTCTTTACCGCCAACGCCACCCAGGCCATCAACCTGGCCCTGTTCGGGCTGCTTGCGGAGGGGGACCACGTGGTTACTACCTCCATGGAGCACAACGCGGTGGTACGCCCGCTCAGGTACCTGGAGAGGACCCGCAACGTCACGGTAACCTTCGTGACGTGTTCGCCCACCAGTGAGCTCGATCCCGCCGACGTGGAGAAGGCCATCACCCCATCGACCCGCTTGATCGCGGTCAATCACGCTTCCAACGTTACCGGCACCGTCCTGCCCGTACCGCAGATCGGTGTCATCGCCCGGAACCACGGCCT
>CAYSPT010000202.1:0-1533 GCA_964432985.1 uncultured bacterium
GCGCGCCGCCGGATTCGTGTTCGGAAGCGGCGACGCTCCCATCCTGCTGGACGACCAGCTCATGGGGGAGTTCAGCCTGGGCAGCCACTCACAGGAAAGGAAACCCAACTCCCACCTGAGCCTGCTTGCCATGGTGGACACCTGGTATCAGCTCAAAATAAATCCGTATGACAACCTGGTCTACCAGACGCCGCCCTTCAGGCTGCGGCTGGGAATAGCCGAGTACCTGTTCCGCAATACCGGGTTGCTGGAGGAATCAATTCAGGCGGCGCTATTTGACAAGGGTATCCGGGGGGATGATCTGGAATTCCACACCGTGGTCAGGGAGTGGGCTTCGGTCATCGGGCACGGCGATCTGGCGGGCTACAAGGAGAAGTTCGACGACACCAAGGCATTTTTCAAAGAGCGTTTGAACGAAGCAAAAAGCAAAAGCGACGAACTGATCAAGCGGATAACCGCCATTTAAGTGCTTGACTCTTCATTCTGTAATCTCTACAATGAAATGGCCAATTAAGGGTGGGGAGCTTACGGCGAAGAGAAAATCCTGGTAAATTTTCCCTATCTTTCTAAATGATTACACGAGGAGAATAGAGCGTGCCGTTACCCAAGAACATTCTTATCATCGATGATGATCTTGACATGCACAAATTGATAAAAGTTTTTCTCAAGAGGGATGGCTACACGTTTCATAGCGCTTTCAATCCCGAAGAGGGGCTGGAGAAGTACCGGGAGTTCGCAGGCAAGTTAACGCTCACCTTCCTGGACATCCACCTGCCTCACATGAAGGGAACCGTGCTGCTCGACGGCTTGAAAAAACTTGATGCCTACGCTCCCGTCATCATTATTACCGCCAATCCCACCATGGAAAACACCCTGGAAGCGCTGAACCGCGGGGCGTCCGACTTCCTGGCCAAACCTTTAAGCAAGCAGACGCTTCTGGAATCGGTGTCCCGGACCCTCAGGGTGGCATTTCTCAAGCAGGGCGAGGTCAACAAGGCACTTGACATCACCCACACCATCAACGTCAAGCTTCCCTGCATGCGAGACATACACTGGGGAGTGACCCATTATCTGTTCAGCGTTATCAAGGGAATGGGCTACATGAACGATTTCATCAGCCGGGCCATCCTGGAAGCTATCCGCAATGCCATCGAGCACGGGAACTGCTTCGATCCGGAAAAGATGGTCACCGTGGAGGCAGTGGTCCGCTCGGACCGCCTGGCCATTACCGTGACGGACGAAGGAGACGGATTCGACGTGGAGAGCTTCGCCCAACAAAAGGACCTCGACGGCGATTCCAGGGGACTGTTGCTGATCAACGCTTTCATGGACAAGGTTTCCTTCAACCAGCAAGGTAACTCAATTACCATGATCAAATACCCATTTAAAACCTGATTCTGCAACTCCTATATATTCAGCTCTTTATAATTTAATCATTACCGCAAGTACCCGCAGTTGACCACAGAAAATTTTCCATTTTTTCGCTAAAGGTTTTTGTCTGACCTGCCGATTCATTAAATAGGAGGCAGTACA